>CAYGBK010000047.1:0-46695 GCA_964348095.1 uncultured Thermodesulfobacteriota bacterium | reverse complement strand
CCCCTTTGTGCTAAGAAAGGCCATGGAGGAAAAACTCAAACAAATCTTCAACCTCCATCTACCTACTTACCTCTCACATCAACGATCCTTCGGTAACATTTTCTAATGAGGCAACAGGCGACCATCGGGGGGTTTAGATTGAGTCGGTTTTCTAATGACTAGGACGCCTTAAGGTTAAAAACAGAGGCAACAAAGCCAAAATTGAGATGCCCAAGAGTGAGAAACCGAATGAGAATGAGAAAACCTCTGCGAAATACCCGATAAGCGGTGGTACTCCCCCTCCACCAAGAAGAAAACCAATGAGTATCAATAGAGAGACCGCCACGCTCCGAAGGGGCGATGGAAAAGCCTGTGACACCATGGCGAGTCCTGCAGGGAAAGGGCACGTCACAGAAGTTGCCTGGAGGAAGACCAGTGCCGATATTGCAATGTGGCCATGGACGAGCCCGAGCATAAGGGTGCCTGTCCCCGTTATTGTTAAGAAAAGGACGAGCGCTCGCTTGGGGCCTATCCGATCTGTGATCAGACCAGCCATGAAAACCATGATCAATCCTGATATTCGGGATAATCCGACGAGTGTGTTCGCCAGTTCTCTGTCGAACCCGATTTGGCTAACCAGAAACAGGGGCAGCATGGCATAGACCCCCAGACTTGCCCCAATGGAGAGGACGAATACGGCTGCCATGATCCAGAAGGAACGATTCCCAACTATTTTTCCCATTGTTCTTGAGCTTGGGGGTTCTCCTTTGTGACTCACGACCGGACCGAGGAGCAAAAAAAGAATCCCCATCAGAATCATGGAAAGTCCGAGAAGGCCGAAAACATCACGCCACGACACCAATCTTAACAACGATTCAGCCAAGAGGGGAGCAGTCACAAAACCCAGATTTGGGGCCATTTCGTGAAGGCCCATAGCTTTTCCCCAATGTTCCGTGCGGATCAGGTCAGTCAAAGTCGCAATCCCCGACGGGAGGTAAAGCCCCGTAGAAATCCCGACCAGAAAGAGCCCTCCATTCATTTGAGAAACCGAGGCCGAACGGGCGACCGTCAGCATGATCCCACCTGCCAACATCGACGAAAGAAGTATCGTACGCCGATGATTCAGATGGGATGAGACGAATGTCGATCCGAAAAGTCCCAGACAGTAGCCGGAGGCAATGAAAAGAAATATAGATCCGGCTGCGCCATGTCCCAATCCAAACTCGACTTCAACAAGGGGGAGCAGTGGTGCGATCACAATCCTCGACAAGAAGTTGAGATAGAAAATGAAAAGTAGAAGTAAAGGTGTTCTCAGTGGGAATGAATACATCAATGTTGGTTGTCCGATATGTGGACATCTTCCTTAGAAATTGGGCCTGCCCCTGAAGGCTGTTCTTATAACATATTTTGGCGGACTGATGTGAAAGAAAACAGGTTCATGGCGAGAAACTTGATCGTGAGGGTGACCATCTGAGTATGGACGAGAGATTCACCCGAGACTGGGCTGGGCGGTTTCTGTTGTGACAGAGCCAGAGCTCTCTTATGGCTGGCTCCTTTTTCCCTCTCAAAAGCCCGTAAAGTCATGCAGAAAATTCTTGACATATCCGCGCAGTCATTGTAACAATCTGGATTGCATCTTCTCTTTTGACCAAAAGACATTCGTGGATAAAGATCATTTAGCCCTTCAGCAAGGCCCCTTATCTGTGTACAGAGGGTAACAGGCCAATTGCGATACCGATAGTCTACCCGTATCTCTTTGTGCGATTTTTGGTCTTTAGCTGGTGCCTCACAGAGATAGTGCCTAAGGGAAGGAGGTGAATCGAGGTCAATATGAGAGAAGGCTGAGCAGCGGAAGATTCTGCTTTCATTGGCGAAACTTTGGTAGAGAAGTGCTTCCCGTAACGGCTTTTGCCCAATGAAATCCAAATAAAGGAGGTTTTGTCATGGCAGATGTTGCAGGGATGATGAAGGACGATGAGAAATACATATTGCACGGATGGGGAAAGATTCCCATAAACGTTAAGTACGGCAAGGGAGCGCTGTTCTATGATGAAAATGGCAAGGAGTACATCGACATGCTCTCCCAGACAGCTGGTGTCATGGGAGTCGGACATAGTCATCCCAAGATTGTCAAGGCGGTCAAAGACCAGGTCGAAAAGTCAACCCATGTGCTCACGTCATTCATCAACGAGCCGAGAATCGAGTTTGGAAAGAAACTCGCCAAGGTGGCACCCGGAAGGCTCAAAGATAACAGCAAATTCTATTTTTCGAGTGGAGGTTCCGAGGCCAATGAAACAGCCTTGAAGCTTGCCATGAAGGCAACAGGAAAGAAGGAGGTCATCTCCACCTACTATTCCTATCATGGTGGCACGCTGGCTCTCATGGGTCTGCTTGGCCAATCGTACATTACGAAAGGACCATGGCCCAAGTTCCCTGGATTTACCCAGATTGGTAATGCTTACTGCTACCGGTGCATGTACGGCCAGACCTATCCCGGGTGCAAGTTCGAATGTGCCCGGCATCTGGAATGGCACATACAGTACGGCACCCAGGGTGATGTGGCTGCGTTCATCCAGGAGCCTGTGCCTGGGAACGGTGGCCATCAGGTTCCTCCTGACAAGGAGTACTTTCGGATCATTAGGGAGATCTGTGATAAATACGGGGTCCTCTACATAATCGACGAGGTGCAGACAGGTAATGGACGGTCAGGGAAGTGGTGGGCCGCCGACTACTTCGACGTGTCACCCGACATCTTTACGACCGCCAAGGCGATTGGTGGAGGGATGGCTGTGGGTGCCACCGGCATAAGATCCGATTTGGTGCCGAAGGATGCGGCCAGAGAGGACCAGTGGCATATATTCACCTACGGCGGGAGTCCGATTGCATGTGCAGCCGGTTCAGCGACCGTAGACGTCATCATCGAGGAAGACCTGCCAGGGAAGGCCGCACGGCAGGGCGCCCGGATGACCGAGAGACTCACGGCCCTTCAAAAGGAAAGCAAGATCGTGGGGGATGTGAGGTCTATGGGCTGCTTCATCGGGGTTGAAATTGTCAAAGATAAGAAGACCAAAGAGAAGTACATCGATGGGGCTGGGGAGATATTCGGCAAATGTCTCGACAAAGGCGTCTTCTTTGGAGTCAGCAACATGGCGGGTTTCGGAAATGTTGTCAAGATCAAGCCGCCCATGACAATCACCGATGAGGAAACGGACCGAGCGATGAGTGTTCTGGAAGAGACAGTCAGGGAGGTTGAGAAGAACGTCTAGGGTATTTGAAACTCTTGTGAATTCTCTCATTCGTCACCAGGCTTCTGAACCTGGTGACAAATGAGAGGGCGGAAGTATAGACTTTTGGCACCTTGAGCCCGACCGCCATGGGGTGGTCGTGACCGATCCAAGAGGTGGGGGATCGAGATGCGGCCCTTCTCGATGAGGGACTGTGTGGCATCACGAAGGTTTGCCAAAGGGGTAGGGAATGGGAAAGTTGGAGGGGAAGGCCGCTGTCGTCACAGGAGCGGCGATGGGCAATGGGGAAGGGATCGCACGGGTCCTGGCCAAGTACGGCGCGCGGGTTGCGTTGTGGGATATTTCGGAAAAGGTATTTGAGACCGCCCGGTCGCTGGAATCAGAAGGGCACGAGGCTGTCCCGTTCAGGGTAGACGTGACAAAGTTCGAAGACTGTCGTAAGGCAGTGGACAGGCTGATCGAAGACGCGGGCAAGATTGACATCCTATGCAACAATGCGGGGGTCATCCGACTGGCCAATTTTCTCGACATGAGCGATGAGATAAGGGACTTCCACTTTGATGTCAACGTCAAAGGGGTGTGGAATTGCACGAAAGCGGTCCTGCCAAGCATGATCGAGAATCGGTATGGGAAGATCGTTATCATGTCTTCTGTGACGGGTCCCATGGTGGCTGACGGAGGAGAAACCGCCTACGCAACGACAAAGGCCGCGCTGTGGGGCTTTACCAAGGCCCTCGCCCGGGAAGTGGCAAAAGACGGAATAACCGTTAACGCCATTTGCCCCGGATATGTCCATACCCCAATGGCAGAACAGATCGCCAGAGAATCAAATCCGGAAGCTCCAGGTACCGTCTTAGACGGCATCTCGAGTGGGGTTCCGATCGGAAGACTCGGGACTATATTTGAAATCGGTGAGCTGGCAGCGTTCCTTGCCTCTGACGAATCGAGCTATATCACCGGAACGCAGGTTGTTATCGATGGGGGAAGTACGCTTCCAGAGACGGTATCGGTCGGGGTGTGATATCCGGCCTGACACAGCCATCGGACTGGCTTGTAGAGGGCGAGCTGATTTAAACGAATTGAATCGCTCGATGAGTTAGCTTGCGATCTATTCATGGAATCAATAATCAGATAGCTCCTGTGGCTCTCGACGACCGGAGAGGTTGTTGGGCAGTCAGCGGTGGGCCACCGAGTGTGTTTCACCCGGCCGAGGAGAGGACTGAGAGAAAGGGATTGTGATGGAACAGGCGACAATTCAAAATGCGGTTGTACCAGCCACGGGGATAGAGACGGAGGTAAAGGCCAAGCGTCGAACCAGGGAAGGGAAGAATCCAGGGTTTTGGCTCGCCTTGCCGTCTATGATTGTCCTGCTTCTGTGCTTCATTGTCCCACTCGTTCTGGTCTTGATCTATTCCTTCCAAGAGCCTTACGAATTCCTACTCAGCAAGCGCTTGAGCCTGCTCAACTATAAGGACTTCATTGGAGAGAAGTATTACTCCACATTGGGATGGTCGGTCGTGTTGGCCATACTGACTACAGTCTTTACCTTCATTTTCTCCTACCCATGCGCTTACGCCATGGTAAAGGTGTTTACGAAGAAGTCTATATGGATCACCCTTCTCCTGGTCATGCCAATCTTTGTGACGACTAACATCCGGCTCTTTGGATGGACACTGATTCTTCTCAAGGGTGGATTCCTTCACTTTTTGACTAACTGGATTCCGGGGATGGGGCATACGGAGTTCCTGTACAACTTTCCCGTCATTGTCATGGGCACGACCTATATATATTTTCCCTTTATGTTGTTCCCCCTGGTCTTGGGGTTGGGGATGGTGGATGATGAGGCGGTAGAAGCGGCTATCGATTTGGGAGCCAACCGGTGGCAGGTTTTCAAAGAAGTGGAGTTTCCCATGGCTGCCGCGGGTATCTTCATTGGTTGTCTGCTGGTGTTTGTGCTGTCTCTGGGATCGATGGTGGAGGCACAAGTACTCGGTGGCAATGCGATCACGACATTTGCCGACGACATGCACCACGCATTCTCCTTTCAGCAGAACTGGCCTCTGGGCTCCGCCCTTTCAGTCATCCTTTTGGGCCTTACGCTCACCCTCATCATTGTGGTTTTACGCTATGTGAATCTAGATAAATTGCTCAGTTCGAGGGCTAAGCTCGGCTAGAGAAAGCTGACACGAACTTACGGCTGAGAATGGAGACGGCGGATAATGAAAAAGCATAAGTTGAGTTTTCATAGACCCCTCTTGGCTGTTTATGTCGGGGCCGTAATCGTGTTTCTTCACGCTCCGGCCCTATCCCTGCTGGTAAGCTCATTTTCGGCTGACAAGTACTTTCATTTTCCTTTTGCTCAGCTCACAACGCGGTGGTACGTGGAGATGTTCCTTTCCGGGGGTATTAGACATTCTGTCGCGAACAGCGTGATCACAGCTATTTCGGTCATGATTCCGACAACTGTGCTGGGGTTTCTCGGTGCCCTCGCGTTTGCCAGATTCAAATGGAAAGGCCGCGGCATTTACCAGAAGTTTCTGCTTTTGCCGATTTTCTTTCCCCAGCTGGTCCTCGGGCTTTCCCAACTGCTTCTGACGAACTTCTTGTCAAAACACGGCCTCGTGGTGAACCCGTCATGGATCACGGCGGGTATCTCCCATATGGTCTGGATGTTACCGATCGTGACCATGGTCATTGCGATCCAGGTTTACGGATACGACGTCACCATGGAGGAGGCGGCCTACGATCTGGGTGCCACGACCTGGCAGGTATACAAAGAGGTGACCTTGCCGGTCCTGTTGCTCGGAATCGTCTCGGGAGCCCTTTTTGCATTTCTCCTTTCCTGGAGCGATTTCGAGTTGTCCCTTTTTCTGCAAGGGCCTGATCAAATGCTTCCCGTATACATTTACGGGAAGATGGTGGGCGGATTTTCACCAACGGCCCCTGCTTTGTCCGCCACTGTTTACGTTCTATCGGCGGCCGCCTTGTTTGTTCCCTTCTGGTTCATAACGCGGGCGAGTACGTGAGTCTTCAGGGGCGAAGTGGATTTTCTGACGGATTGGTGGGGCTGACCGCCTGGTCAGAAAGAGATTGAGAGCTATTCGTTAAAACGGAGAAGTATCCTGTTGAGGAGGCGATGAGTAATGTCTGAGAATGACGTAGAGTGTAAAGACCTCTGCAAGAATTTTGGGGATCTCGCGGCGGTCAAGGACTTTAATTTGCAGGTTGAGAAGGGTGAGTATATCACCCTTCTGGGGCCCAGCGGGTGCGGGAAGAGTACCACCCTGCGCATGATCGCCGGGCATTGGCAACCCACGTCCGGTGATGTCTATCTCAGAGGAAAGCGGGTCAATGATCTTCCCCCAGGCCAAAGGGACACGTCGATGATGTTTCAGCACTTTGCCCTCTTCCCTCACAAGACGGTGAATGGAAATGTGGAGTTTGGCTTGAAGATGAGGGGTATGGATCTGGCTGACCGAAAAAAGAAGGTCGACGCAATACTCGAACTTGTCGGGTTGGAGGGCCTGGGTCACCGTAGGCCAGGTGAGCTGAGCGGTGGGCAGCAGCAGCGTGTGGCACTGGCCAGGGCGCTCGTCACAGAACCGGCTGTACTGCTGCTCGATGAACCCCTGGGTCATCTCGATGAACTCCTCAGAGTCAAATTAAGGGGGGAACTTAAGAATCTGCAAAGACGGCTGGGCATCACTTTCATCCATGTGACCCACAATCAGGACGAATGTCTCACCATGGGCGACCGACTGGTGGTGATGAACGAAGGGATCGTTGAACAGATAGGGACACCCCAGGATATCTACATGCGCCCGGAGACCTTCTTTGTGGCCACTTTCGTGGGGGATAATTTCGTCGTCCGTGGTGAGATCGAGTCGACGAACAAAAGTCTCGTGGGCCTAAAAACGAGCCTCGGCTCGTTCAAGGTCGACACAACGCGGTCCCTTCCAAAGAAGGGGGACGTCGGTTTCAGTATACGGGCGGATCTCATTCACATTCTGGGCGACGGCCAGAAAGTCGACAATGAACTGACCGGTGTGGTTGAATTCGTGGAGTACGTCGGCTACGTGGTCAAAGTGAGAACGCGACTCGAGTCGGGTGAGGAGATCATCGTAAAACAGACACAAGACGAGTATTTTGAGCGCCCACCAAAAGAGGGAGACAAAGTCAAGTTGGGGTGGGCCGCGAAGGAGGCTGTCTTGCTGACTGGCCCGTACACGGTTGGAGAGAAGTCGATCTATGGGCAATGAGGATTGGACGGGTTTCTTGGGGAGAAAGGAGGTGATGGAGGAAGAAAGCTTGCAACGCTTGCCGTGCCGGCAATGGGCCGGCAGAAAGGAATGGAGGTGTGAATATGCCAAAGAGTAAAGACATGAATCGGCGAGACTTTTTGAAAAAGGTGGGCTGGGCCGGAGCGGCCGGCCTAGGGAGCATAGCCCTCGGACGCCGGGCCTGGGCGGCCAAGGATATTGAGGGCGGCCAGGAGGTCTTTCAGGTCGGTGAAGAGGAAAAAGGTGGGACCCTGAACCTGTTTGTATGGAACGGGTACGATGCAGACGGCGTTCTCAATCCGTTCCGAAAGCGTTACGACTGTAAGATTAACGTCGAGCTCTTGACCGACGACCCTGACGCGATCATGAAGCTCAAGGCCGGGGCGACCCGACAGTTTAATATCCTCGTTCTGAATAACGTCTGGTCCAGGGGTATGTACAAGGACGGCCTGATCAAACCGCTGGACATTGAGACTTTCAAGCCTTACTTCAAGTTTTTTCCGTCACGGTTCCAGTGGCCATACGAGTGGGCCATGGCGGAGGATGGGAACCTGCTCGGCATGCCGCAGCGGTACGGCCCCTTCAACTTTGTGATCAGCACCAAGGGGATCTCCAAAGAAACCGCTCAGGAGGAAGGATGGAACCTCTTTAATGATCCCAAGAACAAGGGGAAGTGGGCTCTCCTGAACTGGGATAACTGGGTCCTCTATCAAATGAGCCAGGCCGCTGGGGTCTATCCCTTCAGGAAACACACCGACGAGGAGCTCAAGAAAGTGGAGGAGATAGCCTTCAAATGGTTCAAAAACGCCAAATTCGTGACCGAGAGCGAGGTCGAGGCCAACAACGCGTTGATCAACCGCGAGATCGATTTTTATGTCTGCGGTGGCAACTATACCGCCTCTCCACCGCGCCGTGAGGGTCGGTTAGAGGTGACAGCCATCACGCCTCGGCATGGACCGATGAAGGGGGGTGGCGGCGGTATCGTCTGGATGGAGCTGACGAACGTCATTAACAATCCGAAGTTTAACGCTCTGGCCGATGACTTTGTCGCCTATCTGCAGGAACCGGATGTCGCCTATCTCGTCGCTATGGCAGACAGTACACACAACCCCGTGGCTAACATGGGCGACCCCAAGGTTTTCGGCAAATTCACGAAGAAGGAACTCGACTCCTTCCAGTGGGACGACCTTGAGGAGGATCTCAAATACTGCGAGGACTACAACGAGAATCCAGATTACCACAAGATGATGCGCTTTTACCGACGGGCCAAGGCCGCGAGGTAAAGAGAGGGGGTTGGGGCATCCGTCTTTGACGTGATGCCCCAACTTTTTTTAGCTCTTGCCAACTCGGAAGTGATATGTGAATTACCTGCTGATCATGTTCGTGGATGGGAGGTCAAGAAGATGCCTAAACCCAAAGTTCTCATAACCCCCAATCGATTCGTCATTGGGGCGGGTGCAATCGATCAGATTGGAGAGTATATCAAGCGTATCGGAGACAGAGTCCTTCTTCTTGGAGGCAAGACCGCCCTTTCCCTGACGAGGGACCGAATCAAGAGAAGCCTGGCCGAGCATTCGGTTGAAATCGTGGGTGAGGACGATAGCATCAAGATGTGTACCCATAAGACTATCAACCGGTTGGTCGATCTCGGTAAGAGGGTTAAGACCAATGCAGTCATTGGCGTGGGCGGAGGCGTGTCAGCCGATACCTGTAAGGCGGTGGCCCATAAGCTCGATGCCAGGATTATAACGGTTCCCACCATCGCCACCTCTAACGCCGATTGCAGTGCCCTGTCGGTGGTCTATACGGAGGCGCACGAGTTTGAGGAATACCTCCTCTATCCGAGAAACCCGGACGTGGTGATCGTGGATTCGAAGATCATTGCAGAAGGTCCGCCGGGCTCGATATCGAAGGGCATGGGAGATGCTCTGGCGTGCAAATTTGAGGCGGAAGCGTGTCGGGCGTCTGAATCGGACACGCTGGCCGGAGGGCTTTCAACCTCGGCAGGAATGGCGTTTACCCAGCTTTGCTTTGACCACCTCATGAAATACGGCCTGGCCGCCAAACTGGCAACCGACAAGGGTCTCCTCACGCCGGCTGTTGAGAATATCATTGAGGCGATCAAGCTCCTGAGTGGGGTTGGCTTCGAGAGTACTGGGCTCGCGGCAGCCCATGCGATGCACAACGGCTTGACGACTATAGCCGAAGTGTACAAGAACAAGGACCACGGTGAGATTGTTGCCTTTTGCACGATTACCCAGACTATTCTGGAAAATCGAGCAATGGATGAGACGGTCGGCCTCATAGACTGGTGCGTCAAAGTGGGCCTGCCTGTTACCCTGTCGGAGCTTGGAAACATATCAGAGGCTGACTTAAAGAAGGCCTCAGAGAAAGCGTGTGATCCAGCCGACACCATGCATTGCATGCCCTTCACCGTGACACCTGATATGGTCATCGATGCGTTCCTGACGGCTGACATCATTGGGAATCGGCATAAAAAGGGAGTGTAGCCAATAGGGAAAACGGTGAGGTTGGCCGGAGGACCGTTAGGCCCGAAAAGGGATTGTTCTCGACTTGAGATGGCCGTCATGACAATGGACGACCTCGGCGGGCCTTTTTTGTCCGTGGGAGAGCATTGAGCATGATTAGACTGGGAAGGGAAAACCTGAGCTACTTCGTCGGACCCGATGTCAAACCCGCCAGGGAGATTCCCAGCGGGGCGGAGGTCGTCTTTGAAACGGTCGACTGTTTCAGTGAGAAGGTCCAAAGTCGTGAGAACACGTTTGGGTCTTTTGAGGAGAGCCTCACCGTGATTCCAGGATGGAACCCGGTCACCGGACCGGTCTTTGTAAAGGGTGCCCATCCGGGGGATGTTCTCGCCATTCACATAGGGGACATAAAACTGCCAGACAAAGGCTGCACATCTTATGTGCCGCGATTGGGAATGCTCTCCTCCGCCTACCAGCTGAGCGACGACTTGCAACCGGATACAAGAATTTGCAAGATAGAAGGCGACTATGCCTACCTTCCGACTACTCGTGGGGACATAGCAATTCCCGTATCGCCCTTGGTTGGAACGATTTCGGTGGCCCCTAAAGAGGAGCGAATCGCGAGCTTTAAATTTGGGGCAGAACATCTCGGCAATGTCGATTGCAGGGAAATCACTTCGGGAAATACGCTGATACTGCCGGTGAATACCGAAGGCGCTCTCTTTGGATTGGGCGATGTCCACGCCGTTCAGGGCGATGGAGAAATCTCGTGTGTGGCCATCGAGGTTTCTGCTGAGGTCGCAGTAAAGATAGACGTAATCTCGCGGGAGGACGCACAATTTGTGGGGTGTCCGCAGATCAATGGCGACGAATTCATCGGTTCAATCGGGTGTCATTTCGGGCAGGCAATATCAGATAACATTAAGCACGCCTATTTTGATCTGATCCACAGGCTGAAGGCTTTTCACGGCTTCTCCATGATGGATGCCTATCATCTCCTCACTCAGGTAGGCGAAGTCAGGGTCTGCCAAGTCTTAGGTGATTTCCAGGCTGCCTTGGCCAAGGTAAAGAGACAATTCATTGAATAGGACGATGGATCTCCCTGTTGGGTCGATGGGGCTGATGAGAATCGATTCGTCTGTCGGCGCAACCGGTTTACTGGGCTGGTATTCAAGGCCTCGCCGCTAGGAATCACTATCGACTCCTAATACCCTGATCCAATCGTCGACCCTGATGCCCGGTGTTTCGATCATCTTGTCACCGTAGAAGCTGTCCAGCAACGCTTTCGCTTCCTCTGTGCGGTGCCCCTCGAGCTTTACTTCCAACCATTCAATTGCTTCCTTTGGAAAGCAGAAAAAATCTCCGGATAGGTGAACACTCGCGAATCTCCCCTCGCTCACCTCAAAATCGGCCCGTATCAGTCCCCCAGGGGCTTTGTAAACGTTGTGTACCATTTTTGTCCCTGCTCGAATCTTAATCTGACGTCCCGGAGCCCGCCTCCGGCGTATCTTGTAGAGCCAGTCCTCGTTCACCATCCGACCTTGTAGTTCATTCATTTTTGCCTTCAAGGCTTCGTCTATGTCGCACGGTTCCATAGGGCCCAGCAGTTTCTGGAACTCTGCTGCCATAAGACCGTTCAGACGGCCTTCATCCCATTCTTCAGCCTTTTTCTCTCCCAGTTCACGACGAATGGTGGTGAGGTTCTCCCTTAGCGTTTTATGCACTTTGTCGCGAAATTTCTCATCCGGTACATTGAGGATTCGACACATTGTCTCATAGTTAAAATCAATGATCAGATTGCCAACAAAGACGATGCAATCACCGATTTCACTTGCCCCTGTGCCGGATATCTTCCGTGCCCCGGCGATGACATCATTGACCGGTTTGTATTCGGCTGGGATCCCGATGTGACGGTAAACATCAATAATGGGTTGGAGAAATTTTTTATAGAAAGTCTCTTTGTTTTTGGGGACCAGGGGGTTGTCTCTGGAGAGAATCAGGTGAAAGAAGAGCTGATCGCCGTCAAGGTACACAGCACCTCCACCTACCTCGCGCCTAAAGACCGGGATATCGTGCGCTCTGCAATAGGCAAGGTCCACTTCCTGTTCCACATCCTGATGGAACCCGATACAGACATAAGGGGTGGCGGGAGAAACCAGTGAGAAGGCCTCCCGGCCCAAGGCGGCCAGGGCATGGTAGAGGAGCTGTGATTCTTCCCACGGGACCTTTCCTAGGTTGTACAGCTTCATGCCTCCGCCTCCCTTGTGAGATGGAGAGAGTGGTCGGACGAATTTGGCCCCTCCCGGGGATATCAACTAGATAAGGATAGGATCTGACGCCCACTAGCGTTTCAGAGCCTTGTGAACCAGCTGGGTGATATCTATGACCTCAATGGGTACCTTGTTTCTTCTGGCATAGGTTCCCATGGTCCGTACACATTGTTGGCAGGAGGTGACGACCAGTGTGGCGCCTGTCTGCTGAATCTCCTCGATCTTGCTTCTGGCAATCGCAGAGGCTAGCTTCGGGTCGACCATCTCAAGATTTCCCCCACCACCGCAGCACGAGCAATCCTCCCGGTTACGGTCAAGTTCGACGAACTCTAAACCGGGGATGTTCCTCAGTATCTTTCTCGGCGCGTCATAGACGTTGCTACTTCTTCCCAGATCGCACGGATCGTGGTATGTCACCCTCGAGTTTAACTCTTTGAATTTGATTCTGCCTTCCTCGATCAATCTCGCCAAGAATTGGGTTGCATGGAATAATGTGGTATTTGTTGCATATTCTTCCTTCCACGTGTGGTAGCACGACGGACAAGCAAAGACTACCGAGTCTGCCCCTACGTCCTCGACTTTTTTGAGATTGTGCTCCATCAATTCCTTTGCCTTCGCCCTCATCCCTGCGCCGATAAGGGGAAAGCCACAACACCACTCTTCCTCACCGAGAATCGTGAAATCGACGTCTCCGTGATCCAGGATTTCAACGAACGATTGAGGGATCTTCTGAGCCATAGGGAAGTACGAGGCGACACATCCCACAAAGTAGACCACCTTCGCTTTTTCCTTCCGATACATATGGGCCGGTGGTTCACGCAGATCCTCGACCCACACCGGCCGGTCCTCGCTGGGCTCGCCCATAATATTGTGTTCGCCCGTCAAGTTATCTGCCAGCCGAGCCATCGCCCCTGGATACGTCCCCTCCTCAACCATAAATCCACGGGCCGCAACCCGCACTTCCTTCGTGTCGATGAAGGCAGGGCATGTCACCTTGCATCTTCCGCACAAGGTGCAGAGGTAAGCGTGATCAGAATGCTCTTTAGACAACTCCTTGCTTTTCCCAGGGGGTTTGGTCGTGATTTCCAGAAAGCCGTATCCCTTCCTGATGGAGGACTTGAGGTTCGTGTAAAACTCCCCCATTGTTGTCTCCAGCTGCTGAGTCTGAACATACACCGGGCACACGTCAACGCAACTGCCACATTTGACGCAGGAATCGAGGGCAATGAGCTCTCTCACAGATAAAGGGATACCGGCCCGTGAGCCACTCTCGAAAGCCTTTCTGGGCATCAGTTTGATGAACATCACCAGCGGTATGGTAACAATGTGCCAGAGTTTCTTGTTGAAAGGAATGAAAGCGACAAGAGCTGCGAGGAAGAGTCCGGATAGAGACCATAGGGGATAGTTGAGAGACGACCACGGGAGTTCCAGCGGGGCAAGGACCTTGCTCAATCCGAAAGAGACAAACCAGTATTGAGCGACCGAAGGGGGGATAGAATAGGTCAGAATGCTTGTTGCCTCACACAAAAAACGAAGGATAAACCATCCGCCTAAGAGGTTTACTGCGACGATATCCGCGATCGTGCTCTTGAAAGGGAGGGCTTTTGCAACAAATCTTCGGAAGATTGCGATGAACTCGCCCATCAGTATCATAGCCCCAAAGAGGTCGAAGGATATGGCGAAGAGCGTGTCCGAAAGGGTCAATGACAAGCCACCCAGGTCCCGAAAGTAATAGAAATCGCAAAAGGGTGCGTAGAAGAATCTGACGAGGTATGGAAACTGCTCAAACTGGGGCATCACCTCCACTTTGAGGTGGCCTGCGATGAGGATTCCAGGGTAGCCGATCATGATCAAGACCTTCATCAGCCACCTCAATTTGTCCTGACCGAAGAGCCTTCTCTGGAGGATGCCGTCTAAGAACACCATCTCTATTAGCTTCAGTATCCTGGCGCTAAAAAGGGTAGAAAAGACCCCCTTCACAAGGGGCCGCAACTCCCATTGTCCGTGCCAGTATATAAAGAGTCTCAGGGCGAGGCCGCCAAAAAAAACAATCGCACCGACCATAAAGAAGGTCACGAAGAGTGGTTGACCGATTACCATGTTCTTCCTCCGCGAGAATTCTGCTTCAGGACCTCAGGCCTGGACAAGATGATATCTGTCAGGACAAAACCGTTATGTCGGAAAAGCGATGTACTGCTGCTGGACTGAAACAAGGTGCGCCGATTCAGGGTCAACTTGGCAACTCTGTCTATGAAGGGGTTCCGTGTTCGGCAATCTCTGCTTTCAACCACTCTTTTATCTCATCAGGACCTCTCATGAGGTTTTTCAATTCGTCCCTGTCTTCGGGTCTGATCTTGAACATCCAGCCCCTCCCGTAGGGGTCTTGATTGATCAGCGAGGCATCCTCTTCCAGCTCTTCGTTCACCTCTGCTAATTCACCGGTTACGACCGCAAATACCTTACCCAGCCATTTTCCCGATTCAACTTTGGTGAAGCTCTTTCCTTGGGTCAGCTTTTTCCCTTCCGGGGGAAGGCCTACGTAAACTATTTCACCGGCCATCTTCTGAGCATAGTCGTTCATCCCCATGACCACGAGATCATCCTCAACTCGAGCCCAAAAATGGTTCTTCTCGTAATACAGGTCATCCGGTAGGTTGTATCCCTCGATCTCCATGTGCTCTCCTCCTCTGCTTATTTCAACAAGTGCGGAGACGGTCAACTCGACTCGCAGAATGGCCTCGTGGCCTCTTTATCTAATCCTTCTCCGCCATCAACTCATTGATAAATGCCGTGATGTTGTAGATCTCAAATCTCTGTCTTCGCAATTTGGCATTGGATAGGTTATGGACACAGGAATTACATTCGGTGAGGACCACCTCGGCATTGATTTCCTCAGCTTCTCGGAGTCGGCGGCGGGCCATGGCAATGGAGTTTTTTGCAAAGGCACCGCGGACGCCGCCACCGGCCCCGCAACAAAGAGAATCAACATGGTGATGGGGCATCTCAACAAAGTCTGAAGCGATCTTCCGAATGGTATCACGAGGTTCTTCGTAGACTCCGCAGTGTCTTCCCAAATCGCACGGATCATGGTACGTGACCCGTTTGTCGGTCGTCACGCTCAGGTCAAAGTCCCTTATCAACTGACTCATGTGAATAACTGTCACACCCTTTTCCCTGAGTCGGGTATACTGTGTTTTATGGTTGAAAGTCCGGAAGCAGTAGGGACACCCTGTAACGACCGTCTTTGCTCCTGTTGCCATTATGGAGTCGATGTTTCTTCGAACGAGGTCTTCGTTGATCTGGTAGCCGACGTCTTCGAGCACACCGCTGCAGCAGACCTCATCGATCAGGGTGTAATTCACATTGAGACGGTCCAAGAAGTCGAGGGTGGCTAAAGTGGATTCATCCTCCCTGTAGGAACCAACACATCCGACAAAATACACGTAGTCGGCCTTTTTGTTTCTTTCCCTTCCAAAATCCACCTGTTCATCCTCAGCGTAGATGTTGGTGTATTTATGGAGCACCTGATTCATCCCTGTGAAGGCGGGATGGCAGGAACCGATGTGGACCATGTCTTTTCTGACCTGCTTGATAATTTCGGGTACTTCTACGCCAGAGGGGCAGTTTTCTACGCAGTTGGCGCAGGTGGTACACTGAAAGAGGGTTTCAATCAATTCATCATTAAGCTCGATTTTGCCGTCCATAACCTCCTTCAGAAGCAGCATTTTTCCCCGGGCATTATAGGAAGGGCGAAGAGTCGCTCCAAAAACAGGACAGACCGCCTGGCAAAATCCGCATCGAGAGCACTGCAGGATCTGTTCGCGGTATTTTCTCTCAAAATCGTACTTGGCTTCCATCCTAAACCTCCAATGCCATCTTGCCAGGGTTGAGGATGTTGTTGGGATCAAATGTCCTCTTGATGCCCCGCATCATATCCATGGCAACTGGGTCATGCTCCATCGTCATGTAAGGTGCCTTGGACAAACCGATACCGTGTTCACCGGTAAGTGTTCCCTCTAGATCAATGGCCAAACGAAACAGCGCGGCACTCGCGGCTTCCATCCTTTTGACTTCGTCCGGATCATATCCGTCGTATAGGATTTGGGGATGAAGGTTACCGTCTCCCGCATGACCGAAAGTGGCAATCTGGATCTGGTGTTTCTTCGCGATGGCTTCAATCCCTTGGAGAAGATCGGTGATCCGGGACATGGGGACAGTCACATCTTCAAGGACGAAGTGAGTTTTGATCCTGGCCAAGACGGCATACGCGGATTTTCGGGCTGCCCAGAGTTCAATCGTCTCTGCCTCAGTTTTGGCCTGTTTGATCTCTTTGGGAGAATTCCTCTTGAAGACCTCAAGGACCTTCTGCATCTGGTGATCTGTTTCCTCCTGGGTGTAGCCATCTGTCTCGACGAGGATCATAGCATCGACCTCGGGAAGGTTCAGTTCCGTATTCTGGTTTATGGCTAGAATGGTATGTCGGCCGAGAATCTCCAGAACGCTCGGGACGATGCCACTGTGCATGGTCTGACTGATGGCCTGACCGGCGTCTTGCAGGTTATCGAAAGTGGCCACAGCCGTACTGGTCGCCGTGGGTTTCGGGTTAATCCTCAGGGTAATTTCTGTAATGACCGCCAGGGTTCCCTCTGAGCCAACCAAGAGCCTAGTCAGATCATAACCGGATACGCTCTTCATGGTCTTGGAACCGGTCTTCATGATGCGGCCGTCAGGGAGGACAACCTCGAGACCCAGAACATAATCGCGAGTCGTACCATACTTGGCCCCCTTGAGCCCGCCGGCGTTGGTCGCGACGTTGCCTCCAAGCGTGGCGGCCTTTCCACTAGACGGGTCGGGGGGGAAGAAAAACCCGTGTGGCGCGAGAGCTCTTTCTAGATCTTCATACACCACTCCCGGCTGGACAATGGCGAGGCGATCCCCAATGCTTACCTCCAGGATTTTGTTCATACGATTGAGGTCTAATACGATGCCCCCTTCGCTCGGAACTGCACCGCCGGAAAGGCTTGTCCCTGCTCCCCGCGGAATGACCGGAATTGTTTCGTTGTTGGCAACCTTTAGGATTTCAGAGACCTGTTCAGTTGTCTCAGCCCAAACCGCGCAGGAGGGTCTGGAACTATGCTCTGAGGCGTCGTAAGAATAGGAGACCATGTCGATGAGGCTTTCCGTGTAGTTGCTCTGACCGACAATATCGATGAGCACCTTCTTTACTTCTTCATCCATGAATATCCCCTTCGTTCCGATTTTGTCCTCCCGCCCGATGAGAACGCATAGGACCGATCTACGTCACTCAATCATCCGCCAGACTTGAGTGGTTCCTCTGAAA
Source organism: uncultured Thermodesulfobacteriota bacterium (assembly GCA_964348095.1). Classification (GTDB taxonomy): domain Bacteria; phylum Desulfobacterota; class BSN033; order WVXP01; family WVXP01; genus WVXP01. The sequence goes on along the minus strand of CAYGBK010000047.1, from coordinate 29,091 downwards.
GCCGTTAGAATCTCTATGAAAACAAAAGAAGGTATCCCCCCGTTGGCCTGTTATCCTTGATGACAAGTCATCGCCGCTGACAATCGTCACTCGATGATTAGACAAGTAACCAGTAGAACTTATCTGACCTTGATCCGAATTATCAAGAGTCTGGTATGGATCCCAAGCCGAACCGGGACGGCGCAATGTGCGCAGTAATTCAGCGGCTTGAAAACCGAATAGACTTAGGAGAGAAGATCGCTACGTGTCAGAACCGGCGGGAGATGATCGCTAACTGTGACGGTCTAAAGGCCTGTTTCCTTGGAAACCGGCGGGGCGTGGTCGCCACTGTATTCGGGCCTTTCCCTTGTCTGACGGAAGAAGGCCGGTCAATGGAGGACGGTTTCTACAGGAGCACAGGCGATTCCTACGGCTTCGCCCACTGGGTGGCAAATCAGCTTTCCCTTGACCACATTCAGGCCCTTCATGAGGCTGTTGTCGCTTTTCGCCGCCTCCCTCCATCCTTTCGTGGCGATTTCTAGCGCATAGGGAAGGGTCGTGTTGGTCAAAGCAAAGGTCGACGTTCTTGCTACAGCCCCTGGCATGTTGGCGACACCATAATGAATGATTCCGTCGACCTCATATGTCGGGTTGTCATGGAAGGTGGGGTGGATGGTTTCGATGCAGCCTCCCTGATCTACTGCCACATCCACGATGACGGCACCCTTCTTCATGCCTGAGAGCATCTCGCGACTAACCAACCGTGGCGCTCGAGCTGCAGGAATTAAGACGGCTCCGACGACTAAATCCGCGTTAGTGACCGCTTGCTCGATATTATCTCTATCCGACATGAGGGTAACGATTCTTCTCCCAAAAATATCGTCCAGGTATCTCAGTCTCTCCAGGCTGACGTCGAGTATCGTGACCCTGGCGCCAATTCCCGCAGCCACTTTCGCTGCGTTCGTTCCCACTGTTCCCCCCCCGAGAATAGCCACATTGCCAGGGGCGACTCCGGGTACCCCTCCCAGAAGCACACCCCGCCCCCCGCGTTCTTTCTGCAGGTTGTAAGCGCCGACCTGTATGGACATGCGCCCAGCAATTTCACTCATAGGCGTCAAAAGGGGAAGTGATTGATTTTCCAACTGAATGGTTTCATAGGCAATGCCAACGATTTTTTTTTCGAGAAGAGTCCTGGTCAGTTCTGGTGCCGGCGCAAGATGGAGATAGGTATACAGTATCTGGTCCTCATGGAGGAGGTCATATTCCTCAGGCAGGGGTTCTTTGACCTTCATAATCATTTCAGCGTCGTCATATATCGTCCGTGCGCTGCCTAAGATTTTTGCACCAGCGGCCCTATACTCTTCATCAGCAATCCCGCTCCCTAATCCGGCTCCTTTCTGAATGATGACCTTATGATTCCGATTGACTAGAGCCTTGACCCCTGCCGGAACAATACCTACCCGGTATTCTTGGTTCTTTATCTCTGTTGGGATTCCAACAAGCATGGCTGTCTCCCCTGTATAAGCCGTGGAACCAGGGTAGCCTCGATACCACCCCTTTCACCTTGCAAGAACTTCAGATATCAAGACCCGACTTTCCTCGGCCGGACGCATAGATCGAGGTATTTCCGGCCTATCCTTGCGCGTTCTGATCGGAGGTTCCCTCTTTGGAGGTTAGCTGGTCGCGCCCGTCGACTATTATGGACTCCCTTTAGAGGAAACGATAGATTGCGATCGTGTAGGTTCAGGGGTTCCGCCAGTCTGTGACCGCACCGCCCAATGCTCCAGGCCAAGGAAAGCCCTATGCCCCAGTGTCCCAAACCCCAATCAAGGGAATACATGTGGGATCGCACCCGAAATCCCTGTGATTCAGCCGGTTCCATAGTTGCAATGACAGGTATCAACTAATGACTTTCTAATCGATCTAAGCCCGTCCGGTTTGGACAATAACTCTTCTGCCCTCCCGCTAGCAATGGGAAGATCGCAATCTGGTCTCCATCTTTGATCGTTGTCTCCAGCCCGTCGAGAGAATGAACTACCTTTCCGTTCAGAACAATTCTAACCGTGCCTCGGGATCTTCCTTGCCCTTCGACAAGCACCTTAGATAGGTCTTTGTTTTCAGATCGTGCAATTTCTCTCAAAATGTCCTTCATCCTGTAACGCTTCGAAGGAGTCAGATTTAACGTTACTTCTTCTTTTCCCATTATCTGCTTAACATTTGCGAAGAACCTGACTCTGACAGCCATCTCATTTACCCGGTTTACGTGATACCTTCGACTGGCGTAAGTCTATCGCCCTCCTGTTTACTGGCCTCCATCAGAGACAGAATTCAAGACCCAGCTCTTTCAGTTTGTCTCGACTGGGTACGCCTTTTGGCCAATCTCTCACCGAATAGTATTCGTTCACCATATCGTCAAATGGCATGTTCACACTGGCGGCTCCGCCTTCGGCGTGGGGCGTCATAAAGCGTCTCGGAAGCCGGTAATCCCGCAACGGTTCCAGACCTTGTTTGAGGTTGAACATATGCATCAAATTGACAATACGTTCACCGGATTTTAGCAGGTCCTGAGGGGTCAAATCCCATCCCGCGATAGCATTGAGAAAATTTGTCTGCCGGGTGAAATCCAAGCCTGAGAACTCGTAAAAAAAGCAGAAGACCATGGAATTGCAGCATGCCATTCGGTCCTGAAATTTCACTGCTGCCAACCCTTTATGCGTTGGGGAATGTGGATCTAATGGCTCTGTGAGCTCTTTGTGTCCGGTCTCCGGGAAAGTTACCCCCAATTCGATCGCCTCCGGGAATCCATGAAGATGGCTCGCCCCTTTCATTGAGGTTGCTGTTTCAACGGCCATGGAGAGAAAAGCCCTCGGGTCATGGGCAGGGACCACCGCGCCGTTGACATGGAGAGGATCCGAAACCCCGAGTTTCTCTCCAGCAGGTCTCACACCCTCACCCAAGAGCCAAGGCACGTCGCCCTCTCTTTTGGCAATCTTTTCCAAGAGCGCCAGCATGGCATCTCCATCACCCCACCTCAGTTCGATTCCGCCTAGATCATTCTTTGTGATCTGTCCCGCCTCGTAAGCCTCCATGGCAAAGGCGCAGACACCACCAAACTCAATAGTATCAAGACCATAACGGTTGCACAGCTCATTGGCTTTATTGACAGCAAGAAGGTTATCAATGAGGCAGCTAGAACCAATCATTGCCAGCGTTTCGTATTCAGGACCATAGCTGTCCATGGCATATTTGCCCTCAGATACCGTCACCCGTCGGTGACAACCCATGATACAGTTGGAACAGGCATCTTGCCGTGGTTTTAAGACGGGATTGTAATCCTGCCCCTCTCCGGCACCTAATTTTCGTGCACCTTCGGGCCACCTGTCTTGCATGAAATTCTTCATGGGGAGTAACCCGTTTTCCTCTCGCGGGACGACTGCCATTGCTTGCCCTAACTCCCTATTGGCTTTTGTGAAGTCTGCGTCTTTAGCAATGGCAAGGAATTCCTTTTTGAGCTTGTCCAATTCCTCAGGACGGGCAATGGGGACTGTCTGGGTCCCACGGAAAGCGATGGCCTTCAGATTCTTTGACCCCATGACTGCGCCCATTCCAGTCCGGCCCGCACAACCATGTCCGTAATTGCAAATCAGACCTGCATACCGAACGAGATTCTCCGCAGCGGGCCCAATAGGCGCTACCTGGATCTTTTTATCTCCCAATTCCTTCTTAAGGGCATCTTCGGTTTCATAAGCATCGGTCTTCCCCCACAGGTGAGAGGCATCTCTCAATTCCGCTTGGCCATCGTGAACCCACAAGTAGACAGGCTTAGAAGATTTTCCCTTGACCACAAGGCCGTCAAAACCCGCTTTCTTAAACTCCTCAGCATTGTATCCCCCACCGAGAGATTCCCCGAAAATTCCGGTCAGCGGTGACTTGGCACAGGCTGCAAAACGACCACTGCCCAGCACTCGGGACCCTCCCTGGAAAGGACCCACACCGAAAATAAACACATTGTCCGGCCCCAGGGCGTCAGCTCCCGCTGGGACCTCATCATGAAGAACCTTTGCGGCGAATCCTGTGCCTCCAATGTAGGCTCTGCGCCATTCCTCTGGCAAAGGAGAAACCGAAGTTTTGCCTTCCGTCAAATCTACATTCAACACCTTTCCCCAGTATCCACTCATGCTCATCCCTCCTTGATTTGGTATTGGGAATTACCCAGAAAACATGGACCCACACATCTTTCTCTGTAAATACATTTTCTATTTCTGAAGCTTAGGGGACCATTCTACGGTATCTGGTTTTTTGCTGTCAAGGGAAATCTCGGCCGTGTGTTCGCAAGATAATCCCACTCCTGTAGTGCTACAGACGATGTTTTGTATCCCATCACACATTGACAGAGCTGACTGGAGAACTTTGCCCCAAAACAGGGGCTTTCGGCATGTCTTGTATAAAGGTCCTCAAAGAACTCTGACTTACCATAATTCGATACCTGGAGCCTTAGCGCTATTCTCAAGGCTGAGTGACATTCTTCATTGCAGAAAGGGTGACCGGTTCACCCCGAATGGCCGAGTCCTTTCGTCCTTGAAACTCTATCCCTTTTGATCGTTCCAAATTCTTCCCTTTAGGGCTCGTCTGCCCTGTTTGAGAAACGTGGTTTCTATTCTTTTTTAAGTTCAATTACAGGGTCTTACACGTGGTGAATCTGAAACAGGAGAAACTGGCCGGGGGGGGGTAACGGACCGAGATGGGCCGATCCGCTTTGGGAGAATTGAATGCCGAGTGGTTCCCAAATCATGTTAGTATGAGAGCACATATTCTCGTCTTGGGAGGAGGAGGGATAATGTCGAGTCGAACCCGTTATCTGGTTTGGCTGATTGGTTTGGCCCTGATCGATATTTTTATTCCCATCCCAATCGTTGCGGCCCTTATGATCTATGTGGTGGCCCGCCGGCCTCCGTGGTTTCGGGACATGGTTTCGGACCTATACGAGAAGGTTTGAAGAGCGACTCCGCGAACTGGATATTGTCATCTTCGCCGGCTCCATCACTTTTATGTCGGTCAGCCATCACGAATCCCCGTTAGGTATTTCGTCTTTTTCCTTAACCGGTCACAGATTTCAGGGAGATTTTCGCCGTCTCCCGCACATGTGGATCACTGTCTTCCGTAGCGGATTGCAAAAGGGGAATGACTTCAGGTTTCTTCGAGTGGCCCAGGGCAGCTATGACGTTGCGCCGGAAGATTCTATAAGGGATGTCTGTCCGGTACGGACCGATCAGTCTCTTATAATCCCGTTCTGACAGTCTCGCCAGATTTAAGAGTCTGAAGGCTTTGCCGAGAGAGTCCACCTTCTTAGTGAAAAGGCGAGTCCTTTCAGTTTCTCGGGGCGTCTCGGTGTGTTTCTTGTTCCAGGGACAAGCGGTCTGGCAGATTTCGCAATCGACGATCCTGTTTCCCATGAGGCGGTAAACGTCCTGAGACAGAGACTCTTCCTGGATGAGATGGGACAGACAAGAGTCGCGCCGGAGCCGGTACGGTTCATCCAGTGCACCCGTTGGACATGCTTCTTGACAGGCACGACATGTGCCGCACCGATCTTTGATCATCTCCCCATCCGGTTGAAGGGGGGCGTTGGTTACGATTCCGCCAAGAGCGAGGAAAGTGCCGTAGTCCGGTGCGATGAGAAGGGTGTGCTTTCCCTGCCAACCAATCCCGGCTCTCACAGCCGCAAGTTTGAGGGGCAGGATGGAGCCCTCGGGTTCGAGTTCATCACACACCATCGCTGAAAACCCTTGTTCATGAAGAAGTCCCGCGATGGATTTCAGGGGTTTTACGACATCGAGGAAGAAACCCGAGAGGAAGAGGTGGCTGGTTCGACCGACGGCCGGGTTGTCCCAATCAGGAAGCCTAAACCCGCCAATGTAAATTCCGGCAATGATAATGGAATGTGCTTTGGGAAGCGTCAAATGGGGGTCCCGGCGAGGCGATTCAGGGAACGGATATCCCTTGAAAGGCCCAGGATGGGTGATTCGAAATACATCGATGTGTTGTCTCTGGGCGAATTGCCGAATCTGATCGGATAACATACATGTTCCCCTTTCGTGAAGGGCCTCGCATCCTGCGGAATTGACCGGCCCCGCAATGGGAATTCGAAGATTCTGTGGACCTGTGTCTCATCGACAGAGAGCTGTCGGAAAATGGCGGAATCTCAGAACCGCCATCGTGCCTTCGGCCAGAAAGGACCCTGTTCGCCCATGGGTGTTCTCCGATTGAAGAGACAAGATTCCGCCATTTCATAATTCTCTTGACTTTCTCCCAATATCTGTTTTAATGGGCCACAACCATCCAGTTGAAAGAGGGCAGCTATGGAGAGGAGAAACTATCCACGAGTGGGAGTATCCCATCCAGTTCTTTGTTTTACAGATATTTATGGGAGGCCCAAAGGCGGGTCCACTCTCGACCTCAGCCTGGGGGGGACAAGAATCGAAACGATGTACGGTCTCGTAACAGGTGAAAGGATTGAAGTGACGATTGCTATTCGGCCACAGGCAATAACCTGCAGAGGGAAGGCTGTGCACGTTATGGGAACGAATGGCGGAAGAATGCAGGCTGGAATCAAATTTGAAGAACTCTCGGAATATGATCGGATCTATCTCCAACAATACCTCTCTCAAGTCATGGAGGAGCGAGCCTAAGACGGTCCTCTCCGGCGTTGAGACTCCTCCCGTGGCACAATTCTTACCTCAGTTTGTCGAACGAGACCAGGAGATTTCAAAACTGTGGCGGATCAGCCTTCTTTGAGAAAACCTCGACGGTCCTCCATGAACCCTTTGTATATCCTGAAATGCTCTGTCTCCTCGTAGCCGATCGCCTTGATCGGACCATGATCAAAGCTGTAGATTCTCGATCCAGGACATGCGAGGAGGATGGGTGAATGGGTGGCAACGATAAACTGTGCGTGCCCGGCTCGGCTCATTTCCTGAAGCAATCTGAGCAGCCCCAACTGACTCTTCGGTGAAAGGGCAGTCTCCGGTTCATCGAGAAGGTAGAGCCCCTTGATCTTGTAACGGGCCTTGAAAAAGGATAGGAGGGACTGGCCGTGGGATTGGGTGACCAGAGATTTCCCGCCGAAGTATCTGAGCACTCCTGAATCTGCCGTTGCCCATTCATCGAGGCTCTCGGCGAAATGCCGAAATGTCTCGGATGCAAAAAATGATCCTGGCACGACGCCATTGGTCCATTCGACATCCATGAACTCGTGTAGTCCCTTCTCGTAGGGGTTAATCTCTATCCGTCTCCTCTCGACACCTCGCCATATGTGGATTTGGCATCTGTAAGACATGGCTTCTAAGAGTGTCGATTTCCCGGTGCCATTTTCCCCAACAAAAAAGGATACCGCTGATGACAGGGGGATGGAGTGGGTTTTATGGAACACCTCTAGGTTGAAAGGATAGTACGCCGTAGTGGGGTATTTGTCCGGAAATAGATCGACTCTTTTGATATGCATCGCGATGTCTCCAGCGTCAGAAAGCGCTTTGCCACGGCGTGGATAGATATCTAGCGAAATGCTGAGATTCCAGTAATATCCTGCCCGAGGATCAACGTTTGTATGTTTTCTGTCCCCTCCAAGGTGCTGATGGCCTCAAGATCGCAGAGATGACGGATCACGTGATGGTCGGCCAGAATTCCCCGTGCCCCAAGTATGTCCCTGGCCATGCGGGCAATTTTCATCGCCTCCCGCACATTATTCAGCTTGGCCATGGAAATCTGAATGTGGGTCGCTCTGTCTTGATCGAGAAGCCTGCCAAGGTGGTAAGTAAGAAGTTGACCTTTGGCAATCTCGATACCCATTCGAACCAACCGATCCTGGACGAGTTGATAGGACGCGATGGGTTTTTCAAACACCTCTCTCTCACAGGCAAAATTCAATGCCGTCTGATAGCACGCCATCGCAGACCCCAGGGCGCCGCAGGCGACCCCATGGCGAGCAGAGTTGAGGCACGAGAGGATCGATTTGAGCCCCCTCCCTTTTGGAAGTATGTTCTCAGCTGGAATTTCACAGTCGTTGAAGACCAATAGGGAGGTCGGAGAAGTCCGATACGAGAATTTCCTTCGTATCTCTTTGGCCTCAAACCCGGGCGTTCCCGACTCCACCAAGAACCCTCTGATTTCGTGATCGGTTTTGGCCCAAACGACCGCCACGTCGGCGATTGTGCCGTTGGTGATCCACATCTTAGTCCCATTGAGCAGGTACGAATTTCCACGGCGATCGGCCCGGGTCTTCATGCCAGCGGGGTTCGATCCGAAATCGGGTTCGGAGAGACCAAAACAGCCAATGACCTGCCCCCGAGCCATCTTAGAGAGCCAGGTTTTTCGCTGTTTCTCAGAACCGAACCTATAAATGGGAAGCATGGTCAAGGAGTTCTGAACTGAAAAGAGGGCCCTCAGGCCGCTATCGCACCGGCCGAGCTCCTGACATACTAGGCCGTACACTGTATGGCTCTTTCGACGGCACCCATATCCATCGACATGGAGGCCAAAGAGACCGAGTTTCGCCATCTTTGGGACGAGATGCATGGGAAAGACCCCTTTGTCGAAGTGGTCCGAAATGATGGGCAGGCAGTCTCTGTCCACGAACTTTCGAACCCTGTCCCGGAAGAGTCTCTCCTCTTTGGTGAGCATCGACTCGATCTGATAGTAGTCCATTCTCTCGGTCGATTCCATGACCATCTCCCCTGGTGTCCGCGGTTTCAGAATAGAGAGTATCCCTGACCTGAAAGCAATGTGCCAGCCCTCAGTCGGCATTCGTGTGATCAGTAGGCCAACAGACGGCTCACGCCTGGGATTTGGATAGACTCGACATATGATTTCTCAAAGATGTGAGCAGACAAAATCGGACGATTGAGGGAATTCGGGGCCTTCGCTCCATTCCAGATTGAGGGAGTGGGAAGAACGTAACTTTCCGTTTACGAGCAGAGAGAGAAATCCGCTGGCTGAGCAAAACTCGGCTGCTCGATAATCTCACCGTGACGCTGACCGGCCGGTTGGGCCGAAGAAAGTCCCTGTCCTCACACCTTTTCAAACTGATCTTTGGCGGCACCGCATACAGGGCAGAGCCAGTCGCCGGGTATCTTTTCAAAAGGTGTTCCTGGGTCGACTCCATTGCCTGGATCCCCCTTTTCTGGATCATAGACATAACCGCAAACACCGCACTCCCACTGTTCCATCGCTCCCTCCTCAGCTCTTTAGTTTTCTGAAGTCAAACCCTTTGGCAAGTAATTCACCTTTGTAAGGTCTCACATTTTTCTTTTTTTCAATGGCGTCGAGTATCTCACGATTGCCTGAAATATCGCCGAAAAGAATGCACCCGACAATGTTATCATCCTTGAGGACGAGTTTTCTATAGATGAATCTCTTGTCGTCCTTGTCCACAAGAGCCTCCAGTTTTCCATCTACATCAATATCGCCGGAGGAAACCAGATCGATGCCGACAACCTTGAGGCGGTTAGACATGACCGTTCCTTCGTAAAGGGCATCTCCCCCGGCCATATTGGTGCCTGCAATCTCCCCCTGTTTCTCTGAGGCAGGCCAGATGCCATAGAAGGTTTCTCGATGTTGAATAAGATCTCCGGCCCCATAGATGTCAGGAATCCGGGTCTCGAGCCGATCATTTACCACAACGCCCTTGTCGATCTCAAGGCCGAGCTCTTTCGCAAGATCAAGATTGGGGCGAACGCCTGCCGAAATTAGCACCATATCACAAGGGAGGGCCTGTCCACTCTCGAGGCGCAGCCCATCAGCTGTCTGGTCTCCTAAGATTTCCTCCGACTTAGCCCCCAAATGGAAGGTGAACCCCATGGTTTCCATCTGTTTCTTGAGGAGTTCTGCGCCGGGGACGTCCATCTGGCGAGGGAGGAGGCGTGGGAAGAACTCTACAACAGCCACTTCCAAGCCCAGCCGACGTAAACCGTTTCCAGCTTCGAGGCCCAGGACGCCGCCCCCAATGAGAATAACCTTTTTCGCATTCCCAGCATAATCCCTGATGGACTCGGCGTCCTGGAGAGATCTCAAGGTGAAGACGCCCTTTTTGTTCACCCCTTTTATTGGAGGAACGAAGGAATGGCCTCCGGTTGCCAACAGGAGGCAATCGTAGGAATAGGTGGCTCCCTTTTCGGTGTGGATCTCTTTGTTCTGTCTTTCGATATGTATAACCGATTCCTCGAGATGGACCGTGAGGTCTTTTTGCCGATACCAATCGGGTTTCCGAATCAGGAGGTTCTCTTTCTGAACCTCTCCGGCAATGAATTCGGGCAGGCGGATTCGAGTGTAAAAAAGGGTTGGTTCGTCGGTGAAGATATCGATTATGCCATTGTTGTCTCGTTCACGGATATTCTCCGCCGCAGTTGTCCCTGCAACACCATTTCCAATGATCACATACCTTTTCATCGGGTCTCTCCTGTATCTCGCCTGAACCCCTGGTTCGAGCCCTTTCACTCATCGGTTATTCAAACGCCCCGGCCCAGACGGTTCAACTGGACCTTGTCCCACACCGAGAACAATGACAATCAATTGATGTTATGGAAATACAGAAGGACTGGGGCGACACCCTTTCAGACTACATTTGGCTCATATACAGTTTTTCGTACGTTTCTTCAAGTCGTGCGAGATGTGTCGATTCTTCTCCACCAAGTTTGGAAAAGATTTTCTCCATGGGTGCCCCCGCACATTGGCTGGCCATTTGCTTGTAAAAATCCACAGATCGTTTTTCATCGTGGATCGCATAGACCATGACATCCTGAGGGCTAGAATTCTCATCTAGGGGTTTTTCCTGCAAGAGATAACCGAGATTCATGGGTGAACCAGTCGATTCCCCTTCGTCGTGAAGCGCCACAATTTCACCGATCAGAGCTTTCTCGAGGGTGTGTTTGTGCTGCAGCTCTTCAAGAGCCATCTCCTTCAGAACCATCTGTGCATGTTTGTCTTTGACGATCTTTAGGGCCTGTCGGTACATTTCAAAACTGTGTTGTTCCTGTTCGATGGCCTTCTCAAGAGCACCTTCAAGGGTGTAACACACCGCTTCCATGGACTGCCTCCTGGTTTTCGCTATATCCTACTATAGCACAATCGGATTGAAAAGGAGAACTCAAAGGCGCCGCCTGTCGCCGCTCATCTAAACCGAAGCAAAAGAGGGGAGTCCGAAGTCCAGGGCGAAACAAGAGACAGAGCAAATGGAGACACGGTGCCTCTGAAGGGCTCCTGAAAAGGGATTTTTAGGCTTTTCTGCCCACCATGTTTATCATGACGGGAGGATAGAGGTATCGATATCTGAGGAGCCACGACGCGATGCCTAACCGCCTAAAGAGCTTTAGTATGGCAATGGTGGCGGCCATCCCGTATCTTTTTTGGGCTAAGGACTCGGAGACACTGAAGTTGATGCGGCAGAGGTTGATGTCGATTTTTCTTATATCCCCGATTTCAGATGTCGACATGTTATCGATTTCGGAATCAAATACCAATTGGGGAAAAAGGGTTCTTAATCCCTCTGGAGTAAAGCGCCAGTAATCGGAGGGAAACGCGTGGAACTGCCAAGAAAATGGGACAGAAACGTAGACAACACCATTGTTGTTCAGTAACTTTGTGATATTCTCACACATGAGGAACGGGTTCTTACAGTGTTCGAGTACACTTAGACAGAATATCGTGTTGAACCTTTTGCCCCCCAAAGCGCTGTCGATGACGGCAAAACTCTCCGTTAAGTCCAAGACAATATCGACTCCGGCCCCGTGCTCCATATCGACACCGACATAGTCGGAATCTGGGAACAGGGCTCGCATTTCTTGAGTCGGTCCGTATCTCGTGCCTATCTCCAAATATGGTTCCTCGAATCTATCGATATGGGTCCGAACAAAATTCAGTTGGTTGACATCTCCCATAACCGACTCCTTTGCGCCCAACTTCTATCACCCTGGCTTTGTTATATCAACAATAAATACGATGTGGAATTTCTTCAGAAGAATTTTAAGGATATATACATAAGTAATTTGAATCATTAATATATAACTTTTTCGTAAGTGCCGAAATCCCTTTTCGCCTTTCCCAAATGTTTTTGATGAATCTAAGTCTCCTTCCCGGCGATCCCAAAACGTTTCGCCTGCGCCGGATCTCGTCTCGGGTTTACTGGCAAAAAAAAGGTGATGGATCGGGCGAGAGGGACTCAAGTCTCCCCGTTAGAGGAGGACCAAAAGTCTGGGAACCGGGTGGAATGCCACGCTGTGCCCCGGTTGACTTCGGACGCTATTTGGGGCATCATGATAGAAACCTTTTACAGCGTTAATTCAGAAGCGAAAGGCTCCTGGGCTGTCAACGGTTATCGCTCAAGTACTCTGAATATGGGGAAGAGAGCGGAATGGGTCGGGACTACGACGATGGAGATCGGCCGAGTTGGAGGGAGATAGACCGGCGAAAGGATCGGAGCTTCCATGCCCCCCGTGATCGGTCAGAAGGACGGGGAAGAACTGCTCAGTCCAGCTGGTTACAGAAGCAGTATCGAAAGGAAGCAGAAAAGCTGTTTACGGGGAAGAAGGGTTCAGACAAACACAAGGCTGCCCACAGCGCTGTTTACGAGTCTCACGGGTCTGTCCTATTTGCCGAGGCCGTCAGGACCTATCTTGAAGAATACGGTCTTCCGGACGATTGGAGCACCCTTTCTCTCCTACTCGACTACGACGACCCAGCTGTCGTTCGGGAGACCATTGGACTACTCAGGGGGCAATATGAAACAAGAACTGCCATCGAGAAACAGGGGTTCAGATCAAAACTCGAGATCCTCGCGATGACAACCAAGGATGACGATCTCAGAGAGTTTGTCGAAGAGGCACTGACGGCGTTATAACCCGGTGGCGGAACGAGACGGTTGTTCTTGTATCGAGTTGCCTACGCTGACGCAGCATGAAAAGGGTCCACGGTTTTTAGCTTTCAGGGCTCTGGAAGTGGACAGTCTTATTTTCCTAACAAAGCCATCCTCTCCCTTGTTTCCACAAAACACATTCTTAGTTTCCTTTTCACCAGAGACTTCTCTCCGGGATGGACTGAGGAAACTCCCAAAGAGGCGAGTCTTCAAAAAGATCAAACACCCTGATAATATGATGATAGGGAGAATTGGTGCGAAACAAGACGATGGATAAGATCAAGATCAGAGGGTGGACGCACGCGGACCTCGAAGAGGTTGCCGGCCTGTGGTTGGAATTGGCTCACCATGTCAGGCCTATGGATGGATTTTACAAACTTTCACCAGACGCTGGAAAGAAATACAAGGGGTATCTCCGACGGGCCCTCGACGACCGGAAACATGCTGTCTTTGTTGCGGAATGTGACATGGGACTCGTTGGTTTTGCTATGGGCCGCATCAATGAAAGTCCATCCGTTGTCGTCCCAAAGACAGTGGGCTACATTGAAAACGTATTCGTCAGAGGAAGGAGGCGACATTCGGGAATTGGAACCGCCTTGTGCGAAGAACTCCTGGCGTGGTTCAAAAGCTGGGGTGTCGGACATGTTGAGCTGTTCTACCAATTTGAAAATAAAGGGGCCGCAGCTTTTTGGAATAAACTTGGATTCAAGACCTGGCTGGCAAAGGCCTACAGGACGATTTGATCCCGCTATTGGGATGCTACGGTCGCGCTTCGGACTTGAAATCTTGACATCTCAAACCATGCAATCGATAGTGTGATTTTCATAGATTACTTTTGGGCCGTGATGCTAGGTTGTGCTTGATAACCGCCTGGTAGTTCCTATAATTAGAATGGCTCCTTTCAAGAGCAGATGGGGCTGAGAGACAAACGGAAAAACTGACAGCCAGCAATGGGGAGGGCAAGACGTATGATTATCAGCATCAATTCAAACAACCCACAGCAGCGACTCATCGTGAAAGTTGTGGAAGCTCTCAAGGAGGGAGGACTGATCGGCTATCCCACAGACACGATCTACGGAATCGGATGTGATCTGTTCAAAAATGAGGCGATTGAGAAGATCTATCGGCTAAGAAAGCATGATAGAATGAAACCCTTGAGCTTTATTTGCTCGGGTCTCACCGATATCAGTCAATACGCGCAGGTATCCAACTATGCCTACAAGACGATGAAACGACTTCTCCCTGGGCCTTACACTTTTATCCTTGAGGCGACAAAGCTCGTGCCGAAGTTCGCCATGACCAAACAGAAGACCGTGGGAATTCGAGTTCCCGACAACCGGATATGTCTCAGTATCGTTGAACGGCTAGGCCATCCGATCATCAGCACAAGTGTGTACAAGCCCAACGAGGAGCTATATAGCGATCCAGCCGACATCGAGGAGAAGTTTGGCAAACAGCTGAAACTGGTGATAGACGGAGGCATCATTGTGGCAGAGCACTCAAGCGTTATCGATCTGACGAATGAGGAGCCACGAGTGCTTCGACGGGGTAAAGGGGATGTAAGCCTATTTGAGTCGACTTAAGGTTGGATGAGGCAGAAGGGAATGATCATAGACTGTCATACTCACATCTTCCCGCGCGAGATCTTGCAGAATCGGCAGAAATACTGCGAGAAGGACCCAGCCTTTCGTGAGATATACGGGGATGAGAGGGCTCCGATGGTCGGGCCGGATTCGCTTATCGCAGCGATGGACGACGGGGGGGTCGATCTCGCGGTGATCTGTGGTTTTCCATGGCAAAGCCATGACCTGTGTGTCATGGGGAACGACGCGATTCTTGAAGCTGTCGAGCTCTTTCCGAGCCGTCTTGTTGGTTTCTGTTCGGTCTTCCTCGATGAGCCGGGTAAAGCCTCTAAAGAGATTGATCGCTGCATTGCTGGGGGCCTCCGAGGAGTGGGCGAGCTTGGTTTTTATACAAGAGGGATGACGGAGCAGGATCTTGCCGGGATGGAGCCGGTCTGTAAGGTCATCGTTGATCTCGGAATTCCTATGCTGTTCCATGCTAACGAAAGGGTTGGGCACTCCTATCCTGGAAAAGGAGATACGGACCTGAGAGAGATCTATCAGTTCGTTTCCTCCTTCCCTGATATGGTTATCATTCTTGCACACTGGGGTGGGGGGCTGGTCTTTTACGAAATGATGCCATCTGTGGCTCGGGTGACGCAGCGCGTGTACTACGATACGGCAGCAAGCCCTTTTCTCTACCGAAAAGATATCTACCGACTGGCCTGCCAAATCATTGGTCCTGAACGCATCGTTTTTGGGACTGACTATCCACTCATCAAGCCGGAGCGATATCTCACCGACATAAGGGATGCGGGCCTCGGTGAGTCTCCAGTGAAAAAGATTCTGGGCGACACCATGAGACGTCTGCTGGGGCTGTGAAGACCACGATCCAATGAGACGGGCCATGGCCGAAAAGGTCACCGACGGAGATGGGTCGCTCTGGCGGCGGGATGTTCGTAAGGTGGCATAAAGGGAGATGGATGTAGAAAAACGGCACAACTGTGACTTTGATTTGATCAGCGATTTTGCGGTCTCCCTCGCTCGGGAGGCGGGGATGATTCAGAAGAAGCATCTTGGGCTGGCGAAGAAGGTAGAACATAAAGGGGCTGTCGACCTTGTGACGCAAGTTGACCGAATGTGTGAGGAACTTATCACCTGCCGTATTCTCGAGAGATTCCCCACTCATCGGATTGTTGCAGAGGAGAGTGAACACCGTGTTCACCAGGGGAGTCCATTCAAATGGTATATCGATCCCCTCGATGGGACAACCAACTACGTCCACGGTTATCCATGCTTCAGTGTGTCGATCGGTTTGGAGGTGGATGGGCAGATCGTGCTCGGGGTGGTCTACGACCCGATAGGGGATGAGATTTATCACGCAATCAAAGGAAACGGGGCTTCCCTCAATGGCAAGAAGATCTCCGTTTCTAGAACTCAGCAACTCGGCCAAAGTCTCCTCGCAACCGGTTTCCCATACGACATCCGGGAAAGCCGGGACAACCTAGAGTACTTCACCAGGTTTGCCCTCACATCACAGGGAATCCGCAGAGACGGATCGGCTGCGCTGGACCTCTGTTACGTCGCTACTGGACGATTCGATGGTTTTTGGGAAATGAAGCTTCGCCCATGGGACCTTGCAGCCGGGGTTGTCATTGTGAAGGAGGCCGGGGGCCGGGTGAGCGATTTTGAGAACGGGCCTTTGAGAATAGATTCCGGAGAGGTACTCGCCACAAATGGGCTAATCCATGGGCAAATGGTATCCGTTCTGAAACAGAGCAAGAGGGAGAGGTGATTTTGAAAGTCAGAGGAAAGCAACCTGCGGGGGATCTCTTCAATTCCGGGAGGGGTGTGCTGCCTGGTGGAGGGGTACCTCTGGCTGAACGGATTCGACCGAAAGCACTTCGTGACTTCGTGGGGCAACAACACCTTTTGGGGAAGGGAAAGGTGCTCAGAGAGATAATCGATAAGGGTGAGATTTGCTCGATGATACTCTGGGGCCCCCCTGGAAGCGGAAAGACCACCCTCGCTCGCATTCTCGCTGACAACTCTGATTGTTATTTCATCACATTTAGCGCGGTTCTCTCGGGTGTTAAAGAGATCCGTGATGTGGTTGCAGAGGCGAGACGGCAGCAGAAGTACTACGGGCGGCGAACGGTTTTGTTTGTTGACGAAATCCACCGTTTCAACAAGGCCCAACAGGATGCCTTCCTCCCTCATGTGGAAAGGGGGACCGTGATCCTGATTGGGGCCACGACCGAGAATCCGTCATTTGAGGTGATCTCTCCATTGTTGTCCCGGGCTAGGGTCTTTGTGTTGAAGCCCTTGGAGAAAGAAGAGACGCTGAAGGTACTCAGGCGGGCCCTGTCTCTCCGTGATGGAGGACTAGCCGAGTTCAAGGTGGACGTGCCGAACCAAGTCTTTGAAGATATTGCGATTTTTGCTAATGGAGATGCCAGAGTTGGGTTGAATGCACTCGAACTTGCGGTTGTGTTGACCCCACCGGATAATCAGCGTCGAAGACGTCTATCGCCAGAAATCCTGAAAGAGGTGCTGGGAAAAAAATCCCTTTTATACGATAAGGCGGGAGACGAGCATTACAATCTGATATCTGCATTTCACAAGAGCCTTCGGGGGGGAGACCCCGATGCAGCACTCTACTGGTTGGGGCGGATGCTGGAAGGGGGGGAGGATCCCCTTTACATCGCTCGGAGGATGGTACGGTTCGCCTCTGAAGATATCGGGAACGCTGATCCTCGGGCCCTCGAGATCGCGGTAGCTGCCACCGAAGCCTTTCGGTTCCTCGGTTCCCCTGAGGGAGACCTAGCACTTGCCCACACCGCAATCTATCTCGCCTCTGCACCGAAGAGTAATGCTGTCTATCTGGCCTATGAAGAGATGATGCGAGACGTCCGTGAGAAGGAAGCACTCCCGGTTCCCCTTCACCTGAGGAATGCACCGACCAAACTCATGAAAAGGCTGGGTTACGGGAAGGCGTACAAATACCCGCACGACTATCCCGGACACTTCGTTGAAGAGGACTATCTGCCCGAAAATCTCGCCGGGAGGGTATACTACCGTCCCCGTGGGAATGGCATGGAGGCGGAGATTAAGGAGAGACTCTCAAGATGGTGGAAAAACAGGAAAGAGATAGAGAGCAAAAAAAAGAGGTAGATGCCAGCCGCAGGGACTGCCACACAGCCGGAAACTGACCCCTGACGGCTCACGGTCCGATAGAAAGGATGAGATGAGGGGCCGCCCATGCGGACAAGAAAGATATTCTTCTACATCGTTCAGGAGATTCTCACCCCACTCGGTATGGCTTTGGTGGTCTTTACCTTCATTCTTCTTATCGGAAGGATCTTCAGACTCTCTGACCTTGTAATCAACAAAGGGGTGAACCTCTTTGACGTCCTGAAGTTGTTCGTCTATATTCTTCCCAACTTCCTTATTTTCACCATTCCCATGGCCTTCCTTCTTGGCGTTTTGTTGGCCTTTGGGAGACTTTCAAGCGATCATGAACTGACAGCGATGAAGGCTTCAGGAATCAGTCTGTTTCAGCTCATACCTCCGGTGATAACGGTTTCCCTTCTCTGTTACGGTGTCGCCGCCTTAATGGCCATTTATGCCCTTCCCTGGGGAAGCCGGAGCTTCCGGGACGGTCTCTACGAGATTGCTCGAACAAAAGCCCATATTGAGTTTAAACCCAGGGTTTTCAACGACAGTTTCAGCGGATTGGTCTTTTACGTAGACGGAATGAACCCACGGGGCGACAGGATGGAGGGCGTTCTGATTCAAGATGAAAGGGATAAGGAGAAAAGCCAGGTTATTCTCTCCAAGGTCGCCCAGTTAGCATCCGATCCTGAAAGAGGAGAGGTGATTCTGATACTGCAGGACGGAAGTATTCATATAGAAGATGAGGATAAGAGGGCCTATCGAAAGATCGATTTCGATTACTACCATATGAGGCTCGATATTGAGGAATCTCTGGGCGGTGGCCGACGGATTCGAACAAAGGACAGCGAGAAATCGATCGGCGAATTGAAAAAAGAGATCGAGAGAAAGAAGGCATCTGGAGAGGATTACGTTCACGAGATGGTCGTGATAAATGAGAAATATGCGATTCCTTTTGCATGTATCGTTTTTGGACTTCTCGGAGTCCCCCTCGGGGTTCTGCCACCAAGATCTGGGCGATCGTACAGTCTCATCAAGAGCCTTGCAATAATCATGGCCTATTATGTCTTGATGACCGCTACAGAAGCCCTTGCCGAACGGGGCATACTACGTCCATGGGTATCGACCTGGATTCCCAATGTCTTCTTTCTGTTGGTGGGAATCTATCTGCTCGTCCTGAGGGGTCGTGAGAAGCAGTCGAAGTTTTCGATGTGGGTGGAAAGCCTCGTCGCCTTCGTGGCGCCCCGAATGAGGATAGGTCGGTGATGGTCGGAGAATTTCGATCGTTGG
Organism: uncultured Thermodesulfobacteriota bacterium; assembly: GCA_964348095.1. GTDB lineage: Bacteria > Desulfobacterota > BSN033 > WVXP01 > WVXP01 > WVXP01. The sequence goes on along the minus strand of CAYGBK010000047.1, from coordinate 10,185 downwards.
AGAAGTTGTCCGTTTTTTGAAAGGGGAGCTTTTTACCTGTTGACTCCTGAGGGTAATCTGGAATGTCTTCATGGGATTCCATGCTCCTGCAAAGACGGCAGCACCTCCAGAGCAGGGGAGACTCCGTGTTTGCTTTGCTTGACAAGGCAGGGTCTTTCTGATAATTTTCTCAAAATGCTTTAACCCATTAAAATTATTCTTTTTTAATATTCTGAGTGGCGATCCCCAAGGACCAATGATGATGATAACATCGAGGCGGTCACATCCGTCCGTATTCTCACCTCCGCGTCGGTTCAAGCCATTCTGTTGTTTCCAGTTAATTGTTTTTGGTGTGTTGGCCTGTCTTTTGAGCGTTTCCTACGGACCGAATCTAGAGGGACAAGAAAAGCCGCTCGACCTGCAGGTGCCGGAGGTCGTTTTTCGTGGTAGAGACTCAACTCAATTCTGGGGAAGCCGAGATATGCCGCTTCCCTCGTTCACCGCGCAGGGTGCGAAAGAGGAGCCTAAGGTGGACTTCAAGGTCCTCAGTAGAGTCGCAAAAGGGGAGAAAGGTGGACCTGCGGCGAAGACACCCGGATGCGCTTACTCCAGCACCGTTACGACTTCCGTCGCCAGGGTCGTTCAAGGGGCGAAAGCGGACTATAAACGGGGGATGAAGCGATACCTTTCGAAGGATTTTCAGGGCGCAATCGAATCCCTGTCCAAGGTCGTTGAGGCATACCCTGATAGCGAGTTGGGCGGCTATAGCTATTATTATCTGGGAGAGTCGTTCTATCACTTGGGAAAGTCCGACACGGCGCTGTCTCGGTTTGAACATCTCGTTGAAGCGTACCCGAACCATCGGCTTTTGAATTGGGCCCGATATTCGATAGGTTGGATTCACATGGAAAAGGGAGAAGGTGAGATTGCCCTGTCTCACTTTCGGGTGGTCGCTGAGAGTCAGAGTGAGAGCCCCCTTGTTCCGTTGGCTCTCTTCTGGGAAGGAGAGACTTTGGGGAGTATGGGACAGGTGGAGGAGGCTATCGCATCGAAGCGAGTCTTCCTAGAGAAATATAGAGATCATCCTAGAGCACCGGAGGTCCTCTTTTCGATCGGAGGATACTTTTACCGTCTCCATCGGTTCGAGGAAGCGTCTCTGGCGTTCAAAGAATTTGTCGCTACCTATCCTTCTCACCCCTTCATTGAGACCGCCTTCTACGGTCTCGGACAGAGTCTCATCCATGCCGAAAGGTATGATGAGGGCATAGCCATTTTGAAAGACACTCTCGAGCGATTTCCTAACGGCTCCCTTACGGCTTCTGTTTTCCTCGGGCTGGTCCGAGGCTACCTAGGAAAAGATGAGAGTGAACTGGCTTTGGAGGCCTACAGGGAACTCGTTGTGCGTTTTCCTCATTTTGAATTGACAGACAATGCCCTCTTTGACGTCGGCTATTACTTTCTCAGGAAGGGGGAATATGACAAATCGATCGAGATATATCAAAACCTTCTCAGGATTCATCCTGGGAGCGACCTCAAGGCGCTCGTCTACTTCAATTTGGGAGAGGCCTTTTACAATCTGGGACAGTATGGGGAGGCGGTCGATTCGTATCGTCTGGCTCAGGAGGTCGGAGAAGGAGGCTCTATTTCCGAGGAGGTGCTGTTCAAGATGGGACTTTCCTTCTATCAGGAAATGAGTTACACAAGGGCGATCGAATCGTGGCAGTCCATGTTACATAGTTTCCCGGATTCTCCGAGACGTCAAGAAGCGATCTATTGGATGGGTGAAGCCTTTCTTCAGAATCGGAATCCAGCAAAAGCAAAGGCCCTTTTCAAGGACTTAGAGGAGAACTCAGATGTCTATCCCAGGTTTCTCAATAGCCTGGGCCTTTACTATTTCAGGGAGGGGGAGTGGAATCTCGCCATACAGTATTTTCTGGAACTTCTGGATCGTTTTCCATACCATCATCTCTCTTCCGACGCGTATCTTCAGTTGGGTGAAGCTTTTTACAATCGAAGAGACTATTCGAAGGCGATACATTATTTGAACGAACTTGTCTGGAGCGAGACAGCCAAGAACCTCGACCAGGCTTATTTCATTCTCGGACGAATCTACTACAAGGAGGGCAAATTCGATATCGCAATCGACCAATTCTCGAATGTTCTAAGTGGGTTTCCCGAAAGCGCCGCTGCTGGGGATTCTCAGTATTGGATTGCCTGGTCTTACTACCGGATGGCCATGTACGAGAAGGCCATTGAGGAATTTGCAGTGGTAACGGAGAGTCCTTCCACTTCCGAACATGCATCACAGGCTCTTTTGCGGATCGGCGATAGCTATTACAACCTCGGCTCCTATATGGAGGCGACGCTTACCTATCTACAGGTGATTAGGGATTTCCCCGAGTCCAAGGAAGCGCCGGAGGCCGAGTACGGCATTCTTCTGGCTTCTGAGAGACAGAGGAGATTTGACAACTTTGTGGAGCGGGCCAACTCCTTTTTTTCCAAGTATCCTGCACATCCTCTAGGTGCCAATATTCTGTCACGGCTTGCCCACTATTACCTGGAGAACAACATGGTTGATAATGCGATCGCTGCATACAGAGAGCTGGTGAGGAATTACTCTCGGAGTGATTTAGCTGATGATGCTCTGTTCAAGCTTGGAGAGATTTACCGAGAACAGAGGGATTTTGAGCGCTCGATCCGTGAATTCGGTCGAGTTGTCAAGCACTATCCCAGGAGCAATTATATTGCAGATGCCTACTTCGAAATTGCAGAGAGTTACTATGCGCTGGGAGATTACCGAGGAGCCCTGGAGGGTTACGATCTCGTAGCCAAAAGGTTTCCAGAGAGTTATCTGGCTGGAAAAACATACCTCAAAGCTGCTGACTGTCTCGAGAGACTCGGTAGGGTGGAGATCGCTGAGAAGAAACTAGTCGAACTCATCGAGCGTTATCCAGACGACCCAATTCGCTTTCAGGGTGCCCTGAAGCTGGGGTTGATTCTTCTCGAATCCATGCGATATGCTGAGGCCACCGAGTTCCTCAAAGAGGCAACGAAGTCATGGGATCCGGATGTAGCGAGCTCTGCTCAACTCAAAGTCGGCGAGACTTACCGGAGAATGGGTGACAGTAGCACTGCTATTGTCGAACTCATGAAAGCTATCTATCTTTATCCCAAACAAGCTGAGAAGGTCGATGCAGCGCTGTTCCAGGTGGGCGAGATCTACATGGAGAAGAAGAAGTGGGCCAATGCCAAGCAGATCTACCTGAAAGTCATAGACGTGTCTCGCTCGGAATCCTCAAAACAGAAGGCCCGAACCATGATAACTGAAATCGACCGGAGAACGGGAAGTCAATAGGAGGGAGAAATGTACGGAATAATCTTGAAAGGTGGATGGGTTATGATACCCATCGCCCTTTGCTCGGTAGTGGGTCTTGCTATTTTCCTGGAACGTTTGTGGAGTTTGCGGAAAAGTAAGGTGATACCGAAGGATTTTCTGATAGAGGTAGAAGACTTGATTCGGAGAGAGAAAATCCCGGAGGCGATTACACGGTGTCGGACAGATGAGTCCTCGATGGCGAATATCATTCTGGCTGGGATACGGCATTTCGGGAAAAGAAGAGAGATTATCAAGGAAAGTATCCAGGAGGTTGGACGGAAGGAAGCCTCTGTCCTCGAGCGATATATAAATGTCATTGGTACCATTGCCGTGATATCTCCACTGCTTGGCCTCCTGGGGACGGTCACAGGGATGATAAAAGCCTTTGAGGTGATTACCCTGCGAGGAGTTGGAAATCCTGGTGATCTGGCAGGTGGGATATCAGAAGCTCTGATAACGACTGCTGCTGGACTGATTGTAGCTATTCCCACCTACGTTGTCTACCGTTACTTGGCCGATAAGGCAGATGCCCTGATCATGGAAATGGAAGAGAGCTCGATCCGAGTCGCCGATCTCCTCAAAGAGAGGTAAAGTCCAGGAGGGCAAGATGCAATTCAAGAAGACAAGGCGCGTAGATCCAAGAATGGACATAACCCCCCTGATTGATGTCGTCCTGCTTCTCGTCATCTTTTTCATGTTGACAACTACCTTTATCGGGGCTCCTGCCATCAAAGTCAAACTGCCGACATCCTCGGCAAAAGAAATCTCGAAGGAGCGCAAAGAGGTAAAGATAACAATCACGAAGGACGGAAAACTCTATATAGACCAGGAAATTGGGGGTACTAGAGATCCGATCAGTGTGAAAGAGCTGGAAAAGTTGCTCAACAAAGTTGCCCGTGAGAATCGGGATACAATGGTTATCATTCGGGCTGACGAGGATACAACGCACGGAACTGTCGTGGCCGTCATGGATGTGGCAAAGAATGCCGGTTTGAACAAACTGGCAATCGCAACAAAGCCCGGAAAGAGAGGGAAAAAGCAATAGGGATCAGAAGAGTTCTTAGAAAGGGATTTTTCCCATTTGTCTTTTGTTCCTTCGCCATTCATCTTTTCCTAGCGATAGTGCTCCCCGATTTTACGGGAAACGATTCGGGGATAATCCCCATCGAATTGATCACCTCGAGGGAGCTGGTGCTGGAAATTTCCCCGGAGGAAAGGGTTGAGAGGCCCGCCGAGGTCGATCAGAAAAGACATGCAACCGTTTCTAACGATACCCTGGTTGACAGAACAGTGGTGAAGAGGCGAATGGATGAGCTGAGTCTCGGGGAGAGTCTAAGGCTGCCTTCACCAGACGTTTTGTTGCCGAAGACCCAGGAGGTGGCGTCAGAGGAGGAGAGGATCAAATGGTTTTTGACTTCTCCCTCTTTCGAGGGGATTAATAGGGCCTTTCAGGAAAGTATTGGTCCCTCGGGGACCTACAAAGGCGTGAGACCTCCGATTGATGTTTCATCTGAAATTCTTAAGGATCAGAAAGTCGAGGTTGACCCGGCGACGGAATTGGTTCTGACACGATTGAAATCGATAACGGAGGAAAGCTCTCGAGAAAAGGATGACGCACAAAAGCTCGGAGTAAAGGGACCAATCGCCCGTCGCGAGTTGACCTATGTTCCTCCCATACCGATAGTAAAAGCCAACATTGAGACTGAATTCGAAATGAAATTCTGGGTCCGCCCCAATGGTACGGTGGATAGAGTCATTCCGGTGAAACGGGCGGGAGATGTCGAACTGGAAAGGGTGGCCACAAACTATTTGCGACGGTGGCGATTCAAGGCGATCCCGGAGAGCCAATCGCAGACGAATGAGTGGGGTACTGTGGTTATCAAGTTCAGGCTTGAATGAGCCCCCTTTCCGCTGTCAATCGTCTTTTAAACCCGGCCGAAGCGATCGGACGAATCGATGAAGAAAAAGAAATTCTTGCTTCTTTTTCTGGCTTTTTCTCTCATCATGGTTCTTGTAACCATATTTGGGGAGAACGGGCTTCTTCACGTCTTCAGGCTAAAACGGGACTTGGGCAAGCTGACTGAGACCAATCAATCGTTACGTCGAGAGAATGCAACTCTCCTTGAGGAGATCGAGTATCTGAAAAACCAAGACAGGTATCTGGAATTCAAGGCTCACGAGCAAGGATTGGTCAAGGATGGTGAGGAAGTCTTCCAGTTCGAAGGAGACCAGTAGACGGTGTTCTTAAATTCCCCGTTCGCTTTTCTGGAACATCTCTCCTAAATCGAAGGCCTACACGGCCGAAAGGCCACGCCGATTCAGATCTTCCGCATCTTGTTCGAATCCCTGAAACCATCCTCCTGTCTAGCATACGTCGCCGAGACTGATAGTCAGAAATGTTCTTGAGGCCGGTGGAGTGACTGTGTATAGTGGCATGACGGAATCCGCTGAAAGTCGGAAATCAAAGGTATCAATTCTGGCCTGCCCTGAAGGTTAGAGGCCAAGAATTGTTCTCCATGTGCGCTGGGTGAAGCGTCCCGCAAGGGAGGTGCTCCTGAACTACAAATTCGGGTGAGGGCGAGCATCGAATGACCTCTTATGTGAGCTATTTGTTCCTGCGCTGTCTCTCCTATATGCTCAATATCCTGCCTCTTGAGTTGGCGCTGTGGATTGGTCGAACCATGGGAAGATTGGCCTATCGAGTCGTGGGGAGTCGGAGAAGACTCGCTCTGAGAAATCTTAAGATTGCCTTTGGCCTCGAGAAAACCCCAGAGGAGCGAGCAGAGATAGCCAAAAGTACGTTTTCAAATCTCGGGATGATCCTCGTCGAGTTCTTGAGAATGCCGAAACTACGGATAGATTACCATCATCGATATGCCCGTATAGAAGGACGAGAACACTTGGAGCAAGCCATCAAACAGGGAAAAGGTGTGATTGCCCTGACCTTTCACTTTGGTAATTGGGAGATACCAGCTCTTGGCGCCTCTTTTTTTGGCTATCCCATTGTTGCCCTGGCCCAGAGAATCAGTAACCCGTGGATCGACCGGTACGTCAGAAGGACCCGAGAAGCCGCGGGAGTCCGGATACTTCCAAAGCGAAATGTCAGCCAGGAAGTTATCGACAGTCTTCGCCAGGGGAAGATTGTTGCGATTTTCGTGGATCAGCGGGAAAGAAAGAAAAGCCGGGTTACGGTAGATTTTTTTGGTGAAAAGGCTCCAGTTACGCCCTCACCCGTGGTTTTTTCTTTGCGGACTGGGGCTCCGATGATCCCCTTATTCACAATCAGAGAAAGAAAAAGCCACCACCATGTTATTATCGGTTCCCCTCTGTTCCCCAAAATGACTGGAGAATTGGATAGAGACCTCGAGACGAACACAGAAGCTTATACCAAAATCCTGGAGCGCATGGTCAGGGACTATCCAGATCAGTATTTCTGGCTTCACAACCGATGGGGCCGGAAGCAGAGGCGAATCCGGCGCCGTCGCCGACGGTGAGCGATCCTGGATGGGTGGGATTCATTTCCAGTGTATCGGGCGGTTCCACATGCTTGGAGAGTCTCACGGCAAGGAAGATTCGCCGAGCAGAGTCCAACCGGACTTTCAGACAATCACCCCAGGGGAAGCAATAGGGGGGATGGGAGACATTCACGGGTGGGAAAGTGCTTTTCTGAGTCAACTTCGGGTTATTATTTCGTAGGGGGTGTCTTATCCTCTTGGATTCCCGTAATGGACCGGATGAGATCAGATGTCGAATGGGATTTGGGATCTCCGACTATGGCTATTTCCCCCCCATAGGAGAGGACGGTCTCTCTTTCAGGTACTGTTTCTTGGGTGTAGTCAGTCCCTTTAGCGTGGACATGGGGCTTGAGGATAAGGAGGAGGCGGTCCAACGTCTTCTCGGAAAAGAGGGTTATGAAATCGATGCATTCCAGCGCTTCGAGAATCTCAATGCGCTCTCTCTCCTCCACTATAGGACGGCCTCTCCGTTTCAACTTCTTCATGGATTGGTCGCTGTTGACAGCAAGTATAAGAACATCGCCCTGGTTCTTTGCCCCTTGAAGACAACGGATATGTCCGACGTGAAGCAAGTCGAAACAGCCGTTTGTCAATACAATTCTCTTTCCCTCAGATTTCAATCGATTGACAATCTGTAACAGCTTACCGTGATCTCGAATGAATTTGCCGCTTTTGCTCATCAATCCTTTGAAACCAGTCACTGCTTTGTTGTCGGTCACTGGCGTTGATGACAGACGTTTTTGCACGGGGTAAGCCATTGGGGGAGAGCGGGTGTCGTCCTGAGGGTTACCGAATAGATGACACCCCGCCGAGACGTGGCATTACCCTCTCGTTCCAAGGTCCCACGTTATCAAGTCGATCAATTCGTTGGGTGATGCAGTCGCTGTTCCACCCTTCATGACCACCACGGCTCCTGCATAGTTGGACAAACGGGCTGCCTCATAGAAAGAGGCCCCTGTGGCCAGGGATGCCGCAAAGACCGCAGCAACCGTGTCACCGGCCCCAGTCACATCGGTGATTTCGTCAGTGCCACAGATGGGGAGGTCTGATGTATTGCCTGACTGCTCCACAAGAACCATTCCTTTGTTTCCTCTGGTAATGAGAATGGCTTTCAGATTAAGTTCCTCCACTAGTTTTTGCCCTACCTGAATGGCCTCTTGACTACTGGCGATTCTCTGACGGGAAATCGCTTCTGCCTCAGACTCGTTTGGTGTTATCGCGGTGATCCCCGAGAAAAGGTTGAGCCGGTATCTGGAATCGGCCACGACGATCTTCCGTACGGAGATGGCTTTGATTCGATCGAGAATCGTCTGAGTGGCCGTGTCGTATCCATAATCGGCGACGATGAACGCATCAATCTCGTTTGATAAACGATCGAGATAGGTCATCATTCTGTCTTCCATAGCCTTGGGAAGGGTTCCCTTCGTCTCACGATCGATACGAATGACCTGCTGTTTTGAGGTATGTTCGTCGCCAGCCATGATTCGGGTTTTTGTAATGGTTTCGAGATTCTTTGCAGAAATCAGCCCGTCCATCTCGACCTTCATCTTGGAGAATTGGGTCAACAGAGATTTTCCAGCCTCGTCATCGCCGAGCACGCTGATGGGAAAGACACGAGCACCGAGGTGCGCGAGGTTGTTGATTGTGTTCCCTGCACTTCCTGGGAGGATTTCTTGTCCGTCATGACGGACGACGAGTACCGGGGCCTCCCGAGAGAGTTTAAAGGGCTTCCCATAGACATAGATGTCCGCTACGATATCGCCAATTACAGCAATCTTTGTCTCTTTGAAGCGGTCGATAATCTCCTTGAATCTCTCGATTGTTACATCCATCGGAATTTATCGCTCCTGGTGGATTTGAGAGCGGCCTCTCGGTTCTGCTATACGTCCGAGAGGTCGCTCTTCGATGTTCAGAAGCTTTTGGTCCGGATGCCAGTTTCCGGTCGTCGGTAATCAGTCACTGAGAAGATTCATCGAGAAAAACCTGCCCTGTGTTCACAGCCTTTTTTTCCGCTCGTCCGGGGTCCCCATCACAAACTGATCGATAAGCCTGCCGGCGGCCTGAGTGACGTTATCCGGTGTTATCGCTGTCATGCATAGGTGATCACGGGGACAGACCTTGAGGTGACAGGGGCTGCAGTCAATATCCTGACGCAGCACAAAAGTCTTCTCGAGGTTAAGATTGGTATAGCGAGGGTCTGTGGGGCCCATGATGACAACCACGGGTTTGTTGAACGCCACGGCAAAATGCCGGGGGCCCGTATCATTCGTGATGACAAGGGAGCTGGCCTGTATGATTGCCATGAGGACGTCCAGTGGAACGACTGGATCCGTGAGTACATATGGCGTGCTGTGCATTCTGGCCTCGATATCCCTGGCGATCTCAGTCTCCTCCGGACCCGGAACGATAAGCAAATTGCAGGCATAGCTGTTAATCAAATGGTCAGCTACCTGGGCAAAATACTCTGGTCTCCAGCATTTTGAAGAGCCGTAGGCAGCCCCGGGAATCATGACTATGGTGATCCGCTCTTCACTCACGCCGCATCGGTCAAGAATAGCCTGCGCCTCCTCTCTCGCGGCTGAGGAGAACGACAGTTCAGGAGTCGTCGTGACGCGAGGACACCTCAGGGAGTCGGTGATTCTCAGGTAGTATTCCACCATGGGAATCGGCACGATTTTGGTGCCATTTCGAATTGGTCTGATGGGGTCCGTAAGCATTATTGCTCTTCCCTCCCGGCTATAACCTACACGGCGTTTGATTCCTGCCAAAAAGACCATCAAGGCCGAACTGAACGAATTGGGAAGAAGGATCGCCAGGTCGAATTGCTCTCTTCGGAGGCGTCCTGCCCATGAGATAAGTCCACCCACTCCCCGGTCTTTTTTCTTGTCATCATACTCGAGGATTTCATCGCAGTAAGGGAGGTCCTCGATGACCTTCTTGACGTAAGGCTTCACCAACCAGGCAATGTGGGACCGGGGAAATCTCAGTCGGATGGCCTTTAAGGCAGGTGTCGCCATGACGAGGTCTCCCACCCAGTTAGGACATCGGATGAGAATTTTTTGGAAATCTTGGTTACCTGTCAATCTGCCCAATCGCTTCGGACTCCCATGAAGTCATTATACTTGATTGCATAGTGCTCTCTATTGGATTTTGTTAGGAATGCTGAAAGCTCTCTGTCAGTTGATCGGATCGAACTTCTGACTTTTTCCCATGTTTTCGTGTCCATGCGTTCTATTTCAGAGACCATTTCGTGATAGATGGGCGACGATGGCAGATCGGTTCTCTGATTAACGAACCACGGAAATGCAACGGCCA
>CAYGBK010000046.1:0-16723 GCA_964348095.1 uncultured Thermodesulfobacteriota bacterium | reverse complement strand
CGTTAGCCGGCACTGTATTGATAGTACTGTCAGATGCTAGAAGGTGCTTCAGTTTGCTCAAGTATGTTGTCTCCAGTCATTTCTCTTCGCTGAGATTTTCGAGTAAGCAGCGTCTCTAGAGATTGTAAACTGCATAGAGTAGCCCTATCGCTAATGGATTGTGGAGGTTTCAATGTCAAAAGCATATGTATATCCCTTTCGTGTGAGGTTCCAGGAATGCAATGCCTACGGAGTTGTTGATAGCATTCACTACCTCTACTACATGCAAGAGGCATTCATGAGCCATGCCGCCGAGTCTGGATACACATTTGAGAGTGAGTTGGCTAGGGGTCGTGGATGGTTGATTCGTGAGACGAAGATTCAGTACTTGCAGCCCCTCCGATACTGGGACACGGTGGATGTAAAGATGCGTATGGGGGAACTTCGGCGTGCAAGTCTCGTTCGTAACTACGAATTCAGCGTTCAAGGCTCCGAGGAACTGGTTGCTCGGGCTTGGAGCGAATTTGTCTGTGTCGATGTCGAAACACAACGTCCCACTCCTATCCCCGAGGATGTAATAGCTGTTTTCTTTCCTGAGGGGAGGCTCGCGGCACACTCGGCCCGAAAACGCTACCCAAAACCTCCACCACCGAATAAAGTATTCCAGATACAGGAGAGAGTCGAGTGGCGTGACCTCGACATGCAGCAGCACGTCAACAATTGCACGTATATGAGTTACATGCAAACCGCTGGAGTTGAATTCGGAGCCGCGATTGGCTGGCCAGGGCAAGAAGTGCTGAAACGGTATGTGTTGGCCATGTCATCCAGCCATGTTCAGTATCAGCGTCAGGCCGCAATCGGGGATGAAATAGAGATTAGTTCATATATATCAGACGTCGGAAGTTCCAGCTTTAGTCGACATGACACCATTTCGCTTATGGGCAATGGGGCCACCCTAGCCCGAGGACATAGTCGTTGGGTATGGCTTGGTGCGGAATCGCTGATGCCGCGTCGCATTCCAGCCGAGTTTCTCGCAGCCTGCGATGAATACATCGTCAAGCCTGGTGCTGGCTAACATCTACGAAAACGCTGCGAGTGTCAAGCGTGTTTTCCAGGAATCGAAAATATCTCAGGTCATGAGCACCTTACCATCATGAATATGCCAGTAGCAATCAAGCCGGTCTACCCGGAAACATCCATTCGCCGTCTATGCGGCATGAGTATGTTCGGCAAGGGAGTCGCAATCAACTCACGGTTTCTTCCGTACCATGTTAGCTTCGCGCTGATCCTTGCCTTGGTGACCACTTGCCTGGCTGGATCTTTATAGGGTTCTTGTTTTCTCAACATTCAATAGGCCGCTTCGGATAAGTGTCGCGCCACCGCGCCAACGGCGACGGAATGACCTTTTCGCTGCCGGATGCGTTCGTAGAGCATGGTGACGTGCTTGGCCCTCCAGTTAGCATGACGGCGTTGGCGAACAACAACATTGGCAGCTTCGATGAAAGCCCATTTGAGGTACTGGTTGGACTGCTTTCTGAGCCTTCCGTAGCGGGTCTTGCCGCCGCTGGATTTGACGGTTGGAACAGTTCCAGCATAGCTAGCGAAATGGGCCGAAGAAGCGAAGCGATCTGCGCTGCCCATCTCACGTTCGATCAAGACCGCCAGGATGTTGGCCACACCGGGAAGCGTTTTGAGAAGCTGGATATTGGGGGTGATTTCACCCCGATGCTTGATGCGCTCTTCGAGTTCTTTGATCTGGCCCTGGACATGATCCAGCGCAATGAGGTGCTGCTGCATGCAGCGCTGCGTTTCTGGCGGAAGGGCACAACAGGCTTTGGTGAGCTCCGGCCTCCATTTTTGGGCAAAGATATCGCTGTCGGTGTCCAGGGAGAGGGCATACTTGGCCAGAGTGGAATGCACGCGGTTCTTGAGGGCAGTGCGCTGTTTGGAGAGCGCCATGCGTGTGCAGCGTTTTTATACAATCAACTCGCCGCATCTGACCAGAGATGCGCGGCGATCCGATGTAGTATGATCCGATCCCTGGCAGATGAGCTCGAGGCCGTTAGGCGGAACCTTCGCCGTTGCCGTAGGTCATCTGGGATTTGGTACGTTACGGTTGATCTTCCTCTCTGCCATGCGTGATGACATCGTCTGGTTTGTCTTCTGGGAGGAGAGCACGGAGTTGATATTGATAGTAGCGATTTTGTATCTCGTCTGGGTCATTCGATCGGATCTACTCAAACGGACCCCGGGCATCGATCGAGCCGTAACCTAAGTTCGTTTTGTAAATATCACGAGCAGTATGCAGCAAGGATTTCATTTGACGGGGAGGGATCATCATGCGGCAAATTAAATCGAAGACCAAACTCGCCACCATGGATTGGACGAAATTCAACCAGCGAATGGTACCGTACTTCTTGGTAAGCCCGGATCAGAGGCGCCTGGCTGCGGTCATGAAGGAAGATGATTGGAATTATGTTCAGGTTAACGATGAGAGGCAGAATGTGTATGAACTTCTCTTTGGCATGATGTTCAGCCCGGACAGTCGCCGAATCGCTTACTTTGCTATGGAGGAATCTGGAAAGATCATCACGATTGTTGATGATGAGAATTTCGGCTCGTATATGATGGTAATGCCTGAGTCATTGGAGTTCAGCCCGGATAGTCGCCAATTTGCCTACACGGTTAAATCGCACGATGGATCATGTGTCGTGATTGATGGAGAAGAGCAACAAACATATAAAGGGATCCTTGAGTATGACACAATCTTCAACCCCGGCAGAGAGGGATACGCCTACGGGGCTTATGATGGCGAACAGTGGCATGTGATCACTGATCAGGGAAGACAAGGCCCCTTCGAAGCATTAGGGAAGCTTATTTTCAGCCCTGGAGGTGAGCGTCTGGGTTACAAAGCAAGGATCAATGGAAAAGAAGCGCTGATCCTCGACGGTGAGCAGCAGAAACCCTATGATCATGTCGATAACCCACATTTCAATCGCGATGGCTCGTTTTACGCCTATGCGGCCAGGGATGGAAACCAGTGGGTGGCCGTCGTAAATGGCGTCGAACAAGGACGCTATGACGACCTAGGTCTGACGGATAGATCCATAAGCGATGTCGGGGATCACCTCGTTTATTGTGCTAAGAAGGCCGGACAAGCGTATCTTGTGGCTGACGGCCTAGAACTAGGACCGTACCCTGATGTGCTCATGGATTCGGTGACGTTAAGCCCGGATGGCAATCGTCTCGCATTCGCAACCAAGACCGGTGCAAAAGGTTTTCTTGGTCTCCTTCCAAAAAAAGAATTTCATATGATCATCGATGGAGAACCCGGGGAAGTTTTTAATGACCTGGCACTTGTCCTCTTCAGCCCTGACAGTTCTCGCTATCTGTACCTGGCGAAACGAGGTGGGAAGGAAGTGCTTGTCATCGATGGCGTTGTGCACGGACCCTTTGAAGGCCAGATCGGCATAGGCGAGAAGTCCTTCAGTCCTGATAGCTCCCGCGTGATGTACGCCATCTATGCTAAAAATGAACTTTATATTTGTGTCGATGACCAAAGATTCGGACCTTACAAGAGCGCGGATGAATTCACCTTCTCACCAGATGGCAGCCATTTTGCTTATCCAGCACTAGTTGAAGGTCGTCAGAGCGTTGTGCTTGATGGCGAAGAGGGTGAAACCTTCGACAATATCGTTGTCCTAGGAGGGGGCAAGGTTGTATTCGATTCTGCTAAGGAATTTCATTACATAGCTACACAGGGAATGGATTGGTATCGAGTTGAAGAGGTGATTACATAGCCCTCAGGTGAGTCATGTTGTAATCAATAGATATTCCTGGCTTTGATCTGGAGTCATGGGTCTGCCCACTCGGTTACACCTCGGGATGTTTAGCAAGGGAGATACTTTTCTCCCCACCCTGATAAGAACATTCAGGGCGAACTGGAGGCTCTCAAGCAGCATCTCCGGAGTGAAACGGAGGGGGTTATGATAGGGTGCCTGTAGGGGGTAGTTTAATAAAATTATCAGGGGCTGATTGTAAGAGTAATCGGAAGCCGAATAAATTTATCGGTAAATAATTAAATTCCATTGTCGGTACCTCGATTCCAACTGGTTTGACGCGCAACCTGCCTGCCAACTAAAGACTCAGTGGGTTTCTCCAATTAATCCTGTAAAGTATGTTATTTGGAAGCTAGTCCACAGATTCAGATTTTGGCCCGATAATCAGAATTGATAGACTTGAGAAAGGGTCAGTTCTATGAAATTCGGCATTTACTTACCCAACTTTGGAGCCTATGGAGACGCACGTCTTCTGGCTAATCTAGCTCAGGATGCAGAAAACTCAGGCTGGGATGGTTTTTTCATTTGGGATCATATTGCAGGCTGGACGTTGCCTATGGTTGATCCTTGGGTAGCCCTTGCTGCGGTCGCTGTCAGTACGCACCGAATCCGGATCGGCACTACGGTTACACCCCTTCCCCGGCGTCGTCCCTGGAAGTTGGCGCGCGAGGCTGTCTCGATCGATCATCTTTCAGGAGGGCGGCTAACACTGGGTGTAGGTATCGGAGGTGGAAAAGCCGAGTGGGCGCATCTGGGTGAACAGCCTGATCTCAAGAAGCGAGGGGCAATGCTGGATGAAGCATTAATTGTACTGGTTGGGTTATGGAGTGGTGAACCGTTCAGCTATGCGGGGCAATATTATCACATCGAGAACGCGCATTTTCTACCCAAACCACTACAGCAGCCTCACATTCCTATTTGGGTGGGTGGGATCTGGCCCAATAAAGCACCCTTTCGAAGGGCCGCAAAATGGGATGGAGCATTTCCTTTGTTCGAGGTTGAAGAGAATGAACAAGAGCTCGCCCAACTGGATGACATGGTTCGTTACCTGAGTAAGCATCGCAAACATGAGCAGCCATTGGAAATAATCATCATGGGGGTCACAGCTGATGCAGAATCTAAAGAAGTGGTTAATTTGGTCGAGCAACGCGCCGACTTGGGAGCGACTTGGTGGTTGGAATCTATTACGCCCTTTAGATCTGGCAAAGGTTATGAAGATGAATGGCCAGTAGATTCAATGCGCGAACGAATACTGCAAGGTCCACCACAGTTGCGTAAACCGCAGAAATAGCGGGCTAACCCCAGTTGCATGTGACCCGGCTGCGCCGACAGCCAAGCGGCGCGCTCTTTGAGTATTTGGTTCCAAGCAAAGGATGGCTCGGGTCAAAAACGCCGGATCACGTGAACACACCGTTAGGCGGCTTAGATAGTTGCATGCATTATTGAAAATTCAATTTGAAAGGACAAGCATATGAGCGAGAATGAGGATACAACAAGCCGGGGAGCGACCAACTCTGAGGGCCCATACATAGTTTACTCCGCAGGGGGGCTTTTCACACAAGACGAGCTGGCAACAAATATTTTACTCAAGGAGTCTGTTTGTAAATTGTCTAGCGGGAAATTTCAATTATTCTTACCTCAGTCCAGGGAATTGCAGGAATTGGACAGACCTGATGTCGAAGCCTATATAAGGAATACTGATCTCCTAGAGGTTGTGAAAGCCGATATTATCCTGGCGCGCTTCGATGGCCTGGAGCTGGATTCAGGGACTGTGGTGGAATTTGCGATGGCAAAGTGTCTCGGAAAGCCAACGGTTATACTGCGCTCTGACTTTCGTCGCGTGTCTTTTGCGGGCTTGAGTGAGCCTTACAATTTGATGGTAAAGAATTGGCCCCGGACTGTAGAGGTCCAGCTAAACTCTTTTGAAATTTGGGCAGATATATTTACCGAGGAGTGCCAGAGGCTAGGCGACAGCGATACGTTGCAGGGTATGCTGAAAGCGGAGTTAGGCACGATACAGAAATCCTTAGATGAAGTTGCTAAGCAAGTCATAGCTGGTCTGGAAGCGGTCATAGAGATGAAATCGCCCTATCCGCCAGAGTATCAAGAGGTTGTGTATCAAGCATCCAGGTACAGTCCCGGGAGTGGTTTTAGCGAATTAATGACAAAAAGTAAGTTGGAAGAAATTGTTCAGAGACTTAGAAGAAACGGCACATTGTAATGATCTATATGAACCGTCGGGCTAGCGATAAAGCCGCCTAACCACTCACTGGAGGCGACCTGGGATGCGCCATGATTTGCCATCGATGGAGCGTTTTTGATATCGTGGTGAGCAGGAGCTGGGGCGATCCCAGGCGCCTCAGCTCGCGACCGTTAGGCGCAATCACTGAGCTTCAGCATAAGGAGCAAGAGGTGAAACGAAATCCATTGGTTGCAGGACTTCTCTCCTTGTAGTTCCCAGGGCTTGTTCCCCATCGGATGCATCGCGTACGTCGTATCGGGCACGTTTCAACGCCGCTGCCAAAGGGTTGCGCGGATTGCGTCCTCATCGTTGACAATCAAGATCTTGTTCCGATTTTCCATGATCATTCCTTGTCGACATTATAGGGTCCGCCAGAAAGCATCATTACCTGGCTGTAATATGACATTGCCAACATGATATTCGGGTATCATACTCAGGTAATCATTGCTCTTTATTGTTAGGGTCATTTAGAAATGGTGAAGGGGAAGATCATGCGATCGTCCAAATTGCTCCCATTCGTTCTCACGCTCATCTTTATCCTGACTGCTTGTACAGAGGTTTCTACCGAGATAGAGGGTACTTTAACTTCAGAGGTAAGGGCAAATATATCTGTGACGCCGACGGCCAGTGCAATCTCACCGACACTCACCGCAACCACAACGCCCACTCCAGATACTACTGCCGTCGCAGAAGGCAGCTACCAGGCTACGCCGAACATTAACAAGACCCAAAACGCCGCTGCCTTCGCCACAATTGTGGCCATGAAGACTGCTACCAGACAGGCGCGCCCACCCACATCGACATCGACACCAACAGTTTCCACGGAAATCCCACTGACAGGTATGGAAGAGCTCGATCGTGTTGTTCAAATCGGCCTGGACGGCGATATAGAAGCGCTTCGATCTCTCTTTCGATATGTACAGGCCCAATGTACAAACGACGATGGGCTTGGCGGATCTCCGAAGTGTAAAGAAGGAGAGGTCGAAGGCGAGACGGTCGAAGTCCTTCCAGTCCTAGCAGGAGAAGGTCATTTCATTAGGAAGGATGATATCGATTCTTGGATTGGAGTTGATGCTTCAGATCTCTACGCTGTTTACTCGGTTTCCGACTCTGCATTCTCCGATCCGATCTATCCCAGTGGTGAGTATGCGATCGCGTTTATCAACGAAGCCCGATTCATGATATCTACACTGCATATCGTCGAAGGTCAAATAGTGAGGGTAGATTACACCATGGGCAATCCACCGACGATACGACCGGACGATGTTGACATGTATCTAATTGCACCAAGGGAATTGGATCAGTGAGTATGCTCGGATGAAGGTAGACCCTCGCGCATAGATGCCCGATGCCTAACGTCTCGCTGGAGCGGACGGCTAATCGGCTTAGCCGATTAGCTTAAAGGAATGACTTCGTATTTCCTCATCGTTGGAGGATTGAATAGATCGCCGCCTCTCAGCTCGAGGCTGTTGGGCGGCATTATTACGATCGTTTCTTTCTAAGTGTGAGAATATCATGAAAAGGTTCTTAAAAATCCATCACTTCTTGTTCGCACTAACATTTCTATTATTAGAGGCTTGCGGCCCCGGTAATGCAGTGCAAACATCCCAGGTGCCCTCTGTTCAGAGTGCGACACCGACAACAACTCCATTTCGGACTCCAACGCAGACCTTGTCACCAACAAGTACAAGCATCCCTCCAACAGCTATCCCGGATACGTCGATCGAGCCAATAGCCCAGGGAGCCGAAATCCGGATTGACAGCTGGGCTCCGGACGGTCTGTGGTTAGGTTTCTGGCTGTGGACCCCGGAAGATATGGCCGCTGATCCTCAAGCTCCACCGGGCAAATTGATTTTTCTCAACCCCCACACGGATGAAATTTGTGAATATGGGCACTTCGAGTTTAGCGAGCACAGCCCCGATATTTCCTGGCAACCAGACGGTAGCGCTGCCGTAAGCGCCACAGACAGCTATTGGATTGGATTCCCTTGTCAAGATTTCGTTCCCACCCTGGCTGAGTAAATCGAGATCCTTGGTCCCCCGGATGAAACCCAGTCTTCTGACGGGACCTTTCGGGCTGAGACTATTACCCAAGACTCTGTGGATGGGTGGGTCAAACATACGACAACGATCACGAATAGCGCTACCGGACGAGTAGAAAACCGGGTCGATTGGGAACTTGACGAAAGGTTGGGATGTTGTGGCTTAGGTGGGGAATGGGTTACGGATGATTTATTCCTTATTTATGAAACCCGCTCTCGAGGTCCCCTCCTGATCCAGGCCGGAGGAGAAGTCGTCCAAGTGGCTCCTGATCTTTTTGGTGTTCCAGCTACCGAAATCCCAGAAGATTCGTGGGACTGGGTCAATCAGCAAGCTACTGCCGCATCGCTCGATCACGACGATCTCTACCACATCCTGCTTCATGCAACTGGGGATGAAGCGAGTTTCCCCCCAGTTCTTCTTTTCCACTCAGATACAAGGGAGGTGGAGACTCTGCCTTACACACACTTATGGCACCCTGCCTTCACCCCGGATGGTCGCTGGGTGCTGCTGCAACGCCCGAATACATTTGGCGGGGATATTGCTCTCTGGATCCGCCCTGTAGATCCTCCAGGCAGCCAAGTGCACCGAGTTGCCGAGGGCACTTTCTGGTCTGCCTTGTCACCCAGTCAGTCTGCAATTGCCTTTGGCTACGCGGGTGAATTCACGGTCTTGCGGTTCCCAGATGGTGAATCTATCAACACCTGGAGGACGGGGGAATATGACAACCCCCGCCTAATCTGGTCACCAACAGGAGATTTTCTTGCTACATCAGGCAACATCCCTGGAGAATATGATGCTGCGCTATTCGTTGTCGAGGTCAGGGAATAGACTGGCGATGACTAAGACCTCACCGGAGCTGGCGCCAAGTGGCGATCATTCGGATCGCTTGGAAGAACGGCGAAGCAACCGAAGGTTGCCGCCGTTCTTCTGTGAAAGAGGCGAAAACCTGCAATCGCAACAAAGGGCAATTCGGGTTTCAGATTGAATATGACCGTGGGATACGCGAGAATGAAAAAGGGTAGGGCGGGGAGCGCAGCTCACTTTGCGAATGTTAGCAGGCGCAGGAATCAAGTCTGCTAAGAGTATGAATATGAGGCCAACGATGTGTTCAAAGCTCTTTGCCTCATACAAATTGAAAGGAGTACCATGTCTGAAGATCAATCAACGCGGATTGTGCACCTGGTCGCGGCACCTCCTGGCTGGGAGGCAGTATTCCATCCCATAGACTCTCCGAAGGGCGATTTTAGGACACCCGTCGGTGCATGGGCGCTTATCGAAACGGGGGAGCCTCCTGTCCAACAGGTAGTGGGTGTGGTGGCCACCGCGGAAGCATCCCTAAAGCCGATCACCGAATTCGACGACACAGTAGAGTTTGTGCGTTACGAGGTTTGCATTGGAGTATCATCCGAGTCTCGTTATGAGGCAGCAGTTAGATCGAGGTAGCTCGAAACGATGCCTCGTCAACGCGGTGTAGCATCCATGCGCCCCCTTTCGTGAGTCGAGATGCTCAAGCCAGTAGCCCGATACGATAAACTAGAAGAAGCACAATGTGAGTGGGCGAGTTAGGCTCTAGAGAAAATCGTAAGTAGCGAGGAATTTGGCGCCAGCTAACACTTCCATTCTCGCTAGAGCGGCCCCCGCGTTTTGTGTAGTGCATGAGAGGAGTAGATCAGCGGCGCCGCCTAGTTCAACGCCGTTAGGTGTCCGCGACTGATTGATACTGGACGTCACAATGTCATTAATGGTAAGAAATAACTGGAACAATAAGCTACTTAGCCATTATGAGGAAAGGTTCTTTTCCGAGTTTGGTCGGCTTGAAACACATACATCACAATGGCAAAACAAATACATCGCCGTAGTTGGGTAGACCTAGTTCAACATCTTGCTGAGGGCCTTCCACTAGCTCCGCTGGGTTTATATGTCGTCCTTGCTGTGGTCATCCTGTTGATCCTCCATGGCTCCCAATGGGTCTCGGGCAATACCGAGAAGTATCTCTTCACCATACCATTGACATGGACCGCAGTCTGGACTCCACTCATGCTCGCCATGATGCACATCCTTGACCGGATCGCGAAGCAATCCTTGGCTCAGTTCCGTCCGGCGAGCGGTTTAGAAGTGGAGGATTACGAGCGTTACGAGTATCTGCTAACCACGATGTCATCCAGGCCTGTTATCCTGATCCAACTTGCCGGGACGGTCATTTTCCTCGGCACGGTTTGGGTGGCTCCCTCCTATTCCGGTTTGGTCAGCGGAGATCCAATATCAGACGCAATTGTGTATCTGATCTTTTGGTTCAATTTGGGGATGCTCCTAGTTTCGATGTACCATCACACCAGACAGCTCGAGATGGTTTCAACCCTCCATCAAGAGGCTCCATCCATTGGCATTTTTGACACGACACCCATCTTCGCATTCTCAAGGCTATCATTCTGGGCCGCAGTACTCACTGTGTTCATGATCCTCCCCTCGATCTTTATTTATCCGACTACTGAGGAAAGCATTGTGTTTGCTCTCCCGTCAATAGTTGGAATGGGTTTCGCCATATTAGTATTCTTCCTCCCACTCCATAGTCTCAACAAACGACTTGTGGATGAGAAATCCGCAATGTTGGGGCAGGTTAGGCAGCGGATTCGTGACAGCATCCGTGAGCTCAATCAGAGGGTGGATCGGGGAGATATGTCTAACGTAGAAACACTGCGTTCTCAACTCGCAGCGCTAGTGCTTGAAGAGGAGTACCTTGAGAAACTGCGGACCTGGCCCTGGCCCCGTGGGGCATTTGCTAAACTTCTTGGCCTCATCGCCCTTCCCCTTCTTCCCTTCATCCTCCAGCAGCTCATCCAGAGATTCTTCCCCCCATAGGATATCTGTTGTTATGATGGGCAAGGTGCGGATGATAGATGGATATTTCATGATACACCGGCGGACAAATCGGCCAGGTTTTCTTTCATTCGGAAGAGTATCCAACATTGTTAGAATGCTTTCATATACTTGAAGCGGAAAGTTGAATCATGTCCCAGTATTTTGTATTCAAAGATTCTTTCATCCCCACGGTTGAACAAGTCGGGGGCAAAGGCCAATCCTTAATTTATTTGGCGAATAGAGGCTTCACAGTCCCCATCGCTGCTGTGCTGTCAACCGAGTTCTTCCAACCCTGGATGGAGCAGCTCAAGGCTAGTCCGGAATGGAAAGCCTTTACCCAGGCTATAAATGATGGCATAGTAGCCGCGGCCAAAACTGTAAAGGACAGCGCCCAAACACTCACCTTCTCAGAAGATCAACAACAGACACTTTCAGAAGTTCGCCAACATCTCCAAACAGCAGACATCACGATGATGGCCGTGCGCTCATCCTCTCCTGAAGAAGACCTGGAAGGAGCCTCTTTTGCCGGCATCTATGAGACCGTACTGGGCGTGAAATATGACGGCTTGGAAGCTGCCATCAAGACCTGTTTTGCCTCTGCCCTGGATGAGCGGGTAGTGGCCTACAAGCAGAAGAGTGGGTTCGATTCGCTGGACCCGAAGATCGCGGTGGTGGTCCAGGAGCAGGTCGCAGCGGACGTGGCCGGGGTGGCCTTCTCGTTGAACCCCGTGAACAACTCCTACGATCAATGTGTGATCAACGCCAACTTTGGACTTGGCGAGACGGTCGTGGATGGGTCGGTAGCCCCGGACAAGTGGGTCGTGGACAAAGTCACGAATGTAATTCTGGAGAAGACCCTCGGGAATAAGACCGTGGCAGTCTACCTTAAGGTGAACGGCGGGACCGAGTCCCGGACCCCTGTGTCACCCACGTCTCCGTGCCTGAGCGACGAGCAAGCCCTGGCTATAACTGAGCTTGCTGCTCGGGTCGAGGTGGAGTACGGCAAACCGATGGACATCGAGTGGGCCTATGAGAGTGGGCAGCTCTACCTACTCCAGGCGCGCCCCATCACTACCTATTATCGACTCCCAGAAGAGATGATCACCCCACCCGGGGAACAGAAAAATCTTTATCAAGACGCGATTGTTACCGAACAGGGCCTGGCAGAAAATATGAGCCCCCTCGGCAGCGACTTGTGGACGAAATTCTCGAGCGAGATGATGGAATGGCTGGGGGCCGATGAGAGCTTCACCACCTTTGAACGAGGTATGGCATTTGAATGCGCCGGACGAGTATATATCCATGTGGGGCGGATGGCCAAGGTCATTGGGAAAAAAAATGTAGTCAAAACTTATCGGCTTGCTGACGACCTGGGGAGCCGAATCATCGAGGCGATGGATCTGAAGGAATACATCCCGAAGAAGCTACCCAAGGGATTGCTGAAAAACTTCATCAAGACGGGGTTAGGAGCTGTAAAGTATATCAAGCCCCTGATGAAAGCGAGGGGAAAGCCCGACGAGTACCTCCAACACTACCAAGATGAGAATGCAAGGCTCAGGGCAGAATTGAAAGCTGAATACGAACGGGATACCTCGTTTGAGGACTTTGCATCCATCAGCCTTGGAAAAGTTAATGTTCATATGAACCAAACTCAATTACCAGCCTTGATGGTGTCCGAGCGTGCACGTGGAAAACTCAAGAAGATGTTCAAAAAGGCCTCCGAATCGGTGCAAGGGCACTTCCGGAACATCGAAAAATCGTTTCCAAACAATGTGACCATCGAGATGGGGCTTGTCATCCACGATTTGTCCCAGTTCACAGAAGTGCAGCAGACCGCTACACCCGAGGAGTTCGTACAAAAACTCGAGGCCAACCAGCTCTCACCGGAGTTCATGGAGAAGTGGCGATTGTTTGCAGATGACTATGGCTTTCGCGGGCCAAAAGAAATCGACGTCGCCACTCCCCGTTACTACGAGAAGCCCGGGGAAGTGTTCGACCTCTTGAAATTGATGGAGGGCCATGATGATCCCGACCTGACACCACGAGGGATCTTTGAGCGTGGGGCTAAGCAACGGATCGAGAGTGTTCAGTTCCTGCAGGAATATCTTGCGGGGCAGAGCCCGAGGAAGGTAAAGGCGTTTAAGAAGAACTACAAGCTGCTCGAAAACTTCGCCGCGTATCGGGAATCTCCCAAGTACTACATCATCATGGCGATGGACTACCTCCGACGCCGGGCTCTCACACTGGGGAACCAGTGGGTAGAAACCGGGCGGCTGGACTCGGTCGACCAGGTGTTTGACCTCCAACTTGAGGAAGTCATACGGGCGGAGGTAGAGGCTGGGCTGGACATCCGCACTCTCGCAACCACCAATCATACCTACTACGCCAAGTTCAACCCTAACAACGACCCCCCGGTCATCATCGATTCCCGAGGATTTATCCCGAAGCTCCCGCCTAAACCGCACAAAGAAAACCATCTCATGGGCACACCGGTGTCCTCCGGAATCGTCAAAGGGCCGGTAAAGGTTCTCAGAACCCCCCACGAGAAGCCGATCTTGCCGGGAGATATCTTAGTGACAAAGGCCACAGATCCGGGCTGGACGACGCTCTTTATCAACGCTGAAGCGGTATTGCTTGAAACCGGCGGGACGCTTCAGCATGGAGCCTCGGTTGCTCGGGAGATGGGTAAGCCG
Source organism: uncultured Thermodesulfobacteriota bacterium (assembly GCA_964348095.1). Taxonomy (GTDB): domain Bacteria; phylum Desulfobacterota; class BSN033; order WVXP01; family WVXP01; genus WVXP01. The sequence continues at coordinate 3,068 of CAYGBK010000046.1, read as the reverse complement.
TGCATTGTCGGGATTGAGGATGTCACAAAAATCCTCAACGATGGTCAGACAGTGGAACTGGACGGAGCCACAGGGGTTATCAAGATTATAAGCGGAAGTACGCCTAACCCAGCGTGAATCCTGACCCGGTTACGTCGGATGCAAAGCGGCGTGAAAAAGAGAGTTACGACATGAGCAAGGCTGCTTTCTGAGCTGGAACCAGCGGGCAGGTTACATCAACGTTAGACGTTTTTCTGATAACGAATTTCGAGGTAATCATGATTGTTCTAGCTTTCATCCTCTCAGGTTTATCACTGCTAATGAGTGTCCTATTCCTTATTCAATCACCAAAGCCTCCACTGGGATTTATTACAGCGTTTTTTAAACTGATCGCAGGAGCATTGTCGCCCTATTGGACTATCATAGGCGTAGTTGGAGCTGTCATTGGGTGGATATATGAAGCTTACTGGGCAATTCCAATTGGGATAGTTGGCGCTGGAATGATGATCTGGTACGTCTGGCGATGCACTCGGGATCACAAGGGGTTTGAAGATGCCTTTGGCGCTGGATGGTCAGACCAAATAGCGCCTCAGCAAGCAGAGCTCATGGCTCAAAAGCGCTGGACATGGTTTTTGATGAAAGCATCCCCGGAGCCTTCCTGGGAGCGCGATATCCCTTTCTGGACCATCCCCGGTTCGGATCGGCAACTTCTCTGTGACATCTGGCGTCCGGCTGACGGCAAGACGACTGGCCTGGCATTCGTCTTCTTACACGGAAGTGCCTGGGCCCTACTGGATAAGGATTTTGGCACAAGGCCTTTCTTTCACCACCTAGCAGCACAGGGGCATACGGTGATGGATGTCGCCTATCGTCTTATTCCTGAAGTGGATATCTACGGCATGGTCGGAGACGCCAAACGTGCTGTTGCCTGGATAAAAGCCAATGCAGACCGTTATGGTTTGAACCATGAAAAGGTTGTTTTAGGGGGCGCTTCTGCAGGCGCACATATTGCCCTATTGGCTGCATATACGCCTCGACATCCTGAATTAACACCGGAGGATCTCGAAAGCGCCGATCTGTCCGTGTGCGGCGTAATCTCCTACTACGGGAACACCGACTTGGTAGCTGGATATAAAGTATTTGATGTAAAAAATATATCAACAAAAATCCCCCCAGTGCCCATAGGCACAAAAGTCGATCCCCAAAAGGCATATCAGTATGCAGGTAGGGTGGATATCTTGTTGGGCGGCCATCCCGAGGAAGTGCCTGACATGTATCGATTAGCCTGCCCAACCGCCCATGTACATCCTGGTTCCCCGCCCACGCTTCTCATGCAAGGGAAGGATGATTTCCTTGTTCCCGTGGACGCTACCTATGCACACTACGCAAAGCTGGTTGAATCAGGTGTACCGGCAATCAATGTCGATTTTCCGTGGACAGACCATGCCTTTGACTTACTATTTCAACAAATATCCCCGCCAGTTCAGTCGACCTTCTACGACGCGGATCGATTTCTGGCGCTATTGTTGAACAAAGATTGAGAACCATAAGCGAACGGCTATGTCGCTGCGCTCCATAGCGGCTCTGACGAGCTCAGGAGAATTGCTAGGCAATTCTCCTGTAAACAAGCCGGAGGCTTGTGACCGCCGCCGCTCAGTTCGAGATTGTTAGGCGCCTATCGCAACATGATTTAACCCGAAGCCATGCTCGAAGGAGATGATTCGATGATACTCATAGTTGGAGCAACCGGTCAGCTTGGAACGGCTGTAATTCGTCGGCTACAAGATTCTCACAAAGAGATACGAGCTTTTGTGCGTCAAACATCCGATTACCAGCGTTTGCAGGATGACTCCACCGAACTAGCATTTGGCGACCTGCGCGACAAGGAGAGTGTTGATGCTGCCTGCAACGGTGTGGAGGTCGTGATTGCGACGGCGAACACAACCGTACCCAGGACGGGACGGTACAGCTTCGAAGCCGATGAGGGACAGGGATACCTCAATCTGATCGAATCCTCTGACCGCAATAATGTCCGGCAATTTATCTTCATGTCTCTACCGGTATCAGAGGTTGATCCACAAATACCTGAGCTTCGATTCAAGAGATTGAATGAACAACGTCTTCAAGAAAGCCGCGTCCCCTACACCATCCTCCGGGGATCACTCCTGATGGACATGTGGTTGGCTCTCATCGGGAGCAATATTCCTTTGCGCGGTGCGGAGGCAGCAACCTTACACAGGTCCTTCTGGTTTGCCCGGCTTTTCATGCGTCTGGTTGGCGGCATGATTGAGAACCGAGGAGTCGCTGTGATTAATGGTGATGGCAAAGCCCGCCATGCCTTTCTCGCAATAGATGACGCGGCTGCTTTCCTGGTCAACACAATTGACCATCCTGATGCCCACAATGCCATTATTGAGATCGGTGGTCCAGACATCATGTCATGGGACGACGCAGTGGCCACATTCGCGGAGGTCCTTGGTCGTCCGGTCCGTGCAACGTATTCGCCTCCGGGTGTCTTTCGCTTCATGTTGAAGGTGCTCATGCCATTCTCCCCTGCTGTTGCGAACGTCATGGGGTTGAATTGGTGGTCTGGTATCTGTGACAGTCCTTATGACTCACTGGAAGCGGCCGAACGTTTTGGTGTGACACTAACCAGTATGGAACAGTTCCTTCGAGGGAAGCTGAGTCTACCGGTTGACTGAGATAGTGTTGGATTCACAGCGATGATGCAGTAATTTGCCAAATGGCGTCTAACTGCTCGCTGAAGCGGACGGCTGATCGTCTCCGCCGGATAACGGCTCAAGGACAAAGCCCAAGAGCTCAGCGGAATTCCTTCAGGATTCTGCACGCGTACAACATCATAGAAATTCGCCTCCGCTCAGCTCGCGGCCGTTAGACCGCTCGGGATATATTTTCAATACAGACTAAGGTAAGGCACAAATATGAATGACAAAGACATCTTATTAGATTTACTTGGTACTTTCTCAGGTTGGGTTCATTGGGTTATGGATGGGATGTCGCTTGATACTCTTAGATGGCAGCCTGACAATGAGGCGAACAACATAGCTGTTACGGTGTGGCACGTCAGT
>CAYGBK010000045.1:0-52620 GCA_964348095.1 uncultured Thermodesulfobacteriota bacterium | reverse complement strand
GGAATTAGCTCCGTTGTTGGCTGAGAATTTCGTAGAGACCGCAATAGATTTTCTTGTCGTACAAAACGAGGCTCCTGCGACCGCATTGAGGATTGTCCTTTCAGCAGAACTCCGTTCCTATCGGATTCCCTTCGGTCTGGTCAGGGCTTATGCATGGGATCTTGCAAGAGACCACCCTGGCCTATCCCTCTTTAAGGCATACCGGGTCATCGTTGATGCGGAGAGAGGATATCGAGATCTAGTAAGGCTGTATGGCGGGATATTGATGCAAGACGAATCAACGGCATTTAATCTGCTCGTGGCCCAAGGTGTTGGCTTGGCTGAAGCATTCCTAAAAGCCAGAACAGGCGAACATGTGCCTGTACCTCCAGAGCTTTTGGCGGAGTTCTTTCAGCTTGCCATTATCAATGTAGAGTCAAACTACGCTGATGCAGTGATGGATGCACTCGATGAACTTGATTGAAGATTAGTTGGGAAAGGATTCGAGACATACTGACATACCGATAGGGGATGCAATATTATAGTCTTACCGTTCCAGAAGCTATGCAAGCTAAGAGCGAGTATCTAAGGCTTGACTAATCTTCCAAGAGTGCTACGATGTTCTTGTTGCTGCTGAATGCCAGGGGGGGCTGAACTAGGCTAAGCTGAGCGGAAGCTCAAGTTGGGTTGAAGCCTACTTATTCTCTGAACGGAGAAGGGTGGGCTTTTTTTGTGAGTTGATAGAGTCAACTCCGGGGAGTGGTGCATAAGGCAATACCAGATGAGGAAAGGAGGGGTACACCATGTTTGCGCGTCTAACGAAAGTCCAGGTCAATGTCGACAGGTTAGATGAAACTATAAAACTCTTTGAGGAAAGTGTTATCCCCGCGGCCAAATCACAGAAGGGGTATCGTGGGGCCTATCTCCTCACTGATCGCAAAACAGGCAAAGGTTTTGCCATCGCCCTTTGGGATAGTGAACAGGATGCCATTGCCAATGAACAGAGCGGCTACTACCAAGAACAGGTGGACAAGTTCAAAGACTTCTTCACAGCCCCGCCTGTTCGGGAAGGATATGAGGTTAGTCTTCAAGACTGAGTCAATGCAACCATGCACCACTCCTATCCTTCAGGAAAATCCGTGTTTCACCACGGGGCGATAATCGAGATTGGTCAAATATCTCCGGAAACTCAGTATGGAGCCAAACGGTCACATGGGGACAGATCCATGAGCTTCCAACAGACAGTCGGGTTGCCGAAGAAGTAACTCGGCTTTTTGTTTCTGAAAGGAGGAGTAGACCATGCGAAAGACTAGGAAGATTGCAGTAGTTTTGGTATTGGTGACGGTCTTTGTTTTGGCCTAGTTCCGTCGGCAATGGCGCCCAAACCTGGGCCGAGAGCCACCGGAGTTCATGTTTATGATGCAAATGGGCAATACCTGGGAATATTAATGAACCACAGCGGACCCTATTTTATCCAGATTTTCATACCAAGTATCGGCAAGTCTATCAATCTTATGAAATACCAGATCTACCCCGATATTATCGGCTCTGGTTCGATAATTTACACAACTGGTGATTGTACAGGTCCAGGATTCCTCATTAATATGCCGGGAACGTATCCGGATCATGTAACTTATCGTAACGACATTGATAAAATTTACATAATGATGCCACCGGAGTGGATCACGATGAATTCCTATTACGACTTCGGATCGGACGAGTGTCTTGCGGGTACTAATGCGTACTTCGCTACCCCGATTGCTGAAATCGCGCCAGAAGAATTAACCTTCACTCTTCCGCTTGCACCACCGCTTATGTATGAATACGGATCTCGGTAACGTATCCGACTAATTGCCGCATATGTGCGCTCAGCAACGGCTCTGCTTTTTTTGCGCCCTCACATTCGCCCTCTAAGCCATGATCTCAATTGAGAACAACCCCAAAAGCTGTCAAAAGAATCGGCTGGGCCTTGCGCGAGCCGAGTTTTCTGGACCAGATTGGAACCGCCAAAGGGGTCGTTTTGATGTGTCTTCGCCTCCTGGCAAGCTCAAAGAATTTCTTAGAGCACAACCTGGTCTCACCATCAGGTCCAACTGCCATGTCAACTTTCTAACGAACTGAGTACAAACCCGTGTACACGCCCCAAATAAGAAAGGCAGTCAGGAAATCCCGACTGCCTAACCTACTGAAATCATTGGTGGAGCTGATGGGGATCGAACCCACGACCTTATGACTGCCAGTCATACGCTCTCCCAGCTGAGCTACAGCCCCAAATTACAGATCAGTCTAGCACAGAAGTAAGCGTTTATCAAGCTGATGGTCCTCTTATCTGCCTCATCCATTCCGAAAGAGGTGTGGGCAAAACACCCTGATAGCTGGTCTCCATCTTGCAAGGCAGCTGAGTCAGTTTCTCATCAAAGGGGGCCGAACATGAAGAAGTCTAGGAGTCCCGCTTCTTTAGATGACCTTGCCACTCATCCAATCCCAAGCCGGAGGAGCCAGGTTTCAAAGAATGCTTCTCGTAAACATCGAGTCGGAAAACTGGTTATCATATCTGGCAAGAATGCCGGGAAAGGATATCAATGTTACTCACAAAGCACCTTCATCGGCCGCAGCAGGGAGAACCACGTAACCGTTTTGGACACCGCTGCTTCTCGAAGGCATGCCCGCATCGAAAGGAGAGACGGCGACTTCATCCTGGAAGACCTGAACAGCACCAACGGGACCATTCTTAATCAGAAAGCCGTTAGCCGGGGAATACTTCACCACGGGGACAAGATTCAAATCGGGCAGACAGTGCTCCAGTTCCTTATGGAACAGAAATCCTGAAAGTGGACTCGGGGAGAGCAGTTAAAGAAGGAGGGCGACTCAGGCCATTTGTTCTGTCATAGAGGAGAGGTATTGTCCCAGGAAGAGGCTGTCCTGGCTTGAAAGGTCCTCGAATCGAATCCCCACCCGTTGTCTCTCACCCTCTGGGTCGAGGGCGTACATGACTCTGCCCCGGCACTTTATCACCTGGGGCTTTATGGCGATAGAGATATCGAGGCCCTCAGATTTGATCAGAGAATAGCGGGTCTCAATTCTGGCTCCACCGAGGCTTATGTCCAGGGTCGAGGCAACCTTTGGTCGTGGGTAGATATCACTATAGTAAAGAACGGGATGAAAGGCCTCAATTCTCTCAAATCTTCTTCTTTCCAGTATGGCCATTCCGCCCCCCGATTCGTGAAGCCCCTCCATTTTAGCAATCCATAGCAAAAAATCAACCGAAAAATTGGCCGACTTCGAATTTCTTTGTCCCGGCGATTTCGCTGTGTGGGAGAGGTATTCTCTCGAAAACTGGTCTTCGAGATAGTCTCGATAGGGAATGGTCAACCTTTTCCGGTCCGTCTGGGAAGGTTCTTTTCTAGGATTGGGCCGCGGAGGTGATAAAGCATCCCCCACCGCCACCGCCTCCTCCGGCGACCGGAGCCGCCGCAGAGCGTGTCTTTATAATGATTTCATTGGACGGGCCCGAAATATCATCATTAACATCGTAGGCTCTGACTCGGTAGTAGTAGGTGGGGCCCGCGGCTGTTGTCATATCACTGTAGGTGGTTTGGTCGACTCCGACCGTGCCGATTTCCTGAAAGGTCCCCGCGACGCCCTGCTTTCGTTCAATTTTGAAACCGGTTTCATTGTCCGAATTGTCGGTCCAGGAGAGGTCGACCTGGTCGACGGCCATGATCAGGCCCGCGAGATCTGTTGGAGCTTGTGGCGGGATCGTCTGCGTCAGCGCCGAGAGGTTTCCGCCAGTTACGACAAGCGCATACGCTTGTGGACCCTGGGGGATATTGTGGCCTTCGATCCGGACTTTGTAGGAACCGGTTGCGGGGGTGTCAATGTCGATTCCCACCACGTTGTTGACCCGGTCTGACAGGGTGGAGGAATCCTGTTCTGTCACGACAGCCTGAATGGCCCAATCCCCTCCTTTATTGACGACGCCGAAAGGCAGTTGAGCCCAGGAAGCCCCGTCAAAGAGGTAGCTTCTGTTGTTGGGGCTTGTCGTGTCCAAAAAGAGGCTTGGATTGTTTGGCGGTGTGGATGTGGAGTGGAACTCGACATAGAAACTTCCGCTCGTCACCGTAATTCCAGAAATGTCTACAGTGAACCAGCCACCCGATGTGAGAACTGGTGGGGTAACGTCCTTGGAGAATAGATTCGTTCCAGGCATACCCGAGGTGCCGTTGTCATCCCATACAATGACTCGGAATTGGGCGTTTGTGGATGCATTGGACAGAAAAAATCGAATCTTGTCCAGAACAGCGGGGTAAGAACCGGGGGTGAATTTCACGGCAAAGCCCGAACCAGACCCAAGAAAAAACCATGACTCCTCATACATCTCGCCGTCGTAGGAGATAATATTGGTTTCGCTCCGCTGGCTCGCATTGTTGGGATAGGTCCAGGTGTCGCTAGGATCGACCACAATGAGATCGAGGTCATTGACGAGCCCCCCGCCGGCGACCGGGCTCCCAGGGTAGTCGCTCCAGACAAGGGAGGCTTTCAGGGGCACGGTCCCATTGCCGAGGGTGAATTCGTAGATATGGGCGGCTCCCGTATTCAGCCCAGGCGCCTCATCACTGTATCGGAGGACCTTCGGTGGGGTGGGAGATATGGCGGATTCAAGGTCAAGCCTTCCCCAGCCCTCGATATTGTTAGGCCGCGGGGCGGCAGGGATCTCTCGAGAGGAACCTGTGCCGTATTGGCCTGGCGTGATGTCGGTGGCCCCATTGAGAATGGTCGCTTTGATGAGCGCCGCACTGGGCGTAATTGCCTCAATATCCGTATAGAACTCTCGTACCAGGGCTGCCGCTCCAGCCGCCAGGGGAGCTGCCATGCTGGTACCCCCGCTGAAGATGTAAGAGTTCTCTAACCCGTCGCCAAGACCGCCTTGACCCCACAGGTCTGATGCAAGCGACGATTTGGTCGAGATGACATTTGTTCCTGGAGCGACGATGTCAGGTTTTGTCCTCCCGTCCAAGGTCGGCCCCCTGCTGCTGAAAGCGGCTATCCCGCTTGTGTTGTTCGATACGTGGTCACTGGTGATAGGATTGGCTGGATAGTCGTTGGGCCATCCAACGCCCCAATTAGAATTGAATCCAGGAGTCGGTGTCGATCCGCTCGGCCGGTTGTTCTCGACAGCCCCCACGGTGATACAGTTTTTGGCTGTCCCGGGACTTGCCGTGGAGGTGAGATCGATGACGCCGTTTTTATCGGCATCCACGCCGTAGTTCCCCGCAGCAAAAAGAATCAAGAAGTTCTTGTTGTTCCACATGAATTGGTCAACATCTTCGGAAAAAGACGTATACGCTCCGGCCTGTGATGATCCCCAGCTGTTGGTGTGAATCCTGGCGTTCGCATCGTAGGCTTCCTGGAAAAGGCCATTCAGATCTGCCCGGATGCCTGTGAGCAGGCCTGTTGCGTTTTGTTCGACAGCCTGAAAGACGAGGGTTGCTTCAGGAGCCATGCCGGCATAGGAGTTGTCGTAGGTTTGTGTGCCCGGGTTACTGCCCGAGAGGACACCGTTCCCTAAGACGGAGCCGGCTACATGTGTTCCATGCCCCGAGTTCACGTCGTCTGCTCCGTCACCCACTCGGTCGAATATCTGAGCGACCCGTGAACTACCGCCGCCGTCCTCGAAGTCGTCGTGGAGGGTCGCCGGGTTGGTGCTGCCCTGATCCAAGCCGGTATCGGTGACGGCCACGATCTGACCTGACCCGTAGAGGTTATTGGTGTTCCACACATCGGGAACCATCATAATCCCGGCTGCCACGTCATTAAAGAGCTCCCAGACCGGCGCCGGTTCGATCCATTTGATACCGCCAATATGCGGCACTGCGTCGAGTTTATCCGGATCGATTCGCATCTTAATCTTTGTCCTAAAATCGTTCTCCGATGTCTCAAGGACCTCTCCGCCCATCTGTTCAATCTCGTAGACAATGGCTTGGATATCCTCCCCATTGAAAGCGGTTGCGATGAACTCGTTTTGGGCAGGTGTTCCACCAGCTGCGAGGGTTTGGGTAAGACTGGGCGTGATCCTGTAACGAGGCTGATAGATTCCGACCCACCGAACCTCGGGCATGGACTCCACCACTCTCCGTGTCGTTTCGTCCATTTTGACGATAAAAGAGAAATCGGGAAGGTAATCAAAAACCTCAGCACCGGCTTGCCTGAGCGCTTCCTTCTCTTCTTCTCTGACCGCAGCATCGAACTGAACGACGTAATACCCCTCGACGCCGTGGCCATATTGCCGAATCATGAGCCTGTCCATGTAGGGGCCAGGAGCCGATTCCGTGAGCGGATCAAAATGTCCAGAGGCGAGTCGAATCTTGAGGTTTTTTCGAAACTGTTTGTGATGGCGTGAACCCTGGTTGGGGGTCGAGGGTTCGTGTATCTTGACGAATGAGACATCTCTGCCAGCGTTGGTCGGCTCCAGGAAACCGGGTGCAACGACCAGAGCTAAGAGGCCGATGAAAAGGATGGACGTAATCAGTATCCGGTTTTTGGCGCTTCCTTTCATTAGCCCATTTCTCATTGAATCGATGGAAGAATCTTGATTTCGGGCATCCTTTCAATCCATTTGACACCGGTTAATCTCGAAAGAGCAGGAATTCTTTCTAGCGAGATTCTCAGTCTAAGTCGCTCGCCCGTCTCGGAAACCTGCACTATTTCTCCACCGAGGCGGCGCATTTCAGATGCAAGACCGGCGACGTCCTCTCCCTCGAAGATCGAAACAATAACCTCCACGGGCAAATCGCTATTCACCGAATTCGTCGGCCAAAGACCAGGCGCGATCCGGTATGCCGGCTGGTAGATCCCAATCCATCGGATCGGGTTCATAGCGCTCACTGTCTCTCGGGTTCTATCGTCCATTTTGACAACAAAAGCGAACTTCGGAATGTAACCGAAAATACGAGCGCCGGCTCCCAGGACTGCCTTTTTCCACTTCTCCAATATGGGGCCTTTAAACTGTACAATGTAGTAACCAGCCATACCCTCAGGGTAACCGACGAGAGTCAATTCCGATGGTAAGGCGATGGGACCCTCCGCAGACAGAGGATCAAAAGATCCTATGGCCAGATGGATGGGAACCGAGTTGGATCCGGGAGATTTGAACTCCATGCCGGTGCAACCAGAAGAAAAGAAAAAAAGAGAGAGCCCCATAAAGAGAATGAGGCACCGTCTGGATTTATGGAGGTTTTGTCGAATCATGCTGTTTTCTAGTCGGCTGGATTGCCAGGGAAGTTTAGCAATTGTTATGCCCTCTAGCAAGTAAAACAAAAGAGCCAGCCATCGACTTCTCTGCGTTCTTGTGAGGCAGTTCGTTTGCATAGGTGAATTTTTGTAATTAACCAACGGCTATGCCACGGGGTAACGCATGGGCCTAAGTCTGTTGAAATAAGTCTCTATAGCTTTCTTTCCTGGAGTATTTTGGTATGGAGTTCCCCAAAATCCTTGGGTGGTACCGCTTGGGATGTTCTTTTCAAGATTGCTGCACCGGTGGGACATGGTTTCAGGCAGAGGCCGCATCCGATGCACCACTCATTGTCTACGGATGGAAAGTCTCCCTCCATGGCGATGGCATCCACGGGGCAGATTTCAACACATTCGCCACATCCGGTGCACGCCTCTGTGTCCGTCTCGCGGATGAAGTAGGCGGCGATCAGTTCATCTCTGGGTATTCGCCTCCGTTTGATTGTTCCTACCGACCAGCAGCAGCAACCACAACAGTTACAGGTGTGTTTAATCTCCTCCCGCGCGTTGTCCACCATGTGAACGAGTCCTGCTTCTTCACTCCGTTGGATGATTTCGAGGGCCTCGTCCTTGGAAATTTCGCGGGCCATGCCTCTCTCGATTACATAGTCCGCGAGTTCATCGTATTTCATGCAAACTTCCATCTCATGGTCGCAGCGCCTCCGGTCGCGGAGTTCGGCGATTATTCGGCAGGGACAGTGGGCTACGGCAATTCGTCTGGCCTTCTTGATCACGCCCTCCATCTGGTCAAAAGGTAGGACGGCATGCATATCATGGTCATGTTCGACCGCCTCTTTTGCCGGGATGTATCGATAGTTCTTGGTTTTTGTCTTGCCGTAAACCTCGTAGTTTATGTTTTTCGCCTTGGCGTACTCATGAATTAAATCAGCCATCTTGTGGGTGTGAGGGTTTTTTTCCCCTTTCCAGAAAAAGCCTTGGGGAAAGCCATATCCCATTTGCTGGAGCGCATACCCTTTCTCCCTATCTTTGGTTTTTCCAGAGTAGAGAAGACCACGGGAGGATAAGTCCTCGAGGATCTCTGCCAATTTTGTTTTTGGAAGATCGACTTTCTGGGCGATATCATCAAGGGATGCGAGCTTGAGAGGAGGCACTTTTGTTGGGAGGGAGAGGGCGATGGCTGCCTCCTGAGGGGTGAAATTCTCCCTGAGGATATCTTCGAGTTCCTCCCCCGGAGGGTATCCCATGCCGAGAGTCCCGAGATGATGTGCCAGTTGATGATAAACCCCTTCTGCCATAGAGAGACTCCTTTCTTTTCATGGTGGGGTGTTTCAGTCAGATATACTTTGCGACGGGCTCTTCTTTAAAGAGTGTGTTCAACAAGGCTCCTAACAGCCTCCACCGGGTGATGGCCTGGAAATCGACACCCTAACGTGGATGTTTTGTATCATAACTTATCATTCGGTGCCAGGGCAAGAGATTGTTGTTGACAGCGGAGTGGGAGGTTGGCTATTATACCACCCGGTTGAGGAGAACAGAGGTCAGCTGATGGTTGTTTTATGCCGTTGCTGGCTGGCTTCAGAGAACAGTAAGAAAGAACTAGAGCCTGAGTGGCGGAAGTGGTAGACGCAAGGGACTTAAAATCCCTTGGGGTTCGTCCCCGTGTCGGTTCGAGTCCGACCTCAGGCATCCATGGAATCATAGTTGCATGATTTTGAGTCAGTGAGTCTCTCACTGGCTCTTTTGTTCTTCGATCGATTTGATAGGTGACCCCTTTTTTAAAACCGCGACACGACGATTTCCTTGACTTCCCCTGAGGATTTGCTTTAATGGCTATAGAACTCCTCTCCGAGACGACACATGAAGGCCTGGAGGCAGTTTCTACTCCCCAATTTGGTTCATTTCTTTCCACCTAATTCAAGGACAGTTTCTATCGGTTCAAAGGAGGTGGCTATCGTGAAGAAATTGACGATATGCTTTCTTGGCGGTCTTCTATCGGTCCTTTTTTCAATCGATATGATGGCGATTGGGCAGAGCAAAGACAGCCTGAGTCTTGACGATGACATACGGGTTGTCTCAATACAGATATCCGAGGCGATAAAGGAATACAAAGAGCATTCAGGAGGACTCGCCCAGGCGCTAATAATCTATCGATTACAGATACTCAAAAACACGAAGGCAATGTTAGAACAGAAGAAATACGCATTGAAGCACGGGATTCCTGTCACGTACACCCACAAGGGGGAGACTTACAAGGCAATCCCACCAGACCCGACCATTATCCAGAGCCTTGAATCAGAAATTCGGCATCAACAGGAAGAGTTATCCAAGGCGTTAGCAGAGACGAGAGCGCATTCTGGTGGAATGCTCAAGGCGATGAGCCTCTTTCAGATCGCTACAATCAAGAACACCATCGCAATCCTTGACCAAAGAAAACTGACAGAGGAACATGGAATTCCTCTTTTCGTGCCTTCATACGAAGCGCTGGAAGATGAGGAGGTACCAACTGTGGCCACGGTCTCGGAGCCACAGCCAGCGACGTGGACTGTTATAGCAAAAAAAGCCAATGTTCGGGGAGGGCCAGGGGCAGACTATACGAAGTTGTTTGAGCTAAGCCGATTTGATGAATTTGAGGTCATTGACCTTGAGGGGAACTGGTTGAAGATAATCACAAAGGAGAAGAGAGAGGGATGGTTGCATAGGAATTTGGCTAAACCAAAATAGCTTTTGTAGGACTGGGGACAGACTTTGAACGATGAGTCCGTGATGGCTGTTCTCTCTATTTTGCCTGGGGTCTTACACTGACACGTGGTGCCCTGGGTATTTTTGTTCAGGAATATCGGTACTTGAGCTAGGCCGGCCAAGAAATCTGAATCAAAGTGCTTCGGCTGCGATAAAAGACGTTTCGAACAAGGAAGGCACAATTCACGACCTACCGCGCTTCTCTTACACTGGGAAGTAAGTTACAATCCGAATTCTGACTCCTGAAAAGCTAAGGTGCGAACCTATTTCCATATCAGGTCTTGCGAGCCTTATGTGCCGGACAAAAAGGACGAGATGACTGCCAAGGTCGGGTCACAATTCGCTGACGGGAAGCGGGTCTTCATCGATATTCGTGCCCTTACCGAATAGTCGAGTAAGATTTCCATACGGGTCGGGTCCGGTGATAAGTCAAGATCAGAGAAAATCTCAAAGACAATTCATCGCTATCTCTGATTCGAATTCCTGTCAAACGAGTCGAGGCGAATATGGGGCCAGAAGGCTCATCCTGTTATATTTCCCGACTCTTTTCCTCCTAGTGGCCATTTCTCACTCCGGGACATAATCTTTCCGGGCACAATGGGTCGGTGAGGAAATGGGGTCGCCTTCAGCCGGGCTATGTCCCATATCAAGACCCAACCCCTCTATGCGAAAGGACCTTTACTTTGGGTTACATTGTGGTATGATAAGAAAAACTACCGGGGGTTGGGAGTGGACGAAAAGGAATTTTCTCAGATCAGAAGCCAATTGGAAAGAACCCAAAACCAAATGGCTCAGTTACTTGGTGTCTCTTCGAAAGCCATCCAGAGTTTTGAGCAGGGATGGAGAAACATCTCTCCCCACATCGAAAGACAGACCTTATTCCTTTTGGCCCTGAAAAGGCCTCCCAAGAAAAAGACCTCGCCCTGTTGGACGATACGACGGTGTCCCCCAGAGGAGAGACGGAATTGCCCGGCGTGGGAACTTCGGGCCGGTCATCTCTGTTGGTTCATAAATGGGACCATCTGTCACGGTGAGGTACAGACAAACTGGCGCAGGAAGATGGAGATCTGTCGACAGTGTGAGGTCTTCCGATCTGTTTTCCCCTCCCTCTAGAAATCAGCCCCACCCCCATGGCTTTTCCGCCGGCTTGCAGTTGATTCCTATTATAGAATTGGCGCTATTGGCCTTCCGTAAGATGACCCTGACACGACCAATCAAGATCGGGCCGGAGTCGACTTTCGAATCAGGGCCTGGCAGACGGGAGAGTTACTTGCTCGAGGCGAGCGCTTTGAGTTTGAGGGCATAGAAAGAATTGAGAAGGTAGAGCCCGAGAATGTGAGAAATGGTGACCAAGAAAAGCTCTTCATCTTTGCCGAATACTTTGCCCGGCCGCGTCGCGTATAGGTTGATGAGTCCCAGAGGGTAATTCCGGGCGACGAGCGGGTAACTTGCCAACCCGGAAAAACCCTCCATTTCGATATGAGGCTTTGAGGAGAAGAGACGGTCTTGGATACTATTGGTCAGGATTGCTTCCTTCCTTTGGGTCAACTGATAAGCCAGACTCCCTACACCTTTTATTTCTGTAGCGTTGAGGGGATCACGGTCGAGACCTTTGAGGACTTTCTCTCCCATTGTTTTGGATTGGTTGTTCACGAGAAGTAACGACCCGCAGTCGGCTCCTGTGTTGTCAATGGCCACGTTTACTGTCCTTGTGAGGAATTGATCGAAATCCGAGTCTTCACTGGCCTTGGCGCTCAATTCTCCCAAGATGGCGAGGTCTTCTCGCATCTTTCCGATTTTCTTTCCCACCTCCAGAGCCTGAGACGTATCTTCGGCAATGAAGAGGCTTGATTTCGCCCGGTGATCTCAATCATCACGCCGAAGAGGCCACTAACTTTTCCCTCCGTATCGTATAACGTCGCTGGGGCGACAAGGGCGGTGTATCTCGAACCATTCTTGCGCACCATTTCGGTCTCCACCACATCTAGGGCGAGCCTGTTCGCGAGCCGTTTCTCAATCCTCTCTGCGAGCCACGGTCTGAATTCAGGAGCGATTTGGACCATCATGGACATACCGACAGCTTCCGTTTAGACATGTAAGTCCTGAGACGGTCGTCCTGATACTTACGGCCTATCCAACTCTAGACACCACCGTTAAGGCACTGGAACTGTTCAGTGACGGCTATATCAGCAAACCGGTTAGTCTTAGGCAGCTCAAAACTGTGGTCACAGAGAGGCTGGTAGTGCGAAATTGGGAGAAGACCGGTCCCGCCATATCCTAGACAGAGCGCTCGGCACGAGGGTAACCTGCCTTTTAGGAATTTGAATTCCTATCTCAAGATACAGTCCCAAAGATCTCAATTGTGGCATTGACATTCGACGCGGTCGTGAGCGTCGGGATGAGACACCCGATGATTTCTAGGCCTGAGCGACAAGGTCTAGTCCATGAAGGTATCAGAGGGTGGGGTGAACGCTCACGTTCCCATGTCGACTCGCGACAGCATAGATTCGTTGACCATAAAAAACTAGACCAATTCTGAACCAAAGGCGTGTATAATGTGAGACAGGCCTCGCACGTCACGGTTAAGCCAGAAAATTGACGGGTGAGTCAAAGCGCTTGCGGTGATTGATTTGAGGATGTTTCGTGTTAGGGGATCTGCGGTTTCCTGAGCACGGAGCAGTGGGAGGGGATCGAAATGGAGATCTATATCATGCAACACGGCCAGGCTTTTTCCAAGGAGGTGGACCCCGAGCGCAGCCTCAGTCTCGATGGCCAGGATCAAGTAGCGGCGAGCGCCCAGGCATTAGAGAAGATAGGGGTAGGCCTCGATCTTATTGCGGTGAGCCCAAAGAAGAGGGCCCGTCAAACGGCGGAGATTGTTGCCCAGAGTCTGAGTTATCCTGTCGAGGATATCAAGATAACGGAGAGTCTTCAGCCAACTGCTCCCGCCGCGGAAGCAATCGCTTTCCTGAAAGCCTATGAAGACAAAGAGCGGGTATTTCTCGCCGGTCATCTTCCCTCCGTCGGTGAGATCGCCTCGGATCTGCTCAGTGAAGGGTCCCACGTGTCGATTCATTTCGAGATGGGCGGCGTGTGTCGGATCGATGTCGATATGGTGCAGGCCGGATCGGGTGACCTGAGATACTATCTGACCCCCGATCAGTTAAGGCGCATTGCCAAATAGACCTTAATAGTATAGACTTCGGGGACCAAGTGGCAGCAGTCAGCCAAAGGGCTGCTGTACCCTTGTTCACCGCCTTTGGATTCGGGTGGCCGAGATCGAATGAAAGGCCACGGGTCGGCTCTCGGTGAGAGGAGTGCCCCACGCCAGATCTCCGACCGCTGGCGACTGTTCAATTCCTACCCTCCGTCCTCTGGGGATCGAGCCGGTCGGTTCTCAAAAAATCTTTTCGAGTCGTCTCTTGGCTTCTTCTGCCTCCTGCAGGATGTCTGTGATGACCTGTTTGACCGGTTTTATCTCTCGCGCAAGGCCCACAGACTGGCCACAGGGAACGAGTCCTGCCTCAAGGTCTCCGTCCCGAAATACCTTTTGCATGTTCTCACCCTTGATGACAGTGAAGAGTTCGTCGAGAGAGGCTCCCCGTGACTCCATTTCCAGGACGTGGCTGGCTGCCGAGTTTTTCCAGACCCGGTGGGTATTCTGAATGGTTCGAAGGACCAGCGTCGTGTCAAGCTCCGTTGCCCTAAGAACGGCGGTCTTCAGATTCTCATGGATAGGGCATTCTGTGGTTGCCAGGAGACGGGTTCCCAGGATAACGCCCTCAGCTCCAAGAGATAGAACGGCTAAGAGACCCCGTCCGTCTCCCACGCCGCCTCCTCCCACAACCGGAATACTCAGCGCGTCCACCACCCGAGGTATAAGGCAGAGTGAGGTAATGTCGAGCATTCCTGTCGCTCCACCGTTTTCATACCCGACAACGGTCACTACGTCGACGCCTAGGCTCTGCGCCTTCTTTGCATAGCGGACCCCGACACATTTGTGGATGATCCGCACCCCATTCTTCTTGAGGCGGTCCATATACTCCTCCGGCGCCTTATGGCCTGACGTCTCAACGATTCCAATGCCCTCATCGAGAATTACATCGATGTATTCATTATTGTCGATTGGTTGCATGGCCGGGAACATGTTCAAGTTCACGGCTAGGGGCTTTTTTGTCATCTGCTTGGCTTTTCGGACTTCCTGGCGAAAGGATTCTTTGTCAGGGAACATAGCCGAAGCGAGGATGCCTAGGGTACCCGCTTCGGCCAAGGCTGCCACCCACGTGGCATCAGAGAGATGCATCATCGTTCCACCTATGATCGGATACTCGATACCGAGTAGTTCAGTGATTCTTGTCTTCATCATGATCTCCCTCTCTCTTCGCGTGACGACGTCTCTGAAAAAGTCGATCTGCGCCGCTCAAGAACCGTTTTCGATAATTCGAAGTTCGCCTCCACTGCAAATTCAAACCTCGCGCCTATTCTGGAATATCTTATCCTCTCGCCCGCTTTCTCCCGCGGTTATCCGCAGGGGATCGCTCGAGCCCTCAGAGTTCGCAGAGTGAGAAAGATAGTGTATTAGGTGGTTGCCCCAATTTTTTGAGAGGAAAAATTGGGGCAAATTCTTTGCTCTGGATTGGTTTCTCACCAATCCAGAGCAGGTTTTCTCCGCGGCTCCGCGTGCTCCGTGAGAGACGAGAGCGGTCCAATTCGCCAAGACTCCCTGCCAAAAGGATCTTGGTTTGCGCTCTTTTGCCGGTGTGTGATCGTGTCATAAAAGATCGGGCCAAAGAAGTTCTTACCCAGGAGGGTCAAAAAACGACCCTCCGTTCTTTAACACTATAAACCCCTGAAACAGTGATCCGGAGATCGAGAATCGAGGTGAAAGCCAAGAAAGTCATAGTTAGGAGGGGATCTTCCAGAAGGCTTCCCATTTCTCTGAAAGTCCCTCTTAGATCCTCTAGTTCTCGAACGAGATCAGCCATGGGCAAAGGAGACATAATTCCACCGATTGGTAGGGAAAGGGTTTTGGCGATCCGTGCGTCTTTGACGAGGACAATGCCACCTCCCATCCGCACGACCTCCTCTGCAGCGACCCGCATGTCATTCAGATTATCTCCGATGACGATAAGATTGTGGATATCATGGCAAATACTCGAGGCTGCGGCTCCATTGAGGCCAAAACCCGAAAGGAAACCCTTCCCGATTCTTTCACCATCCCTTTGAATCAAGCAGAGTCTGAGAATATCCCGATCTGGGTCTGGCTGAATCGAACCGTTTTTGACGGGGAGATCGACCTCTTTCCGGCTGGTGACGGTTTTGTCCATGATTTGGATGGCAGGAATCCGCATCTTTCCCTTCTCTGTCGTTTGAATCTCTAACCACTCGTCCGGGATAGACTTTATTCGAAAGGGCCTTCCCTCCATCCCTAGCGTCGGGGAGGGCGCCGGGGAAACGACAAGTGTTCCATCTCTCGCAGCTATGCGGCCCCTTTCGATAACCAGATGGGGTGTGGGGTTGGCGAGATCCTTAACAAGCAGAAGATCAGCGAATCTGCCTGGGGCGATTCCTCCCAAGAGATGGTCGAGGCTGAAGTAGCCGGCAGGATTCAGGGTGACCATTCTAATCGCTGCAATGGGATCGATTCCGTAACTGACCGCCTCTCGAACCAGGAAGTCCATGTACCCCTTTGCCATGATGTCGGTTGCAAAGAGGGTGTCGGGGGTGAGCATGATTCGGTTCAGGCTGAGACCGGGTGTCTCCTTGAAAACCAAGGAAAGGTCTTTGAGATCGCTCCGAATAGAACCATGTCTCAACATCACGAAAAGACCCAATCGGAGGCGATACAAGACGTCCTCCCACGTCAGGCCCTCATGGCAGGAGGTGATTCCCTCATACACCAGCCGGTTGAGTTTGTCGTAAGATGCGCCCAGGGTGTGGCCTTCAACCCTTTTTCCAAGCTTTCTCGCTACCTCGATTTTGGCCATCACGTCCTGATGGCCTTCGAGTATTCGAACCCAGGAGGTGATCTCACTCACACCGAGCACCGATGGGTGCTGAATGAGGTCCGTGAAGTGCGCCAGTTTGTAGAATTCGTCCCCCTCGATCCCCGAGATGGGAGGCGAGGTGGCAGGAACTCCTGAAAAAAACTTGACGGGGTATTTCTCCGAATCCTTCAAGATCCTCCTGAAACCAGAAGGACCGAGGGACGCGGCCAGATCGTGGGAATCAGAGAATACCGAGGTCGTTCCGGTTAAGACGACCTGGTTGGAGAAGGAAGCTGGGTTGAAGAGAATCTCCGTGTGAGCATGGGGATCGAAAAAGCCTGGAATCACGTAGGCCCCGCTTGCGTCAATAGTTTTTTTCGGTTTCTTGAATTCAGTTGTCGCGGGGCCAACGTAGCGAATCAATGGGCCATTGACGACGACGTCGCCCGAAAGAATCTCACCGGTGTAGACATTGAGGATTTGTCCATTGGTGATAAGGATGTCTGGTGTTGAGTTGTTTTTCCCCCTCTGAAAGCCACTTCTTGACAACCCTTTCATCCTCCTCTTCTCTCCTGCTGGAAACGCCCTTGCCTGCCCCTAGAAACCGGCAAAGGACAGATTTCTGATTCAGTTCTTGGGGGGTTTGGCTGGGCCGTCAGGAGGAGATATGGTCAGGACAAGTGCCGGTCCCTCCCCTCTGATCCCCGAGAACCTCAACGCCGGCGTTACAGGATCCAGGTTTACCGAGGGTTGTAGCCAGAGCGGTATCGCTGTTAGATTCTCCGATTCCCTGGAAAGGCTACCGCCATAGATATTACCCCAACTGTAACCAGAAAGGGAATGACATTTTTGATCAAGATGGATCCTCTGTGAAAGTTCCCGTAGCCTGTGCGGTATGGAAGACACGGGATCACGGCCACGGGCGGGTATTGATTTTTCAGAGGGGCGGTATTAAATTGGAGTGTCTCAGACAGGGCGGTCCGCACATATCGATCACTCCGAGGGAAGAGTCGTGAGGAGGCAAGAACCGTATCGGCGCTGGCCCGTTTATCTAAAGAGCGTGGCGATTTGGTTTCTCGTTACCATCGGAATATCTGCTGCCACGGTTCTGGGGATCTTCAATGGAATTTATTTCGTTATGGATCACTTTCTCAAGGATGACCGTTTCTATCAGGGCTTTGCGGTCTCTGTCGGTATCTCAGCCTGTGGCACCGTGATCCTCTTCGTTATGATTTTTCTATTGATTCGGCGGATCGGGAGGTATCCGAGAAGGAGATTCAAAGGTGTCAGAGGCATATAGGGTGATCCGGGTCGGATAGGGTCGAGACGTGTGCCTGTGCGGGGCTGGCTGGCTTACCGAGGCTGTGCTATCTGCCGCACCGCCTTATCCTCAAAAAGGATAGGCTGGGATCTAAAATGAGGACGATCAGGATGTGAGGGCGGTAAACCTATCGCAGCCCCGAGCGATCGGGGCCGGGGAGGGAATCCCATGGTTGAGAAGATGGAAAAGATATGGATGGATGGTGAACTCATCGACTGGGACGAGGCGAGAGTCCACGTTCTCACCCACACCTTTCATTACGGTTTGGGGGTGTTTGAGGGTATTCGTTGTTATCGTTGCCACGACGGTTCTTCAGCTGTTTTCCGATTAGGGGATCACATCGAACGGCTTTTTCATTCTGCCCTGATTGCAGGAATATCCATTCCCTTTTCAAAGGAGAAGATTTTCGAAGCATGTAGGGAGACTCTGAAAGCGAATGGTCTGGCAGAAGGATACATTCGACCCATCGTATTCATAGGCGAAGGAGTTATGGGGGTTCATCCAGGTGACAACCCCATCCGGGTCAGTATCATCACATGGCCCTGGGGTGCCTATCTCGGGGAGGAGGCTCTGAAGAGAGGAATCCGCGTAAAAACCTCTTCATATACTCGGCACCATGTCAATGTTATGATGACAAAGGCCAAGATCTGCGGTAACTATGTTAATTCCGTCTTTGCCAAAGTTGAGGCCGTCAAGGGGGGCTACGATGAGGCGGTCATGTTAGATACGGAAGGATACGTATCTGAGGGAAGCGGGGAGAATCTTTTTCTCGTTCGAAAAGGGCGGCTCAAGACTACCCCCCTGACATCAATCCTAGAGGGGATAACCCGGCATTCTGTCATCTCCATTGCCGAGGACCTCGGGATTGAGGTCAGAGAAGAGAAGTTCACCCGGGATGAACTCTACTCGGCCGATGAGGTCTTTTTCACCGGCACAGCAGCCGAGGTCACACCCATCCGGGAAGTGGACGATCGAGCGATCGGGGCTGGCGCTCCGGGCCCCATCACCCGCAAGCTTCAGGCACTCTTCTTCGATGTTGTGAGAGGTCGGGAAAAGAAATACGCGGAATGGCTTGATCGGTTATGACGATGTGAGGAGTTAGAGTTTTTCGATCCGTTGCCTAGCCCTTCTGAGCTTCCTGGAGAGCCTTCTGGGTGGCCCTTTTTTTTGAGTGCCCTGTGCGTCGAGCTGCTCGTCCAAGTCGTCGGGACCGATCCCCTTTTGATCTATCGAAGCGACCAGATTCATCTTGCGCTCGAAATCCTCTGAGTCAATAACCGTCGCGTCATGGCGCTCCACTTCGAGCTGGATCTGCCTGTCCGAAGTCACCACCATGGCCCCTTGTCCGATCTCTGTGGCCATACGAATGATGACGTCATCAGCCGTCTCGCCCATCCTAGAAAAAATCACGTGAATCCCTTTCTGGCTTTTTCTGGGGCCCGGTAGATCGTCCCGGTCCACGCCATCAAAGACAACGGTGATCGGAAAGGATTTGGCCCGCTTGTACAGAGAAAGCCGTTGAATCAATTCTTCTCTTCCCGCCTCGAGATTCTGCTTATCTATCGTGTTTAGGGACGGAGACCTCCGAATGAGATTATAACCGTCAATGATTAGATGAATGGACATGGCGAGGAGATTTCGTTTCGATAAGGCGTTGAGACTAAATGCCCTTGCGAAGGCGAAGCTCTATTCTGTTTTCCTGCCCCGCAAGGAGTCTCTGAATGTTGGCCCGGTGCCGATAGAAAATCAGGACGCCGATACATATACTCACGACGACGTAAGGGAGAGACCCTGTAACCATCCACAGGAGAATGGGCATAAATGATGCTGCAGAAAGAGAGCCCAACGAGACGATTCGCCAGACAGAGAGAACGCCTGCAAAGAGAAAGAAATCGATGACAACGGCCAATGGGCTTATAGCGAGAAAGATTCCCAGGGCAGTCGCTACCCCTTTGCCCCCCTTGAAACCGAGAAAAATAGGGTATAGGTGTCCAAGAAAAGCGGCCATGGCGGCGAGGCCTATCCACGGGTCAGAGAGATCCCAGTATTTCGCCAGGGAAACGGGGACGAGTCCTTTCAGCGCATCGCCAGCGAGTGTCAGGAGCGCCAGGGTTTTGCCGGCAGCCCGATAGATGTTTGTCGCACCGATGTTCTTGCTTCCAATCTGTCGAGGGTCTTCTTTGGAGAATGCTTTTGTCAGGAGGAGTCCTGTAGGGATTGAGCCCAATAGATAAGAAGAAATGACAAGAAGAAACTCCATTTTTCAGCCCCCCTGATTAGAAGACCTTTTCTGACACCCTGTCTATCATACCCGTATTGTCTCCGTCAATGATCAGGGACACCGACTCTTACCTGATAGCCACGCGAAGGCCTGCAGAAGCCCCGGAGATTATCATAACCATATGATTCGGAAGGCACATCGCCCCTGTTCCTATGTGCGGCCATTCCGCTCCCCGTGGCCCTGCCCGATCTGATCGAGACGCGGCAGATTGGGTTTGCAAATCTCAGCAGATCGGCGGTAAAGGAGATAAGGTTTCGTAAGTCGGGTATGTCGGGGTGGATCAGGCCTGAGTAGGATGTTCAGCCCCGGGATGGGTGGAGAATTCGTGGCTCGACGGCTTTTCCTTTTTCATACCAGAACAGGATACGGCCGTAGGCGTGTCTAGAGGAGTCGCAGAGGCGGCTGTCATGGTCCATGGCAAGAAAGCCCTGATCGTCACTGACCCAGGGGTCATGGACGCCGGTGTGGTGTTCCCTATCGTCGATCTCCCTCATCAGCGGGGGATTCCCACAGCGATCTTTACGGAGGTGGAGGCGAACCCGAGGACTGAGACCGTATATCGATCAGCACGCCTGGGCTACCTCCGGATGTTCTCAAGACAAGAATAGGCGGTACTTTGTGGAAGTCAAGAGAGTTGAGGTGGATCGATTATAGAAGGGGGAACGTCCTGGGTCTGTTCTCGACTGTGCAGATGGATTGGGAGTAGACTCAATCTGTTCGGTCCATGGTAAATCTCCATTTGCAGAAGAGGTCGTCGGGATGGGGGTCGGGCGGCGCAAAGAGGCATTCGACGTGGATCCGATTATCCACCTCTTTGGCAAAATTTGCGAATTCCCCTCGATGCATCTCCTTGCAAACATACTCCCCGAGTCCTCTCTTGAGGCGTGCCTCCTGGACAGGGCAGCTTGGCACGGTGAGGATCACCTCATCCTCCTTCTCCTTGATCTGGTATCCCACGAGAATACACCAGGGGAAGTATCTCAGTGCTTTGACAAAACCTGTGAGGCCCTTTTCCTCGATTTTGAATCGACGGACCAAATCCTTGGCGGCCATTCCACCGACCTTGGTCCACACCATCTCGTTGATCTTCTCGGCTGTGGGTTGGTCGAATTCCTGGTCAACGTAGATAAACCAGAAGGCGTCCACGACCTTGTAATGCCAGAGCAAGAAGTCCACGTATTTCCTGAGTTCTGAAGCGTTCATCCCGTCAAGAATCATTGTTCACTCCATAATTCACAGTCGTGTCGGTGAGTCACCGTGCAAAGTTAGCTCGATCGACAGTTTAGTTCCCATAATCGACAATGGCTATCGCTCTCATTCTCATGGGTCGACGTTTCCTACCATATAACCCTGTTTTGGGTCAATCTTATCCGTGACAGGGTTTTGCAAAACAAAAAAGCCGCCCAGTTCAGGCGGCCAAGGGCGGATCGCTGAGATCAGTTGTCTCCAGCCAAATGCAGAGGTCTCGACGTCTTCGGAGTTCGAGATGATAGTCAGCCATTCCGGGTAATCATTCGTTAGGGCTGCCTTCCCGTTATTGTCCGACGCCGAGGCCTGAGAAAAAATCGGGGCTAGGCTATCTCCTTCGGGTTACACAGAAATTTCTCCTCCGGGGCAACCCGTCCACAGGTCTCGCAGCTGTATTTGAGTTTTGCTAACTTCGGTTTGCAGATATGTCGTGGATTCGTTGCGCTAACCCCACAATACTCACAGGTATAAGCTCTCTTTACTTCCTTGGGGGCACAGAGGTGCCCTTCGTCTGCGGCCACTTTTCCGCAACTCGTGCACTTGTACATTTCCGTCGCCACCACCAATCACCTCCTCTTCGTGACGCATCAATCTGTATGTCAAGGACTTGCAAAAAAGCTTAACATCTCCATTTTTTTGATGTCAAGGCCAGTAGGCACATCTTCTGTGGATGGTTCAGGGTCTCTTTTCCCTCATCAGATGGCCACGTCCCCCAGAAAGAGGGATTTTAATGCCAGGGCAGTGTATAATTGATAAACAGAAGATCTCGCAGAATTGGTGACGGGGTTATGGGCAGTTCAGTTTGGAAATACATCGTGCTCCTTCCACTAATGGTGTCTCTTCTTAACCTGTCCAGCTCGCCTGGTAGAGAGAGGGGTGAGAGGCCTGGGAGAACGGGAGACTCCCTCCGCGGTCCCATTTGTGTCGCGAATAGGCAAGGGGACAGCCTGAGCAGAATACTGGAGAGGGGAGAGATAACCGTAATCACGACGAAGAATCCTCACGGTTTCTATATCTACCGCGGTGAGGCCATGGGGTTTGAATATGACCTTGCCAAGACTTTTGCCGATTATTTGGGTGTGGATCTGAAGGTGGAGATCTCTGAACACCAGGGCCTCATCGAGGCTCTCAATGAGGGAAGAGGAGACTTTGTTGCGGCGGGTATAGGGATGACTCCATCGCGGAAAGGGCGGGTCGAATTCTCTAGGCGGTATTTGTCAATTCAACAGCGGATCGTTTTCCACAAGGACAACCGCGCCATTAAGAGATCAAAGGATCTTAGGACGAAGACGATCCATGTGAGGAAAGGCACTCCCTACGAGGAACGCCTGGACGAGTTACAACAAGGAGGCCTTGATATCACTGTGAGACTTCATGACGACGTCACAACAGAGGAGCTGATTAGGTGGGTTGCCAAGGGAAGAATCGAACTGACCATTGCCGATTCCAACGTTGCTCTCTTGAACCGCCGTTATTATCCTGATGTCGAGGTCGGGATCCCTATTGGAGAGCCAAGGTCGTTGGCCTGGGCCGTAAAAAGAGGCGAGAGAACTCTTCTTTCGGCCATAAATCAGTTCTTCGAGAGAATTAGAGTGGATGGCACGTTTGACCAGATTTACAAGTTCTACTATGGAAACACTGAATCCTTTGACAGATTTGATGTGAAAAAATTCCACGAAAGGATCAAATCGAGGCTTCCCAGATTTGAACGCACCATTAAGGCGGCCGCCCGAGAATACGGCTTCGATTGGAGATTGATCGCCGCAGTTATCTATCAAGAATCCCACTTCGATCCCGAAGCGACGAGTGGGCGCGGAGTACGAGGATTGATGCAGCTGACAACGCTGACTGCCAAAGAGGTGGGGGTCACCGATCGGCTCGATCCAGAACAGAGTATTATGGGCGGGGTCAAATATTTGAATAATCTATACCAACGGTACGATGAGGCACAGGGCCTGGATAGGATGCTCATAACACTGGCCAGCTACAATGTTGGGCCCAGACACGTCTCAAACGCCCAGACGATTGCCCGGGAAAGGGGCCTCGAGCCTGACAGGTGGTCTTCTCTTGAACAGACGCTGCCCTTGCTCTGCTACGAAGATTACCTGAAAATCAATAAAAAAGGCTATTGTCGGGGAGTCGAGCCCGTTCGCTACGTCAATCGGATCCTCTTGTATTTCGATATTCTGAGGCGACGGGCCGTTGCCGAAACCTAAATCAAGGGCTAACCTCACCCTTCTCGAGTGGTTTTAGATCGCCCAGCATTGTGGGGATCAACTCCGAGACGGTGGGGTGAATATGCATGGCCCGCTGTATGACTGTATAGGGAGCTCTGGCGACCATGATGTCTAGCATAGCGTGGATAACCTCGTCGCCCCCCGCGCCTAGGATTGCCGAGCCCAGGATCTCCTTGGTCTCGGCGTCAACCAGAATTTTCATGAAGCCCTGCGTTTCGCCCTTCTCGACTGCGCGGCCGACCCATGTCATTGGCCTCATGCCGATCAGCGCTTTACGGTCCGATGTGCACACCTAGCTGGGCGGCCCGTATGGCAAAAACGCAACCACTCGGCCCTCCGCCGATGATCACGACCCTCCTGGCCATTTCCTTCCTGTCCTTTCCATCTCATTTTTTTGGGGATTGCCACAGGTCTCTTTTTACGGCTCTGGAATGTTCGGTCTTTCCACATTCTGTTCTACTGCCGCTGGCGTCATCGGATTTCTTCAAGGCTCCGATCCAAGGAGGCCCTCCAACCTCCTACGGCTCGGCATAGAAATGGATCGCCTCTCCCCAAATGCTTAGCACCGCTTCGTGAAATGTCTCTGAAAGGGTTGGGTGAGCGAAAAGCGATTCCCTAAGTTCATGGATACTCAGTTCATTTTTTATGGCGAGGCAGGCGAGAGCAATCACCTCCGTAGCCTGAGGTCCAAAAATATGGACTCCCAGGATTTCGCCGTATTTTTTCCCGGCAATGATTTTGACGCTTCCCTTTGGTTCGGCCAGAGTCATGGCTCTGCCCGAAGCCTCCATGGGAAACTTGCCAACCAGGATACCTTCCGATCCCTCCTTCTCCTCTGCCTCTCGTTCCGTGAGTCCGACAGCTCCTATCTCCGGGTCGGTGAAGATGACCCGAGGGAATATATTCTCACGTCTGTTATCGCTGCCGAGGATAGTATCCACTGCGACCACCCCTTCGGCCAAAGCCTTGTGAGCATACAAGCCGCCTCCGACCAAGTCACCCACGGCAAAAATGTTTTTTGCGGATGTTTCCATGGTTGGGCCAACCTTCACAAATCCGCCATTGAGCGACAGGCCCATACGTTCTAACCCTAACCCATCCACATGCCCGATCCTCTCTCCAACGACAATGGTCTTATCAACGGCTAGTTCCTCAACTCCTTTCTTGGTTTCTATCGTAAGCACCAAGTCCCGGCTCTTTTCCTCTGCTTTTACCACCTCCGCCCTCGTCATTATTTTCATTCTGCCAGCCAGGATCTGTTTCAATCGAGAGGACATCTCGTGGTCCTCGGTGGCAAGGAGTCTCCTTTCCTTTTCTATTAGAACGACGTCAGACCCCAAACATTGAAAGATCGTGGCAAATTCTACCCCCTGATGATCCCCACCCACGACGGCCAGACGCTTGGGCAGCTCCTTCAGATCTAGGGCCTCGGCAGTTCCGATGATTTTTTCTCCATCAACTTTCAGCGCCGAAGGATATCGCACAGCAGTCCCCGTGGCAAGCACGATGTTGTTCCCTTCGAGCGTCGTCGTACTCCCGTCAGATCCTCTCACCCGAACACTCCTTGGTGTCGCAAGGGAAGCATCCCCTCTTCTCAGTTGTACTCCTAGATTAAAGAGCAAGGCCTCAAACCCTTTCACGGAATTTGTTACCACTTCATTTTTCCGCGCCATCACGTCTTGAAAAGAGTATTTAATCGTATTCTTCACATAGGGCATCCTCTGGACCTTTGAAATGAGGGTCGTATCATAAAGGAGAGCCTTCGTCGGGATACATCCCCGGTTGAGACAAGTTCCCCCCGGTTTGTCCTTTTCAATAATCGCCACCCGGAGTTTCTTTTGGGCCCCACGAATTGCAGCGCTATATCCACCCGGTCCGCTTCCGACAACGACTAGGTCAAATCGATATTCCTCATTTGTCATAATTGCGCCTCCCTTATGATGATGGATACACTTTGCATGAGCGAGATTCTATCAATTAACCTCAAATACCCATGGAAGGTAACCTGAAGTATCCAAAGAATCCGTTTTCATATGGACTTCCGTGAAGCAAACACAAATATGTGGAGTTTCCTGATTTTCGCGTGATGAGTAATCACAACGCTTTGAATATGAGAAGTATTTCAATTTTATCTTGTGAACTCCATTGTCCCTTCCACTCCGACGCTCCCGAAGCGACCCTCTCGGGGTTCGGAGGCTAATCAAAAAAGGACAAAGGTGAAAGGACAAAGGAACAAGGAAACAAGACCAAAGACTCCAAATCGATTATCCTTTAACCTTTCGCCTTTAGCCCTGTACTCGTAAATTGCGTGCACTCTGAAGCCACAAATACAGCCTCAGAACGCCAGAACTTATTAGCCTAACTTCTCCCGCGAGTCGCTCAGGGACAACTGAGTTCACCAGGAAGTCAGAAAACTCCAGCAGAAATGTCTGTTGTGGAGTAAAGGATGTAATATTATAATGGTACATTCATGTCAAGGTGACATCTTCATGCACGGGGACCGAAGGTTACTCATTCCACAACACTGAACAGAACGGTCTAATGTCTAGCTTCAAAGACGATGGGAATCCTTCACCGAAGTCCATCTATTGAACAAATCTGGTGCTGGGATCATATATCTCCGCACCATAAACATTCAATTTCTCGAGATTCTATCAAGAATTTCATGCGTGGTCGGCTTGAGCCCACGCTACGAGCAACCTTCTTGGTTTTTTGGATTTGGAACATTCGAATGTGTTTCGCGCTTCGGCCTGCGACGAGCCCCTCGACCTGAGCTCGGGTCGAAGGCTCAGACTTCGGCGAGGAGTTCGGCTGAGGCTCACTCGAGCTCCTCAATCGAGTCGCCGAGTCGATTTCGAGTTTCGGATTTGGTTGCGCCTTCGCTACCCGGTGCTCTTCTGGTCAGAGATAACAACTGGAAGGGATAATATCCCTGGAAGAGTCCAGAAACTGAAAAGTACCGCGTGCAGGAGAAATCAATGACTATCAATTTTGAATCAAGGCTTCCCCTTTACTATCAGTTAAGAGAAGAAATCGAAAAGGATATCCTGAATGGAACACTCAGGGAGGGCGATCGGATTCCCTCCGAGCGCGAACTGGGCGAGCAGTACAACCTCTCATCGACTACCGTTGGAATTGCAAAAGTCTCGGGGAATCTGCATTTTTGCTGGGGGTTGAAGACGGTGCCGTAGTCTACCTTATCAAAGGCATAACCTACTTAAGGGCTGGGCGGGCAATTGAATGTGAGGAGTCCCTGTATCGCAGTGACAAGTACGAATTATCGTTTGAGGCCGTCGCAGAGTAAGAGCCTTCAAAACAGACAAGGCCGCTGCCAACAAAGGGGGGTTCAGTTTCTTAGCACAAGACTTCCTTGCATTTGGCGAAGAAGTCAAAAATACGAAATCCGAATTTCGAAACAAATTCAAATTTATCAATGACCAAAACGAGTGGTATTGAAATTGATTCCAATTTCGGGATTTGGTCGTTCGAATTTGTTTCGGATCTCGGCCTGCGACGAGCCCCTCGACCTGAGCTCGGGTCGAAGGCTCAGACTTCGGCGAGGAGTTCGGCTGAGGCTCACTCGAGCTCCTCAATCGAGTCGCCGAGTCGATTTCGATATTCGGCACTGGTTGCGGCTGAGGGCGGCCCTACTCCTGCGGTTCTTCATGGTGGCAAAAATGCCATTCTCAGTCGCAAGCTTTAGGACCTCAAATACCTCAACCACCTTCGGTCCGGCATCGCTCAACCGTATGGCAATTTGATTACCAGGCAAGACTTTCAACTGTCTTTCCCCATCCAGGGCGACAATGGAGGGAACGTACCGGACGGGAACCGCATCACCGATCGCGATGATATCGATAGATTTGAGGCCGACTTCCTTGATGAGGCCAGGCGCAATGGGAGCCACGACAGTGATCCCACCGTTTCCGATCTCCACACTCAAACCATACCTATCCGAGCAGTCTATGTGATGAACGCATCCCCCAATAGAAGATAGCCCGATATGGCTTAGAGAGCCACACGTTTGGACAATCTGCTTTATCTCGCCGATCTCCCAGACCGCCTTTGATCCTATGTCACCGGCCGTTGTGACCACGGCGTCTACAAGCGCGATATCGATCACCTTATCATCTCGGAGGACATCCAATCTTTTCCTTTGCGAGATGGTTTTACCTGGATCCAGCATGCCTTTCGCGACCAACCCTGCCGCCAGGCCTGCCACCGTACCTTCAACTGTGAAAGGAAATACATTGTTGGTCCCAGTGGATATGGGGAGGATGGGAATCCCGTCAGACGCTTTGGCAACCATGCGATTCGTACCATCCCCACCCACGGTGACGATGCACCCGACATCAAGGCTTTTCATCAGAAGGGATGCCTTGTAAGAGTCTTCCTCGCTATTCTCCAGTATCATGTCCAGAAACAACACTTCCATGCGGGATTTCGTTGCATGGAAGAATTTCTCCCTGGCCTCCTGTCCTATGCCGTAGATATCTGGTAGCATCACGACCTGTTTCACTCCAGCCGTGTTCAGTCCCAACAGTAACCGCAGGACGATGTTTACCTTATGGTGGTTGCTCGAAACCGTTCCACAAGCCACTAACCGCCTGATATCCTTTCCCGACAGTGGGTTCGGGAGGATGCCAACCTTAGCCAATATTTTCCACCTTACCCTTTCTTCGGCTTTCTTTAACATTCACATTCATGTTTCACAGAATACATCTTCAAGCGTATCTGAGGGTTCTGGAAACGGGCTTTCTTCGGCGAACTTTACAGCCGCCTCAATGTCAGATTTGGTCTCTCGATCAATTCTTGCAATCTCTTCTGAGGTGATTATGCCATCACCCGTCAGATTCTTGATAAATCTGGCAATGGGATCCTTCTTTTTCCACGCTTCGATTTCATCCTTCGGCTGATATCTCCTATGGTCCCCTTCAAAGTGTCCCCTCATACGGTAAGTCTTATACTCGATAAGGGTAGGCCCTGTCCCTTCCCTTGCTCTCTTTATGGCCTCATAGGCAGATTCGTAGACCGCGACGACGTCATTTCCATCGACTGTTATCCCGGGTATACCGTACCCTGAAGCTCGAACCGAGACATCCTGAATTCTAAAGTGTTTCTCTGGACTCAGTGATATGCCGTAGAAGTTATTCTCACAGACGAAGACCACAGGCAAATTCCAAACCGCTG
The DNA here is from genome assembly GCA_964348095.1 of uncultured Thermodesulfobacteriota bacterium. GTDB lineage: Bacteria > Desulfobacterota > BSN033 > WVXP01 > WVXP01 > WVXP01. The sequence continues at coordinate 24,387 of CAYGBK010000045.1, read as the reverse complement.
CAAGATTGATATTCTCGTGAAACGTCGTTTGATTGGCGGCTCCGTCTCCAAAGAAACAGACAGCGACCTGATCACTACCGCGATACTGAATCGAGAGGGCCGCTCCGACTGCTATGGGTATGCCTCCACCAACCAGCCCGTTGGCCCCCAGGATCCCGAGGTCTATGTCGGCGATGTGCATTGATCCACCCTTTCCCTTGCAATATCCGTCACTCTTACCATGGAGCTCAGCCATCATTTTCCCAAGATCGCTCCCTTTGGCAATGCAGTGGCCATGACCCCGATGGGTGCTCGTTATATAGTCCGTCGGTCTCAGATTGGCACACACCCCAGTGGCCACGGCTTCCTCCCCAACATAGAGATGAACGAAACCTGGTATGTGTCCTTTTCCAAACAGCTCTGCTGTTTTAGTCTCGAAATTCCTTATCGTCAACATCGTTCTCAACATTTCTATGAGTTTGTCTTTTCCAATTTCCATGACACGTCCCTCCGGCTAATCTCGGATCAGATGATCTCCCTTACGGCTTTCACAACGTCCTCTTCATTAGGAAGATAGAATTTCTCGAGGGGCGGACTAAACGGGACAGGGCTGTCCGGAGCAGCGACTCTTTTGATAGGTGCATCCAGATGGTCAAATGCCTCATCAGCGACTATGGCTGCAATTTCTGCCCCAAAACCGCATGTCTTCGGAGCCTCATGAATAATAACCAGTTTGTTTGTCTTGGCGACCGAGTCCAGGATTGTTTCTTTGTCAAGAGGGTAAAGCGTTCGCGGATCAATGACTTCAGCACTGATACCTTCCTGGCTCAGTTTTTCGGATGCCGCAAGGGCAACATGGAGCATCATCGAATAGGCCACCAGGGTGACATCGCTACCCTCCCTTTTGACATCAGCCTTGCCTAAGGGAATGACATATTCCTCTTCTGGAACTTCTCCCGTTGTATCGTAAAGGACCTTGTGTTCGGCGAAGATCACAGGATTATTATCCCGAATCGAGGATTTGAGAAGTCCTTTGCCATCGCGCGGCGTCGAAGGCATGACCACTTTGATGCCAGGAATGTGGACAAACCAGGCTTCCAAACACTGAGAGTGTTGCGCAGCAGCATTGATCCCCCCTCCTCCTTCCGCCCGAATGACAATAGGCAATTTTGCCTTCCCTCCAAACATATATCGCATTTTGGCAGCCTGGTTAACCACCTGATCCATACATATGGTCACAAAATCGATCATCATGAGCTCGACAACAGGTCTCAGACCGGTCGCGGCGGCACCTACGGCTGAACCCACGATAGCAGTCTCCGAGATGGGCGTATCCTTAACTCTTTTCTCGCCGAACTTCTCCAAAAGTCCAGAGGTGACACTAAAGATCCCGCCATAGGTTCCTACGTCCTCGCCCGCCACATAGACCGTCTCATCACGTTCCATCTCCTCTCTCAAGGCCTCGTTAAGGGCCTGAGCAAAAGTTAGTTCTCTCATCGGATCCCTCCCCCCGTTCCAAAAAGCTCGGTAAAAACGCCGAAATCACTCCTTCCTTTCATTCAATCTGTTTTCATAAGGGCAAATCGGAACAAAGTCAAGAATAATTTCCTGGAGTTTCCTGTGTTTCACGGGACTAACGTTGATAACCTCCTGAATATATGATCTATCTCGATCCTGTTAGATGAACGTCATCGTCAATGAGCGACTCGCGGGAGAAGTTAGGCTAATAAGTTCTGGCGTTCTGCGGCTGTATTTGTGGCTTCAGAGTGCACACAATTTACGAGTACAGGGCTAAGGCGAAAGGTTAAAGGATAATCGATTTGGAGTCTTTGGTCTTGTTTCCTTGTTCATTTGTCCTTTCACCCTTGTCCTTTTTTGATTAGCCTCCGAACCCCGGGAAGGGTCACTTCGGGAGCGTCGGAGCGAAAGGACGAGGGAGTTCATCGAAAACCGAGGAAGCTCCAGGAAGATTTTTCTTGACATTTTGAATAATGGGGTGATAGACATTCCATATTTTTAAACACTTAAAGAAAGGAAGGAGGGAAAAAGATGGGTTTGACACGACGTGAAATATTAAAGGGGATAGGCATCGGAGGTTTGTATTTAGTCGGTGGGCACATTGTCAAGTCAAAATTGAGCCCTACTCAACTGGCGTACGCGTCTGAAGAGGAAAAATGGCGACAGTTTTCCGGTACTAAACTGGTCTTCATGTCAGAGGATACGCCACCAACCGCAGCGATCAAATCAAAGATCCAGCCTTTCAAGGACCTCACTGGAATGGAGGTCGAAATCATCGAGGAACATTTGGATATTGTATCCGAAAAAGTGGGCATCGACGTGAGGGGAAGAAAGGGGGCTTATCCTGTATATTACTCGCAGGACAAACCAATTGGAGCACCCTTCCACAAACACGCCGAAGATTTACGCAAATATGATAAAGATCCGGCGATGCCCAAGGTCACCAATGGGGTCGGTGACGACGTTTGGTTGCACCGCTTCCTGGATATCACCGGCCGCTTTTTTGGTGAGGATAAGATCGCGGCCTATCCGTATGATAACGCCGTCGCGGTCATGATGTATCGCATCGACCTCTTCGAGAAACACTCGAAGCAATTCGAAGCAGAGTATGGAAAGCCTTTGGTGTACACAAACGATACCACATGGAAGGAAGTGCTGGATATCTGCAAGTTTTTCAAAAAGGCTAACTTACCGGATGTAAAGTACGGCATCGCTCTTCAGGGCCGAGAGGGGTGGGGAGGTCAGCTCGACTTTCAGAGGGTCTCCTTTGCCAATGGGCAGTGGTTGGAATGGGATTTTGACGACTACACCGGAAGCGAAAAACCCGGACCGTGCAAGTGGGGAGACGAGCAATCGATCGTGGCGATGACCAAATATAAGGAACTCATGAAATATGCCCACCCCGACTCCCTGACAAATGACTGGTCAGGTGCCAACACCGCGTACGTCACGGGCCTTTGTGCCATGCAGCCCCAATATGGCGAGTTCGCTGCTGTTGTGGAAGATCCCAAGCAGTCTCTGGCTGCTGGGGGGCGGACCGGCTACGCCCTCTGTCCCAAGGGAGACCCCTCGTGGATAGTCAACGGCGGCAAAGCGGTCAACGCAACCAACTTTGGTATTGGCGGCATCGCCGTCAATAGTTGGGCAAAACCAGAGTTAAAGAAGGCGGCCTATCTCTTCGTCCTGTGGGCCACTTCTCACGAGACTCAATACATGGTCCTGAAGGACGTGGGCGGGACCCCCACGCGGGCGTCCGTGTTCGAACTGCCCGATGTGAAGAAAGGGTTCTACCGCGAGACCGCACCGACCAGGAAGATCGAACCTGTCGAGATGGAAAAAGGCGTCATGGTGGACACGGTCCCGTTAATGCCCAATGGGTTGACCTACGCGCCCATTCTCGAGGGAATCAGGTCTCCCCATGTGGTTGTGGGCCCCAAAATACCCAAGTTCAATGAATACATCCAGATTCAGACAGCTGAAATCCACAAAGCAGTCAGTGACCTCAAGACACCGAAAGAGGCCTGCTTAGCCATCAAGGAGAAAACTGACAAACTCCATCGTGTGTAGAACAATAAAAGGATCCTTAGGCCTGACTCGGAGTCGGGGGAGGTTTTTTGAGCCCCCGACTCTGAATCTTGTAACTGATATTCGGGGGGAGAACTCGATAGCATGACAATTGAAAAGACGGTCGGAGATCTGGCAGCCGAAAGACCCACAAGTCTATTTGCGAGGATAAAGAACATTTTCCCCTTTCATGTCTGGCTGATACTTCCAGCCATCGTTGTGCTGGCGGGTATCACGCTGTATCCCTTCATCTGGATCATTGCTCTGAGTCTGCACGAGACAGCGATGAATCCCGGAGAGAGCGATATCTGGGTTGGCCTGGCCAATTATGCTCGCCTGTTGGACGATGAGGTCTTCTTAAACGGAGCGAAACTTCTCATCTGGTATTTCGTTCTCTGCCTCTCCATCGAAATGGTACTGGGGACAACCATTGCTCTACTGATCAATGGCATGAAGTGGGAAAACTTTTTTGTCATGGTTTTTCTCATGCCCATGATGGTTGCTCCCATCGTGGTGGGATATCTGTTCCGTTTTTTGTACAATGTCTCGTTTGGATGGTATTTTTGGTTTCTCAAATCCACTGGTATTTTGACGACAGACACGATTCTGGCCAGCGCTAAACCCGTGCTTTTGCCTTTTTTTCCGTCCACGGCCTTTTTCGGTGTGGTGGCGGGCGATGTCTGGGAGTGGACCCCCCTCATCATTCTCATCGTTTTGGCAGGGCTCAAAAGCGTGCCCCAGGATCAGATCGAAGCGGCTCGCGTGGACGGGGCAGGGTCCATCCGTGTCTTCTGGGATGTGCTCCTCCCCAACATCCGCAAGGTACTCATTATCGCCTTAATCCTCCGTTTCATGGACAACGTCCGCTATATCGATCTCATTTATGTGCTGACCAAGGGAGGACCAGCGAACACGACAAAAATTGTCCCCTTTTATCTCTACAACATTTCGTTTCGTTTTTTCGAGTTCGGCCGTGGCGCAGCAGTGGGTTTTGTTCTGTTATTGTTCACAATACTGATGGGGTTACTGTTTGTGAGGGTGTTTACAAAGAAGGAGGTGGTTCCCGCTGCCTAAGACAGAATTTGTCTCCAAAGCAGCAAAACGAAAAAGAGCGGTTTCAAGAACCTTCGTACACGTGGCTGTCTTTGCCTTTTTTTTATGGACGATTATCCCTCTTTTCATCATGTTCATTTCGTCCCTCAAGGAAGTGCGGGAGGCGTATCAGATCCCCGAGGTCGGGGACTGGCTAGGGATCATCAAAATCATTCAGTTCACACCCACGGTGCGGCATTACGTCGAGCTTTTTACTGTCGAGAATTTCTCACCGTTCATTTTCAACAGTCTGATCGCCGCGTTTATTGCGGCGACCATCGCTGTCGTACTTGGTTCCCTCGCAGCTTATGGATTGGCCCGCGGCAGGATACCGGGGGAACAACATATTTCGTTCTATATCATTTCCACAAGAATGGCCCCAGTGGTTGCCGTGATGATTCCGCTCTATTCCATCTTTGGCGGTTTGGGGCTCCTCGAGGCTTCCCGGTGGCGAAATCTTCTCACTTTGATTATTGCCTATACGACGTTTGATCTGCCATTTGCGATATGGTTCTTGCGGAGTTTCTTCGAAGATATTCCTATCGAGATCGAGGAGGCGGCCCAAGTCGATGGCTGTTCCAACCTGAGAGCTTTCAAGGATAACATTATCCCTCTGGCCATGCCCGGGGTGGTGGCGGCATGGATCCTATGTATTATCCTAACCTGGAACGATTTTATCTTCGCCAGCGTCTTTGGACAACAGGCGGCCAAAACGTTGCCAGTAGCGACCTCAGAGCTTCACAGCACAGTGGCTATCGAGTGGGGACGCATCCTGGCTTCAGGGACTATTCTGGTCATACCGATGCTGTTTCTGGGCCTGCTGATCAAGCGGTATTTGGTCCAAGGACTGACCATGGGTGCCGTAAGAGAATAGAAGACTGTACCAGACTTTACAACCATAATCCCAATATCGATAGATATAACATCTTGATAATTAATCATGTCTAGACATCAAGCGTAGGTATTCTAATCAAGCAATGGTTTAATTCAATAGACAATACTCACATCACGGCTTGGGCCATCAGTGTCGGTGATGGTCCAATTCATTTAGGGGAGGGATTATCTTGGCAAAAGTCACACTCAGAAACGTCTGGAAGAAGTATGGGAGAGTCGAGGCAGTCAAAAACTTCTCTATCGAATGCAAGGACAGAGAGTTTCTCTGCCTGTTGGGCCCTTCGGGTTGCGGAAAATCCTCAACCCTTCGGATGATTGCGGGTCTGGAAAAAATCACTGGGGGAGAGATCTTGATCGGAGACGTGGTCGTGAATGAGATAGAGCCAAAGGATAGGGATGTGGCCATGGTTTTCGAAACCTATGCCCTGTACCCGCACAGAAGCGTATTCGAGAATATGGCTTACCCTTTGCGCTTGCGTCGCTATCCGTCGTCCGAGATCGAAAAGCGTGTTGCACATGCGGCCGAAGTCCTCGAGATCGATGATCTACTGGATCGCATGCCTCGACAACTCTCCGGAGGGCAACGCCAACGGGTGGCCATCGGCAGAGCCATCGTCAGGGAGCCCCAGGTCTTCCTCATGGACGAACCGATCTCCCACCTCGACGCCAAGCTTCGCACCCACATGCGTGGAGAGCTCAAGCATCTCCAGAAAGTCCTTGACGCGACCATGATCTACGTGACCCATGACCAATTGGAGGCAATGTCCATGGCGGATCGAATTGCCATTATGCACCTGGGAGAGCTCCAGCAGCTGGGAACGCCAGATCAGATATTTAACCATCCTGCAAACCAGTTCGTGGCCGGTTTTGTGGGCGACCCTCCCATGAATTTCATCGAGTGTAACCTGGAAGCCAAGGGAGATGACTGGTATTTGTCTAATGAGGCTCTCAAGATCAGCATCCCTTCTGAATTCAGAAAAGGAATCGACCAAAATGGCACCCGTTTGACCGGCATTCGGGATGTGACTCTCGGTGTGCGGCCCGAAAGCTTCAACCCCTTACTAACGAAAACTTCAGAGGAAGCCTTCGAGGGAGAAGTTTACGTGACAGAACCTCTGGGGGAAGCGATGATTCTGGATGTGACTATTGCCAAGACAAAACTCAAGTTGAAGACTTCAGCTGATTTTCAAGCCAGAATGGGTGACAAAATATGGCTCGAGGTCAACAAAAAGAAGATGCACCTCTTTGATGCGGAGACCACAAAAGCTTTCTTCTAGCGAAATTGCGCCTGGAGGTTCAGAGTGAAGCTAACAAAATCTCAGCAGATCGACCTGTATCGAATGATGTACAGAATCCGCGCTTTTGAGGAGCAGGGCGTTCTACTGTCCCGGAAGGGGCTCATCGGTGGTTCTCTCCATCTGTATATTGGTGAAGAGGCGATCGCTGCTGGATCAATCTCCATCTTGAACGAGGATGACTATATTGCCAGCACCCATCGGGGGCACGGCCACTGCATTGCTAAGGGCGCTGATATGGGGAGAATGTTTGCCGAGCTCTTGGGCAAAGAGACCGGCTACTGCCGTGGGAGGGGTGGTTCCATGCACATCGCCGATGTGAAACTCCGGATGTTGGGGGCGAACGGAATCGTTGGGGCTGGGATTCCAATCGCCATGGGAGCGGCCCTGGCCATCCAATACCAGGGCCTCAAACAAGTGGTCCTCTGCTTCTTCGGCGATGGGGCCACAAACACTGGTGCCTTTCACGAAGGCGTAAATATGGCGGCGGCATGGAAGCTTCCCGTGGTTTTCTTATCCGAGAACAATTTGTATGCGATTACGATGCCCATAAAGAAAGCTTGTGCTCTCCATACCATTGCGGACCGTGCCAGCGGGTATGGCATCCCGGGTCTATGCGTGGATGGGAACGATGTCATAGCGGTTCGAGAGGCGACTGCCGAGGCAGTCTCACGAGCCAGAAGAGGGTATGGCCCCACCCTGATCGAATGTCAGACCTACCGCTGGTTGGGTCACCATCTGGGCGACGATGGGAAGTATCGTCCACCGGAGGAGGTTCGGTATTGGAAGGAGCAGCGTGATCCCATCAGAAATTTCGGCCATAAGCTCATAAAAGAAAAGATCTTAACCAAAAAGGAGATGGAGAAGATTCACAAGGAAGTCGCTGATGAAGTTGAGACTGCTGTTCGATTTGCAGAAGAGAGCGAACCAGCGGATGTAGAGAAGGTCCTGGAGGACGTTTACTACAAAGGCCCCATCCAAGCAGCGAAGTAAGGGAAAAGATCGACCAAGATGAGAGCAATCAAGTATCGGGAAGCGATTCAAGAGGCCCTTCGCGAGGAAATGATCAGGGATGATTCTGTCTTTCTCATTGGTGAAGATATCGGGACCCGCGGAGGGTCCTACAAAGCCACAGATACGCTGCAAGAACAATTTGGTGAAGCGCCGCGAATCTACAACACCCCTATTTCGGAAGCCGCTATCGTCGGGGCGGCTTTAGGGGCGGCACTGGCAGGGTTGAGACCGGTCGCGGAAATCATGTACATCGATTTTTCCGGGTTGGCCATGGATCAAATCGCCAACCAATGCGCCAAATTCCATTTCATGACAGGCGGGCAGGCCATTGTGCCCCTGGTAATTCGTACCCAGGGGGGTGCCGGAAGAGGAATTGCTGCACATCACTCTCAGAGCCTGGAGGCCTGGTATACCCACCTGCCGGGACTTAGGGTAGTTATGCCCTCAACCCCGTATGATGTAAAGGGGCTTCTCAAAGCAGCCATCCGAGATGATAACCCGATTATGTTCGTCGAACACAAGCTGCTCTATTTAACGGAAGGGGATGTGCCTGAGGAGGACTATGTAATTCCTTTGGGAAAGGCAGACGTTAAAAAAGAAGGGGATTCCGTCACAATTATCACCTGGTCAAAAATGGTGCTGGACTCGCTGCTAGCCGCAGAGGCATTGGAACAGGAGGGAATTAGCGTGGAGGTGGTTGACCTTCGCACCTTGAATCCCCTGGACATTCAGACCATCGTTGAATCCATCAAAAAAACCGGAAGAGCCGTGATCGTTCATGAGGCTTGCAAAACGAGTGGATTCGGGGGTGAAGTCGCAGCAATTATCATGGAAAACGCGTTCGATTACCTCGACGCGCCCATCAAAAGGGTCACAGGCCTCGATACACCCATCCCATACGCATTTCACCTAGAACAGGCAGTTATTCCAAAAAAAGAATGGATCATAGAGGGTGTCAAAGCGCTCTTCTAGGAAACTAATCTCCAGATCGGGCGATCAAAGACCACAAAGAGACACTTCATGCGATTGCTTACGGGGGCAGGTGAAATGAGCAAAAGTTTTTACATTGGTTACGATTGCGGGACCATGGGAACGAAAGTGGCCATTTACACGGGCGAAGGAGAACTCGCTGCGGAGGCTTACCGTGAGCACGAAATTCTTTATCCAAAGCCCGGTTGGGCAGAAATGGAAGCTGAACAATTCTATCGTGTAGTGGTGGATGGGATACAGGAATGTCTCAGGAATGGAAAGATTGATCCTCACGGGATAGGGGCAATTAGTTGCAGCGGGATTATCTGCGGTTTTGTCCCCATCGATTCGGATTGGAAACCTCTGGGCCCGTACATTCCTTACTTGGACGGACGCGCCCAGGAAGAGGTCCGGGCTCTCCATGAGGTGGAACCACTTTGGGCGGAAGAAAGTGGAAACGCTGACGCCGGTGCCTATATGCCGCCAGTCATTCTCAAGTGGGTCCTCGCCAACTTACCCGAAGTCCGCAAGAACGCAAGAAAAGTCGTTGGTGCGGCCCACTATGTGATGGGAAAACTCGGAGGCCTAAAGTCCAGGGATGCCTTTATTGATTGGGCGCATCAGTCCGGTTGGATCATCGGGTTCGATGCCAGAAAGAGAGACTGGTCCGAGAGACAGATGGAGATAATGGGACTTCCCTATGAAATCCTCCCTCGTGTTGTCGAGCCCTGGGAGGTTGTGGGTGAACTCTGCGCTAAAGAGGCTGCGAAGTTGGGTATGAAACCAGGTGTCCCACTAGTAGCGGGAGCCGGTGATATCATGCAGTCCTGCCTCGGGTCAGGGCTAACAGAGATAGGGATGTCTTTCGATGTTGCAGGGACTGCATCTATTGTGGCCTTCGCAGTTAAGGATATTGATCCTGTCATAACCCAGAAAAAGGTCCTCGTTAATGCTATGAATACCTTCGAAGATCAGTATCTCCTTTGGGGGTTTATCCCCGCTGGAGGTCTTAGCCTCCGTTGGTACCGTGATGAGGTCTACAGAAAGCCGGGGGACGGCACCGTCTACCGCGAACTCGACAAACTTGCAGAGAAAATACCGCCTGGTTCGGATTTCTCCCTGTTTTTTCCTTTTCTTCAGGGAAGAAGCTCTCCCTTCTGGCCGACGGCCAGCGGCGCTTGGCTGGGACTCCGGGGGTCCAACACGGCAGGACATCTCTGGCGGTCGATGATGGAGTCGATCGCCTTTGAATACCTATCCTGGACCGACATTCTTCGCAGTGAAGGTATACCGGTCAACCAGATGATCGGAACCGGTGGGGGCAGCAATAGCCGGCTCTGGAATCAGATCAAAGCAGACATGATGAATCTCGACTACATGATTCCTGCACATTCCGAAGGGGCGGTCCTGGGCAATGCGCTGCTGGCAGCGTATGGCGTGGGTGCCATCAACGACCTGAAAGAAACGATCAAAGAGTGGGTGTCATTTAAAGAGGTCTTCAAGCCTCAACCCGAGATCATAGACTTTTATGAGAAAATGGCCCGACTGAGGGAGGAAATACTCAGTGGCCCCCTGCTTGATTGTTTCAACCGCGTTCAGTCACTCCATGATAATCTAATTCTGCCTCGCGCGGCGCAATAGGAGAATTAGAGATGCAAACAATCATCGAGATGCCAAAACTCAGTGCCACAATGGAAAAGGGAAAGGTCGTCAAATGGTACAAGGAGGAAGGGGAGGATGTGGAAAGGGGGGAAATCCTCTTCGAGGTAGAGACAGATAAAGCCAATGTGGAGGTGGAGTGTTATGCGTCGGGATTTCTTCGCAAGATCCTGTTAGAGCCTGGGATCGAGGTACCGGTCAACACACCGATTGGGGTGATTGCAGATACCATGGAAGAGGAGATATCCCTTCCCGTTGCGGCTGAACCTTCTAAGGTCCCACCAGCGGAAGAGGCGAGACCCGTTGCTCCTGAAACCACCTCACCCCACGCCGCTTCTTCCAGTCAAGAGAGGAAAATCATCAGGATTTCTCCTCTTGCTCGACGGATTGCCAAAGAACACAGCATCGATGTCGAGAGCCTAGAAGGAACCGGTCCGGAAGGAAGGATTACGAAAGAGGATGTTCAAAGGGCTATCACCGCGCAATCCGAGAGACCAAGTGTTCCGCCCAAAGCCGAAGGGCCGGCTGAAGCCCTCCCCACGAAAGTGGTTTATGAGGACATCGAGTTAACCAAAATGAGGAAGGTTATCGCTGAGCGACTTTCTGAAAGTAAGCGGACAGCACCTCATTTTTACATCGGTTTAACAGCTGACGCCACGGCGCTTAGTCAAGTCAAGAACGATCTTGAGAAAAAAGCAGAGCATCTCGGGGCCAAGGTCACATTTAATGACATTTTGATCAAGCTCGTTTCACAGGTCCTAAGGGAGTTCCCCATGGTCAACGCGAGCTACCTCGATGACCGGATCCGCATCCATAAGAATATCAACATTGGAGTGGCAGTGGGAATAGATGAAGGTTTGGTTGTTCCAGTAGTCAAGGACGTTGATCAGAAACCGATCTCTCAGATAAGCCGGGAAGTAAGGGAGCTGGCAGACAAAGCTCACAACAAGCGGCTGCTTCCTGATGAATACTCGCAGGGGACTTTCACCATTACCAACCTTGGCATGTTTGGGATCGAGGTCTTCCACGCCATTATCAACCCTCCCGAGAGCGCTATACTAGCGGCAAGCTCTATTATGCCCCGGCCCGTTGTCATTGACGGTGAGATCACTGTGAGGCCTTGCTTCAACCTCTCCCTTTCGGTCGACCACCGCGTCGTAGATGGGGTAATGGCGGCACAGTTTCTTGGCCGGTTGAAGGAACTAATCGAGTGCCCTTATCTATTGTTTGCTTGATCCGAACAAACATTGAAAGGAAGGTGCGGTGATGGCTAGCAAGAAACTTCTGGCTGGCATAGACGCAGGAACTACGGGTGTTACGGTGATGATTGCGGATAGTCAAGGCAACATAATTGGGACAGCCTATCGTGAATATCTTTGTTCCTTTCCGCACCCGGGATGGGTTGAACAGAGTATGGAATTCATGTGGCCCCGAATCTGTGAGGCAAGCAAAGAGGCCATTTCAAAAACCGGAGTCAATCCAAAGGAAATCGCATCTTTGGGATTTTCCAGCCAGCGTGGGACGTTCGCTTGTGTAGACAAGAATATTACACCTATTGCAGACTCCATTGTCTGGTCCTGCGGCAGAGCCGGTGATGAACTCGAATGGATTAAGAATAACCTGGGAGCAGACAGGTATCATGATATTACGGGGGTTCCTTTATCCGGGCTCTGGTCTTATGCCAAGGTAAAATGGATTGTGGACAAACGGCCGGATCTCCTCGAGAGGACCCACCTTATCCTGAATGGACAGGAATACTTCCTTCACAAGTTTGGAAGCGATGATATCTCCTCAGATCCTGCTTCGATTACGTTGAACGGGATGATGGATATCGCGAAACTCGATTGGTCCAAGGAACTGTGTGACCTGATTGGACTTCCCATGGAGAAGCTCCCACCTATGAAAACACCCACCAGGCAGGTGGGGGTGGTCTCCAAGAGAGCTTCTGAGGAGTCCGGATTCCCCGAAGGGATGCCTATCTGTTTCGGCGGCGGGGACCAGCAGTGCGCAGCCATAGGGGCAGGGGTTATCCGGGAAGGCCTGGCGGAAATCACAATAGGAACGGCTTCAGTCATGGTTGCCCACATTGATTCTCGGAAACCCGATCCTAAGCATCTTGTCCTTATCGGAGGCTCAGCTATTCCGCACAAGTGGGACATGGAGGGGTTGGCCTTCGCGACTGGGGTCTGTTTGCGGTGGTGGCGAGACACCTATGCTCAGGTGGAAAAGCAAGTCGCGGACCAGCTCGGCATGGATACCTATGATCTGATTGGGGCGCAGGCTGCATCAGCGCCCGTAGGGTGCAAGGGATACGTCTTCTTCCCATTTTTTACTGGCCAGGTCACTCCCTACTACGTGGACAATGCCAGGGGTGGGGCAATCGGGCTCTCACTGATTCATGACCGAGCCATAATGGCCCGTTCGATCATGGAGGGGGGAGCTTACGAGAATCGAATGATTGTCGATGCCATGGAGGAGGTCTTGGGGAAGCCATTTGAGAGTATCCGCCTCTCTGGAGGAGGTGCAAAATCTCCCCTTTGGAACCAGATCCAGTCAGATGTTTATGGAAGACCAGTAGAAAGATTGAAGATTTCAGAATGTACGACCCTTGGCGCCACGATTCTGGGGGCTGTGGGGGCAGGGGTTTTCGGGTCGGTTGAAGAGGCTGTTGAGCATATGGTGCACCCCTACGACTCCATCGAACCGAACACGGCAAACCATTCCCTCTACGAAGATGTGTTCGGGGTCTTCAAAGAAACCTTTCTGGCGCTGCGGAACGCAGGGGTCTACGACAAAATAGCGGCCGTTCAGAACAAGCACTGGGGTGGTGGACAGGAGTCCGCGTGAAAATCGGTGCCGCGCAAATTCGGTCTTACACAGGTGTCGAGAAGAACGTGGAGAATATCAGCCATTGGCTGAGGATAGCCTCAGAACAGGGAGTGGAGATACTCAACTTTCCTGAGACGAGCCTGACTGGGTACCTCTACGAGGGGTTCGCTCACGTAAGGCGAGAGGACATTGAAAAGGGCATCGATCGGCTCAGTAGACTCACTCGAGAGTTGAGGATCGGCGCCGTTGTCGGCACGCCGTATCGGACGGCCGATGGTCTTTTCAACAGCGTGATCGTGCTCCTTGCGGATGGAAGGAGATTTCTCTATCACAAAAACAATTTGGTTCCTTACGAGGAAGAATACTTCCGTTCCGGAAACGATTTTCTCACCTTTGAAATTGGGAAACTAAAATTCGGTACTATCGTATGCCGGGACCAGAATTTCCCCGAGCTCGTCCAGCGGATCAAGCAAAAGGGCGCCCACATTCTCTTCATCTCCTGTGCCCACTTCTATCCCCCAAACGAGGCCAGATTGAAAGTAGACAAAAACAGAGCCCTTCCCATTGCCAGGGCCTGTGAATCAGGGCTTTTTGTCTGCAAGGCCAACGCAGTCGGAACGCACAGGGGACGTATCAATTTGGGGCACAGCCTGATCGTAGGGCCAAATGGCGTTATGATAACCGAAGCCGGCGAAAATCGTGAAGAGCTTTTGGCCTTCGATATCGACCCACTGAATCTCACCTGGAGTTGGTAGAAAAGCAACTTGAGAAAGGTATGACCTCAGTTCACTGGGGAGATTCGGGACTTTGGCATAAGGTCTTTTCCATGATTCCCTGTGGACCGCGGCTGAATCCAAAAGTCAAGAAATACCAACTTGGAGTTTCCTCATTCTCCGATGAACTCCGCCGTCCCTTCGCTCCGACGCTCCCGAAGTGACCCTTCCGGGGTGAGCAGGCGGGGTGATCGGTCAATCCAGGACCACCCAGCGAAGGGTTTTAAGACTCAGGGATCATGAGGAGGCCCTGAGGGCTGAGATTGTCAGCCTAGCTGCCCGATATGGTCGTTACGGGTACCGACGGATAACGGCCCTACTGCGAAGGGAAGGTTTGCAGGTAAATCACAAGCGGGTAGAACGCATTTGGCGTCAGGAGGGGTTGAAGGTCCCCGAGAAACATCCGAAAAGGGGTCGGCTGTGGGTCAATGACAGCTCCTGTGTCAGGCTTCGGCCCACGCATCGCAACCACGTCTGGTCCTATGATTTTCTGGCGGATCGGACCCAGGACGGGGGGCGATCAAGATTCTGACCGTTATCGACGACTACAGCCGGGAGTCTCTAGCCATTATGGTGGCCCGCAAGATCACTTCCGATGATGTAGCTGACTGTCTGACGGGTCTTTTTGTCCAACATGGACCTCCGGAACATATCCGCTCAGGCAATGGATCTGAGTTTATCGCTAGGGCGGTCAGGAGCTGGCTTGGAAGGATCGGAGTCAAGACCCTGTTCATCGAGCCAGCTAGCCCCTGGGAAAACGGATACAACGAATCCTTCAATGCAAAACTGACAGATGAGTTGCTCAACGGAGAGATATTCTTCACTCTGAAAGAGGCCCAGGTGATCACCGAAAGGTGGCGGCAGGAGTACAACACTTTCAGACCTCATAGCTCTCTGGGATACCACCCGCCGGCCCCTGAGGCGGTGTTGACTCCTTCTGAGATAGCCAAAGAACCCTGGCTCATAACCAAAAGGCCGGACAGGCAGATTGTCCAAAAACTAACTTGAAGATTGGTACCACCTTCGGGGGCAGGTCAATCTGTCTCTTTTCTGACGTTTTTTTTGTCACACCAGTCGCAGACTCCATAGGTACCTGTCGGGATCTTCGGGTTATGTAAGGATCGATATATCAAGCGGGTCGTCCAGGTGAAAATGGAGGATGGTTTGAAACCAAATAATGATTTTGAACTGGTAGGATGCCAATGAAAAGTATTCCTTATTAGGCCAACCTAATCTCCATGAACCTTGGTTTTCAGTTGAAAAACCAATCAAAAAACTAAGCCATTCCTAAGACATATATCCCCCAGCGAGTAGGACACCCGTCTTGATTTCTCTCTGGAGTTTTTCCGATTCCTATGTCAATTCGGATCACAAAAAAATCGTGAGAGGCCGACAAAGTACTCTATATACCGGGCGGCCTCCATCCTCTTCCTCTTTCGCCCTTTTCATTTTTTCCCTTTCGTTGCTGAAACCTCAGGTTTTCTATACGGAAAAGGGAAAAGCTCTCTCGTGTCAGAGGGGTGGGGTGGTCAGTCTAATGTTGCGAGAAGTAAGTAGAGTGGCAAAGAAAGGTTGACAGAGCCTTCGAGTCTGGTAAGCAAAGGTGAGACGTGAAGAATACCATAGTGAGACCTACTGAAGGTAGCTTCTTAGATCCATTGTGATGCCCGTAGAATCCTCTAGAAAACATTTCCTTGTCTCGTCAACAGTCTGACATTCAGGTTACCTCAAGATGGATTCTGAGAGACAAAATTGGCTAAAATTTGGCTAAACTAAAGTTGGCTAAAAAATAGTGGCACCCGAAAAGGTGCCAAATATCAACGCATTAATTGGTCGGGGAGAGGGGATTTGAACCCCCGCCATCTTGCTCCCGAAGCAAGCGCGCGACCAGGCTGCGCTACTCCCCGAAACATCAGCTCTCAGCCGTCGGCTGTAAGTTGTCAGGGAAAACAATCACCACAATCGTGTAGAAAGGTTCATCTTGTGGCCGTTGACACATGACATCTGACCCCTGACAGCTGAAGACCATTTCCTAAGATACCCAACCGGGGTGGTAAAGTCTATATATTTTCTTCTTCAGGTTTGCGTCTGCTTTCCGATATATACCATAGGGTCCTAACTGAGCCACTCCGGCTCACGGAAATCGGAGGGGGAAAGAGACAAGTGAACGGAAAAAGGAAGAGATCGATCCTCGTCGTCGACGATGATGGCAACGTCCGGGACGTCGTCCGAGATA
Organism: uncultured Thermodesulfobacteriota bacterium; assembly: GCA_964348095.1. Classification (GTDB taxonomy): domain Bacteria; phylum Desulfobacterota; class BSN033; order WVXP01; family WVXP01; genus WVXP01. Next base: position 8,065 of record CAYGBK010000045.1, on the reverse strand, counting down.
CCCTATCCTTTGCCGGTTTTCATGTGGATATAGCTCGGGATGGCCTTGAGGCCATCGAAAAGGTTCGGCAGCGTGGTTTCGATCTCGTGCTCAGCGACTTGATGATGCCCCGCATGGGCGGGATTGATCTGCTCAAGGAGACCAAGCAGTTCCAGCCAGATATCAATGTGATTATCATGACAGGGTACGGAAGCATCGAAACCGCTGTAGAGGCGATGAAACATGGAGCGACGGATTTCATCACCAAACCTGCCAACAGCGGCGAACTTCTGGTTAGGGTGTCCCGGGCCCTGAAAGTGAAGGCACTCATGGAGGAGAATGATCTCCTTCGCCAAGAGGTCAGGCGAAAGTACAGCTTCTGCAACATTATTGGTAAGAGCGAGAAAATGCAGGCTGTCTTTCAACTCATTGAGAAGGTGTCCAAGACCAAGAGCACGGTGACGATCTATGGTTCCAGCGGTACCGGGAAGGAACTGGTCGCCAGGGCCATCCACTTCAACAGCCCAAGAAGAGAGAAACCTTTTCTTGCTTTCAACTGTAGCGCGATTCCCGACACCTTAATCGAGAGCGAACTGTTTGGTCATGTAAAAGGGTCTTTCACTGGAGCCTATACCAACAAGATCGGCCTGTTCGAGGAGGCCAACAATGGCACCTTTTTTGTTGATGAGATCGGAAGCACCTCAATGGCACTCCAGGCGAAACTTCTTCGGGTCATACAGGAGAAGGAGATTCGCAGGGTGGGATCGAACGATACCATCAAGATTGATATTCGGTTGATCACAGCCACAAACGAGGACTTGGAGCAAAAAGTTAAGCGGGGGGAATTCCGGGAGGATCTGTTTTACCGCCTTCATGTCATTCCGATTTTTTTGCCTGATTTGAAAGATCGAGTTGAGGACGTGCATCTTCTCGCCCACCACTTTCTCAAGTCCTTCGCCAAAGAGGAAGGGAGAGAGATCCATGGATTTAGTCGGGAAGCGATGAAGCTTTTAACCGAGTACGACTGGCCTGGAAATGTACGAGAACTTGAGAATGCCATTGAACGGGCGGTCGTCATTAGTCAGGGCGATCTCATCACAAAGGAAGATCTCCCCTCCAAGTTTCTCAACGGACGGCAGCACCTCGTCAAGAAAGCGTTTGACGAGTTGATTACCCTGGATGAACTAAAAAACCAATATACTCAGATGGTCCTGGAAAAGACCAAAGGTAACAAAAAGATGGCTGCCGAAATACTTGGCATAAATCCGCGGACGCTGTATCGGAAAAGAAAACAGGGAACACTTGCGTACCCCGTGAATGTCAACTGAAGATGCGGAGAGTTAGAAGCCACCACGGGCATAACATACGCGAGACCTTCCGTGTCATCCCGTTTTGTCTAGTCCTCCATTCCTCACGACGCTGTGTAAATCCTCGGAAGTTACCCATGCTCTGGGATAGGCTCACTGACTGTTTTCGTTGTTCACCCCTTTGTCGTGAGGGCTAAGAATTCCCTGCTTTTTTTTGAATCCCGATTCTCGATTCCCAGCCCCTGAAGTCGCCTCTTTCTCTACTTTGCCCCCCCCAAGACGCACAATGAGAAATAGGGTACCCCTGTCTTTACGGTGATTCATACGGCCACGCCCAATTGGTCAGGCCGTCAAGAATCATGACATTTTGGGATGATCTAGACTTTTGAGATAATCTCATCATATATTTAATATCATTAACTTTTTTAATTATAGATGGTCAATTTTTTGACGATTTTTCCCCTCTTTTTCTTGACAAAGAGGGGGATCGCCATTATGCTAAAAACGAGCGAGACAAACTCTGACAGGTGGAGAGTATGGGATCTGAGAGAATCTTGGTTGTCGATGATGAGGAGAGAAACAGGGAATTTCTCAAGGAGCTTCTTGAGGTCGAGGGTTTCGACATAGAGACCGCAAAAGACGGGCAAGAGGCCATTGAGATTCTTGAGAATATGGACTTTGACATGATTCTGACGGATCTGAAAATGCCAAGGGCCGACGGACTGGCAGTCCTTGAAGGCCTCCAGCGTATCAACCCCCAGACGGTAGCCGTCGTTTTCACTGGCTACGGTTCCATTGATACGGCGGTAAAGGCAATGCGGCTCGGTGCGTACGACTACATCACCAAGCCACTCAAAATTGAAGAAATTATGATTGTTATTCAGAGGGCGTTGGAACATCGAAAACTCGCGCTTGAGAACGCCATGCTTCGGCGTCAGTTGAAACGAAAATACAAGTTTGACAATATCGTTGGAGATGCTGAGAACATGCAAGACGTCTTCCGGATGGTCGAGAAGATCGCCAACACAGACAGCACTGTTCTCATCTATGGAGAAAGCGGGACGGGAAAGGAATTGATTGCGCGGGCAATCCATTTCAATAGTGATCGACGGGAGCGTCCTCTCATTCCGGTGAACTGTGGTGCCATTCCGGAAGAACTTCTGGAGAGCGAGTTGTTCGGTCATGAGCAAGGGGCATTTACCGGGGCCACGAGGACCCGGATCGGTCGTTTTGAATTGGGCAATGGGGGGACTATTTTCCTTGACGAAATTGGTGACATGAGTCCAGCCCTTCAGGTGAAGATCCTACGGGTGCTTCAGGAGCACGAGTTCGAGCGAGTCGGAGGGATGAAGACAATCAAGGTGGACATCCGCGTGATTGCAGCGACGAACAAGGAACTCGAGAAGAACGTGTCAGAGGGCAAGTTTCGGGAAGATTTGTTTTACCGTCTCAACGTGATTCCCATCCAGTTACCTCCTCTCAGAGAGCGACGATCGGATATTCCCCTTTTGGTCAGCCATTTCCTTCAAATGTACAATTCAAAAAACAAACATAACATCGTAGGTTTCTCCCCAGAGGCCATGGAGCTACTGACAAACTACGAATGGCCGGGAAATGTGAGAGAACTTGAAAACATGATTGAACGAATTGTGATCCTGAAGGGGGAGGGACTCGTTGGGACGGGTGACCTGTCTGAAAAGGTGCTTGCGTCGACACCCCAGTCGCTGCATCCCCTCATCCAGATCCCAGAGAGCGGCATCTCCTTTAACACCGCGGTTACTGAGTTTGAGCGAGAGCTGATCCTCCAGGCACTCGATAGAACGAACTGGGTGAAAAACAAGGCGGCGAAGCTTCTCAACCTGAACCGAACGACGTTGGTTGAGAAGATCAAAAAGATCAATCTCACCCGAGCCTGATCGTGAGCGGCGTCTCACAGAGACTTCCCCATTACTACCAAGATTTGCACTTTTTATTAGTCCCTTCTCGATTTTTTCGCTTTCCCCTTGTAATCCCCTCGATTCTGTCTCTCATGGTAAGTTTCAGACGTTTTCAGCCTTTCTGACCCGATTCTGACCTGTCTGGCCCTTTAGAGACTATTTTCCTCCCATTTCTCTGTCAAACAAATGACTAAAACTCCATGAGAATTTGACGGAATCCACCCGGTGCCATCATGGCGACGAGGCCAGAAATTCTCTATTTCAGCAGGTTCTCCATTGAAAAGGACCGTCTATCCCGTGGCATTCTTTTTGCTCGACCAATGGCTCTGAATCTGGCCATAGGGTCTACGGATGAGGCTATAAAGTGGGGAAAATTACGGACAAGGGCTATCTTTTCCTAGGGGTGCTTTCAATTCTCTTTGGAACGCTCCTCTTTTCACTTGGAGATCTTGGAGCGGAATCTGATGAGAGGTCAAAGAGAATCTCTGTGATCCGTATCGAGGACCGCCGCGGCTTCACGCGCATTGTCTTTCCTTATGAATACCCAGAGATGGTATCCATAGAACCTCACCTAGACAGGCATCAGTTTATCGTCCGCTTTCCCGAGGCACCAACGGGGCTAGTTCTACCCCATGTCGGTGAAAACCACCATCTGATACAGAAGATCGAGATATTGCCGGGCCGTGAGAAGCAGTTGCTCCTCCAGGTTGTCGTGAAGAATAACCATATTGAGTGGGTTTCGTACCGCTTTGAAAATCCTCCGAAGCGGGTGCTCTACCTCAGGACAAATGGAGGTCCTACTCAACTCGTCGAGACGCATACGGGCCAGCCATCGTCCAAGGACGGGGGGAGCGTCAGGACCAACGGGCCAAATTCTTCACTGAAAGTGGGTGCTAGGTCTTCATCGGGGTCGGTGAATTCGCTGGATCTGACAAAATTCCTCATGGCGGCGGGAGAAAAGGGACCTGAACGGGCACAGGCTAGAGCACCGACGTCGCTACCCAAATCTAAGACGGGAGATTCGCTAAAGACGAAGAAGTCATCAGACCTGACAAAGGCCACACCCGTCAAGAAATTCAAAGAGGTTGTAGGAGCCCAAAAGGCCCAGAAACCCAAATTACCTTCGAGGGCAGCAGATAAACCCCGGGTTCACCCAGAAAAGCCCTTCCATGTGGCCAAATCTCAAGGGGCAAGAAAAGAGCGACGAACGGTAGGTGTGGAGAAAGCAGAGACACCCTCCTCACCTTTTGGAGCGTGGGGAAGGAGGTCGGTGCCCTTAAAGGAATCGGTCAGTTTGGCCAAACCGTCAGGTCCTACGAGACAAAACGCTGTACCGAAACGTTCACGGGCGGACCTTAAAGAGACTCCTCCCAGGGTCCTGGATGATTCTTACACCGTGGCGGAAACCTCACGGAATCCGATAAGAACCCCAAAGGTCAAGAGAGAAGAGAAAAAGACCATGAGCCTCTGGCGGTCATCAGCAGATGCGATTCCGGAGTTTGTCCCTATCGGTTCGGCTTATCCGCCGGATTTTCACCAGATCAAGGAAAATGAAAGGACTCTTTACCAGGAGGCCTTGAAAAGTTTCAGGCAGGGAGAGTTTCTGAAGGCGGACCAGATCGTTTCAAGGATCGTGCCGAAAGACCTCGATTCCCCTTTGGCTGAAGCCCTTGCCTTCTTCAAAGCCGACTGTGATTTTCAGAGGGCGGAAACTGAGGACGCCGAGGCCCGGGCATTTATCGGCGCGATTGAACGTTTCCGAGAAGCCATCACCCGGTTCCCCGAATCGCGGTTCGTCCCCGACGCCATCCTGGCCATGGGCAAAGGCTATCGGAGGATCAAGTTCCTCCAGGAGTCGATCCTCCAGTATGAGCACTTTCTGCGAAAGTTTCCAGGAAGTACAGCTGCCCCAGAGGCTCTTTTCTGGAAAGGGGAAGGCCTTTTTCAGACCGCGAAGTATCGAGAGGCACGGGTCGTATTTGAGGAGTTTGTCAATCGATTTCCTCGTTTTACCCACGCACGGATTGCAGGTCTGAGGGTGGGGGACTGTTTCTCTAAGATGGGGGATCTGAAGCGGGCTCGAGATGAGTACGACCGAGTTCTGTCTGAATCGTCAGATTTCTCGTATTACCCTCTCGACAGTCTGTTTTCCGCAGGACAGAGCTTTCTGAGGAACCAGGATTTCCAGAGGGGACGAGAGATTCTTTTCAGGGCGCTTAACCTCGACCCGACTAGTCGGAATGGAAGAGCCATCATGGAGGCCATTGCCCGGTCTTACCTCCCGGAAGACCTAGATGAGGAGGTCCTCAGGGTCAATCGGCTTCCGTGTGAGAGTTCTGGGAAGGACGATTCCATTGGGATGGGGCTTGTTTGGCTGGCAGATATGAGGCCGAGCTATCCCGGGCGAAAATGGCCGCGCCTCTTTGTGGAAGCGTATCTGGATACAGTCGATGTGTACCAGGATTTCCCAGATCACTCTCAAAATATGAATCTGGCTTCGGTGGAGATAAGGGAAGAGTGATGAAACAGGCTGTACGACTTTCAATGGGTGAGAAGGTGGCTGAGACATCTAAGGAGCAGTTCACTCGTTCGGGACATGGAGTCCGCCTGCTGAAAGAAGCCTTTTGAATTTTCGATATCGCAACGGCAAGGCTCGAGAAGTCCCACCAATATCTGGAAAAGCGAGTCAAGTCCCTTGATCGGGCCCTGGAGGAAAAGAACATGGAACTCGAGAAGAACCTTGAAGAGACTGAGAAAGTTAGAAGTTATCTTCACAACTTATTGGAGAGTCTCAATTCGGGGGTCATGGTTATTGACTCTTCGGGCAGGGTCACGACCGTCAACGATGCGGCTCAAATAATTACCGGATTCGATTCTGACGAAATCATTGGTAAGAATCTGTCAGATCTCGGCATTTTTGACGATTGCTTTATGGGGACTCTCAAGAGAATTATGGCGAATCCGACTCAAGGGGGCAACTGTGAAATGCAGGTTATGCAGAAGGATGGCCAGTCGCTCTGTGTTAATCTCTCGTCTTCACCCATGAAAAACTCGCAAAATCGGATTTCGGGACGGGTGATTGTCTTCCAAAATATTGAGCGTTTGAAAGCCTTAGAGGAACAGGCACAACGGACAGGCCGACTGAGTGCCATGGGAGAAATGGCAGCCCGTGTTGCACACGAGATTCGAAACCCTTTGGGAAGCATTGAGCTTTTTGCATCCCTTCTCAGAAGGGAACTGGATGGAGATCGTAGGCGCTTGGCCGAACATCTGATAGACGGTGTGAAAACCCTCAACACGATTTTGACAAATCTGCTCTATTTCTTTCGTGGACCTCTTGAAGCAGTCCGCATCGAAATGGATCTTCACCGTTTTCTCTCAGATTTTCTGGCGGAAATGACTCATGTGATAGAGAAGAAGAGGGTAATTATCAGGAAGGACTTCTCACGAGAAGCCTTTACCCTTCAGGGAGACCCGGAACTGCTCAAACAGCTATTTCTGAATCTTCTGCTCAACGCGATTCAGGCCATGCCCGATGGGGGTGAGATCAGAATCTCCACCCGTCTCATAAGAGAACAAGTCGACATTCTGAGGCCCAAATTCACTGATTCCCCACCTGCCGGTTTCCTTGAGGTCCGCGTTTCAGACCTGGGGTCTGGTATTCCCAAAAAGATTCAATCTCGGATCTTCGATCCCTTCTTTACAACAAGGGATAGGGGAGCCGGCCTCGGCTTGGCCGCTGCGCAAAATATCATGGAGGCCCATGGCGGAATGATTACGGTTGCCTCAGGAAAGCAGCAGGGAGCGACTTTCTTGTTGACATTCCCATTACATCGCGGAAACAGGAAAGTGAAGAAGACCAGACAAAGGGAGTGCTGCGGAAATGCATAAAAACCAGATTCTCGTTGTGGATGATGAAGGAAGCATGAGACTGGCCTTATCTGAAGCCGTCAAAAGGGGGGGATATGCTGTTGCCACCGCCGTCGATGGGTTTGAAGCCCTTCAAAAATTTAGAACCGAAAGGTTTCAGATGGTTATCTCAGATGTGAAGATGCCGAAGATGAGCGGCGTGGATGTTCTCAAGGAGATAAAGAGAATGTCCCCACAGACACCCGTCATCATGGTAACTGCCTATGGAACGATTCAGAATGCGGTCGAGGCGATGAAGGAGGGGGCCTCAGATTATATTCTGAAACCCTTCTCGTACGAAGATCTGGAGTCGGCTGTGAGGCGAGCCATGATGACGTCTGTCATTAGGCCGGGGCCTGGCCGTGACAAATCCAGTGGTAGTCTCCGACCAAAGAGCCGAGTCATTGTGACTCAACATCCAAAGATGCAAAAGCTACTGGATTTGGCGAGAAACATTGCCTCCAGCAACTCAACGGTGCTGATTCAAGGGGAGAGCGGCACGGGGAAGGAACTCTTGGCAAGGTACATCTTTGAGAACAGCCCGAGGCGAGACAAGCCTTTTGTCGCGATCAACTGTGCAGCGATTCCGGAGAACCTTCTGGAGAGTGAACTCTTCGGTCACGAAAAAGGAGCCTTCACGGGAGCCGCAACTCAAAGGATCGGCAAATTCGAAATGGCCAATCACGGAACGATTCTCCTTGATGAAATCAGCGAAATGAGCCTTCAACTTCAGGCCAAACTCTTGAGGGTTCTTCAGGAGTTTGAACTCGATCGTATCGGCGGAAAGATCTCGATACCCATCGATGTCCGAGTGATTTGCACCACCAACGACGATCTCCGACGGGCCGTGGATGAAGGGAAGTTTCGCGAGGACCTTTTCTATCGACTCAATGTCATCCCCCTGACCATTCCACCCTTGCGGGAGAGGAAGGA
>CAYGBK010000044.1:0-11290 GCA_964348095.1 uncultured Thermodesulfobacteriota bacterium | reverse complement strand
ACCACAACGCCCTCATGGACCAGGAAGTTCATGTCCAAGGATGCGATGTCTTTCCCTGGTGTATAGAAGTGGATCTCTCCATCCAGATGGGTTCCCACGTGGTTGGAGTGAGTCAAGAGCATGCCATTAGCCCCGTTCGGGGCTAACCTCTTGAAATACTTTACCTGCAAAGGTTCATAAGTTGGCCATGGCGGTGTCGCAATCCCCAGAGGGACTGTAAGATCGATAAATTTCATTCTCTACCTCCTTTATCCGTGCTTTTTAATCTCCATATTTTTCCACAAACGCTTCCAGGGCATCATGGAAACATTTCTCTGGCGGCTTCACGAGTCCTGCTCCCACCATCCCAACACCCGGGTCTTTATGGGCGATGCCCGTGTTGATGGCCGGAAGGATCCCCGTCTCCACAACTTTCACGAGGTCGATGGCTGTGGGACTCCCTCGAAAATCAAGGGCAGGTATCTGGTACGCATCGTTTTCCGTGACCGTGATCTCATACATCTGATGGGTGAAGTTGATGGCATCCTTGGCGCTGCCGCCAACGAATTTTACGATAGCCGGAGCAGCGGCCATGACGAATCCGCCAATGCCCCCCGTCTCGGTGATGACTGAATCACCAAGATCTCGCGCAGCATCCTCAGCAGAAAAGCCAGGTAGATAGAGGCCGTCAACTATGCTTGCAGGACCGGTAAACCACTGGTCACCCAGACCAGATACCCGAATACCGAAATCCGTTCCGTTCCTCGCCATGGTAACGATCACCGAACTTCCCTCAATATGGGAAGCCGGATCGACGGTACATTTGCATGAGGGCATGGTCAGATTGAGGAAGAAATGGTCATTTGCGTTCATGAAAGTGAGAGCCTTGGAAATCCTTTCCTTGTCCTCATCGAGCAGCACAAGGTGGGAGGCAAGCTCTCGAATCAGCAGGGAGGTCCCAGCTCTGTTCCGGTTGTGGCCTTCATCGCCCATTTGGAGCGCCTGGGAGATCAGGCTCTTCATGTCGATCTCGCCATGCCGGAGGAGAGCCTCTCTCAGGAGTGGGGCCAGTTCCTCTTCCATCCATCTCAATCGTGCGATGACCTCATCCGAGAATGCACCATACCTCAGAACCTTGCCAAGCCCCTCGTTCAGGGTGCAGAAAGCCCGATTCCCAAAGGCCTTGTTCTCCAGGACCCAGACAGGCATACTCCATGTGACCACGCCCGCCATGGGACCCACGCTGGAATGATGGTGACAGGGCTCAAAAACAATATCTCCCGATGCGGCAATCTCCTCAGCCTTTTCCCTGCTTTTGGCCAACCCTTCAAGGATGAGCCCTCCAGTTACAGCCCCCCGCATCGGTCCGCACATTCTGTCCCAGGAGATTGGTGGACCCGCATGAAGAACCATGTTCTCTTTCATTCCCGGTATGACTTCGCCAGCCGTTGAAATATCGATCAGGGTGGGTTTCCCCTTCAGAATTCGAGAAGCAGCTTCCTGGTTTGCCTCGTCGATCTTTGCTTTCATGGTCCGGCTCCTTTCACCGACCCAGCCTCTCCAAAAGGGAGACGAGCTTTTGGTCCCCCCCTGCCGGAGGTCTCCAATTCAACTGGAGTACCCTTACGCCTTCCTTTCGGAGGTTTTCAGCGAAAGACTCGAGCCCTATATTGATAACAACCAGATCTTCTTTAAAGAGCCTTTTGATCTTTTTCACGGCCATGGCAATGCTCCTCTGATATTCTTGAAGAAGTCGCTATTCCCGGTCTGGCTATTAACAGGCTGTTCCCCAAACTTCCCTAAATAATCTAGTGACAGCTTCATTTGGGTATTTGGCCAAAAAGTTGGCAAAGAGGCTCTGAGACAGAATCAAGATTCTTTCGGCAAAAATATCCAAGCACAGCGAACGTCTCCAAAATTTCTCACAGAGCACACAGAGCCTCAGAGGGAACTTCCTCTGGATTGGTGAGAGGCCAATCCAGAGGAGATTACTTGGCCTAATTTTTCCTCTCAAAAAATTAGGCCAAAAGCCTGATCGATTAGTCTTCTCACTCTGCGAACTCTGAGAGCTCGAGCGATCCCCTGCAGGTTCCTTTGGGGGAGAGCGGGCGAGAGAAACTGGTGCTTTTATGGAAGCCCGCTTTTACCAGACAAAAGTCGAGAGAACTGATTTAATCAAGTACCCCTCAGCACCGGTTTCTCTCCTGCATGATCTTCAAGGCCAACATCGACGCTTGATAATTCGACGGCATGACTAGAGAGCCGATGGATTCGAGCTTCTTTTTCTGGTCCTCCATGTTTTGAAAATCCCCTTCAGTTCCGGTGATCGAAGCGACGATCGAGAGATATCCCCCCCTCTCTTTGACCTCACTCTTCGCTCGACGAAGGCTCTCAAGAATGGCCCCAGCAGGGTCTTCATGCGACCCATATCCCAAGACCATATCCAAAAGAAATAGGGCAACCTCCGGGTCTTCCATCTCTCTGAGAATCCTCTCCCCTCGGATGGAAGGGTCGATCATCGGATGGGGTCTTCCCACGGTGAACAAATCATCACCAAGATCGACTATCGTATGCCCCTGTGACGTGTGGGGATCCTTCAGGACGAACTCAGGGCTCGATTGAATATTCGACCATACATCAAAGTCCGCCTCCTCACAGAGGATCATAGCTTCATCCGCCAGGGTACCACCCATATAGAGACCGCGTAGGTACCTTTGTTTATCAGCCATCTGCCGAGTCTCATTCTCCACATTATTCTTTACCCAATCATCGGAAACGGTGAAAGTGCGCGGCTTGTATGATTCCCCCTTTGAGAGGGCAACCGACATGGCGGCCGCCTCTTCCAGATTCCCGGCAAAGAGGACATTATGGGACTTCTCGCGGACCTTCAATCCAATAAAATGAACTACCGAGGGCTTCCCGGTTTTTTTGAGTTTTGAGATCACTTTTTCAGCCACGTGCTCAACTGGCGGCTTTGAGATTACCATAATGACCCTGGTGCTGGAATCATGCTGAAGGGCATCGATTCCCATTAACATCGTCATCCCGCCGACATGGCTGTCTTTCAGATCCCTCCCCCCTGTTCCAATAGCCTGTGATATTCCGGAGCCGAGTTTATCGACGCAGCAGGACACCTCCTGAAGACCGGTCCCCGAGGCCGCAACAATGCCAACATCTCCCCGCCTGACCACATTTGCAAAACAGAGGGGCTTCCCATTGATGATGGCGGTCCCACAATCTGGACCCATCATCAACAGGCCCTTTTCTCTAGAAAGCTGCTTCAGTGCGATTTCGTCAGCCAGGGACACATTGTCCGAAAAAACCATGACGTGGAGCCCCTTGCCCAAGGCCTTTTTTGCCTCCCTTGCGGCATATGTTCCAGGAACCGAAATGATAGCTAGATTGGAATCGGGTGCCAAATTCAGGGCGGCGTCTAGGCTCACGGGCCGATACTCGTCTTCTTGTTCGGCTTTGATCTTTGTCTTGCGCAAGAGGTCCTTCGCCGATTCGAACGCTTTCTCCGCGACCTTTTCGTTCTCGGCTTTGATAGCTATAACAAGATCGTTTGGCGTTGCATGCTCTGCTTCCGAAGTGGAGAGTCCAATCTCTTTCAAGAGGACAAGATTCATTTCTGTACCCATAGCGACGACCGCCTCTTGAACACCAGGAATCTCTCTGACCGTCTTACTCGTCAGCATGAGGAACACAGAATCAAAATAGGAATCCTTCTCGACAACAACCTTTTTCACTGCCATCTCCTCATAGAACGTCGGGATAACAGATCCTTTGACCGGCCTTTCGCCTCTGTGGGATCGCTCTAACCCTCAGGGTTTTCCGATCAGAAAGGTTAATCGTTACAGTTCAGGCCTAATCCCGTGAGAAGAGGAATTAACCCTCAAACGCCGCTCGGGTTGGCCCTTGAACACCCCAGGGCACACTCTCTCTGGGCCTCTGCATGGTCTGTGAGAGATGTGAACGTCTCAATTCTTTGAAAAACTTAAGGGAAGATTCTTAATTCGCGCTCAGAGTTTCCTTTTTCAAATCTGCCGAACCTTTACTCAATCATGGAACTCCTTCTTCTCACTCTTGATTCCAAAATAGATCCTCTCAGCGTTGAGGGGGAGCTGGAAGTAGTCAATTCCTAGGGCATCGTAGAGGGCATTCCCGACGGCAGGGGGAACCGAAATCATGGGATGTTCGGCGACCCCTCGTGCACCATAGGGACCATCTACCTGTGGGGTCTCAACAATATGCTGGGTCGTCTCTGGCGGGATATCCTTGGAGGTGAGGATTTTGTAATCCACAAATGAGGGGTTCAGAACCGTCCCCTCCTGGGAGAAACGGAATTCTTCGACAATGGCACTTCCTAATCCCTGGATGACTCCACCGATGATCTGTCCCCGCACCAGTTTTTCATTCATTACCGTACCAACATCAAAAGACGAGGCGATCTTCAGAATCTCAAGGTCTCCAGTCTCCACATCCACCTCGATCTCAACCCCATGAGCCCCATATGTCCAGTCTAGGGCAGGAAGCCCCTGACCGGTCTGGGGGTCGAGATGAGTCAATCCCTGAGCAATGTATCTGCCCTGCCCAATGATAGGCCCTCCGATCGAGTTTCCGTCGGGGTAAACGTAGCCGTTGACAACCTGACGGTATTCCAGATTGGCTTCTGGCTTGTGGCGAATATAGACCCGCTCATCCTCACAAACGAGCTCATCCGCAGGGCAACGTAATACCTGAGATGCGATCTCTTTTATCTGCCTCAGACAGTCATGAGCGGCCATGATCGTCGCATTTCCCGTCATGAAAACACCTTTACTCGCTACGGTCTGCCAATCATAGGGCGTAAAAGCTGTATCACTGTCCCAGGGGACGTTGATTCTTTCGATCGGCATCTTTAACTCCTCAGCGGCAATCTGAGCCAAAGCCGTATAGGTTCCTTGACCATAATCGACCAGGGAGGTCATCAGATCGACAGATCCGTTCTCGTTGAACTTGATGAGGACTGCCGTTGAGGTAAAAGTCGGCATTGCTGGTGCTTTGTGGAGGAGAGCGATTCCTTTTCCCCGAAGCTTACCGCTTCGCCTCTCTTTTTCCCGGCTTTTTTCCGATTTAAGACCGGTCCACCCGATCTCCTTGGTCACAACTTCCAAACACTTGTCGGGCCTGCCAGTGTGATCGGTGATTTCCTCTCCGGTTATTGTCGTGGCCCCTGGTAACAGCACGTTCTTCATCCGAAATTTAACCGGGTCCATCTCCAGCTTGCGGGCCACGATATCCATATTCCGTTCTATCCCCCACAGGGCTTCCACATGGCCAAAACCCCGATAGGCAGTCCCAAAGATTTTGTTGGTGTAAACCACATAGGAGTCGATCTTGCAATTATCGATCTCGTAGGGACCGGCTCCAGAATAGGCAGCTGCTCTCCCGATATTGACGCCGTAGTCAGCATATGCACCTGCATCCCAGTAGTATTTCACCTCCAGGGCAGTGATTTTCCCGTCCTTCCTCACGCCGGTCTTGAACTCGGAGAAGAGGCCTTGCCTTGACGGCATGGTATTGAACTCCTCCTCCCGGGTCATCTTGAGTTTAACGGGGCGACCACCCGCCTTTCTTGACAAGACGTAGCATAAAGGCTCGAGGTGGATTCCTGCCTTCCCACCAAATCCGCCGCCAACGTAGGGGACTCTTACCCGGATATTCTCATGGGGGATTCCGAAACAGACAGAAAAGAGGTTTCGGACCGTGTAGGGCGACTGCGCTGAAGTCCAGATCTCTACTTTGTTATCTGGAAGGGCGTGGACAATGCTTACATGAGTTTCAAGAGGCACATGCTGAGCAGGCGGATTATAGAAGCTGTTCTCGATAATAAAATCGGCCTCCTTGAATCCAGCCTCTGTATCGCCCTTCCGCACCTTCTGATGATGAGGGATATTTGTGTTGGCCTTGGGGAAAAAGACACCTTTCATGTAGCCATAATTCCCGAGGTCTGGATGGACGAGAGGGGAATCCGGTGTGATCCCCTGTCTCGGATCGAGGACGGGTTCCATGACCTCCCACTCGACCCTAATCTCTTGACACGCCTGTTCAGCGATTAGCTCGGTCTCCGCGGCAACAGCAGCCACCGGCTCGCCCTGATATCGAGCAAATTCCGAGGCGAGAATGTCCTTATCGAGGACGTACAAGCCCACCTTGTAATCGAGGTCCCTCCCGGTCAAGACTGCCCTGACTCCAGGCATCCTCAAGGCTTCACGGGTATCGATACTCTCAATTCTCGCATAGGGATGGGGAGACTTGACCGTTTTGGCATATATCATTCCCGGGATTTCCAAATCATGGACATAGACGGCCGAACCGGTCACCTTCTCTACACCGTCCCGTCTGGGGATTCCCTTCCCAATGTACCTGTATTCCCTCTCCTTTTCTGCCATTCCTCGGCCTCCTCATTTCCTTTTCTTCCGGGCAGCTGCTTCTATCGCGTCAATAATTGGCGCATATCCTGTACATCGACAGAGGTTTCCTGCGATGGCTTCCACAATCTCCTCCCGGGAAGGCTTTGGATTCCGCTCCAGGAGGTTTTGGCCAGACATGATCATCCCCGGTGTACAGAATCCACACTGGGTCCCTCCGTATTCGAGGAAGGCCCTCTGAAGATGACTAAGCTGACCGGCTTTGGCCTCCCCCTCGATGGTTCGAATCTCAGCACCATCGACCTCAAGAGCAAGAACAAGACAGGAGTTGACAGCCTTTCCATTCATAATAACCGTACAGGCGCCACATTCACCCCTACCACACCCCTCCTTGGTTCCGGTAAGGTACAACCTCTCTTTGAGGAACTGAAGAAGCGTCATATGGGTCGGGACGCTGTCTCTGTGCTCGATCCCGTTTACTTTAACTGTTATGTCAATCTGTTCCTGGTATCTTTCCATGATCTACCTCCAGAATGCCGCGTGCTCGCCCAGTCTAGGAACAAATCTGTCTGACAAGCCTTTTCACAAAAACCCGTAAGATATCTCTTCTATACTCTGCCGAGGCCCTAACGTCATCGATCGGCGAGACCTGGCTTAGCGCAAGATCAGCCACCTCTTCCCCTAGCTTTTCTAAATCACTGGTCTTTTTGAACAGATCGTCCGCCCCCTCAACGAGCACGGGGGTCTCACCACAGGCGCCCACGCAGAGCCTTAAGACTCCGGATTGTGAATCTGCCAAACCGCCAACGTTCACCAGGGAGAGATCGTGTCCCTTGATCCTCTGTTTTTTCAAGAATGCCATCTTCCCCTTGGGAACCGGAGGGATCTCTACCCGCACCGCAAGCTCCCCCTTTTTCAAAGCGTTCTTATTCACTCCGGTCATAAAGTCACACACGGGGAGTTTCCTCTCTCCCCCAGGTCCCGCGATAATAACCTGTGCGTTCAACACGTACAGTGGAGGCGCCATATCCGCCGCCGGAGAGGCTTTGCAGATGTTGCCCACAAGGGTGGCCTTGTTCCGCAGTTGATATGTGGCAGTGACTAGGGCAGCTTCAGATATGATGGGACAGTGCTTTTTTAGCTTCCCATCCTCAACGAGAACGTTCAGCGTTGTCCGTGCTCCAATGGTGATACCTTTCCCGGAGTCAACCGAGAAAGAATCCAGCTCCCCGAGGCTTTTGATATCTACTAGTAAATCCGGTTTCTCAATGCCGTCACGCAGGTCGACAAGAAGGGCTGTACCACCAGCCAATGGCTTGGAGTTCTCCGTCCGTAACGCTTCGAACGCTTCCGCCAGGCTGCCTGGTTTGACATAGGCAAAAGGCATTATCATTCCCACCATCCTCCCTCTTTCCCAGAAAAAAAGCTGACGCTCCTCTCGCATCTTGGTTACGAGGAGAACGCCAGCTCACTCCTTAGGCTTCATTCGCTGTCTCATTTGGCCCTATTCTAAGACGGCCCTGATCACGTGTCAAATGAAATCTGAGCCGATCATTCTGGGCCCGTTTCGTCGAAGGCAATAGGAGGATTCACACGTCGATCTTCCTTTCTTCTCGGGCAAGCAACTTGATCGAACAGCCTATTTCGGGTCGGTACCCGATCTTACTATCAGCACATTTTCGATTTCTTCAATTCGAAGGTTATAACTCTTGCAATATGCCTCCTCCATAAGCCTAATTCCCTCTGGAAATGGCCGCTTTAGGGTCAAGAGCCCCCACACACGACAGGACTTCTTGACTTTGATTATAGCAGGTCGTACCATCCAAATCGTATTCTCCCTGACTGGTGTCAGCAGGTGAGGATAACAATCGCATCTTGGACGAGGCTGTTGACTATGCGGTATCGTCATGCCCTCTGTTTATATCCTTATCCTGTGGAGCGGAACATGATCTTGGGCATTTTCCCGCCGACAGGATTGGAGTACGTGGCGACCGCTTTGAACGGTCATGTGGACCAGATCAGCCTGGTCGATCTCCGGTACGAGCGGCAGCTGCAATCGCCTCAGAAGATGTCCGAGTTCATCCGAAAGGGCGTTGATTTGATTTGCATCAGCATTCCTTGGAAGACGGAATACTTGAAAGTGTGTGACTATATCAACCGACTGCCCTCGGATCGGACAATCGTCGTCGGAGGCCAGGAGGCGACCGAGAATGCAGAGGACATTTTTGAGCGATGCCCCAACGTTGACATTGTCGTTCGCGGAGAAGGCGAGCATACTGCCCAAGAATTCGCCGATGGGCGGCCATGGGATCAAATCCTTGGTTTGTCCTATCGGCAGAATAGCAGAGTCGTTCACAATGCCAACCGGCCGCTCCAGCCTATTGAAGATATCACTCCTCCGGACCGGAGCCTGCGGCGAAGCCGGTACTTCCCTATCCTTCGAGGCATGCGCCTGTTACCGTTGGAGTTTGATACAATCCTTGGTTCACGCGGCTGTCCATACAATTGCAAGTTTTGTAGTTTCAGCCTGAATCCTTTGGGCCAGAAACGCGACTATGTCACACGATCGCCGGAATCGGTTGTCGATGAGATCGAGGCCAGTCGGGGCAAGATAATCCTGTTCGCTGACGAGAACTTTTTCCTCGAGCCGGACCGGGTGGAGCGTATATGCGATCTGCTCCTCGAACGAGGAATCGATAAATGGTACTTTGCCAACGCCAGGATCGAAGTGGCTAAGTACCCGTCCACGCTCGAAAAAGCCTACCGCGCAGGATTTCGCATGCTCTTTCTGGGTATCGAGTCGGCCAACGACAGGACCCTCAAGCAGCTCGGCAAGGGGTTCACCACCAGGCAGGTTCGGGATGCTTTCAGAGTGCTTCGGCGGTTTCCCTTTTTTTGTCATGCCTTCTTCATTTACGGCAATGTCGGCGAGACCGAGGAAGAGATGATGTCCATACCCGAGTATGCCAGGGAGCTTGGAGTCCACTCGATCGGCCTTAGTTTGCTTCGTGCTGACAAATTCACCCCATTGCGGAAGCTGGTAGAAAGGACGCCAGGCTACTGGATCAGCTCACGGGGGCACGTCTATTCGCGGGAGTTTAGCAGGAAGAGGCTGGTGCGAATTCGCAATCGGATTCGAAATCGGTTTCTCTATCGACCGGGACAGTTGGCCAAGACCCTTTCGACCTTGAACAACTGCAAGATTCTCACTTACCGGCAGCTGGCGCAGCTTGGTCTGATAACACCACTGTTGCTCTTTGACTACGTGACTCACTGGACCAGCAAGACCCTTGGCCGCTCACGTGGCAAGTTTGCGTGGTAGGATGGTTGAACTTTGGGCTGAAGATTCTCGCCCTCGAACCTCACTATGGCAGCAGTCATACGGCATTTCTCGACGGGTGATTTTTCCGAACCGCCTTGAGTGTCCGTATTCAGCCCATCACTCAGTAAATGGAAACGACGGGGCTCATATTCTGTATTCAAGGCACTCTCACACTGGACATCCCAAAGACTCCTAGACTCCTCGCTTTTAAAGAATCCATCCGTTCCATCCCAAGATCGGGCTCCACGTCCCTTTTTTTTCTGCCGTGACGTGCCACTTGAGCCGGTGAAAATCCATTCTCATGAAACAGTTTTGCCTGCTTATGCACACTTTCTTTACCCTTCCATATGGGCGTCCTGGCTTGAGGTTTTTTGCAATTGATTTGGTTTTACCCCTCTCGGCAGTGGACTCAACTCTGTATCATCGTCACTTGAACTCGAAGAAACGAACTTAGTTTTTCCGTCTTTTTTGCCGATCTTATTTCTGGGAAGAATCCAAGGAACAGGCTGATTGGCATTCATCCCGCCCGACATTTCTTCTCATAGTCGGCGCGGTTTTTACCGCCTCCGCAGGATTCGCACATACTGGGATTTATGCAAGCCAAAGGGCAAGAGGTTCTATGGATCAGAACGCTGACAGTTTGCCAGTCTTGTTAAAGGGAAGACAAGGGATAATGGAACGCAAGCCCCGTCGGAACTCCCCTCTTCGAACGCTGGTGTTCTGCGTTGGCGTCTACGTTTTCGACTCTCTGATTCTTGGAACACCCTTTTTTGGCGTTCTGGTAGCTTTTATTGCGCTTGTATTCAATCTATTCACCTCTCTTGTGAATCTCTTGAGGACGAACCGGTCCAGTGCCCTACGCCACGGACTCAAGGCACTGATATGTATTCTTACAATTGTGGCGATCGTCGGCACCTACGCACTCGATCAGCGGAGGGGCCGTGCGAACGCAGAACGGATCATCAAGGCAGTTGAGGCTTACCACGGAGAGTGCGAAACTTATCCCTGGCAGCTAGAAGATTTGGTGCCTCGCTTTATCCCGAAAATCCCCCGTTCAAGTGTCAACCTATTCTTCTACCAGTACTATTACCGGAGAGGCAGAGAGGAGAATCAAGATCCCTATCTGGTGTGGGTTGCCCAGCCACCATTTGGGAGATACCTGTATAACTTCGAAACAAAGGAGTGGCATTACCTCGATTAGATAGACTGATTACCCCGAAGTCTCTTCTTGGCAAGGGTTACAATAACAGAAGGAATTCCATCCCTATCACCGAATTTATGTATCGCTAGAGATAGCCATAGATTCAATATTTCAAGTTCAAATCAACAGGTTCGGAGATAGGCGGCCGGTTCCAAATACATCTTGAATTCGCAACCCACAAATTGATTTAGCCAGGGTGTTTTCCGATAATTGCAGATTAGGGGAACAGGCTAGCTTCTCAATAGTTGCGGCAATAGCTGAGCCTCCCTTCGCCTAGTGATCCTCTCGCCATAGGCCATGTTTTTCCATGTATAATGAATTATGCGGGGTCTTTTCTGCCTAATCAGTAGTTTGGCGGTGAGAAAGGTGGCTTGC
>CAYGBK010000043.1:0-48775 GCA_964348095.1 uncultured Thermodesulfobacteriota bacterium | reverse complement strand
AACTGGCTTACTGACGTAACCGTCGATGTCCAGTTCTAGGGCCTGCACTGACGTCTCCGGTGAGGGGTACCCTGTGAGTATGAAAACGGCTGTCTCATCGCTGATCGTTCTGATCTGCCTCAGATCCATTACGATGCCGATTTCCTTCTGTGCAAGCTTTGAGCGCGAATTGGACCAGAAATTGAGGATGGGGATGCCTTCCCCCCTGGATAGCCGACGTCCGAAAGGAGAGTCCGTGCACGTTCTGGATCATAGGGATATCCTCTCTGATCCGGATTGTAACCAGGCATTCCCGGCGGAATCACGCCCCGCGCTATCACATGCTTTTTCAGGAGAGAAATCATCGCATCTTTTTTGATAGCAAGATTCAGAGCTCTTCGCACCTTCGGGTTCTCCAAGGGTTTACGGGCGCAGTTGATCCCATAATATAGCAGACCCAGGGTTGGTTTCTTCAGGATTTGATAACCCTTCTCACTGAGAAGTGAGCGATCGGAGGCGGTGTTTACCCGAAGACTCTCAAGCCGCCCCGCCAAGAAGTCCTTCATCATCCGGTCACCCTCCTGACCTGGATATGTCACATAGGTTATCCCTTCCAGAGATGGGCCGCCCTCGAAGTAGTCCTGATTTGCCCTGACCACGATTTCTGAGGTAGGCTTCCATTGGTCAAAACGGAAAGGTCCAGTGCCGACGGGGTTTCGTCCGAAGGAAGACCCTTTTCGTTCTACCTCTTCTGGTGGAACCACGTTAGCGCTCTTCATGGCAAGGATTGTAAGAAAAGGTGGATATGGCTCCCTGAGGCGAATCTCGAGTTCCCTGGCACCGACAGCCCTGAGACCCTCCACGGACGACGTTTTTCCCTCCAAGACGGCTCCTGCGCCAAGAATCCTCGAGAAGAGTCTGGCGGCATTGGATCTGATCTCCGGATTGAGAACCCGGGTGAAGGAGTAGACGAAATCCTCGGCCTCGACCTCGCGGCCGTTATGGAATCTCACATCGTCTTTCAGGGCGAAACGATATGTATGTCCATCCCTTGAAACTCGCCACGAATCTGCAATTGCTGGGATTACATTGAGGTTTTCATCAAACTGGACAAGCCCATCGAAGATCTGCTGGATGGCGGTGATGCCATAAACATCTGCTGCCCTCGCCGGGTCCAATGTTGTGGGAGAGGCCGGAAGGGGGAATCTCTATTGTCCCCCGCCGAGAGAATCAGAATCAGAGGCCTGGCAATTGTTCCATAACCCCACGAAAAGAAACAGAAAGATTAGGGTAAGAATAAATCGCCGCCCGGTCATATCGCCCTACCCAGATCAAAGTAGCCTATCTATTTTACATCCGATGCCAATTTGTCAAATGATGTCAAGGCGAAAAAAAAAGCACAGCCATCAAAACCGTGCTTTCAAAGCAGAAAAAGACATTCTTACCAACCTCCGCCCCCACCCCATGCGAACAGGGGAAGCGCTGTTGCGGCAATGGATATTGCAATAAGGGCCACCTGAATAGCGATCTTTTTCACAACTCTCACCTCCTGGGTAGATGTTGAGGAGGCTAAGAGCAAAAGAAACGCCATTGTTGCAAAAAAACCTTTTCTTTTCATTAAGTTAAGTTATTGATATTATTATTTTATTTTTTCTGAGGGTTGGGGAGGCAGTGAGAGGGCACAGCCGACCCTGCACATGGAAACTCAGGCAGGGGGCGCCTAGAAGAGAGGAAGATCCTCTGACAAAGAGAGGACAAGCTATTAGGGAAGAGTGCACATGAAAATGTGCAAACATCCTATTTATGTGCAACCTCAAAGAGGGGTCAAGACACCTGTCCGGCCCGCTTTTCACCTGACGGGGAGGTGATGTGGAACTCTTTCATTTTCTGAAGCAACGTGTTCCTATGGATCTTCAGCATCCGTGCCGCCTCAGACTGGTTCCAACCAGATTTCTCCAGAGCCTTGGTGATGAACCTTTTTTCAAAGACATCGCGGGCCTTGAAAAAACTCCACCCTTCAGTGTGGGGGAATTCCACCTCCTGAGAACCCTTGATGATCGTTTCGAATGGAATGTCTTTCAAATGGATCGTCTTACCATCTGTACCGAGGACCACGAGCCTCTCAATGAGATTTTCGAGTTCCCGGATGTTCCCCGGCCAGTTGTACTCCATGAGGGCCTCCATGGCCTGAGGGGTAAGTCCGGAGATCCTTTTGTGAAAGGATAGATTGTACTTGTTGAGAAAGTGGTTGACCAACAAGGGAATGTCGTCTGTTCGCTCCCTCAGTGCCGGTACATACATGGGAACCACATTGAGGCTAAAAAAGAGGTCCCGCCGGAAGATTCCAGCCTGGATGGCCCGTCCAAGATCGGTATTGGTCGCGGCAATGATCCGAATATCGACCCGGATTGGTTTGTTACTCCCCACCCGCTCGATCTCTCTTTCCTGAATAACCCGGAGCAACTTTGCTTGCAAATCAAGCCGAAGGGTGGCAACCCCATCCAGAAAGATGGTTCCCCCGTTGGCGAACTCGAACCGTCCGATGGCCCAGCTTTAAGCATCGGTGAAGGCCCCTTTCTCGTGTCCGAACATCTCGCTTTCCATAAGCTCTGACGGAATGGCTGCACAGTTGATAGCCACAAATGGCTGACTCCGCCGATTGCTCTCCTGGTAGACTGCCCTGGCAATGAGTTCCTTGCCCGTTCCGCTCTCCCCAGTGATCAGGACGCTGCTGTCTGTTTGAGCCACTTTCCTGATCAGACCGAAAACCTCCTTCATCTTTCGGCTTTGTCCGACGATGAGACCATCGCTCTCCTGTTGACCCACCGCATGGCGCAGGTAGAGATTCTCTTTGCGAAGACGACGTCGTTCCGCAACCCGCTTCACCGCCGAAAGAATCTCTTCCGGCTCAAAGGGTTTGGCAATATAGTCGTAAGCTCCGAATTTCATGGCATCCACAGCCTTGTTGGCCACATCCAGAGCTGAGACCATGATGACGTCTATCTCTTCATCCAACGCCTTGATCTTTTTGAGCGTATCGATCCCATCCATTTCAGGCATATGCACATCGAGAAGAATCACGTCAACGGTCCTGCTTTTGACAACACTCAGTGCTTCCATCCCACTGGCTGCAAGAAGAATCTCATGGGAATCTTCAAGGGTCATTGCCAGTGCGTCTCTGGCCCCTTGTTCATCGTCGACAATAAGAATCGAAACGTGCATTTTCACCGTATAGGTGCTCCATGTCTTATCCCGGTGCAAGCCTCAGTAGCCTACCCCATCGAACCCTTCTCGTCCAGCCAATCAGCGTGGACATCCTCTGGGAGGATACTATGTCCTTTGTCCGTCGCCAAGAACAAGCTGTCCCCTTCTTGCGCCTGAGCGGTCTAAAAGTGGCGACCGACTGGGCTTCCCAAAATGGCGCGACTCGGTCAAAGAGGACGGGATGCCACTCCATTTCACGTACCGCAAAAATCAACAATGGCATTGACGAGTATCCTGGTGGTATCCACGACAGAGTCAAAAACCACATATTCGACGGGCCCGTGCGCTCCTTCCCCCTTAGGGCCGAAAATAACCGTTGGAATTCCTGCGTCTGCCAAAATCGCGGAATCTAACCAACCGCTCAATCCAGCAAATTCCGGCTCCTTTCTTAGTCCGGACTGATGCGCTCTGCAGAGTGTCTGAACAATTGGTTCGTCTCTAGCGATTTCCAGCGCGGGTCGATAGAAGAAGACCTCAAAATCTGCTCGGAACTGTTTGTCCCCCAAACCAACCCTCCGGACCATGTTTTCAATCTCTTTTACAACCATCTTGCGGTCTTCTCCTGGCAAGGTTCTTCTCTCCATCTCTATTTTGCAATAATCAGGATATGTGCTCAATTCGATTCCACCATTGATCAGCGATGCATGAATTGAAGGGGATCCCAAAAGGGGGTGGCTTTTCTGGTTAAGAATCTCCTTTCCCAGGTTTTCAATCTCTACCAGAAACTTTCCTGCTTTTACGATTGCGTCAATTCCCTTGCCCGGCAAACTCCCATGAGCTGCCTTGCCGAAAATTTCAACTTTCGCCCAGGCAAATCCTTTGTGGGCAATAGTTACTTTCAAATCCGTTGGTTCACAAATTATCGCAGCGTCAGCCGAGTACTCTCGAAGGAGTGTTTCAGTTCCAAGACTCGCATATTCCTCATCTGCAACAAAAGCGAGAACAACGTCTCCCCGAAGCTCGGCACCCGCTTCCATGATTGACTTCACTGCCATAATCGTGGCAGCGATGCCGCCTTTCATGTCGAGAGATCCTCTGCCGTAGACTTTCCCGTTCTCAAACGTGGGATTGAGCGGATCGATCTTCATTCTTCTGGTGCTCACAGTGTCCGTGTGACCATTCAACATAAGCCTTCTGCCCTCGCCGGCGCCGTGGACTATCCCGATGACGTTTTCTCTATGGGAATCAATTTTCTGATACGTCACCTCAATACCCATTTTCTCAAGGTAATTCCCAATGTAATGGGCAATACGTGATTCTCCGTTTCCTGCACTGGCGAGCGTAGGGTTGACCGAGTCAATTCGGATCATCTCCTTTAGCAATTCCAGTAATTCCCTTTTGTCAATCATCATTTTACTCATGATTTCAGCTCCTTATCTATTGATGCAATTCGGGGAGGCCCGTGGCCACTCAAGGCGCCTCCTCCAGTCCAACAGAGGATCTAGCCGCTCCCCACTGTGGTCTGCCAAATTCGCGGCCTTTCTTCGGTACACGGTCAAACCCAATACGCTGTCATCCACAGACCAGGTCCATCTTGTTTGCAGACCCTCCTGACAAGGGTGTCGAGTTGTTGATGATAGCGAGATGATCAGGTTTTGGCAACGTCGACCTGTCTCAGGGTGCCCATAGGTGCCCCCGAAAAAGCTGCCTCGGTGCGGGATTGACGGAGATTCCGATTTGAGTTAGAGAATTTGGATTGGAGAGGTAGAAGATGCCAATCGATCGAAAGGAAGACATCTCATGGATCCTTTGATCGCCAAGGGTGCAGAACTGATAAAGAGAGCCGACAAGATTCTGATCTTTTCGGGGGCCGGACTGAGCACTGAATCGGGCATTCCCGATTTTAGAAGTCCAGGTGGACTCTGGAGCAAGTACGATCCATCAGATTTTTACTTCGACAAAATAGTCTCAGACGAAAAGGCCAGAATCAGGTATTGGGAGATGAGCACGGAGTCATACCAGCTCATGCGAGATGCTGCGCCGAACCGTGCCCACAGGGCGATCAAAATCCTGGAAGACAGGGGAAAGCTGATTGCCATCGTCACCCAGAACATCGATTCGCTCCATCACAGGGCGGGAAACTCGCCAGAGATAATCATAGAGATTCATGGGACCGCTTTTTCGGTCTCCTGCTTGAGTTGCCGAAAAAAGTATGACCGTGATGAAATCGAGGAGCGAATAAAGTCAGGCGTGAGAGTCCCATATTGTGATGAATGCGCCGGCATTCTGAAGCCAGACACGATCTCCTTTGGGCAGGCTATGCCTCAAGACAAGATGTTGCAAGCGATCGCTCGGGCCGAGGAATCTGATCTCTGTATCGTGTTGGGTTCCTCACTGGTGGTCTATCCCGCTGCTTCTATTCCGGTGCACGCTGTTGAAAGTGGGGCAAAACTGATAATTGTGAACCGGGATGAGACACCCCTCGATCAAATGGCCGATTTGGTTGTCCATGAATCGGTTTCCACGGCCCTGGGCGAGATGATCGAAATTGGACCTAGCTCCTGAAAGGTGGCCCCGAATTTGTAACAAAACGATGGAGAATTGACACATCTGGAAAGAGATACGACCGGGTTTCCATATGAATTTCGAATTAAGTAGAGAGGAAAACAGAATCCGAAGATTGGCCAGGGAGTTTGCAGAACAGAATTTCATATTGCAAAGGGCGATCGAGCTGGAGGAGAGACATGAATATCCCTTTGATGAATGGAAGAGACTTGGTCAGGCACGGCTGATATGCGTCGACTATCCAAGACAATACGGCGGACGAGGTCTCAGCTTCGCATCGACTATTGTTGCAATTGCCGAGTTGTGCAAAAGTGATCCGGGGTACGGGATGGCCATGTCACTCGGATGGATTCCGTCGATACTCTTTGCAGAATTTGGAAGCAGGGAACTTTGCACTGAGTATCTGCCAGGAATGACTATGGGTAATTATCTGTCAGGAATATGTTTCACCGAGCCGAACTATGGAAGCGACCTTACCTGGGCTGGAACAAGTGCAATACGCAAGGGAGATTATTTTGTCTTAAATGGTGACAAGCAGTTCATCACCAACGGGAGTTATGCAAAATTCTTCACGGTCTACGCTGTTACCAACCCGGATGCGGAGAAAGAACAGGCCCTGAGTACCATGCTTGTCGACCGAGAGACCAAAGGTGTGGATGCAGCCGAGATTGGTGAAAAACATGGATCCCATATGACCTCACTTGCGAATGTATCTTTTCAGGATTCGAGAGTCCCCTCCAGAAACCTCATCGGCGCGATGAATCGGGGTTTCCGGAACATTGTGAACTTCTTCAACAAAAGTCGTATAGAGATCGCTGCCCAGGGCCTGGGGCTGTCCGAGGGAGCATTGGAAAAACTGTTCACATATGCCAAGAAGAATCAATTCGTCAGAGGGAAACTCAATGAACAGGCAACCCAGCATCGTATCGCAGACATGCGGACAGCAGCTGAATCATTAAAACTACTCATCTACAAGGCCGCTTCATTGGTTGACAGGGGAAAGACAAGTCCCCAATATACCTCGATGGCAAAGAAATACTCTGGAGATGTCGCGAAGTTTGTAACAAGCGAAGCGTGTCACATCGTCGAGCCAGAGTATCGCAGATCCTCAGACATCGAGGCATATAACTTCCGAAGATTTGAGCGGGATTCCAAGATCATCGATATTTACGAAGGAACAAAAGAGATTCAGAAGAACATTGTCGCGGGGCTTGAGCTACGCGAACACGGCCTTTAGGAGAGATCCCACAACCGGAACGAGAGGAAGCCGGAAAAGAGATCCATGCCCTTGGAGGAGAAAGGGGACGCAGGGGTTAACTCGGTTTCCTTACCATAATCGCCTGAACTATTTTCCTGGCGACGGATTTACTATCAGGTTCTCTCAGATAGAGACCTGCCTGGAAGTGGCGATCTTCCGCATCGGGTCCGCCTATCCGGTACCATCTCACCTCCCCTTTGAGTCGCACGCTTCGTTTTCTGGCGTCGGTCAGTTGCACTTCCAGCTCAAAAGTCGAATCGTCAGTGGCTTCAGAAAATATTTGGCAGATATCAAGCAAATCCAGGTGGGAATCGATCAGAAGTCCCTCAATGGAGATGTTGTTAACAGCCCCTTTTACCCCCCACTTTCTGATTTGGGGAACATAGTGCCGGTCCGGAGATAGGTTAAATCGGGTCGGGAAGGCCGTTATGAACCTAGGATACCTTCTATTGTCAAGTCCCATTCCACATCCCCCCAAGTGAACAGGTTCTTCGGTATCGATCTGAGCGCTCCCATTCTAGCAGACCCAATGAATCTGTCAAGAATATTTCCCTGATGACTATCCTCAGCGTTGTGGCCGTCCATGTCACCCAGGGACGTTTGGTCAGACAAGAATTGCCATTCCCCTGGCCGTTTCCCTATTCCTAATCAACACTAAAGTCACGGTCCTATAAGAGCAATTCACCGGGAAGCGGACAGGGAAGCTCTGAGCACCAGTCAAGATTTTTTCGACAGACATATCCTAGCACAGTAAACCTCTCCGAAATTTCTCACAGAGCACACAGAGCCTCAGAGAGAACGTCCTCTGGATTGGTGAGAGGCCAATCCAGAGGAGATTATTTGGCCTAATTTTTCCCCTCAAAGAATTAGGCCAAAATCCTCGCCCGTCAGTTGTCTCACTCTGCGAACTCTGAGAGCTCGAGCGATACCCCGCAGATTCCTGCGGGGGAGAGCGGGCGAGAGGTACTGGTGCTTCTATGTAAGCCCGCTTTCATCAGAGAAAAGTCAAGAAAGGGGGCTGGCCAACAGCGGAAAAAGGGTCAACACGCGAGCACGGAGGCGACGGGACATGAGGATGCCACCACCAGATTCAAAATTGTGTTGACCCATGAGAGGGTCAGAAAACTCCTTTTTGAAAACCCAGGGAACGCCTCTATTTCGCTTGATTTTGCTGACTTCTCTGTTGCTCGCAATGCTGAACTCAAGGAAAATACACTCAGGACGCCGTGCTGAATTCAATCGAATGCTTTGAATTTGTTTCAAAGCATGTCCGAATACTCGGCTCCAGGCAATAGGATCGGAGGGAATTGCGGGGATAAAGCGATTCGTCTGAATCAGAAAGATTGATTAAGAGAGGATGCAAATCGATGGCCGATCATCTGAATCATACGCTCACCTCGAGAATGGAATCTCACAGATGATCACTGGGACTCTTCCTCGTCGAGCTCCTCCAACCGTTTTTCCATTTGCTTTCTGAGACGTGCGATCCGACTCATGATGGCTCTCCCCTGGGGGGTGTCTTCTCCAACAGTGTCCAACTGCTCCTCCAATTGATCGAGCTGCCTTTCATATCTCGCAAGAATAGGATCTTCGCCCTCCTCTTCGTCCCGTTCCATTGCCCCGGGTGTCATCTCTTCATTCTCAGGGATCTCTTTCTCTGGTTCAACTCTCGACTGAACAGGCACGGAGGGAGAGACCCACCGAGTACTGGACCCCTTAGCCTCCTCTGATGGGATGAATACACCAGTAACGGTTTCCGGCTCATTCTTTTCATCAGATTGTGAAAAAATCAACACGTGATTGACGTCCCTCAAGATGCGGTGGAGACCCTCCTCTAGGGGCACTCGATCGAACTGGACTGTTATAGATCTTTTCAAGTTCTCCGGGGACCTGATCGAAATCCCGGTCTTTTCCCCAACCGCTGTCAGGACTTCCTTAAGCTCGGCGTTTTCCACGGCGACACTCAGATGCCCTTCACCATCATATATGACGCTGAGCCTTTGGTCTTGGCCGTGGACCGAGGTGAGGGAAAAGGTGAGTATGATAGCGCTGCAACATACGATCTTCCACAATCCCATCATGGGCTCGTTTCCTCCGACAGCCTCTGCGATCGAACGATCTACGCCAAAGTATACCACTTTAAGCCGCGGGTTTCTAAGATTAAATCAAAAAAAGCATGGACAAGTGAACTCGCCGTGTCTCCTTTGGCCCTCTCTCGACTCATGCCGGCCCAATGATGCGAAATATGTGCCACGGCCAAAATGATCTGGACAAATCCGCCAGTCTCTGTCTATCCTATCTGAGGCCGCGGCTTTTTCCATCAGGTCGGTCAGAATCTCGCCGCAGTCTGTTCTCCCGGCGCTCCCTCTCGCGGCGCAATAGTCTATAGAAAGTCTTGAGATGTTGAAAACGTTCGAAACCGACGATTTTTCTCACCTCAAGCAAGAATCTGAAGTGTTCCCTGGCAAGCTTTGTCTGGGCCCCTTCGAACCGCTTGAACTGTTCCATGATTGCCGCTTCATCTAGCTCCTCCCCTTCCAGGAGATTCTCAAGTTCAAAGCGCTCTCTTTCCAAGCCAGCCTTGAGATCGATCAACTTCCGGCGGTTGTCAACAAAAAGCGATTCCAGCTGGCCTTTCTCGTCGTCGGTGAGGCTAAGCCGCTCGGCCACTCGCGGTAGCCGCCACCATTTGCCTGATGGGACATCCTGCGCCAGTGAATTCACCGGCAGAGCCACCCAGATAAGCAGCAGGCCGATTTGGAGCTTTCGTGTTAACATAGGGCAGCACCTCTTTTCTGTGGTTCCAAAGATATAGTGTCGTCTTCAACAGAGGGAACAACAAATTCCATGAATCCGTCATCGAGGACGGGATAGGATCCTCCGGAGATTTCGCGGTAGACGTAAGAGAGTGGGTTTTCCTCAAGGGCTCGGATCTCTGTCATGAGCTTCTCATCTTCCCACATCTCGCGGATCAACACAGCCGTACTCTCTTCTGATTCTGTCCTGAACACGATAAACCAGGAAACGACCAGTATCGCCGCAACGATGCTCATGGTTGCTACCAGAGCACCCTGCCAACCCCAGACCCACCACCGGGGACTCCTTCGCTTCTGTGCCGGCAGCGATACCCTCCGCCTCGGTGAAGGGCTCGCCCGCTCCGCCATGCGCCCCAGTTTTGCCAGATTCTCCTCGAGTAGATCCTTTTTGGCACGGCACAATCGGCACCCCGAAAGATGCTCCCGCACCGTCGCTGGCAGATCTTTCTCATCGACCACAGTTTTCAAGATCTGATCGTCGTTGAGATGGATCT
The DNA here is from genome assembly GCA_964348095.1 of uncultured Thermodesulfobacteriota bacterium. Classification (GTDB taxonomy): domain Bacteria; phylum Desulfobacterota; class BSN033; order WVXP01; family WVXP01; genus WVXP01. Next base: position 38,459 of record CAYGBK010000043.1, on the reverse strand, counting down.
CGTCTGTAGAGTTCACACTCAATCCTCCTGGGAGAACTCAAGGAGTGTGGATTCCCTCCTGAGTTTGTGCAAGGCTCGATAGAGATGGGTCTTTACGGCACTTTCACTCTTGCCCAGGACCTGGCATATCTCCCTTATGGTCAGATGATCCATGAATCTTAAGGTAAATACCTCCCGGTCCAGACGAGAAAGCCTGCCCAAGACCGAATCTATCTTCTCCCACAGCTCCTGCCTCATGAGACGATCCACGGGGCCGTCGTGTTGTGAAACTGCCCCCTTTGATTCCTCAAGTTCATCCGTCCCGGCAGAAGTTCGAAGAAAAGCAAAAAGTCCCTTCTTCCGGTAGAAATCGCGCACTCGATTCACGGCAATGGCAAAAAGCCATGGTCGAAACCGACATGGATCTTGGAGTTTCGACACCTTCCGATAGGCCTGTACAAAAATTTCCTGGGTCAGGTCCTCTGAGTCCTCGAATGATCGGGTCCGGTAGTACACCATGCGAAAGATCTCCTCATGGAACAGATCCAAAAGCTTTTCAAATGCGGTTCTATCACCGACTCGCGCCCTCTCGACCAAAGATTTCATGAGAAGCGCCGTGTCCGTGGTCCGAACCTGGCCTTGTTCGTGATCCAGGCACGTCATAGCTTCTCTATTTTACCCGCCCAAGTGCCACCTGTCTCGAGATTTTTCGACCTATCTGCTGACGTCGTTGTGTTTCGCCCGGTAGATGTGGATGCTCGCTCGGTCCTGCGCCCGCTCCAGCCGGAGGCGTTCTTGCGGGGTGACCGTCCCGTCACTCCGAGAAAACCTCTTGGCCCTTTGAATGTGACGTTGTTCCCTTTGAAGAACGCGCGTTTCACCACGAGTCAGCTCACCACTCCGTATACCCTGGTGGATTCTTTTTTGTTGTCGAATCTGTCTCTTTCCTACCCTGCCTGCCAGGGCCAAATCTGCGCTCACCAGCCCAATAATCATTAGGAGAATTACCGTCGTAACTAGCTTTTTCACTTCTTCTCCTCCTCCTCCTTTCATCTGTTCTACTGTATAAGACGAGGCGGGACAACAATTTGTCTACACCTCTCAGAAAGAAACCCCAGAAGTCCGGGTAAACGGCTAAGCGTCGTGGCAACCCCGTCCGCTCTGATAATTTACCCCCGCGAGGCCATCGGTTGCCGGGTGAGGGACGTCGAATCTCGGGCTCCACAAGAACTCGGAGTACCCTGGCAAATTCCCTCTCCCACAGGGTATGATAATTTCCTGTGCCAGGCGGCGACACCACTTTCGATCTTGTATTGTGAAGAATTCCGCATTATCATTAGGCTCGCCTAAACCTGTTCTGTGAGAGGAGCTTCCTGAGTTGGGGCGTTCTTTCGGTGACGGCGTGTGGAAAGGCCGGAGAGAAGAAGCATCACGAGGTCAAGGGGTCGTCTTACAGGATTCCGTCGAGCCTAAGAACTGTCAGAGGACGTAAGTTGAGCGGAAAAACGAGACAGGTAAAAAGAACCTTTTGTCAGATCTGCAAGTGCGATTGCGGAATTTTGGCTGAGGTCAAAGGGGGAAAAATCCTCGGGATAGAGGGAGACCAGGGGAACCCTAACAGCCGGGGAAAGCTTTGTGTGAAAGGTAGAAACTCCCTAGAGACCCTTTATCACAGGGACAGACTGCAACGCCCCCTCTTGAACACAGGTCAAAGAGGACACCCCACCTGGAAAGAAATTTCGTGGGATACCGCCCTCGAGGTCATGGGAGATAGGCTGGATAATCTAAAAGGCGGATATGGGGCTGAATCACTTGTCTTGCTCTTTGGGACGACAAGCAGGATTTTGGACACCGCGATAGTGAAGAGATTTGCCAACCTTTACGGAACACCGAACGTAACCCAGACCTGGTCGATTTGCATAGGCCCTAAAGCCATCGCTAACCTCGCCACATTCGGAGGCCCAGAGTATCCAACCTGCGATTTTGCCAACTCCAATTTCATTATGCTTTGGGGAGCAAATCCGCTGGTGTCTTATATGCATCGCTATCACGGCATCGTCGAAGACATCCTGAAAGGGAGGAGAAGAAACGGCGCGCCTCTGATCGTCGTCGACCCCCGGGACTCTGAGACGGCCAGAATTGCTGACGTTCACCTGCGGATCAAACCCAACTCAGATTTCTATCTGGCCATGGGGATGATACGACATCTGATTGATAATGATCTCCATGATCATGATTTTGTGCAGAGATACACCGTGGGGTTCAATGAATTACGTCGCACCCTGGGTGGCTATGATCTCGAAACCGTCTCTCAAAAGACCGATTTGCCGATCCATATGATAAGACAGATTACGGAGAAGTTGGCAGAATCAAAGCCAGCTTCTATCGACAGACGTGAGGGGGTCTTGCACACTGTCAATGGATTACAGACAGCGAGAGCAATCGCCATTCTCATGACTCTAACGGGTAACGTCGATGTGGAAGGGGGGCTCGTATTCAACCCACTGATGGAGGTGAATGACATCACCTTACAGGAAATGCGTCCTCACGACAAGACGGCCTTCTGGAGCGAACGGTACCCGCTGGCGCTCGATTGCAGTGGATACCTCACAGAAGTCATCCTTACAGAAAAGCCTTACCCGGTCAAATCAATTATCGCTATGGAATCGAATCCCCTCCTGACCCTCCCAGATACGAATCGATTCAGGACCGCCCTGGAAAAGCTTGAATTCGTGGCAGTGCATGATCTTTTCCTCACGGAAACCTGCAGATTTGCGGATCTCGTTTTACCGGCAACGACGTTTTATGAAAAAGCAGAATTGGATGTGGGCCTTTTGAAAGGACAAAGATGGGTTCGCATAAGAAGAAAGGTCGTTGAACCACTCCATGATTCTAAATCCGAGGCGGAATTCATGGTACAACTCGGAAAAAAGATGGGGTATGGGACATATTTCGATTTTCCTTCGGAAGATAAGATCCTTGAGAGTCTGCTCAAAGAGACCGAAGCAGAAGGTTACTCCCTGGACCAACTTGAAAGGGGAGTGCATCTTGAGGCGATGAAGCCAGGGTATCTGAAAGAGTGGGGCTTCGACACCCCATCCGGCAAGATAGAGCTAGCCTCCTCCACCTTAAGACCCTTTGGGGCAGAATTGCCCGCACCGATAGAGGGTCCCATCCAGTCGCAAGATTATCCTTTCCTTCTCATTACCGGAGCCAAGGTTCCCCCTTATTATCACTCTCAATTCAGGAACATAAGAAAACTGAAGAAGCGCAGTCCCACTCCCCTGGCAGATTTAGGGGTAGGCGTAGCCCGAAAAGTGGGAATTTCAGATGGAGACATCATCACCATCGAAACGCCTTCCGGCACCCTGGAGATCGAGGGTACGATCCACGAGAGAATGCACCCCTTTACCGTGTCCATCCCGCATGGATGGGCAGGCTGTAATGCCAACATTCTCACCAGTGATCGTCTTCTTGAGCCGATTAGTGGGGTTCCCATGTATAGAGGAATCCCCTGTCGAATAACCAAGGGAGTTTCAGGCTCATAAGCACGGGCCATCCTGGTCTGAGGTGTTGTTTTTATTTTAGGCGGCTAACTGTGATTCTATCAACTCACACAGATCAAACAACCTTTTGAAAAACGACGAACTCGAATGAAAGAGACATATCTCAAAGAACTGGAGCATTGTGAACTCTGCGAACACCGGTGCGGCGTCAACAGACTCAAGGGAGAAACAGGGATCTGCAAAGTGACTATGCCGACTGTCGCCTCGGCCACTTTGCATCCAGCGCCGCCAGAAAGCTATACGGTGTTCATGGCTGGGTGTAATTATAAATGTCTAAACTGCCAAAACTGGACAATCTCACAATACCCGGATAATGGATTCCAACAGAGAGGATATGAAGAACCACACACCTTGGCCATGGAATGCGTGAATCAGCTCAACTCACTTCCAGCCAAACTGATGAAAGCCGACAGAATATTCTTTTCAGGCGGGGAGCCAACCATTCACCTGCCCTATATTGAGAAAGTCGTCGAATCAGCACGGCAGATAAGACCTGATACCAAAATAAACTTCGATACCAACGGGTATATGACTGAGGAGAGTTTAGAAAGGGTATTAGCGATTGCAACATCCATCACCTTCGACCTCAAGGCATATAACGATGAGGTGCATGCCGCCCTGACAGGGGCGGCTTCCAAGCCAGTTCTGAGAAACGCAGAACGAATCGGAAGCCATGGGCGAGACAAGCTTTGGGAATACAGGATCGTTGTGATCCCTGCAATAAATGAAGACGAGATAAAGCCACTGGTGCACTTCATCGCAAACATCGATCCCCATTTGCCAGTGTGCTTTCTGGCCTTCAGGCCGAACTTCGTTTTGGAAGATCATCTCGGGGCTGAAAGGCGCCTGATGGATAGATGCGTCGAGATAGCGAGAACCTCTGGTTTGGAGAATGCCTACTGGTCTGGACATGCGGGAATTCCTGGGACCATCATGGGCGTTGAAAATGAAATGGAAGAGAAGTATCTGTCCAAAGGTGCCCGGCTTTCTGGTTCTTATGCGCTTCATGCGGGCTGTCAAACCCATCCCAGGAACTGCTCAACCTGCGCCTCGAGCCAGACATGCAGCGTGAAGAGATACACTCCTCGAATAGACACTTGAGACCCAATCATATGGGCGAGATGTGGCCCTGATGCAAATTCTGGTGATGTCGAGACCTGTCGCAATATCCTCCATGTTCCAAACAGCAATATCGATTTGCTGAATACGGCAATGCAAAAGTGGCCGAAAAGCCAACAGGCGGAGAATGCAAAGGAGAAAAGCGGGTCAAAGCTAGGAAAAGGCCTGGGGTGCTCTAGACCGACAGTTGGATCATACCGCCGGTGTTCTGGAAGGTCCCTTCTGAAAACCGATAGGCATCGAGAACCATCTGAATCTCTGCGTCATTCTCTAGAAAGCCCTCGGCCCATTCGCGAGAGCGTATCAGATTGTTCTGATCCAGATCCATCTTAGAGAATTATTCTCGAGTCACACTGAGTTCCTCTTCTTCGAGAAACCCGTTGCCATTTTTGTCAAGATTCTCAATTTCATCCGAATAGAAATCCCGAATCGATCCGGTTATCTCGTCGTAAGAAGAGACTGAGAATGAAGGCCTTTTGTTGTTTTGAGATGGCTGTTCGGGGCGCTCCAAACCCCGCGCCGGTTCATACTGTTTGAGTAGGTCAATGTATCGTTTGACTTCAGACTCATCCAGACGACTATCCTGGTTTCGATCGATCCGATCAAAGACATCTGTCTTGCCCTGGAATTCCGATTTGTCAAAAGACCCGCTGCTATCCTGGTCATATCTGTTCACATAATCACTCGCAATTTGCGATTCGATTCGATCCACCAGGAAGCGCCATCGGGCATTTACAGGTTGAATCTTAATCATATGATTCCGTTGCTCCCAATCCGTTTATGGACAAGACGATGAAACAAATTCAAGAGATGTTTTTGCGACTCTCCCCTATCTGAGGAGAAATCTGCATCATCGGCAGAAATCGTAAAGAACTTAAGTTTTTTTTTAGAAAAAATTACCGATCATAAGCAACTGAAATTAATTGATTTTTTACGTCATGACGGGAGAGGCTTTCAAAATCAACGAACCTGGCCGCCTGTCGGTGGAAAATGGCGTGTGTCTGAAACAAGATCGCTGTCACGGGAGCCTCCTCCCTTTTGTGGGCGCCCATCCCCCTGAGGGACGCTTGCGGATCGGTGGGGTCAGTACTACCCGGGCCATTGCCCTATCCTTATAGAACACGCCGCTGACGGCTTGATAAGAGCATTTCACCAGAAAGTGGAAAGGGAAGCTCTAAGGCAAAATTTGTTTTTGGTCCGTTGTCCGTGGTTCGTTGCAAGACGATTAGGATTTACGCCTCCATGGCTATTCAGGTAAAAAGCCTGGGGAGTTTCATCCTTAATCTAATGACGTGAATTGATAGTCACAACTGACCACTGACAACCAACAACTGACAGAACCAAGAAAAGATTTTGAGCAGCGAAGAGCGCTCCCTTTCCGCTTACTATCAGAAGAAAGTCGAGAAGGGGGGCTGGCCGACAGCGGAAATGGGTGACCGCGAGAGCACGGGGGCTAAGGGATATGAGCGTTCTATCCAAAATCCTCTTGAACCGTCATGAAGCCAAAGGATCCTCCCTCCCGAAACTCAGAAAACCCCAATTCTTCTATGCTTGATATTGGGCACGGAGGATCTGTAAAATTAGAAATCCTGAGGGAAGAAGCCTTTCATGAAAAAACCTCAAAAACTAGAGATATTCTCCGACTATGTATGACCGTGGTGCTACTTCAGTACCGGGCGTATTGAACGACTGAGAAGGGATTATGAGGTGGGCGTTCGCTGGACTGCCTTTCCCCTCCACCCCGACACCCCGCAGGAGGGGCTCTCCCTCCACGAACTCTTCGGCAGCCGCATGGATATAGACGGGTTGATGGTCCACCTCAGGGAAGTGGCCGAAGAATTGGGGTTACCCTGGGGTGAACGGGAAAAAACATATAATACTCGTTTAGCCCAGGAACTGGGTAAATGGGCTGAGGCAAAGGGCAGAGGTGACGATTTCCACAAAAGCGTCTTCCGGGCCTATTTCGTCGATGGCAGAAACATTGGCAGGATCGCTGAGTTGGTCGAACTGGCAGAGTCTTTGGGTCTTCCCGGTGAGGAGGCTCAGCAGGCTATCCAGAAAAGAGCCTTCAAAAACGCCGTTGATATAGATTGGGCCCGTTCGGTTAGGATGGGGGTAACCGGGGTTCCCACTTTTATGATCGGTCACCAGAGCGTGGTAGGGGCTCAACCATACGAAACGCTCGAGCACCTGATGAAAACAAACAACATAGGGAAACGACGCCGATAGGTCTCATTCCCCTCGATTCAATAAACCACGTGCCCTATACGCCCTTCCCGTGGCAGCCATCAAAGGCCCTGCCAGAAGGTGGCCGATGAACTTGCTGCCCATTTCCTTCAGGGCATAAGGGAATATATGTTGTGCCTCTATGTGAAGCAGATGCTGGTTGGCGCGGTCCATGCCAAGGGAAGACCATAATTGCTATAGACGAGACCGCACCCACGACTGGCCAGGTAATGAGGAACCACTTTTCACGATTTGATTGGTGGCTTTTGGGGATTTATTCCTCAAGGGTTTCGACCTACAGGCTGGATTATTCGACGAGCGTGGGTTGAATGCAAAAAGATCGAGAAAATATAGTGAAAAAAGACTCCTCCACAAAATGTCGGGCTCCACATACCCTTCCGGGAGGATGAAAAATGGACAGAGAGATCCCGATTTTTTGAGACGTGGGCCTTGGTACCTGCTATGGTGAACCTGTGGAAGAACCCACCATTGGGTGACGGGGCTCATGGGCGAACCCAGTTTACTCTATTGGAGCTTGAAATTACGGAGAAAACTCGACTCCTTTTCACCGTAAGATGTCCGTGCAGGGAACGTTCGACCGCTCGTGGCTGGGAATTGTGACCAAAAGGATCTTGATTCGCTATCGAAGCGCCTTATCCACGTTTCTGTTTGACGATGCGGACGAGCATGGCCGTCCACAAGTAATTCGGCAATCGCAAAACCCAGGTTGTCGCCTCGCGTGGACTATATTGGATTTTCCAACAACCATGGTATTGGACGGTATATGATCTACAGAGACTTTGGAAAAACAGGGAAAAGGGTATCGGCACTCGGTTTTGGAGGCATGCGTTTCAAGGACATAGACAACACTGATGCATGCGTTGAGATGATGTTGGAAGCGGCCAAGGCCGGAGTGAATTACTTTGATACTGCCCCTGGATATTTTGGCGCCAAGAGCGAAAAGGTATTTGGTCAGGCATTCAGGGAGTTCAAAAGACTGAATATACCCTTCTATTGTGCCACAAAGACAGCAAAATCCGATGAAAAATCCATACGGAAGGAAATCGAACACCAGTTGCGACGACTGCATGTTGACGCTGTGGATTTCTACCATATCTGGTGCATTATCAGCCTCGATGATTGGCGAAAAAGAGTTAAAAAGGGCGTTCTCGATACATTTAGAAAGCTCAAAGATGAAGGCTTGATAAACCATATCTGCGTCTCGAGCCATTTAATCGGAGAAGAGATCAAGGAACTCCTGATGGAAGGGGTGTTTGAAGGGGTTCTCTTCGGGTATTCGGCATACAATTTCAATGCCCGACGTGCCGCTTTTCAAGCAATAGCCACGCACAAACTCGGATGTGCTGTCATGAACCCTCTCGGCGGCGGGATCATTCCCCAGAATCAGAAAATATTTGATTTTGTTAGGACAAGGACGGATGAAACAGTGCTCGAGGCTGCTCTACATTTTATTTTCTCACACAAGGAGATCAGCGTTGCACTCGTTGGCTTCGAAGATCTGCGCCAAATCCGGGAGAGTCTAAAGGCGGTTGAAACTTACCATGACATACCCGATGATGAGATCGAGAGAATAAGGAATAGCTTGTCCGATTCTTTCCGGAGTTTATGTACAGGATGCCAATATTGTGATAATTGTCCGGAAGGAATTGCCATTCCAAAACTCATGGACGCATATAACATCAAGAAGCTCTCCGGTAGAGACTACGCCGTGCTCGATAGACTGAAATGGCACTGGGGGCTGCCCCTGTCAGAGGCAGAGAAATGTGTTGAATGTGGTCAGTGCGAGGAACAGTGCACCCAGCATTTGCCAATCATCGAGCGATTGCAAGAGATCGCCGCGATGAGGCAGAAATCGAAAAGCAAAAGGAGCTAGCCATTGCTTGAGAGGATGAGATGACAAATAAAAAGAGAGCAGTCCTATCAGTGATATTAGTCGGGCTGATCGCCATCGCTTGCATTGTCATTATGATTACCTATTACCGTTTCGCCCGGTTTATTGAGGTTCAGACGTCCGAGGAGAGACCGGGCCTTGCTTTCACGGAAACCCTTATCACCATGGGGGATCAAATGACCAAGGCCTGGTTACCAAATGACGTTTTTTACCCCACGGTTTTTCTCGATAATCCCCAGAATTTCCAGCTTGGAGCGCTGGAATCGCTTAGATACGCCGTGCGGGTGTTGAGGGACAACCTGACGCGCCTCAGGACGACAGACAAAATCGACGAAAACATCGATCAGGTCTATATCCTCTTCTCAAATGATCCCAACAAATGGATCTTTCCATCGGCTGAAAGTAAATACAAAGCAGCTGTTCGACAACTGAAAGAGTATCGCGACCGCCTGGCAAAAGGCGATGCAGGATTCTTTCCGCGAGCCGATAATCTGATTGAGCTTCTAGCGCAGCTGAATTCCCTCCTCGGGGGTGTTAATACTCGCCTTGCCAATGCCCCTCGGGACCAGGGAGAAGTCTTGACAGAGGAAACAGCAGGGGACCCATACACCGAAGGCGAAGAGAGGGTCAGAATCCGGGTGCCCTGGACCGCTATTGATAACAACTTCTACTATGCCAGGGGCGTTGCGTATGGAATTCGCCAGGTCCTCGCGGCCGTTAGGTCCGATTTCTCTGAAATACTCGAGACAAAAAAAGCGACAGAGCTCTTGGACAAAATCATTAGACTTCTCAACCAGGCCCAGTTCGAACCGATTCTGATACTCAACGGTTCTAGAGGTTCCATCTGGGCGAACCACTCACTCCAAATGCTTGCCACCCTCGGGGACGTGCGGCAAAAACTCCGATCTCTCGAAAGCATGTTGAGGGAGTGATAAGGGACGCGAGTCAAAGAGGTGGATGCGAAGACCAGAGATGACTGTGTGAGAGGCCTTAGACGTAGATATCGATCAGCGGGCAGATCTCGATCTTTTGTCTGTACCAGAGTTCTTCTAGCTGGTGGGAGGAGATGGGTCTATCAGGCAGCCCCTTTCCGCCACGATCGAAATACCCCCTTAGTTGCGAAGAGGCCCTCTTGACCAGCGGATTCCGTTCGGCGGAATGATGTTTCTTTGTCAACGTCAACGTATCAGACCGGGCGGGGCGGATCGGCAATTCTTTACTCTTATGGCGATAAGTCAACCGTGAACCCGATCGAGGAATCTGTTCTGAGGAAATGACAGGATAGTGCACGCGACCAACCTTCATACCTACAAATCTTTAGTGTTCATAGACGGATGTCAACTTCAGACGGCAAAAAAGCGGTTCACTCCTGACTGCTCCGCAGACAGCACATGGCTACTGGCCGTCCATCAGAAATCGTGTGCTTTCTGAATTCCACATCCGGAGAACGAGAATCGAACCGCTTCTCCTGGTTTCACGTTGACCGGATTTTCTTATTCATCTCTCCAAGCCCTTCCAGGACGGTCTTAGGGGTCATGGGAAGGTGCCGTAAGCGCAAACCGGTGGCGGCAAAGACCGCATTTGCCACGGCAGGCGCAATCGGCGGGACGCCCGGTTCCCCGATCCCCCCGATCTTCTCCTGGCTCCTGACAGCATAGACCTCAATGTCCGGCGATTCCCGAATTGAAAGGAGGGGATAGTCGTGAAAATTGGCTGAGACAACACCACCTTTGTCAAAATCGACCTTTTCTTTCAGGGAGGCGCTCAGGCCAAAAACGATTCCCCCCTCCATCTGGCTCTTTACGATGTCTGGATTGACCACTGGACCGCAATCCACGGCACACACAACCCTCAGGACCTTTATTGTCCCGTCCTTCCAATCGACAGAGACCTCTGCCACCTGGGCCACATGGCTTCCAAAAGAAACGTGTAGGGCAACACCTCGTGCGTTGCCCCTCTTCAGCGGGGCTCCCCAGCCACTTTTTTCCGCTACCACTTCCAGCACACGCCGAGCTGAAACCTGATCCTTGAGAAGATCCAGCCGGAAGGCTAAGGGGTCCTTTTGAGCGGCATGGGCAAGCTCGTCGATGAAGCTCTCCATTGTGAAAGCATTCTGGGAATGTCCCACTGATCGCCAAAAGCCAACAGGAACGGGGGTATCGATCCTTACGTATTCCACATGAAAGTTTGGAATGTCGTATTTCTGGTCCACGATCCCTTCGATGGCTGCCGAATCGACCCCCTCTCGGATCATCGCAGGTGCCACGCGAGCCCAAATCGATGGGACCACAACCTTATGAGACCATGCGTTGAGACGACCTTTTTTGTCTAGTCCACCTTGAATTCGACAGCAGCTGCCGGGACGGTAGAAATCGTTTTGCATGTCCTCTTCACGGGTCCAAACGAGTTTTATGGGCTGTCCGGTCACCTTGGACAACTCAACAGCCTCTTCAACAAAATCAACCTCCAGACGTCTTCCAAACCCACCTCCAAGGGCCATGGTGTGCACAGATATCTGCTCTGGCTTCAGTCCAGTCACCTTGGCCGCCAAACTGATAATTGCTGATTGGTTCTGTGTCGGGGCCCAGATGTCGCAACGATCCTCGTGTACATGGGCCGTGCAGTTCATCGGTTCGATGGGGGCATGGGCCAAATATGGCAGCGTATAGGTTGCCTCAATCCTTTTTTCTGCCCGTTCGAGGGCGTCTTTCACATCTCCGCGACGCCGTGCACTCACCCCGGGTTTGTCAAGATGCCCTGCAAAAGCTTTCTCCAGGGTGGCATTCGCCATGTCAGGTTGATCACCTTCGCTCCAGAGAGTCTGAAGGGCATCTCTTCCTCTCCACGCTGCTTCAGGCGTGTCGGCACAAACAGCCACAGGCCCACCGAGGTCCACAACCAGCCGAACGCCTTTGACCCTTTCTGCGGCTTCTCGGTCATATGAAATGACCTGTGCACCAAACGCTGGAGGACGGGTCTTGGCAGCGTAGAGCATATCCGGGACAGAGACATCCACGCCAAAGTCGGCCAGACCGCGGACCTTATCCGGCACATCGAGGCGTCGAATTGACGTGCCCATCAGTTTCAGCTCGCCCTCTTCCTTCACGTGTGGATTCTGCGAGGCGGAGAGCCTGGCGGCCTTTTCACTGAGTTGCCCATATGTTAGGGAGCGTCCAGTTTCCTGGTGACTGACTTTTCCGTGAGAGGCTTGACATTCAGCGACCGGTACGTCCCATTCCCGAGCAGCTGAGAGAACGAGAAGCTCCCGGGCCGCTGCTCCTGCTTTGCGCAAAGGCCAGAACATATGCCTTACACTCGTACTACCTCCCGTGGTTTGCTCTCGCCAGACAGGGTCTTTGTACTCCTCCCCGGCCGGTGCCATTTCTGCTCGCACCTGTTTCCAGTCCGCCTCAAGCTCGTCAGCAACAATCATTGGTAAGGCTGTCAGAACACCCTGCCCCATCTCAGACTTGGCCACATATACCTTTACCGTCCCATTCGGACTCACATGCAACCACACGTTGGGACGGGGTATTTCAGAAGAACCCGCCTCCACATCCTTCGTGCTCAATAGCCTATATCCAGAGGGTGTGATTGAAACAGCGATGATGAGGCCGGCGTCAGCCCGGGGTCTTTTCAAAGGTTCATGTCGATTTGAAGGGGCGATCATGACCGATTGACTTCTTTTACGGCTCTTTCGATGGCTCGTCTGATTCGTGGGTATGTGCCACAACGGCAGAGGATGCCATCCATGGCCTCGAGAATCGTCTCTTCGTCAGGATCTTGATATTCCAAAAGCAAAGCCGCTGTCTGCATGATCTGGCCAGGCTGACAGTACCCGCACTGTGGGACCTGTTCATCTATCCAGGCCCTTTGCACGGGATGGTCATGGGCGAGACCCTCTATGGTCGTTATCCGCTTACCTCTTGCCTCTCCAACGGGCAACTGGCATGCGCGCTGCGCCTTACCATCGATGTGGACGGTACACGATCCACATAGCCCAATCCCGCAGCCATACTTAGTTCCCTTGAGTCCAAGGTGCTCCCTGATGACCCATAGAAGGGGTGTGTTCGGCCTCACATCCACCTCATATTGATTCTCGTTTACGTCAAGAAGAATCATCTCTACTCCCCTTTCCCGTAAACATTCACATGGGACCCAGTGCTTTGGAAGTTTTAGCGACGAGTATGTCTGTTCGCACCTTCTGTCAGTTTGCCGTGGACACAACCATCCTGCCGCAGTTTTTCAACTCCTTCCGGTGGAAGCTTTTTGTTCGCCAAGATCTGGCCTCTGGTCCGGTGACAACCTCTCTTGATCGGTAAGGGACCGAGGAGAAGAAAATTCACGGCCTCGATTACCGTTTTAACTCAATAACTGAGGCCCCCCTGCAGTTTTCCCCGGGACTCCTAAATATCCATGTCCAGGACCCTCTATATGTATTCAAGTTCAGGGAACCAGACTTTATCTTTGTCGTGCCATCCTGTTCAGGGTAGCTTCCGCTGATCGCACCGGTGTTCATATCAAATTTCAGGCGGGTTGCCGGTACAGTGGCAATACAACCGCGCTGCTCGAATGTGACTGTCTCCGTGTATCGCTTGCCGACCCATTCGTCCGTGCAACTTGTTTTTGTGAGTTTTTCTACGAAAGTCCATGTCCCTGCAATACTCTTGCAGGCGTCACTCCCCCAGGTGATCGGCACAATAAGGAATGAAAAGAGAAACAAAAAAAGGATCACAGCTAAGGGTTTTCTTCTCATGATGTCCGCCCCCTTTGAGAACGTATATCGTCTTTATTATTTCCCATGTCCTAGAAATCCCATGATAACACATTTCCCAGGGGTGTGTTATTCGCCGGAGCACAAGATTCGGTAAACAGGTGGGGCCTTTCACGGTTTATCGTCTATTGAGTTTCGTCGGCACATCCCGTTACGGGATCGTGGCGGAGGGATCTAAATGGAAGGGTGATCTGGTCTGATTCGATATTAACTCTGAGTTAGAAAAGCCGCGGCAGAAGAATGCGATATTTCGGCTTAGGCTTTATACTTGAAATCCTCAGGGTTGAGATTCTGTAAGAACTCCTCCAGCTGGTCCTCCTCCATATCCTTGTCCAACTCAATCGTCTTAGCCTTGGAGAGGACCTTCTTGGCCACGTAGATGGGAACACTTGCGGCGAGTGCAACGGCGATGGCGTCACTGGGCCGGGAGTCGATGGTGACTTCCCTCCCCTCGATCCTGAAATGGATCAGAGCGTAGTATATGTTATCCCTAAGGTCTATTACCTCGACTTTTAGAATTTCCGACTGAAAACGCCCGGCGATATTCCGAATCAGATCATGCGTCATAGGGCGATGGGTGTGAACATTGTTCAGTTTCATGGCAATGGCATTCGCCTCGAAAGGACCGATCCAGATGGGAAGCGCATAAAGGTTATCCAGATCCGACAGGAGTACGACGAAACCATTCGAAGAAGAATCGAAGGTTAGCAGTTTTACTTTCATTTCAATTACCATCAACAACCTCTCTTTCCGTGATTATTTAGCCTCGCTGCTGTCTCCCCCTACTGGCAGCCTCCGAGGGTGGATGTCTCGTCTTGCGAATCCACGTCCCCTCACGATTCTTCCCTTTCTCCCGTACGGGTCTTTTTTAGACGGTAACCCAGATACGCCGCCTCATTTTGAGCTGCTTTTTTCTTAACTCTTTCCACGAATCCTCTGGTCTTGAGAGACTCTAACCGCTTCTTTATTTCTTTTTCGGTCACATTGAGCTTCACCCTATCATCCTCACCAACCTCGTACCATAGCTCAAGGGCCGTTAGTTGTTCATAAGTAGAAAGTATTCGTAGAATGTCTTTGTCTATTTGGTCTACGGTGGTACGTCTCGCCATTAGCATACCTCCTCCCCGTAGCTAACACAGGCAGTCTCCTTCGCTAGGGCTCCACGTCCATGAATCGTTTCACTTCTGCCTTTGCTTTCAATTCCTGAACGAATCGCTTTGTCTCTCCCTGAATCTTCTGTTGCCTGAGATAGTCCCCAATCCTTTCCTTAATGTCCCCGTATGCTATTGTGGTCTCAGGTCTTTTGTCGGTGACTTTGATCAAGTGGTACCCGAATCTCGTCTCGACAACGCCACTCACCTCGTCCGGTTCTAATTCAAAGGCAGTGTCTTCAAAAGGTTTTACCATTTGCCCTCTCTTAAAATAGTTCAAATCTCCACCCCTGGGGCCACTGGGGCCTTCAGAGAACTCAGTTGCCAGGGCGGCGAAATCCTCACCTTTTTGGAGCCTTTCTTGAATCTTCTCAATCTTCTTGCGCGCCTCAGCTTTATCCGATTCGTCCGCACCGGGATCAACTTTGATCAGAATGTGGCTGGCCCGAACCTCCTCCGGTTTCCTGAAAAGATCCGGGTTGCTGTCGTAATAGGTTCTGATTTCATCGTCGGAAACAGTGATTTTGTCCGCAAACTGCTCATCGATCAGTTTTTGGATCACCATCTCTCGCTTAATCTGAGATTCTACCTCAGCTTCGGAAAGATTCATCTGGCTCAGGGCGCTTTTGAATTCCCCTTCAGTGGAAAATCTTCCTTTTAGCGCCCTCATTCGATCGTCCACTGCTGACTGTTCAACGCCAATTCCTTTCCTTTGGCTTTCCTGGTAAAGAAGCTCCCGGTTGATGAGACTCTCAAGGACTTCCCTTTTGACTTGTGACAGCTGGGGTTCGTTCAGAGACGTTCCGCGATTCGAAAAAAGTCGCTCCACGCGACTCATCTCATCTTCAAAGTCCTCACGTGTGATTTCTGACCCGTTGACCACGGCAACCTTGTCTCCTGGGGCCTGCTTCTCCTCGGCCCTTGCCGGGTATGCGACTAATCCTAGAACAAAAGCTAGGGGAAGTACAAAGAACCATCCTATGCCGTCTGGCCGAATCAACATTATTCCTCCTGGATGTTTCAAAATGATGAGTTTCTTTTAAGAAGAGGCACCCTGTGCCAAGAATTCATAGCCCTCTCCATTGCCACAGTCGGAGCTACGCAACAACGGTCGATTTAGGGATAGCCTTTATCCTCATGGGGAAAACCAACAAGCCTGTTATTTCAGATTCCGCTCAAATCCGTCGAAAAGATGACACCTTCGGGCAGTCGGTCCTGCTCAACACTAGAAACTCCTTCCTCGGCCCGAACCCCGCCCACCGAATGGGGTTCTCCGTCCCTCTCTTCGGGGTCTGGCTTCCTGGACGAAAATGTTTTTTCCTTTCAGTTCCGTATCATTCAATTTCTTAATACCTTAATAGCCTCTTGGGCCACTTCCTCCGTTGCCATCTCCACAAAACCAAAACCCCTTGAGGTTCCTGAATATTGATCCCTCACAAGGTTCGCAGAAGTACAATCACCTATCGTCCCAAAGGTTTCGATTAAATCCTCCTCCGTGACTGCGTAAGCCAGATTCCCTACATACAGTTTCTTGGACATATCAATTCTCCCCTACGAACCCCATGCTCGTATGTAAGGCTCTTACCTAGCCTCCACGGTTATCGGTCGACCAAGAGCCTAATCCATTGTTTTTCGATGGTGTCGCCAACCGTGCAGAGTCGAGCACCGAGCGGATTCTTAGAGAGGAGGAATCTCCCTTTTACTGCTATGCTTGCCGACCGAATTCGAAAACCAGGCGCCACAAACAGGGACCTCGGCCAGTCGAAATCGTCGCTTCTTAAAACAAAAGGGCCCCCAACATCCTGAAAATCCCGAGGACCCTTCGAGAGACAACTCGTGGGGCTTCCCAAAAAGCCAGTTTCAAAAGTATATGACACCAATGCCCCAAAGTCAACCACGGTTTCTGGCTTTTTCGCGGTGTCACTCGGGCAGGCAACAAAAGGAAGCTCTGGACCAAAAGTCGTTGTTTTTGGTCCGTCGTCCGTGGTTGGTGGCGAAAAAAACTAGGATTCACTCATCCACGGGATTCACGTATCGGGGCCAGGGTATTTCATTTTCAGTAGAGCGACGTGAATTGATAGTTACAACTGACAACCGACAACTGACATCGCCAAGAGAATCAACACGAAAGCACGGAAAAAAAGGGGATATGAGGGTTCCACCACCAGATTGAAAGTTGTTTTGACACATGAGAGAGTTGGGATTATCCGCTTCGAAAACTCAGGCAACTCGTCCATTTCGATGTCCATTGAAAAGCTTCGTGTGATTCTGATATGATTAGCGTCCGCAAGAAAAACCGCACCCAGAAGTCGGGCGAGAGGCTGGAATGAGTCTGTTCCTGATCACTATCTTTGTTCTTTATAGTTCACTCCATCTTTACCTATTCATGAAAATGAAGGCCGCCTTCGCCTTCAAAACTGGTAGTAGTATTCTTATTGTCTTTCTCATGGCAGTGATGATCAGCTCGCCGGTTCTGGTTCGCCTTCTGGAAAAACAGGAATTTGAGCTCCTGGCCCGCGTCACCGCCTACGTCGGATATACGTGGATGGGACTGACGTTCCTTTTCTTCTCTTTTTCGCTCATTGTTGATCTGTATCATCTTTCTGTTTACGTTGGTGACCTCGTTTTCCGAAGGAGCCTCTCCTCCCTAGTTCTCTCATCACAGTCGGCCTTTGGTATCCCACTCCTGATAACTGTCGCCATCGCTTTCTACGGCTATTTTGAGGCACGGCAAATTCGCAATGACACGGTGGTTATTGAAAGCCTCAAAATCCCAAAAGAAGTCGGGACGTTAACAATTGTTCAAATCTCCGACGTCCATGCTGGATTGATTGTGAGACACGAGAGGCTGAAAAGAATTATCAGAACAGTGGAGAAGGCAAAGCCCGATCTAGTGGTGTCAACGGGCGACCTGGTGGATGGACAGATCGACAATCTCAGAGGCCTTTCTGACCTTTTAAGGACAATCAGTCCAAGATACGGTAAATTCGCAGTTACAGGCAATCACGAATTCTACGCCGGCCTCAGTCAGGCATTGGGGTTCACGGAGGAGGCGGGCTTTGAGATACTGCGGGGAGAATCACGGGGGATTGCCGGAATTATCAACATCGCTGGAGTCGATGACCCGACAGGGTGGTACTTTGGCCTCGGTGAGGGGGTCTCTGAAAGGGCATTACTTTCCGAACTCCCCCCGGACAAATACACCCTCCTGCTCAAGCATAGGCCGGTCGTCGATGGCGAGGCACTTGGTCTTTTCGACCTTCAACTCTCGGGACATACTCACAAGGGCCAGATCTTCCCATTCACATTCATCACTCGGATTTTTTTCCCCTTTGAGGCCGGTCTCGTCCGGCTTCGCGATAAGGCTTACCTATACACGAGTCGAGGCTCTGGAACATGGGGGCCGCCAATCCGTTTCATGTCACCCCCTGAGGTGACCGTTATCAAATTGGTTCACCGGGAGGGTTGACAGCCGGAGAGAAATCAGCTCTTAGAAACTCTTCCATCTCATTCCCCCCTCTGGTCCTCTCATATGCATCTCCCGATAGCAGGGACCGGCCGCTAATGGTATTTTTTTTTCAGCCGATCAATAGGGTAGTAGAAAACCGGTCTACGCTATCTGGTTACGATCTACGAGGGCAGAGAAATCAAGGAAAGGGAGGACCCAATGGACGACAAGGGCATGATCCTGGCCTTCACGTCGAGTAAAGGTGGGGTCGGGAAGACTCATCTTGCCATTGGCCTATCATCTGCGATAGCGAGAAGGGACGCACGAGTACTTCTCATTGATGCCGACCTCGGCAACGGAATGATTTCAGATAGAATAGGTTTCTACCCCACGTACAATCTGGCCCATTTTTTTTCCAAGGAGAGGCCCTTGGAGGATCTAGTTGAAGAAACCTCCTGTGGCTTTTTCCTGATCGGTGGGGAACGCGGCAGTTTCGCTCTGGCCAACCTTAACTATCTGCAGAAGATGAGATTTCTAAGACGTTTTCAGGAGGTCAGTCGGGGTTTCGATTTTGTAGTCCTCGATCTGGCCTCAGGCATTACTCGCCAGGTGGTCGATTTTGCACTCTTGGCTGAAAAGACGCTGATCGTAACATCGCCGCAGGACCTCATCAGCGGCTATGGATCGGTGCGAGCCTGCTTCGCTAGATTCATCCAATTAGAGCACCGGCTCTGCCAGAGAATAGATGGGTACAAGGCCAGGCGATTCTTCACACCCCTGATTCTGATGAACAACGCTACGGATCTCCACGAAGGGAAAGCGGCGTTTGAGGCTCTTGAAAGCGCTTCAGAGAACCGGCTTCATGATCCAAAAAGTCCTTTTAGAATCAAGATGGAGTACCTGGGGTCCGTCTTTCATGATCCAGGGTTATTCAGAAAATCTGAGATCAAACGGTGCCCGGTCTCTGTGACCTCGCCCTTTTCCAAAGTCGCATTCTGCGTCGATTCCATAGCCGCTGCCATCAGCCGCCCCGTTCCATCCAGTCGCTTCGATGCGGAGAAACGCTTCCGGTATACCTTACAGATACTTTTGGAACACCAGGAACGCCTCAGGAAAGGGTTTACCCAGAAAGTCAAGAGGATCTATCCTCCTCGGCTTCCTCTAGGCTGCAAAGGTCACTCAATCTCCCCCTGAGAGCGACCAGAGAGTCTTTAAACCAACCTTAGTTTTCCCCTCGAAGCCTGGTTCTGCCCGTGACCCCTTCTTGTTTTTCTGTGGAAAAAGAATCTGTGCAAGGGGCACTTGACCTCAGGGCGTGGATTGTGATGAACTGAGACGGAAAGCAATCTCAGGGCCACGAAACAGTCCTGTTTCGCGTGAAAAACATCAGGGCCATAGGTACCAATTAGGCAGATGGGGGACCGATCGTCTCGATCACGAATAGGGAGTATCATCCATCCCAAATGTTATGATCTATGCTGAAATTGCAGCGCCATGACAGAATGAAAAAAGAGGACAAGCAGATCACGGAGTTCCAGAAGCGGGTATATGCCGCGACGCGAAGAATTCCTCGTGGAAAGGTCACGACGTATAAGCACCTGTCCCGGGCCATTGGCTGCCGTTCAAGTCGTGCCGTGGGGCAGGCGTTGAAGGTTAATCCCTTTGCACCGGAAGTGCCCTGTCACCGGGTGATTCGCTCCAATTTGACGATCGGTGGATTTTCTGGAAAGGTGAAAGGTCCAGAGATCGACCGAAAAAAGGCACTCCTACTGGAGGAAGGGGTTCGCTTCGACCGTGACCGTCTTCTCGATCCAAAGACTGTTCACACCTTTGAAGATTCCTAAGAAAGCCCTCCCTATGCATCGCTCCGGTCATCTTGTCCTGTGATATCATACTGGCTAAAATCCCCCTCAAACTCGGTAGGAACAGTCCGCAAGATGTCGACCCAATAGATCACTCTTTCGGCCCCTTTCAGTAATTGCAGGAAAGGCCCCTGCGTCTTCAGTCGCCGCATGGTAATCGCCTTGGTCGGGCCTAACTTCCCACGGAGAATATCTACCCAGACCCCGTACGGGGCCGAAAGGGTAAACATCGTCGGCCGTTGCCCCTGCCAGACCTCAACGAATTCTCCATCCTTACACTCGAAGCCTACAATGACCGGATCTGAGACGCCCCGACTTGGCTCTGCTTCAAGTACCAACGTGTACGTTTCATTCTGCCCTTTCGCCAACTTACGGTATTTCTCATCCCCATTACTGCGCGCCATCACGGTCCGCATATATTCCATACTTCCCAGCCTCATCCCCTTCCTCCCTTCGTGAGTCTCCAATACCAGAAGAATTAGGTAAACACCTTCACCAAGACTTTTACCGCCCCTCCACCAGCCTCTTCGAGAATCTGAAACCCCTGCGCCACCACGTCGTCCAGTGCGATCTCGTGGGTAATAAGCTTTTCCACATTCACCCGCCCTTGGGCAAGATACTGCAGAGCAACCGGAAACTCCTCGTAGCCCAGGTAGCTCCCCTTTATGTCCAGTTCGTGCAGCACCACGGTAAGGAAGTCGGCTGCCAGTGGCTCAACGCCCAAGCCCAGCACCAGAATTTGCCCGCCTTTGCAGACGAGAGTCACGGCCTCCTCAAGGGCAGCAGCGGCCCCAGTGCACACATAGACGACAGATGGCCCCTCTCCCTCGGTTCGAGCCATGAGTTCCACAGCCAGGTTGTGCGTTGCGGGGTCAAAAACCGCAGAGGCTCCCAGCTGCAATGCGAGATCAGCACGACCTGGGTCCACTTCGGAGACATAGACCGCCCGTGCACCGGCAACTAAGGCGCATTGAATTGTAAGCAGACCGATGGGCCCGGCTCCCATTACCAGGGCTCGCTCCCCGGGCCTGAGGGCTGAACGCTGCACGCCATGCACGGCCACGGCCAATGGCTCGACCAGGGCCCCGTGCCGGGTCGAAATGCTCTCTGGCAACGCGTGAAGCGCCCGTTCTGGCAACACTGCATATTCTGCCATTCCACCGTTTAGCGTGATCCCTGGTGTCAGCAGGTTTTCGCACAGTGTTGCCTGTTCCCGGCGACAAAAACCGCATTGGCCACAAGGAATCACATTATTGACCGTCACTCGGTCTCCTGCGGCCCATCCCTCGACTCTCTCACCGATTGCGACGACCTCGCCCGCAAACTCGTGGCCGATAATCAGCCCCGGCTCATACATGCCAGTGTGGTACGCCTCAAGATCGGATCCGCAGATGCCACAGTAATGCACCTGCACGAGAACCTCATCAGGACCAACTTCTGGCACCGGAACTTTGACCACTTCTATCCGCCCTGCTCCGCGGAATACTGCCGCCTTCATCGTTTCCTCTCCCTGTGTCACTCCCGCTCGCAGCCCTCCATCCACAGCCCGTCCAGGACTTCGAGGTCGGGCGGAAAACCGTGAATCTCTTGATCTACAAGGATATCCAGCACCGCCGGAAGATTGGAGTCCACCGCTCTCTGGAGTGCTGGCTTGATCTCGGCCGGTTCTGTAACTCGCTCACCGTAGCAGCCCAAAGCCTGTGCAAATCTGTCGTAACGGGTATCGTCACAAAAATCTACACCGATATAACGGCCACCGTGGACCAGTTTCTGGGCCGATCGGATCATCCCCCAGCCACAGTCATTGGCAATAATAATCACCACAGGGGCACCGGCCCGCCGGGCCGTCTCCAGTTCAATGGCATTGAAACCAAAGGAACCATCCCCGGTGATGCAGTAAACAGGCACCTCCGGGCGTGCAAGTTTTGCACCGATTGCGTAAGGGACGCCGCTTCCCAGATGACCAGAGTCCGCCGCCCAGAGGAAGGTCCGTGGCTCGTAGATCCGATTGAGGTAGAAAGCCCACAGAGCGGTCGTACCGCCATCGGAGCACACAATTGCCTCACGGGGGAAGAACTCCCTTATTTCACGGACGAGACGGAGCGGGTGGATCGGCGTGCTGTTCGACCTGGCACCCTCTTCCCATTGCCTGAGCCAAACTGCCTGCGCCTCGCGGGCGTCTGCAAACCGGGGTGTCTCAGATTTCGAACCCGTTCGCTTTTTTACTGCCTCGAGCAGAGCCGAGAGCGTTGCTTTTGCGTCACCGACAAGGGCCAGATCTACCTGCCTGTTGAGCCCTATGGACTCCGGAGCGATGTCGATTTGAATCCACTTTTGTTGGTCGGGCGGTCCCCATCCAGGCGGCTTGCCCCAAAACTCCATGTCGCCCATCCGACCGCCGACCAGAAGCACAACGTCGGCCGTTGCCTGTGCACCGAGGGCTCCAAAAGCCGCAGGGATCAGGCACAGGGGGTGGTCTTCTGGAATCACGCCACGGGCTCCCTGACTGGTTGTAACCGCTGCTGACAGATACTCCGCCAGGGTAAGCAGTTCCGCCCAGGCGCCCGCCCGCAACACCCCGCTCCCAGCGTGGAGAAGAGGCCATTCTGCCGCCACCAGCATATCGGCTGCATGCTCAATTACCGCCCCATCGGCGACAGCTGGAATTGTCGCCCGGTATTGCTCAGGTGGCAGAATGGGAAACTGCTCGGTATCGACCCGATCACAGAGGACGTTCGATGGCAGATCGAGATAAACCGGGCCTGGCCGACCAGAAGCGGCAACCCGAAAGGCCCACTGAGTGAGTTGTGGCATACGTCGCACATCGGCGACCAGAGCCCGCCATTTCGTAATCGGCGTGAGTAATGCCAGCTGGTCTAGCGCCTGCATGGAGCCGTGCTCAGGGTAGATACGCCATGTCTGGTTCTGCGCCCCCAGTACGACAACAGGGATCGAATCGGCCCAGGCGGTATAGACACCCGGTACCAGGTCAGCCACGCCCGGACCCACCGTTGCTAGGCAGACCCCCGGTTCGCCGCTCACCCTCGCCCAGGCGTCAGCCATATGGGCAGCAGCTTGCTCGTGGCGCGTGGTAATGAATTCCACCCCCCCATCCTGGCCGAGCCGATAGATCGCGTCAGTGACTGGACCGCACTGGTCGCCAGGAATGCCGAAGACGGTTTTCACCCCCTCGGCCATGAGACAACGGACAAGAGCTTCTGCACCTGTCATTTCCGTCATTTTGTCCCTCCTTCTCTCGCTAAGGCGAACCTCTGAAATGGGTTGCCAAAGAAAAGCTAGAGCCCGTCCCCGGGCAGCCCCGTCGAGGTGGGCTGTCCTCGCGGCGTAGGCCTCTCACCGTTTTTTCTTCAGGACGCCGTGAGGCTATTTTATCAAACAATTGTTTGGTGTCAAAAAAACCTCACAACCCGTTGAGAGAAGCATCTGGAGTGCCTTTCAATACCACACAGGAGACAGGCAATCCCAACTCTTCTAACAAGACAGGATAGTGGTTCGGTCCCGGTAATGGGAATCGAGGCTTCTCATTGATACCCGGTACCTTTTCATTTTATAATGGTCTCAAACCGGGTCCTTATCATCAAAACTGAGAGGAGGAATCACCATGCAACTCAAGGGAAGTCAGACTGAAAAGAATCTCCTGGCTGCTTTCGCAGGCGAATCGCAAGCACGGAATCGTTACACCTATTTTGCCAGTGCTGCTCGGAAAGAAGGCTATGAGCAAATCGCGGCGTTTTTCTCCGAAACCGCGGACAACGAGAAAGAACATGCCAAACTCTTCTTCAAATTGCTGGAAGGGGGAGAAGCAGAAATCACCGCGGGGTACCCGGCCGGGAAAATTGAGAACACAGCCGTCAATTTGAAAGCAGCCGCCGCTGGAGAGAATTTTGAGTGGACAACCCTCTACCGGAATTTTGCTGAGGTGGCCAAAGAGGAAGGGCTCACGGAAGCTAGCCGGACCTTTAGTGCGGTCGCAAAGGTTGAGAAATTCCATGAAGCCCGATACTTAAGTCTCCTCGAGCGTGTGGAACAGGGAGAGGTCTTTAAAAGGGCTGCGTCTACAAAGTGGCATTGCCGGAATTGCGGCTACGTCTTTGAGGGCACGGATGTTCCGGCAGCCTGTCCGGTCTGCAACCACCCTCGGGCCTATTTCGAAGTCTTGGCGGAGAATTACTGATTGACCCGTCGTGCTGGAGGGGGAACCGTCCCGAAACGATATCCCCCTTCGAAAAACTGCCTATTATCTCCCCATCTCTGTTAACGCACGTTTCACCGTAGAAACCCACAGACCAGTATACCCTGGCGATACTGGTGGGTCTCATGTTAGAGAAGTCTAGAAGAATACTGGACCCAAGGAGAGAGACTCGTGGAATGGAAGGATTTGCTTATCGACGGATATGGACGGATACTGAGCGTCCTCGAAAGTGCACTGGACGGCATGAACTCAGATGATCTCGACGAGCGGCCCCACCCGGACTGCAACACAATGGGCTGGTTAACCTGGCACCTCACACGCGTTCAAGATGATCACATTGCAGATTTGATGGGAGAAGAGCAGCTCTGGACCAAAGACAAGTGGCACGCACAGTTCAACCGGCCCTCCGATCCCAAAGATATTGGGTTTGGTCACTCATCAGAGCAGGCGGGAGCCTTCAAATCTCCCGGCGCTGGAACGCTCTTGGCTTACCATCGAGCCGTCCTTGAGAGATCGAAGCGCTACATCGAAGGCCTCTCAGAGAATGATCTCGACAGGGAGTTAAACGAGCCCTGGTTCCAGCCCTTACCGACGGTGGGAGTGCGTCTGGTGAGTGTGATAATCGACTGCCTGCAACATGCCGGGCAAGTGGCCTACGTGAGGGGGCTACTGAAAGGCAAAGGGTGGTTGGGCTACTAATCTATGTCAAACCGAAGGTCATCATATAATTATAGAGGCCGACATCCAGAGTTCGTTTCTTTCGAAAACCGTGGGGCAGCACCAGGCTTTCAGTCTCATCCGGCGTCAGCCTGACACTGATCGGTGGCCCCGGAGGACCGTCAATTTTCTTGAACTCGATTACCGCCAGGGAGCCCTGTGACTTCAGCACCCGCCCAACCTCTTTGAGCGTCCCGTCAACATCTCCCGTCTGCACGAGATCATGGAGTACAGTGGACATCAAGCAGACATCGACTCGACCGGTTTCTAGAGGTATTTTCTTGCCAACATCGCAAACGAGGGCTTCGATATTCTCTATACCCTGAGCAGCAGCCTTTTCTTGCAACGTCGCAATACCTTCTTCCCACAAATCAACAGCGTAAATTAGTCCTGACTTCCTTACAGCTTTTGAGGCGGCCAGCGTGTAATCGCCCCTCCCACAGGCCACGTCGAGGAACGTAGACCCCCTCTGGAGCCCGAGTTCACCAAAAACCGCCTGTGAGTCGATAAGGTCGAAGCTACTTTTGCCGGCACCCAGCGGCTTATCCTTTTCTGCCTTTGCCATTCTCTGGACCTCACGGTCAATGAGTTCTTCTGAGCATACCGTCTCCCACCTAACTAGGCAAGTCCCAGCCTGGACAGGCATCGATTGTCGTCAAATTGCCGTAGACTGAGATCGTGGCGCCTGTTCATATCGTTATGGCCGAAGTTGTGGAATCCACATGGGCACGTTGGCACGGTAGATATCGTAGACCTCACCGAGTTCTTCTCGCAGGTTCCCTTCTTCCAGGAATGTGCCAACAACAAGATACGCGCTGCCAAACAGGGCAAATTCAAAACGCCCAACGGTCATTACAGGCCCGACCCACAAAGCCATGAAAAGAAACAGATACATGGGATGGTGGCAGTGAGCGTACGGTCCTTTTGCCGAAAACCTGGGGGCCTTAGGAGATCGATTCTTCATCTTCCGGAGGATGTGTCGAATCCCAATGAATTCCAAATAGTCTATGAAAAAGGTCGAGTAAATTATTCCCCCAATGAGACCGAGGTACAGGACCGATAGAATCCAGTAAAGAATGCCTTGTGTGTGCCACACCATCCCCCCGACGGGTCGCCAGAGATGGAGTACGAGACTCAGGGTAACACCGGCTATGACAACGTAAACGATACGAACCAGATCATCTCCGACGAGTTTTGCGACATATTTCTTCACCCTATTCCGGGCCATGAGGCTATGAATAACCCCAAATGAGACAAATAAGACCCCATTGAACACGGCATTGGAGATTCCTCCGCGCCCCTCTTCTTGAAAATGGAGAGAGTAAAACATCCAGAACAGGGGCACATCGGAAAAAATTCGGGTCAAGATAAGGAGCCCGTAAAAAAGCAGCCATTTCATCTTCCATACTCCTCGAGAGATTAGTCTCCACCATGTCGCCTATTGAATTCCGATCACGGTGAAGTCCCCGACGTAATCCGGTCCACCAATTCCGTCATAAAGGGTCCTCGCCCATACCGTCGATATTGAAGTCACCAATCACAATGAGAAGGGGGTGCCCTTCGGGCGATGTGATTCACCGATCTGCTTCACATAAGAAGCCATCAGCATTGATTTCTCACGTTGCCACGAAATGGATTGGCTGGACGGAAATCTGGAAGAAACGCTTCTTCTGCCGTCGTGATTTCTTTAGGGTATTGGACGTAAACATTTCGAAAGCCTAGGTCATAACTGTGGTCTAAGACCCTGTGAAACTCATCCCGCCTCACCCGACAATTCAAAGGAGAACCCGCTTGGAATTGACGAACAGGCGTATACTGGCTCAACAAGCTGAGAGGCAAATCCCTCCCAAACTCGACAAAAAGCATGGTCAGAACCTGCAACGAATTGTGGATCTGGCCGGGAAGGATGAGGTGTCGCACGAGTACCCCTCCCCGAGCTGGTGTGACCCTATTTTCCGTTTCTTCCCCACCGGCCTTCCCATTCCCATGTGTCGCAAAGGTGTCCAAGAAACCTTTCTGTCGAATCATTTCACTCAGTGCACCGAGAGCCACGGCCGCATAGTCTGAGGATCCGGAGAGGCGGTCTGCCAGGGTCGCATCGGCGTACTTGAAATCGGCCAGGTAGATGTCAGCAACTGTCTCGATTTGCCTTAGCGAGTCGATCCGTTGATAACCGGATACATTATGGACAATGGGGACATGCACACCACGCTCCCTTAGAAGTCTGACCACCGCAACCATGTGGGGGAAGAAATGGTCAGGGGTTACGAAATTTACATTGTGAATCCCCTTGTTCTTGTACAACCTTTCCAGACGGTCCACCACGTCGTCGGGCGTCCATTCTCGGCCCACACCCTCACGGGAGATCTGATGATTCTGACACAATATGCACCTGAGGGAACACCCGCTAATAAAGACGGTTCCTGAGCCGTTTAGGTTACTAATTGGCGGTTCTTCACCCAGGTGGGCCTCAATGGTAGCGATTCGAAGCCGCACTCCCTCCCTGCATACGCCGAGCTGACCGGCTATCCTATCCACTTTGCAACGCCGTGGACAGAGCTCACAGCTCTCGTATTGAGAGAGAAGCGTCTTATCTAGGAGATCCAAAACCGTCACAGGAAAAGACTCCTTCAGGTAGTATTGGCTTCACGAAATACACAGGCAGTTCCGGTGAGCTCTATCATCACAGGGCAAAACAAAACCCAGATCAGTGGGTCCAAAGGGGCCTCTCAATCAACTATTGTAACAAACACAGGTGTCCTGTCAAAGCCGCACCCGTGCATATCAATTTCACAATCTCCTTGCTAAGGCACTATCGATTTGATGTAATACCCCGTAACCCCTAAACACAACTTCACCAACGAGATTGGCACACTTCTTGAGACTTCGACTGATTGGCAGATCTATCTATTGGGAGACGCTGACATGGATTCGAAAAGGTTCTTTCGAACGCTCGATGATATTCCTGACATTCCGACCTTGCCCGCACTGGCACTTCGGGTGATGAAAATGCTTCGGTAGGAGAATGTGTCGATCTCGGCATTAAGTAAGGTCATCGAGAATGATCAGGCTATCGTCACCAAGATCCTTCAGTTGGTCAACTCATCCTTTTATCCGTTTCGATCGAAGATAGAATCAATCCCCCGTGCTGTCGTCGTCCTTGGGTTGAACACCATACGCAATGCTGTCCTCTCCGTTTCACTTATGGAGGCATTCAGAAGTAAAGACGATCTTGAACAGTTTGATATAGAGGAATTCTGGCATCATTCGATTGCGATCGCCGCCACCAGCAAACACCTCGCTGAGAAGACCCGTCTTGAAATTCCCGACGATTGCTTTGTCGCAGGCCTTCTCCACGATATTGGCAAGGTAATTCTCGCACAATACTTTAAAGGGCAGTTCACCCGGATCTTGGAGCTAATCCGGACTGAACATGTGACCTTCTATGAGGCGGAACAGAGGCTACTGCCGGTCAATCATGCTGAAATCGGAGGCTATCTCGCTGGAAAATGGGACCTACCGGACAGCCTCGTCCATGCGATCAAATACCATCACTGGACAAGCGACTCCGCCGCTAATCTCAATCTATCGATGATCGTCCGCATGGCGAAGCTCATGGCCAACCAGTGCACGGCTGAATCAGATTTCGAGCTCGATTATTCACACATCGACCCCTCGGCTTTAGACATCGTAAAAAATTCGTTAGAGACCGCCTCTGATTGGCTTCCAGAGGTGAACGAAGAGATCGAGTCGATTCGTGAGTTTCTCCTTGAAGGCAAGGCCGCGAAAATCTCTTGAAGGCCAATCCCTCTGATGGCCTACCCGCGCGATGAGCTCAACGGTCTTACCCAAATCATCTCGATTCTAATCCCCTTGTCAGTGATTTGAAAATCCTCAGGCAACCTCGCAGTCCCCCACTGGACCATCAGCTTGGTGGTGCCGTATTCGAAGCGGATCCAGATGCCGCCCCTGATTTCCCTCGAAGGCATGAACTGGCAATTGAACCCCGCCTCTTGAATTCCCGCAGCAAACTGTGATTCGGTTTAGATGAGACACCCCGAAATCTGAGCAGATAATGAAAGGAAGGGCAATCAGTGGCACAATCCTTCGCAATTCCCAATGTTGACAAGAAAAGCTTGCGCCGAGCAATTCGCAAGGAATATGCCGAAGTCGCCGGAAACCCAAAAAGGGGCTTTCATTTTCACACTGGACGGCCTCTTGCCAAAATACTGGGATATCCGGATGTCTGGATTGATGAACTTCCGGTGAGCGCCGTCGAATCCTTCGCAGGCACGGGAAATCCCTTCACTTTGGGCGAAATCAAAGCTGGGGACCACGTCGTCGATATTGGCTCTGGCTCTGGCCTCGATAGCCTCATTGCAGCACGCCTCGTTGGCCCGGAAGGCCGCGTTATCGGTGTGGACATGACGCCTGAAATGTTAGAGAAAGCTCGGCATGCTGCCGCCAAAGCCCGGCTTCGACAAGTTGAGTTCAAAAAAGGCCAGGCCGAATCCCTACCCGTGCCTGACGGATGGGCCGACGTTGCCATCTCCAACGGAGTTGTGAACCTCTGCCCAGACAAAATCACCGTCTTCAGGGAGATGTACCGAGTCCTTAAATCGAACGGCCGCTTGCAGATCAGCGACATTCTCGTCGAAAAGGCTGTCCCGGATACGGACAAAAGCAACATCGACTTGTGGACCGGGTGAATCGCTGGCGCTCTGCTGGAAACGGAGCTTGAAGCGGCAGCCGCTACGGCCGGCTTTCAACAGTTCGAGATTACCTGGCGAGGGGACGTATTTAGCGGCGCACCGCAGCAATCCAGCGCTGCGGCCTTCGGTGCCTTGGGCATCAACTTCCGCGCTCGGAAGCCAGCCTAACCCTAGAGCCTTGCATAGGGCCCCTCTGATCCGTGCTCACTCAAGGGAAACCATGCCTCCAGAAATCTTCTGGAACAGAATCGCCCTCATCTACTTCTATGATGACCGGGTAATTATGGTCTCAATCTCTCCCTGTCTCCAGTTACTCTGCCAGTGAATCTAGCCTGCAGGTATGCCATATAAATGTGACATCCGAGAATTAGGAGGGACATAGCGAGGATAATCGCGCCGGTGATTCTTCGACTTTTTCCAGCGCCTTTATGAATCCCAATTGCGGCAAGAATGATGCACATACCATAAATTGGAACTAAGCCACTCGACGTACTCGTGAGAAAAAAACTCGATATAAGGATAAGTGCAGATACGACTAAGAATATCCTCGATAAGTTCATATTCATGATGTATTAGCCTATTGCTCAGTCATCAGCCGTGACCTTTACGACGTGGGCTACATGGCGTCGGTGGACGATCCGTCTGGCTTGTTCGCCCGCATCCACAGGCCAATGGTCAACGCGGCACCCTTCATAAGTCCTGAAGCGATGAGTAGTATGGGTACGAGGAGGACAAAAGCTGCGCATAGCACAAGGTAAACCGCCCCAAACAGGCGCTGCGACAGCCCAAAGTCAGCAGTTCCCAGCAAGAACGACGTGAATGCCCTGAACCCAAGCAGGTGTGCTACGCCGAACGCGAGGAACCACAAGACAGCCCTTACGAGTAATCCACGGATGGCACGTCCTAGACGGCGATCCGACCAAACGGTTTCCTGGTTTGTGGTCTTGGGAGATGAAACGTCTTTGCCGTCGATTATTGCTTCATTCTTGCCCGTACGAGGTCCCACAATGGTCCCTCCGTCATAGCGTAAAGAAGCACGGCGTCCCCCACCTGATTGCTGGATTGGTAGCGAAGTTTGCCTTGATTCCTGGCGGGGAAGCCGGCAAACTCAAGAGAGGT
The DNA here is from genome assembly GCA_964348095.1 of uncultured Thermodesulfobacteriota bacterium. Lineage (GTDB taxonomy): Bacteria > Desulfobacterota > BSN033 > WVXP01 > WVXP01 > WVXP01. The sequence continues at coordinate 7,661 of CAYGBK010000043.1, read as the reverse complement.
AAACAGGGCCCTTAAGTACTCAACATCATCGGAAGCTGCCGCTGCCATGATGGCCAATCCGCTTGCGCTCGCGCTCGCCCCCAGGACAGGAATCACAGGGCCAGAGTCCACATCCATAGGGGCTTCAACCCCAACGGGCCACTCACGGGAATAGCCAAATCCCAGAAATGAACGGCCAAGTTCCCTCCGTGCACTCCAGTACTGGTCCTTAGCAAATCCCTGATCGACGATCTGCAACATGTGACTCGCCATCCAGATGGTTGAGCCCTCCGGACCGAACCCAGACGGAGACGGAGTTCCGTCCGCGGCGTAGGCGGAAATCAACAGCCCAGTCTTCGAGTCGACCAGCCTCTCCTTCGCCGTGTTTACCCAGGACCGAAAAAAAATCTGAGTGATCACTCCCATCCAAGTAGTCAGCCATTCGGACGGCTGCGAGAGCCACTGTGTTGCAGAAAACCCAGGACTCATCTGGATAGCTCTCCGCAGAAAGTACGGGGTTCTTGGCCATCCGAGAAACCATGACGTCCACCCGCTCCGTTAGCAACGGCCTATATGAATGCTTCTCCTCTAGTATCCTCCTCGCTGCCAGCATAAGAACGATCTCGCCGTCCACGAACAGGCTTCGGGGCGGCTGTTGGATCCCCCCTCACCGTGGCCATAGCTCATCAGAAAGTGCTCGAAACCACGCTCCCGTTCCACCTCCACGGTGGTCTCGATGATGGCATCAACAATGTCCCGAGCTTCGGCCAGGTATTCTTTGTCCCGGAGGGCCATGTTGACTAAGGCCAACACGAAGTAAGTCCGACTCATAAAATCCCACTCCGGATTCCTCTGCCTCATCTTATCCAGTTCACGCCTCGGAAGATCGGCATCTGACCACACAGCCAAATGTGTCGCCGCCAGCATTTGGGCGATCGTGGATACCCCGTGTGGGTCCCGATAGCTATCTAAATTCTTCTTGAATAGCACGTGTACGAAAGGTGTCCAAATGCAGCCTGCAACTACGAATGCGGCAAATGCTGCCAGGGCCCCTCGGTTCGACATCGAAAAACGCATCTTCATCCGTCTTCAGATACCCAACGACTTTTAGAAAGAACTCCGGAAAACCCACAAACGCAGAAATCGTCGTTCACGGTGAGGCTCAAAGGTCCGGCAAAGAGCATGTAATCAGAGAGTAGGTAGCAACGGGTATGCCAGGTGCTCGCGACAAGTGCTTGGTCCAAGATGATTATTCCGCCCCGGCGCCGATTATGCAATCCTACCGCCGGAAATCGTTCATTCGCGATAGGCACCATCTTGTTGAGTTTGACACTCTTTGTACTTTTGTTCTGGACATCTCGTGGATACCTGCTAGAATTTGACTGGCCCACAGGGCTAAAACATGGCCGGTAAAGATCCAAAATTCTGATAGGGGAGGATGGAGAAGATGAACATTCGACTCAGGGTCACCGGATTCGTGACTATAGCACTCATTGTTCTGGCTGTTATTGCTCTTGTGCCCATAAGTGCCGAGGCCCAACAGAAACAGCCATCTCAAGAAGAGATCATGCAAATGATGGGACCGATGATGCGCGGAATGATCGAGGGAATGATGGAAGCTATGCTGTCCATAATGGTTAAACCCGAGACTGGAGAACAACTCGCCACATTCACTCGAAACTATTATGAGGCCTTGATAGCCAAAGGGTTCTCTAAAGACGAGGCTCTTAAGATTGTGACATCCGTCGGCATGCCATCCCTACCAGCCATGAAATAGATGTTTTCCGGGAGCCTGGGATTATCTTCCAGGCGATGCGGAGTGACGGATCTCACCACGTGGCCGTCTGACGTGCCACAGGATTCGGATGGCTAGTTTGAGATGAGATAAGGCGGCCGGTAGAATTGTGGAGTGTGTATATTTGAAGCGTCAATCAACAGGCCAGTGGACTCTGTCAACCGAGGAATTCATTCAGGATTCGAAACCAGGCGCATCAACTGAAGGCTGAGTAAACCTATGTCTCAAATCTACTCACAATCATCCTGAACGACCTTATCCCATATCTTTGGGAATCGGCGGAAGGCTTCCATATCCAGCCCTGGAACGGACAGATTGTCAAAGAGTATCCCAGGATCTTTGGGGTAAGTCCATAAGACTGTTCTTGACTATACATTCCCCCCGGAAGTTCTTTTTCTGTATGACAAAGGCTGCAATCGAAAAGGTTTCAATGCCTCTTACATTGAAAAGCATGTTCTCAATATGGCGGTCAAGGGGAACTTGGGGGCTGAGGATCCTTTTTGCCGTTTGTGAGGGAGTCCGATTCAATGGCTCTGGCTTGCGCGTTATCCCCTGCCCCTTCACGTTCAAAGATCGAGTAAACTGTTGGGACAAACACCAAGGTTATGAGGGTCGAACTAAGGAGCCCTCCGATGACTGCCCGAGCCATGGGAGCCTGCGCTTCGCCTCCTTCAGCAAGGCCGAGGGCCAGTGGAATCAGGCCAAAAATAGTCGTCATGGCTGTCATCAGGATCGGACGAAGACGCCGCCGGCCGGCTTCTTCAATAGCTTCCCTCATGGGCATCCCATCTCGCCGCCGAAGGAGATTCGTGTGATCTACCAGCAAAATGGCATTGTTAACAACGATCCCGCCGAGCATGATGCAGCCGATGAATGACTGAACGTTGAATGTCGTACCGGTGAGAAAGAGCATCACAATGACGCCGATGGCAGCCAGTGGCACTGAGAACATCACCACAAAAGGATCACGGAGAGACTCGTACAGGCAGGCCATCACCATGTAGACCAACACCAAGGCCAATACCAAGCTCATCAACAACTCCCTGAACGCCTTCTGTTGTTCCTCATAGTCACCGCCAAAAACGATGCTGAGATCCCGCGGCACAGGAATCGACCGAAGCCCTCGGCGGATATCGGCCAGGATGGATCCCATATCGCGTCCACTGATGTTGGCTGAGACCGCGACGATGCGCTCCTGATCCTTACGTTCAATACGGACAGGGCCGATACGGGGTCGAACGTCTACCACATTCCGTAAAACCACCGGCTCCCTGTTCGCATTGGTTAATGTCAGATCGAGAATTTCTCTCAGATCGAGATGTTCTGCGTCTCTGAGCTTAACGAGTATCCTATATTCTTCTCCGGCCTCTCGATAGTTACTAACATGTGTTCCTGAAAGAATCGTCTGAAGCATATCGGCAATCTGCGAAACCGTCAGTTTCATATCTGCCGCCTTCTGCCGATCGACAATGATCACTTCTTCAGGGCTTCCCGATTCACGGCTCACTCGGGCATCGGTGATGCCATCGACGTTTTCAATCACCCTCTTGACCTTTTCGGCCAACACATTGGCCATATCTAAATCATATCCCCGTATTTCAACTTGTACCTTATCCAAACCTCTTGTTCCCAGGCGTAAGAGAAAGAGTCCCTGTCCTGCCCGGGTTCGAATGATTACTCCTGGCAGATTTGAGAGCTTCCTCCGAAGAACCGTAGCAATCTCCTCACTAGATCGCACACGCTCAGCCTGTGGTTTAAGGGCGATCCGCATCTCCCCGGTATGAGAACCGGTAATCCGCCAGCTTGGTCCTCCAACATAGGTCACCATGTTCTTTATTTCGGGAACCGCATTTCTCACGATGGATTCAATGGTCTGGAACTTCCCGTCCATCATCTCCAACCGTGTCCCAACCTCCATTTCAGCATTTACCCGCACCTCTCCCTCGTCTGTATCTGGCATGAACTCGACACCCACAAGCGGGATAAGGACAAGGCTCCCGATCAGGATCAGAACCCCAGTGGCGACTACGACAAAACGGTGCCCGAGGGCCACGTGAAGTACCTGTTTGTAACCGTTCTCGAATTTCGTGAAAATTCGACTGCTGATGAAGAATACTTTCTGACCCCATCTCCCTTCTCTTCTGGCGTCAAGGACCTTCGGATGAAGGATTCTGGCTGCAAGCATCGGGACCAGTGTTATAGCTACCCCAAGGGAGCACAAAAGCGAGAAACCGACCACGAATGAGAGTTGTTTAAACATCACACCGGACATGCCACGAACGAAGACCAGTGGAAAAAAAACCGCCAGGGTCGTCAAGGTGCTGGCGATAATCGCCGAGGTAACCTCCTCACTGCCACTCACTGCTGCTTGTTCAGGTCCAGCGCCCGACTCGCGTAAGCGAAAAATATTCTCAAGAACAACAATAGCGTTGTCGACAAGCATGCCGATGCCCAAAGCGAGACCCCCGATCGTCATGATATTCAGGGTAAAACCACCGAAATATATCAGGGCGAATGTCGCGATGACGGAGATCGGTATGGCGGTGGAAATGATGGCCGTGCTGCGCACGTTACGCAAGAACAGGAGCAGTACCAGAACTGCCAAAAAACCTCCATAAAATGCAGAATAACCAAGATTGGTGATAGAGCGCTGGATGTAGTCAGACGTATCAATAATCGGTGTTAGGTAGATTTGTGGAATGTCCCTATTTATGCTATTGATCTCCTGGAGAACTTTTTTCCCAATCTCGACTGTATTGGTACCCGACTGCTTGTTGACAGAAAGTCGTATCCCGGGTTCTCCGTTGACTCGGACGATCCGCGTGACTTTTTGCCACGAGTCCTCCACACTAGCGATATCCATCAGCTGAATAGGAACCCCCTCTCGGACAGCCACGACCGTGTTTTCTATCTCTTTCAGGCTGGTGTATGCACCAGGTGTGCGAATCATCACCTCAAAATTTCCTCGTTCGATTGTTCCCGCCGGCACGTTGACATTCTCCTCCCTGATGCGCTGGAGAATCTCATTAAGGGGCAAGCCCAAGGCATTGATTTTGTTCGGATAGAGGTTGACATGGATCTCTCGATCCAGTCCTCCCCGCACATCGACGGCGGCCACGCCGGGAATGCGTTCGAGGCGGTACTGAACCTGATCGTCGATGATCCGACGCATCTGTATGGGATCCAAATTGCTTGCTGCACCGAGAATAAGGATGGGAAAGCTTGCCAGGTCGAACTTGCGGAGCCTTGGCCGCTCCGCGTCATCTGGGAGAAGCGGAATGACGCGGTCCAAACGGTCCCTGATGTCGTTGGCGGCCGCATCAAGGTCTGTATCCGGTGCAAAGCTCACCCGAACACTGCTGAGCCCCTCCGTTGAAATCGAGGAGACCTCTTCCACACCCGGAACCGCGCTCATTCCCTCTTCGATGGGACGGGTTATCAACTCCTCTATTTCTTCTGGGCTCGCATTCTCATAGCCTGTTGTAATGCTCAGCGTTGGATAGGTGATATCCGGCATCAGATCGATCGGAAGCCGGATCAGAGCCACCACACCGAGAATGACCACGATCAATGTCACCATGACCGCGAAGATAGGGCGATGGACCGCAAATTGCGAGAGTCTCATAGCGTTCCTTGTGACTCAGCTTTTTCGCCGCTTGTTAATGGGCTCAAAATTGACATGCCGCGAAGCTGGATTCCCGGATTCCCTCTTCGGCAAGATAATCACCGAGCCGTCCTCGAGAAGATGATGACCCAGGGTCACAACAAGTCCAGATAATGAAGGTTCAACAACTTCCGCCAACTCGCGGTCAGTAATCCCCAAAGTTACCGGTACGAACCGTGCTCTCATGTTTTCCGTATCTGCTAAGAAAACCCCCTGTTGACCGTTGCGCTTGACAAGCGCATTCAATGGGACGACTGTCGCATTCTTGTGTTCGGCAAATTCAATTTGGACGCGGACGAACATGCCGGGCTTCAGGATTCCCTCTGGATTTGGGATCTCAATCTCCACCCTCGCCTGGCGGGAGGTTTCCTTCAGGAGGGGCGCCACACGAAGAATTCTGCCAGGAAAGGCTTTGCCGGGAAATCCATCGGTAGTCACAATCGCCTCCTGCCCGATCCGCACCTTGGAATAGTCCCGCTCAATGACGTAGATCAATCCTATCAAAGAATGGATGTCGAGTACGGAGACGATTGGATCATTCGCTTTCAACATCGCCCCCTCGTCCACAAAACGTTCCCCGATGATCCTATGTTCCTTCCCGTTTTCCCAGGACGCCCGGATTTCCGTGTATGACAGCCGAACAACCGCTACCCTCAGGGCGGCTTGCTTCTGTGCAACCTGGGCCTGGGCGACCCTTTTTTTTGCTTCCTCTGCCTCATATTGGGCTCTGGCACTATCAAGTTCAGACTCGGATATAATCTTCTTCTGACGAAGTGCCTCGGCTCTATTTAACTCGCGCCGAGCGACACCCAAGTTGCTGCGCCTTTCTATCACGTTCGCCTTTGCCACCTCAAGTTCTGCCCGGGCCTCCTCAATCTGCTGTTCGTACTCCTCGTCATCGAGGACCGCGATCAATTGGCCTCGTTTTACGCTGTCTCCGATATCAACCAAAAGCTTCTCAAGGCGTCCGCCAACCTTCGGCGCAACGACAAAATAGGACTTGGGTCGAAGAGAGCCCGTAAAAAGTTCCGTATCACGGATTGTAGCCTTCTCAACACGGACAACCTCAACGGGCACAGAAATGGCGTGACCTCGACGCACGGACTCCCTCTGCGGCATGGAAGCCCTTCTGTATACTTGCCAGCCCAAAAAGCTGACAACGGCCAGAAAAACGAGTATTGCGAGCGCTTTTTTCACTCTCTATTTACTCACTACAACGCAAGGGGGGGGTTGAAAATCCAAGATAAATCATTAGCTCCGTCGGTTTCCAATAGGTAGCCCCACGGTATTGCCATTAGACCGAAAGCACTGTTCTCGATAAAGCTTTCCATGGAGACTGAGCTAAGATCTGAGCCCCTTTGGCGTCATGGACCTCTGTGTCAGGGACCCAAGGAAGAAGACTATTTGTGACACGTTTTTCATTTTTATGCTTACTCATTATTACCTGACAGAATCCAAAGGTCAATCGAACTCCCCCGGAAAGGAAAATAACTCGACTCCCTCAATTCGCTCTACTGAATACATTTCTGCCGCGGGAAAAGGGATGATTGCCGTGGACGGTTTGATGTAATACCAAAAAACGAACCCATAAATGGGGAGAAAGGTATTCTGTTTAATGGCAATTCGCCGTTTTGGACGTGTTAAGAATCTCCAATGGAGCTAGTATTCAATCGACAGTTGGTCTAATCGCTTTCTTTCACCCATGCCTTACGGAGGCCATCAAACAGGCGCTCTAATACCGCTTGATCTTCATAGGGGAGCCTCTGTCTCATAGCCTCCAAGGACGTCTGGGGACTGAGTCTCTCGATTTCTGCCGCCTCAGCCCGAGCCTCTTCCCCCCTTCCTATCTGACTATAACTGGCTGCCAAGTAGACATGGGCAGGCATAAAATCCGAGTTCCGGTCGAGGACTCTCTTGAGTGTCTCAATCGCATCTTCATAACGTCCAATTAAGAAGTAGGAATGGCCTAATTCCCATAAGTAATATGCCGGATACATGGGGTTTAGGCGCATCGCTTTCTTTACCAACCCAGTTGCTTCTTCAGGCCTTCCAGTCCAGTTCAGAATATTCGCCAGCCTCACAATCCCATCAGCATCATTGGGATTGAGAGCGATGGTCGTCTGTAGCTCGGCGATGGCCTGCTCGTGCTGCTTTCTCCACAGATAGACCTCACCCAATATGGCGTGGGCTTCAGGCAGTGAGTCATCCAGGGCTATTGCCCTT
>CAYGBK010000042.1:0-12988 GCA_964348095.1 uncultured Thermodesulfobacteriota bacterium | reverse complement strand
TCCAACGGAGCGGGCAAGAGCACCACCCTGAGAGCTATTTCCGGGCTAGAACACCCAACGACAGGGGAAATCTGGTTTGATGGTCAGAGAATTGATCGGGTCGCACCTGAAAAAATCAATAAGGCAGGGATTGCTCAGGTTCCCGAGGGGAGACGAGTCTTCCCCTACATGACGGTGATGGAGAACCTCGAAATGGGGGCCTTTCTGCGTACAGATACAAACGGAATGAATACGGACCTGGAGGAAGTCTTTAAACACTTTCCCATCCTCAAGGAACGGCGGAAACAATCTGCCGGGACTCTGAGTGGCGGGGAACAACAAATGCTGGCCATAGGCCGTGCCTTAATGTCCAAGCCGAGGCTGCTCCTCATGGACGAACCGTCACTGGGTTTATCGCCTCTTCTGTGTTTGGAAATCGCACGGATCATAAGAGACATTCACGAAGAGGGCCGAACGATCGTCCTGGTCGAGCAGAATGCCCGTCTTGCTCTGAATCTGGCTCAGAAGGGCTACGTTCTGGAGACAGGCAAGATTGTCTTAAAGGGCGAGGCTGAGGACTTACGGGAAAATGAACAGGTGAGGAAGGCCTACCTAGGTGGTTGATAGCCTATCAATAATCTAGAGGAAAACGGAGTGTTAACCCGAGTCGGTCTGACCACTCGGGTTAATATTTACCGGCGATCCTTAGATAGGTAACAATTCCAATCTCCAATCTTAGGCCCCCCTTTTCTTCTTGATTTCTAAGATGCTAATATTCTATTATCTTCTTTTCTTTCCGAATTCTGAGGAGGAACCATAGCCAGGAGGAGATTTGATGAATGCAAAAGAGCGGGTCATGAGTGTGATCAATCATCAAAAACCGGATCGCATGCCCTGTTTCGGGGCCAATTCTACGGTAACCTACGATCAGATGGAAAAGGTGCAGGCCTTCTGGCCGGAGGGCCATGGAAAAGCGGAGACCATGGCCAAGCAGGCAATGGCCGCCTATACAGTGCTCGGCTTTGACGCCGTGAGAGTCCCCTTCTCTCAGACCTTCGAGGCAGAAGCACTTGGATGTAAGATAAAACCTGGCCGGGCTGTGGATGGGAGTGAGGGAATCCCGGGGATTCAGCATCCGCCACCATACACACTAGACGACTCCCCGACGTTTCCTGAAGACTTCCTCTCACGGGGGAAGATACCGGAACTACTCAAAGCAGTGCGAATCATAAAAAAAGAACTGGGCGATGAAGTCCCGGTTGTGGCTGGGATCATTGGGCCATTTACCATTGCTGGATCTCTCCTGGACACCGTTCCGATTCTCAAAGCGACCTTCAAGGCTCCCGACAAGATTGTGCCCTTTCTGGACGTGGCAGAAAAGGCGGGCACCGCTCTGGCCAAGGCACTTATCGACGCTGGAGCTGACATTATCTCTTGTGAAGACATGACCGCCTCGCCTGAACTCATGGCTCCGAAGACTTACGGTGACTATGAGTTGGAATGCCAGCGGCGGCAGTTCGAAGCCATACCGGCCCCCAAGATTCTCCATATCTGTGGCAATGTGGACGCCATCGTTGAATGGATGGGACAGACTGGGGCCGATATCCTGAGCATAGAGCCAAAAGCCGATGTCCGACTTGCCCGGGAGAAATGCGGTTCAGATGTAATCCTGATGGGCGGTGTCGATACAGCGACGACACTCTTCATGGGAAGCACTGACGCCGTCAAGGAGGGGTGTGAGAAGTCCATTGCCGATGGCCTTCAAATCCTCGCTCCTGGTTGCTCGGTGGCGCCTGCAACGCCATTGGAAAACCTTCTGGCCATGGTAGAAGTCGCCAAAGCCCACTAGGTGAGTCAGACGGGGATTGTGGGTCGTCTTATCAAAACTTCTCACCTGTTCTCCCACACCATGGGGAGTGGGCTGATAGGCTCTTACGCCGTGTTGAAAGGGTCGACTTGATTTGAGGGGGACACAACCGGTATGCTTTTGTGTGACCGGTTCTGCCCCCTTTTTTCCTTTCGGACACCACCGTGGACTCATCGATCGCCGGAAATCCATGGAATGAATCCTATCAGGAAATAGGACGGATTATTGGGGTAGGGGCACGCCAATCCTGACCGAGAAAGGTGCGACGTCTAATGACACGCCTCGGCGTAGCGCTGGACCTGGGTACAAGTGGGTTTCGAGGACAGGCGATAGATCTCGATCAAGACGGAATCGTCTTATCCACGGCTGTCACCACCCGCCACCCCCTTCCCGGGGCCAATGTCATGGATCATCTGCATTTTGCCGTTGAGGTAGGACTGGATCGGGCCCATGAAATCGTGGTTGATGCTGTCAACCGGGTCATCGAAAGTCTACGGATCAGCAGGGGCGACACGGTGCGACTGGCAGTCTGCGGCAATCCCATCCAGCTCTCCCTCTTCCAAGAGATCGAGATCAGGGACCTTGCCTATGCAGGAAAACGAAAGCTCGAGGCGCTCGGGGTGGTCCCACCGAAGCGGGACGCCCAAAAACTAAAAGCTCAGGAGATTCGGGGGCTCGACCTTCCAAAAGAGGCAGAGGTCCTGATTCCGCCAGCCGTTCGCCACGAGATCGGAGCCGACGCTCTCGCCATGATGATTCAAACAGGTATGCTGGAAAAAGACGAGATCGCCATCACGACCGATTATGGCACAAACGCAGAGATGGCCCTCATTGTCAAGGGAATTGTCTACACTGGATCCACAGCGGCCGGGCCTGCCCTGGAGGGCCAGCAAATCGAAGATGGCCTCTTGGCGCTCCCTGGGGCTATTTCCGACGTCGACTTTGAGCCACAGGATGAGGTGAAGGCAGGTCCACCAACCCCCCCAGCGAGCGATCAGCCCATAAAGGGACAGCTGAAGACGCAAATCCTCGACAATGACATGATGCCCCGCCCAGGAGATACGGTAGACCCTGTGACCGGGAAGGTTATCGAAAAAGGGGAACTGATCGCAGAGGGCATCACCGGCACGGGGGTCGTGGCCGTGATCAGTCAGGGGACAGGATCGAGTCTCATACGTCTTCCACGAATCAAGACCTCGGATTCATCCATCCATCTGCCCAATGGAATCAAGTTCACAGAGAAGGACCTTGCCGAGGCAGGAAAGGCTATCGGAGCCGTTCGAGCAGGCCATTTAACCCTTTGCCACGAGGCGGGTATCCGGCTGGAAGATATTGAAACCGCTTACATGTCGGGGGCCTCCGGCACCTATGTCGATGCCCTCAAGGCTAAAGAGATCGGCATGATTCCCCTGGGAGTTAAAAAAATCTATCAGGTAGGAAACACCTCCCTGGCCATGGCCAAAGACATGGTGAGGGATCTTGACACACTCTGGCACATGAAAAGAATCGCCGATGAACTGAGGCAGCACCACTGCATGTTCGCCGAATCCAAAGTGTTCGAGAGGGTATATGTTTTGGAGCTATCTTATTGGACAGAGGGAATGCCAATAGGTCAATATCAAGATTTTTTGAAGAAATTCAAGCTCCCCCTCTTAGATGAAATATCCTCGACCCCCAAAGTCATCAAAACCGTCGACAGGGACATACCGGATCTCGGCCTTTCTGGTTTAGAGGTTATCTCTGACATCGGCGAGCGAAAGACGATCGTTTTTGAAGGCTGCGTTGGTTGTGCAGCATGTGTCGAGGAGTGTCCGGAAAAGGCGCTCCAGCTGGCGGAAAGGGGTGAAGATTTTTCGATTACCATCGATCTGGCCCTATGCGACGGGCTTGCCTGCCAGAGATGCGAAAGGGTATGCCCGGAAAAGGTGTTTGATCTGGTCAAATTATTCATCTCTAAGGGGCTCACCCACAAAGAGGATGTTCTTGGTCAGAATAGAACGGCCTTAGATGACATGATGATCACCTCTTTGAAAAAGGTGAAAGGCATCGTGGGCGTCCACCCCTTCTCAGACCCAGATCGCGCAAAGATCCTCACGATCGAGCAAGAAGCCGAGGAGAAGGGATTGATGGGACTGGGCAAGGTAGTCAATACCGGCATAAGGGAGGTCCTAAACTGCGATTTCATCTATGTGGGCCTTACGAGCATGGACTTTGACTGGGGGTGCTCGCCTACCCTTGTCCTGAAAAAAGGTGAGGAGGTCGTCGGCGAGGAGGTCCGGGATGAGAAAGCGATCCAGAGGTTGTCTGGTTTGGAAAACGTCTGGTTCATGCACGACAATTTTGTTGTGTATAAGGATAAGGTTGATTTCCCGCGAGATATCATAAAAAAGACATGTCAGTTTGAGATTCCAGCACTACCGGCTAGGTGGCGTCTGCCAGACGACGACAGCCTTCAATCTCCTTCGATCATCTATGCAAACCCCGCTATCCCGAGTGACCTCTATCTGAAGAAACGGTATTTCAGTGGATTGGATGAAAAAGGATTAGGCACCATTCTCGTTGGTGTCAATCTATCGCCGGTCAAAACGTGATTGGATTCTCACACACTTTTCTATTAAGATAGCTCTAGGCTAATTCGATCTATCGTGAGGAGATAAAAATGGACATTCAGGGTGATCACCACCCGCCCGTGACGAAAGCGAGGCTGTCACGAACCACAAAGAAGGAAAGAAATCTCCTTCAGATCCTTGATAATCTGCCAGACGGTCTTTTCGCTACGGACGACAATGGCAGAATCGATTACTTCAACGCTGCGGCAGAGGAGATCACAGGGCTCTCAGCCTCCGAAGCGACAGGAATGAATTGTAAGGATGTTTTCCGAAGCCCAACGTGCGAAACTGACTGTCCCCTCACACCAGCTACCCAATCGGGGAAGAGCACTGAGAATCGGGAATTCGTGATTACCCGACGTGATGGAAAAACCGTACCGATTATCTGCAGTGCATCGATACTGAGAGATAGCCTGGGGAAGGTCACCGGTCGGATTGGAGTCTTCAAAGACATCTCAGTTAGGAAACGTTTGGAAGACAATCTCAGGCTCTCCGAGAGCAAGTATCGACGCATCTTTGAAGGCTCCAAGGACATGATTTTCATCACCGCCAAGAATGGTCGAATCAAAGAAGTGAATCAAGCCTGCGTGGACCTGCTAGACTACTCTAGCAAGGGGGAGTTATTGTCTCTCGCCACCGTCGAGGAGATATACGACAACCCCATGCACTGGCAGGTATTTCAAAAGCAGATCGACCGCCACGGATTTGTGAAGGATTTTGAGGCTGCTTTCAAAAAGAAAGACGGAACTCGCCTTCACTGCCTGCTCAGCGGTAACGCCGTCAGAAGTGAAGATGAAAAGATTATTGGCTATGAAGGTATCGCCAAAGACATCACAGCCCGTATGGATGCAGTCCGGAGTCTTCGGCAACGTCACCGAGAACTGTGGCTTTTGAACTCGGTGGCTCTCGCCATGAACAAGACCCACAACCTAGACGATGTCCTGATGATCGCCGTGAAAAAGGTTCTAAAAGTGTTGAGCCTCAATTCGGGAGGCATATTCCTCATCGATCATGAAAGAAATGCTTTTGCACTTCGAGCGAAACAGGGGCTTCCCCACATGGATAAGCCAGAACAGTTACGGTTTCATGATTCGACCCTCATGCGGTCTCTGCTCGACAAAAACCTCTGTCTTAAGCCCGAGCCCATCTTTCCCCCTTTCAGAGCCTCGCTGAACGGCCTTGACACGGCAGGGGTGATCGAGCTTACCTGCTTCCTGATTACGGCTAAGGAAAAGGCCTCTGGCTTCCTTGCCCTGGAAGTGCCGCCAAACAGAGATCTAACCACCGGTCAGGATTTTCATCTTCTGGGATCACTCGGAAATTTCCTGGGTGGTGCAATCGAAAACGCTCGTTTGCTTCAAACCATTCATAAACATCGGGAGGAGCTCAAGAGGCTCACAGCCGAGCTATTTCATTCCCAGGAGATAGAGCGCAGACGGATAGCTCGAGAACTCCATGACGAGGCGGGCCAGGCCCTTACGGGAATAAACTTCACGTTGGAAACCATCGAGAAGACGGTGTCGCCGGACTCCCGTCACATCAAGACGTATATTTCGGACATCAAAGAACAGATCACCCGTACCTATCAGGAGATGCGTCGCATATCCTACAAACTCCACCCTGTACTTTTGAGTGATTTGGGCTTGGAACCAGCACTGGAATCCTATTTGACGGAACTCTCACGGTACAGCCACCTAGATATCGATTTCAAAATGGTGGGATTCGAGGAACGGTTGGACCTTGAAACAGAAACTGTCCTATACCGTCTCGCCCAGGAGGCACTCACGAATACGATTAAGCACGCGAGGGCGAACCACTTCAAACTTTCCATCATCAAGAGCTATCCGCGCATCATTTTTCTGGTCGAAGACGACGGGAGGGGATTTGATTCCCTCGAATATGAGGGTAAGAAACAAGCGCTGGGACTTCTGGGCATGAGAGAACGGGCGTCAATGCTTGGAGGGAGTTTTTCAATTCGCACGTCAAGAGGAAAAGGCACGGGAATCCGAATCGAGATTCCCATCAAAGAGTCTTCCAGTGAATGAAGGGGCTATCACCATCTTTTTGGCAGACGACCACACGATTGTGCGACAAGGTCTGGCCAAACTATTGGAGGGGGAACCTAATCTCCGCGTGATCGGTGAGGCTGAGAATGGGCGGGAAACTGTTCGTCAAGTGGAAAAGCTAAAACCGGATATCGTCCTGATGGACATAGCCATGCCGCTTTTGAATGGTATCGAGGCGACCCGGCAAATCAGGAAAGCCTCGCCCAAGACCAGAGTCATAATCCTCTCCATGCATTCCCATGACCGCTATATCAGTGAACTTTTCAGTATCGGCGCTTCGGGCTATCTTCTCAAGGACTCAACCGGTCTGGATATCATCAAGGCCATCTACGCTGCCGTTAAAGGCGACACCTACTTGAGCCCCTCTATATCCCGGCGGGTCATCGCAGATTACGTCTCCTCAAAAAGAAAGAAATCCTCCCAGGAAGAGCTTTACAGTAAGCTCTCCAATCGAGAGCGGGAGGTATTTCAAATGATAGCGGAAGGACGTTCAACCAGGGAAATCTCCAAAATCCTCTATATTAGTCCGAGCACGGTCAAGACCCATCGCTCAAAGATCATGGAAAAACTTCAGATGGATAACCTTTCTCAACTGATCCAATTCGCCATCACACTCGGCCTCGTTGAAATCCGATCCTGAAGTGAATCACCCGATCCCAGGTCAAACCCATTCATGGAAGAACCCTGCCCAGCCGCCCCGGCCTATTCCAGCAATATGAGACTGTAGTACGGGTATTCCTCTGCCACGTCGCGGGCGATCTTGAATGGCTTGCCGATATTCTTCAGTGTCTGGAAAATATCGATGGACCACGATTCAACAGATGGCCGTCTATCGGCAGGGAAAACGCACTCATCCGGGTAGGTACATCGTCTACATAAGGCACAACTCTCAGAAACAAGTCCAAAGGCTTTATAGTATCCCCTCAAGAAAAGGTGCCGCTCCAGTGCAACAGTTCCCTTCCACATGTTAACCTGAATTCGTCTCTTCTTTTGATTGTCTCTGTAAAACTGGTTGTTCTCCATACGTCCACAGAGGAGCAGGGCCTTTTTGTATTCGCTGAGTAAAGCCTTCGCCTGATCGGATGTGGGGGTTTCGGGAGGACAACACCAGTTCGTGCCGTATTTATTACATCCGTACTTACACTTGAGCTGCACCCATTTGGCGACAGAGATGTCACCGGTGGTCACCGGTATGATCTCATCAATATGATACTTCTGCGCTATTTTCCGAACTTCCTCGATGATGGCATCTTCTCGCTCAGGTTTTTCAAGGGGATAGATGTTGTCTTTTCTATGGAGGTTAGCCTGCATCGCTTGCTGCCCTCTTCTCAGCCTGAAACACGATCTGAACATCTCTTCTCAAAGCGAGTCCCAACTCGACCTCAGCCGCCTTGATCACGCCACAGGGAACGGGACAACTCGAGTGCAGTCTGCATCGTCCGGCAGTTTCGTAAACTGGGTTGACGTTTATCGGTGCTTTGAGGATGTCTGTCATACCCAGCTCTTTCAACTGACTGCCAAACGCCATAATGTGCTTGCAGTCACTATCCAGTGCTATCCCTACGCTCCGGCCCTCCAATTTGGAAGCGCGAACGTTTGTGGAAAAACCACAGATACCTGAATCGATCTGTACGGTGATCATAGACTCCCCATCCCTTCTTACTTCGAATGCTCCCGACACATATGACAATCCGGTTGATTCAGGGCCCATCTCTCCAATTATTCAATGTTATGTTGCGGGGGGTTTTCGCCACTCTTTTCCGCCGGCTCCGTTTTTTGTTCTCCATCTTCCTCAGGGTGCGAACCATCTTTATAGCCTCTCCAACGGCATCACCGGCAGATCCGGCAAAGCCATCTGCACCAAAGAGAACAGCCACATCTTTCGTCACTGGTGCCCCACCCAGAATGATTTCCGTATCGGAATTTTTCTCTCTGATCATTTGAACAACCTTTTTCATTCCCACCATGGTCGTGGTCATCATCGCGGATATAGCCACAATCTCCGACTCCGTGCGGAGCTGCTCTTCCACAAACTTTTCAAGAGGAACATCTCGTCCTAGATCATGGACATGAAAACCGGCAGTGTCGAACATCAACTTGACAAGGTTCTTTCCAATGTCGTGCACGTCTCCCTGCACGGTCCCAATAACCACCTGGCCCCTTATTGCTCTGCCCTGCTTTCTGATATGGGGCCGGAGAATATCGAGTCCCGCGTAAAAGGCGTCTGCACACATGAGCAACTCGGGCACAAAATACTCCTGTTTGTCATACAGGTCACCGGCGATCTCCATACCGGCAGCAAGACCATTCATGACCGCCTCGAGGGCATCCAGCCCTTCATCCAAAGCAGTCTGTGCGGCCGTTCGTACCCGATCTTCATCATACTCCACGACGCCGTCACGCAGTCTCTTCAGTATTTCTTCTCTTCTCTGACTGTCCATCCCCTATTCTCTCGCCCTGGGAGGAAATAAGATCGGAAGACTCGCTCTATGTTCTCCCTACGGCAGGAGAGGCTTTCTCGCCATATTTCCGCGCGGCGTCAACATATGCTGTCATGTTATCCTTTTTTGCCTCGGGCCAGATGTCACAACCTGGCCAGACCGCGTCAACCCCGTTATCCACGCATTCCTTGATGACCTGCTCCACGCCAGACGCTTCCATCTGAACCAGGGTGCCGTAGGGGTCAAAATTTCCAAAAAGCAGCCTGTCATCGCCAAGCTTTTGACGGGATTCACCGGCATTGTTTTTCTGGTCAACACTGATAGCATCCGCCCCACAAAGGGCCATTTGTTCAAAGATACTGTCGGTGCTCCCACAGATGTGCAAGATCTTGGGAGATTCAATGCCAGAGAAGATGTGCTCCAGATGAGGCTGGATAAGCATTTTGAACATCCGGGGACTTAGGATATCTGGCCCCGCTCCCATCTCCCGGACGGTCACATAGTCGGCACCGGCGCCTCGGTAGAGGCGACAGGTTTCGACTAACATACCCGCCAGAGAATCCAAGATCTGATGGACCAAATCTGTCTTCTTGAACGCCATTTTGGCCAAATCCCCCATATCGACAATCTGGGCCGCTAGGGTGTATGGCCCAAGCACCCAGGCTCCAATTGCCACTCGGTCGCCTACGTCATCTTTCAACCGTCGGATCGCATCCGACACCAATGGAATCCGTCCTGCTTGAGCCAAATCTGACGGCACCTTGATATTCAGATCCGCCACCTTCTCTGCCACCTTGCCCGATATGGTGGGATAGACAACATCGGTGTGGGTTGGATAGAAGTTGACCCCGGCACCGAGGGCCTCTGCCTCTACCCCCATATCAAAGGGAACAACGGCACACTCGAAGCCAAAGAGTTCTGACGTTGAAGCAGCCATGCTGGCCATCTTCTGAGCGTCCACGTGTATTTCTGCAAACCTCCAACCATGTTTCTCAAGTCCATGGACTGTCACGTTCCCCATACCACTGAATACGGGAGCGCGATCAACCGGTTCCCTTTTCAAGAATCTAAGTACTCGCTCTCTGGAATTCAGCTCTGTGTTCATAATCAGCTACCTCCCGCGCTTATCGCTCGTTTCTCTTCGTCTTTCTGGTCGGCTCCCTTCTTCTCTGGCAGAAGATGATTCAAGTGAGGAAAATCATCCTTCATATGAGGGATCCACATGGACTGGCCGAAAATCTTTTCAAATTCTGGCGCCACGGTGAGTTCAATATAATCCACCTGTCTGGCGAACTTATCCGCTTCCTTCCTCTTGTCTACATTCAGGAGCGCCATCCGCGCACCATCGCCTGCAGCATTACCTACCGAATAAACGTTTTTGGGCGCGCAATCAGGAAACATCCCCAGGATAGCTGCCGACTGCTTGTCTATGTAACTCCCAAAGGCACCTGCCAAGATGACCTTGTCCACCTTCTCAACACCCAGAGCCCGCATCAGGATTCTGCTCCCCGCATACATAGCTGCTTTGCCCAACTGAATAGCTCTGATGTCGTCCTGGCATACCACGACATCCTGGCCGATCGAGGTGTCCTTCGCCCAGGCGATAACATACTCGAGCTGACCATCAGCTTCCCGCAACCGAGGCGTCTGGAGATCTTTCTTGAACCGCCCCGTTTTGTCAATGATGCCTGCCAGGAAAAGCTGAGGGATGGCGTCAATGATTCCCGAACCGCAAATCCCCTTCGCCTTCACCTCCTCCATCTCCGTGTTCCACCGCTCATCCCCAATAACCTTGAAGCGCGCTTCAAGGGTATCTCTGTCGATCTCGACCTTCTCAATCGCCCCCGGAGCGGCACGCATACCGAATTTCAACTCAGCGCCCTCAAAAGCGGGACCGGTGGCGCATGAGGCCGAAATGAGTCGCTCTCGGTTGCCGAGGATTAACTCGCCATTCGTTCCGATATCGATAACGAGTTCTATCTTGTCTTGCTTGTACGGTGCCTCAGCGATAAGGACGCCGACATTGTCAGCACCCACGAAACCAGCCTCTATCGGTAAGACATGAATGTATGCCCCCGGAGATATCTTAATCCCCAGGCTCCGGGCCTCGGCCGTCTCTGTAATATCCTTTTGGGCATATATGGCACAGTGTAGACAGCGCTTCGATTCATCGGGAGCCAAACGCTCGTCGAAGCCGAGCTCAACCTCGGTAAAACCCGAACGCTCTGCGGGTTTTAGCACAGGCACAATCCGTCGTGCCGCGGACTCGACACCCTCCTTTGGCACCTCTTCGATTGGTTTAAGAGGAGTTGGTCTCGCTTCCTTCAAATCCATCCCAGCCAAGTAGAGTTCAATCGAAATGGCCGCCTCTTTACCGGCAGCAGTCGCGCTGATGACATTTGAAGGGCCGGAAACCAGGTCTCCCCCAGAAAAGACCCCCTTCAGGTTCGTCTCTAAAGTCGTCTCGTCTACCTTCACGGTCCCTGACGGTAATTTCTCCAACTCGGAAAAATCCCCCTCTTTCGGCCTTTGACCGATGGCAACGATCACCGTATCAGCCTCAATCGTCGGAGCCGGACCTTTGCCAAACTCGGGAGCAAATCTCCCCTCATCATCGATAACTGAGGTACATGGAACCGTTTCCAGACCAGCGGCACGATTGGCTTTCGTTAGGATCTTGGTCACACCCAGACTCGGATGGATGACCACTCCTTCCTCCTCGGCCTGCTCGATCTCCAGGTCTTGCGCCGGCATTCTATCCTTATTGCTGAGATCTCTCGTCTCCAGACAAACAAGGTGAACCTCCTTGGCTCCGAGACGAAGGGAGACACGGGCAGCATCGATAGCGACGCTCCCGCCGCCGATGACCACTACCCTTTTCCCTAATTCCACATCTTGTTCTGAATTCGCTCTTTTCAGGAAATCGAGCGCATAGATCACGCCATCCGCCTCTTCACCAGGAACGCCGAGCTTCTGGCTGGTCCAGGCACCAGTAGCCAAAAAGATCGCTTTGTACCCCTGCTTAAAGACCTCTTCCAGACTATTCACCCGGCTGTTCGTTTTGATCTCCACCCCGAGTTCCTCGATGTAGCCAATCTCGTCGTCGAGGATATTCCTGGGGAGCCTATACTCAGCAATGCCATAACGCATCATGCCACCAGTCTCAGGAGCGGCCTCAAAGATAGTGACGGGATAACCATTTCTGACCAAGTCATAGGCGCAGGAAAGCCCGGAAGGCCCAGATCCAATGATGGCCACCTTCTCCTCTTTTGTCTTTTCCATTGCTGTTGCCTTCGCCCTCCCATTGCCCAGCTCGTGGTCGGCAACGAACCGGTGGAGGGCGCGGATAGCCAGGGGCTCTTCCACTTTCTCCCTCTCGCACACCGTCTCACAGGGATGGGTGCAGACACGCCCGCAGATTCCGGCGAACGGGAAAGCGAGTCTGACCACCTCGAGTGCTTCCGTGAACTTCCCCTGGGCGATAAGGTAAAGAAAGTCCTGTCCATTTACACCGGCAGGGCATCCCACCTGGCACGGTGGAGCGCTTCCCTTGTCACCCATCTCGACCTCTGGTGGTATCTTGACCCCCCAGTCACGGGCTTTGATATCCACTGAGTGGTGGAGGGCCGGAGGGAAGGGCGACCGACCGATATAGCGTGGATCGATGTTGAGGAAAATATGGTGCATGCAGGTGTTCCCCACGATGGCCATGTCAACTATATCTTGGCGTTTGATGCCAGCCGTCGCCGCCACCTCTGTCACGATGCCGTTTAGCCCGTCTCGAATGGCTTGATTCAGGATCTCAAGCCCGTCTGGATTGGTCATCGTGAAAGTGATCCGGGACATGACATCCTCACCGTAAACCACCTGCGGATTCATCATCGAGGCGGTCGTTACAACCTGACCGTTTGTCAAATCGCAGAGGTAGCCAGCCACGGTAGAGGTTCCGACATCAACAGCCAGGCCATAAGCCTTCTCCACACGCCCCGGCTCTACCTTGATGACCTCTTTTCCCTGCCAGACTGA
>CAYGBK010000041.1:0-93239 GCA_964348095.1 uncultured Thermodesulfobacteriota bacterium | reverse complement strand
TAAAAACTCCAGATCCCCACGGCTGCAGCTCCAACAACCAAAACGGCCGCCACAACCAGAGCCGCCCACTGCCACCGTCTGAGCCCAGGCTTTTTCTCTCTTTTCACCTCCGCCCGAGCTCCAGGCTCCATCAAGACCCGATAGACCCGGACCGGCTTCTTGATGTTCTTGACGGTGTGTTCGCCAAGATACTCATAGCCCAAAGCAAGTTTGTTCTCGATATGCTCATACACAGTTCCTGAAATGGAGATACCGCCACCCTCAGCCAGACCCTCGACCCGAGCGGCAGTGTTCACGCCATCCCCGTAGATCCGCTCTCCCTCTTCGATGACATCGCCAAGGTTGACCCCGATGCGAAACTCCATCTTTCGGTTCTCCGGCACCTCGGCGTTCCTGGCTCTGAGCTCCTCCTGGATCTCTACGGCACAACGGACCCCATCGACCACACTCTTGAATTCTGCCAACACATTATCCCCAGGAGAATCGACTATCCGGCCCCGATGCTTCTGAATCAGGTTGGCCATCACCTCTCTATGGGCGGTCAGCGTGCGGATGGTTGCCTCTTCATCCTCACCCATAAGACGGCTGTAGCCTTTGACATCCGCACTGAGGATAGCGGTGAGCTTTCGTCCATAGCGCTCATTTGTCATGGAGTCACTCCTCTGGGGATTCGGGAGCGAATGAAGACGTGTTGCGACGCGGTTGATTTTCGGAAATCACCGACTTGGAGTGTATCCCAAGGGCGATAAGATGACAAGTTTTGTCGGAGCTTTTGATTTCCTTCTTCCTAACCACGGTGTTTAATGGACGATGACGTCGCAGGCCAGAAGAGGACGAAAAATGTTTATTTCTGTTTGAGATCTTGCATAGACTGAGGGTAGGCGAGTCTGCGAATGTTAGAAATAGGTCGGCCAGCCCCTTTTCTACGAGAGTTTGAAGAAGAAAATTGACTTAACTCCGGGGTATGCTATCATGTCTTTTTACCGCCTGTGGACTTGACGCTCAAGATTTCGCACTGTCGAATCCGATTCGATGGGGAACCCGCTCTTTGACACCCGAAGGGACGGGTTTTTCAATGGGTAGGTTCACCTCACGAATTTACGATTATTGAGGCTCGTCCTCGGCAAAGAGAACTTTCATATGAGCAATAGATAAATAACACTGTGATTTCGATTATCTGACGTTCACCTGCCATCGGATTCGAACAAAAACAGAGAACGAGAGTGGATGAAAAAGGCCGATAAACCACACGTGCATGAATGCGCGCCTGAGACGAGAGGACGCCTTATACACTGGTCCTTTTTTTACGACCCTATTGTCCGCTTATTTCTTCTGGGGAGAGAGCGAGCCATGCGGAGGATGACCCTGGAATTGGCTCAGATAGAGCCAGGCGACAAAGTGCTTGATGTGGGTTGTGGTACCGGCAGCCTGACCATTTCGGCCAGGGAAGCATCCGGCCCGGTCGGCGAGGTACATGGCATCGACGGCGCTCCAGAAATGATTTATACAGCCCGGCAAAAGGCTGCCCGAGCGGGAGTGGATATCGGGTTCCATGTTGGCCTGATCGAAGACATTCCCTTCCCAGATGATCGTTTCGACGTTGTTTTGAGCAGCTTGATGATGCACCATTTGCCTGGCGACCTGAAAAAGCAGGGTATTGCCGAGGTCCACCGCGTGCTGAGGTCGAATGGGCGCTTCCTGGTTTTGGATTTAGAGCCGCCGAAAACCTTACTGATTCGGTTCCTTATCGCCCATCCACACATGGAGGGTAATGTCCGAGAACTACATTCACTCATGGATGATGTCGGTTTTGGAGAGATAGAGGCGGGAATGACCCGTTACCGAATACTCTCGTTCATAAAAGGGAAGGCAAGGAAGGTGAAGTGTGGGCAAGAATAAAAGCGACCCGAACCACAGCCAGCAACATGGATACAGCCATACTCACGGCGCTGTGGATCCATCTGTTTTTACGACTCAAAGAGGTATTTGGGCTGTAAAGGTCTCTTTCTTTGGGCTGATCGCGACGGCCTTCCTTCAGATCATTGTCGTGTTTTTGTCAGGGAGCGTGGCACTTTTTGCCGATACAATTCACAATTTAGGTGATGCTGCCACGGCCATCCCACTCTGGATTGCTTTTGTGCTCGCACGGCGAAGCCCCAGCAAACGGTTTACTTATGGCTACGGGCGGGTGGAAGACCTTGCCGGTGTGGCAATCGTACTTACCATCCTGTTCAGTGCCATCGTTGCTGGATATGAATCCATTGACCGTCTTCTGGTCCCCCGGACCCTAACGTATCTCTGGGCAGTTATCGGCGCGTCGGTGATTGGGTTCCTTGGCAATGAGGCCGTGGCGGTATTTCGCATCAAAGTTGGCAAAGAGATCGGTAGCGCTGCCCTTATAGCCGATGGTTATCATGCCCGTGTGGATGGATTGACCAGTCTGGCCGTCCTTTTCGGTGCGGTGGGGGTCTGGGTCGGTTTTCCGTTGGCGGACCCTATTGTCGGGTTACTTATTACGGCCGCAATTTTCCGCATTGTATGGCAATCCGGTAAATCCGTTTTCACCCGCCTACTCGATGGAGTCGATCCGGAGGTGATAGACGAGATCAAGCATGCGACAAAGCACACCCGGGGAGTTCATGAGGTGACCGAAGTCAGAGTAAGATGGTTAGGTCACCGACTTCATGCGGAGGTAAATATAGCCGTGAGCCCTGAGCTCTCTATTGAGAGTGGTCATGAAATCGCTAAAGAAGTGCGACATCAACTCCTTCATCATCTGCGCTATCTGTCCAATGCCACCATACATATTGATCCGGTAACTGCCTCTGGTGAAGAACATCATCGCATGGCTGACCATGAACACGGCGATTCGCCTGTTCATTCTCATTCGTAGCCATAGTTCACACCAGTCATCAAAGGCTGCCGAGAAGGGCCTGCCCAATTAACAATCGGTATCACCTATTCGAGCACCGGGGAAATAGAATAAAGCAAAAACCTATGATTACAGATCAGTGCCGAGCAACTTAGACTCTGGCCTATAATTCCCCTTCCTCCTTCCAGATTCTCATCTGCTCCTGGTAGGAGGGTGGAAATGTCGCCTCAAAATCGAAGAAACTCGTGATGGGATATCTAATTCCGGCTTTATGGGTCTTAGCCAACCCATCGAGAACGGTCTCAATCTTTGAGGCCGGAATAAGAAAAGACATCTCATAGTCCTGGGTCATGCCAAAGATCCTATCCCCATTTCCGGGGACCACAAAACGGCATTCGTTCTTTTTCATCACAGTGATAATGGCACCACACCCCAGCCGGCCCATGGACGAGGATTGGATCGCTCCCCCTTCGTTATACAGGGTCCCCTGAATGAGTCTCATGACTTGGGCGGGATTGCCATAGACTATCAGCAAATCGGGTTCAAATGTGGTCCGATTCAGGGGGGCAACGAGAATGTGGCTGTAGAGATCGTATTCGAAGCGATCAACGAGGTCTTCCTCTTTTTTTCCTGCCTCCTTGGTGGCGGTAAACATTCCCTCAGCCAGATTGCCCTGATCGAAAAACTCAATATTCTTGAAAAAGCCGAAGGGGGCAGCCCCGAGGGAACACTGCATGTCTTCCTTTCCCATAGCAACTGCCCATCCCAACTTCCGGGCCATACCGATGCCCTGGCAGATGGCAACGCGTTTTTTCATCTGCTGAAAGGGACGTCGGGTTTTTTCGGGGATTTCATCCTCAGATTTTAGCATCTTTATGGCCACTGGAAACGTGAGTGGACGAATATAGGTATTCAGCGCCTGTTCTATCTCTTTTGGATCCGACATGACAGCCTCCTTTGGTATCGTATTCCGGCCTATTTTCCTGTCCTCGCCCTGATTTCCCTGACTAAAAGGGGAACGATTTTCCTGAAATCCTCGATGGCTATGACATCTGATACATCACACATGTCGGCATTCGGATCCGTGTTAATGGTGATCACGTGTTTTGATTGATCCATTCCGACCACATGATGCATGACCCCGGAGATCCCAACTCCTATGTACAAGCTGGGACGAACCGTCTTTCCGCTCTGCCCTATCATTTGGCCCTCGTCGGCCCACCCTTCGTCGACCGGCGGGCGGGTGGCGCCGACGGCACCCCCTAAGGCACTGGCCAGTTCTTCGATCATCTTCCAATCGTCCCGGCTGCCAATTCCCCACCCACCGGCAACGACCACCTCCGCCTTCTCAAGGGGCATTCTTACTGGCTCCTTGCTCTCTATCTCAAGCACTTCAGGTCCCAGGTTCCTTTCAGGAAGTTGAACGCCTAATGCTATGACTTCCCCCTGTCTTTCCGTTGGCGGGATGGCCTTCATGGTGCCTGGCATCACTGTCGCCATCTGGGGGCGACGTTCAGGACAGGTTATTGTGGCAATAACACCGCCGCCCCAACCTGGCACGACTTGCAGGAGTCTTCCTTCCCTATCCAGCTTAAGGTCGATACAATGAGCTGACAGACCGGTTCGAACCTTGGCGCTTACTCTGGGAGCGAGTTCGACTCCTATTGCTGTTGCCCCTATCAGCAGGATTTCGGGGCGATACTCTCGAATAAAACGCTCCATCACGAGGGTATACGGGATGAGTCGATAGGTTTCTAAACTGGGAGTATCGGCCACGAAGACCGAATCTGCCCCATAATTGATTAACGTTTGGGCAAGGGGCGTGATGTTATGACCCAGAAGCACTGCGGTGACCCCGGTCTTTGCCTGCTCGGCCAATTCTCGGGCTTTACCCAAGAGTTGGAGGCCCACATCATGACACTGGCCGTTCCGCTGTTCGGCGAAAACACAAACGCTCCCTTCCGTGTGGACACTCACAGAACGACCCCCCAATATTAGATAATGCCGTACGAACGAATTTTATCTATAATCTTCTGGACGATCTCCTCTGGTGAGCCTTCTAGTTTTTCCTTTGCCCTATTGAACCGACGGATTTCTAGACCCGCCATCTTGGTGGGAGAACCTTCGAGGCCGATAAGCTTCTGCTCGATCTTGACATCCTCGTTGGAAATTACCTGGATCTCTTTCGAGTCGGCCGATATGATCCCAGTGAAGGGAATGTATCGAGGCTTGTTGAGTTCCTTGCGAACAGAAAGGACCAGAGGGAGCGACGCCCTCAGCTTGACCTGGCCATGCTCGACCTTCTGGGTGATGATGACATGACGATGTCCCACCCAATCTAGGTCGACAACATGCATCACGCTCTGCACATCCAAAAGCTCACCCAGCTGTGAACATACCTGAGCCGTAGATCCATCAATGGTCGAATTACCGCAAAAAACAAGGTCGAATTGCCCGATCCATCGGCACCCTGCCGCTAAAATGAATGCCGTTGCGAGGGTGTCGGAGCCAGCAAAGAGGGGGTCTGATAACAGTACCGCCCGATCGGCACCCATGGCCAAGCCTTCCTTGAGGTTTGAGGTGGCAGAAGGGGGTGCCATGGACAGCAAAACGACCTCTCCACCGTCCGCCTCACGAAGTGATAGGGCTGCCTCTAGGGCATGTTTGTCCAGTGGATTGATGATGCTCGGAATCCCTTGACGCCTCAATGTTTTCGTCATGGGATCCATGGTTATCTCGTGCCAGTGTTTGGGATCGGGCACTGGTTTGATACAGACGATGATCCTTTTCATGCCTTCACTCTTCTTGTTAGAATGTTCAAGGTCTACTAGGGATTCTTCTTAAAAGGCGCCATGGCGGCCCTGGCTAGTACAACTTTACCGATCTCTGCCGTCCCCCCAGCAGGGATAGTGACCATCGCGTCTCTGAGCAAGCGTTGAACTCTGTATTCCCTCATAATTCCATAGGAACCATGAATTTCGATGGCCTTTTTCGCGGCATTTGCGGCCGCTTCACAAGTATAGGACTTTGCGAGCGCTGCTTCGATGTCGCAGCGCATATTTTGGTCTTTGGACCAGCTCGCCCGATAGCAAAGGAGCCGAGCGATTTCAAGTTGTGAGTAGATTTCTGCCACCTGGAATTGAATTGCCTGAAGGCTACTGATAGGCTTGCCGTAGAGCACCCTTTCAGAAGCAAATTTGCAAGCGTCCTCATACACGGCAGTTAAGATACCCAGAGCGACAGCAGCCATACCTGTTCTCCCTGTCTCGCTAATCGTCTTGATGGCGACAGCCAATCCGCCCCCCTCTTGCCCGAGTAAATTCTCTTTAGGGACCTCACAGTTATCAAATATCAGTTCTCCCGTGTTGGCGCCTCGCAAACCAAATTTGTTCTCCTTTCGACCTAACTTTGCTCCCGGTGCATCTTTCTCGACGATAAAGGCGCTCAATCCTTTTGCGCCCTCCGAAGTCCGTGCAATGACTATCCAGAAATCAGATGTGTGGGAGTTCGTGATGAAACATTTACGCCCGTTCAACGTGTACTTTCCGCCCCTTAATTCGGCTGACGTCCTCATCCCGACCACGTCTGATCCACCAGTTGGATCGGTAACCGCGACACACCCCATGGTTTCGCCTTTTGCCAGCGGGGGGAGGTATTTCTCCTTCTGGGTGTCTGTCCCGTAGTCCTGGATATTCGCACATCCCATATGATGAACTTGCAAGGCCATTGGGACCGCAGCACAGACCCTACCCAATTCCTCGAGAACGATGGTACGAGCGACATATCCTAAGCCGACACCGCCATACTCTGGTGGCGTAATCACTCCGGTAATTCCCAAACTGCCCATCGGTTGCAAAAGCTCGGTAGGGAACTCACCTGTCTCCTCCATGGCCTCGACCTTCGGGCTTATCTCATTCTCACTAAACTCCCTGACTGATTTCCTCAACATCTCTTCTTTTTCGGAAAACCTAAAATCCATCGGTATCCCTCCTTAGAGTGACTCTTTGAGAATCGATGATTGTCTTCTGGTGCCCCTCGAAAGGGCGATCAATACTGGGTTTTTTACGAACCGAACCCTCAGCTTTGTCCTTCTTTCCCACCCAGGCTTAGCAATCCAAGGATGATGAGAAATCCGCCGTATTTCACTGAAGACTCGGCGGAAATGGCTGCTGTAGAGCCAATATATCCGAGACTAGGCGGTAGATCAAGAGAGAGCTAAACGCCCACTTGTCCAGAATCTGAACCCGGTGACGAGCCTCCCCCTGTGTTCGGCTCATTGCGGCCATGAATCCTCGGTTTGCGCCCGGCCGAACAGGTCGAATGAATGGGACTCACGTGGAGACCCGTCGCCCCTAGTCGGAGTATGATTCGTCCTGCCACCAGGCTGTATAAACAAGGGGATTCCCTAGATGGTCCGGGACGTTGAGATAGATGGCCCAACCTTGACAGTCTAAATCCGCTCTGCTAGAATTTCTTCCCAATTTTCTGGCAAAGCGGTGCAGCACATGAATCTTCATCGCTGATAGAGGAGGTTGCCGATTTTGGTAAGCCGTCGTGTTCAGCACGGCTTTCGGAATCGGGCTCTGCACAGGGAGGCGCAGGTGATCAGAGTTGCTGGAATTCAAATGGCATGCAGTCAAGCCAAGGAAAAGAATGTTGAACGGGCGATAAAGCTGGTCAGTCTTGCCGCGGAACGGGGATCACAAATTGTCTGCCTCCAGGAGCTGTTTCACACCCACTGGTTTCCACAGAGTATCAACAAGGACAACTTCAAGCTTGCCGAGGCCTATGACGGGCCGACTATTGCAGCTATGCAGCCGTTGGCACGGGAGAAAAAAGTGGTCCTTGTCTGTCCAATCTTCGAAAAAGATGGCGAGGGTACATTCTACAATTCCGCCACTGTAATTGACTCGGGAGGTGAGATTCTGGGAGTCTATAGGAAAGTTCATATTCCACAGATTCCCCTGTGGGAGGAGAAGTCCTACTTCACTCCAGGCAATGGGGGTTTTCCTATTTTTTCAACATCCTACGCAAGAATCGGTGTACAGATATGCTGGGACAACTTCTTCCCGGAGGGGACCCGGTGTCTCGCCTTGAAAGGAGCTCAGATTATTTTGGCACCGACAGCAGCTGCATTTGCTTCTCAGAATCGCTGGCTGACAATGATCGCTGCCAACGCCATGACCAATGGTGTTTTCGTCTTGAGGGTTAACCGTGTGGGGAGTGAGGAAAAACAGGATTTCTATGGAAAGAGCTTCTGTGTGGGGCCAGAAGGTGAACTCCTGGGGAGTCCCAGCGGTATTAAGGAAGGCATTCTATTTGCCGATGTTGATCTCCAGGCAATTGCAAGATACCGGAAAGAGTATCCTTTCCTGCGTGATCGGCGGCCGAAGGTCTACAAGGACATCTCCCACCCAGCTTCTGCAGATCCTCTGATGTAGGAAGATACCAATAACGAGATGTAGAACGGAAGGCGAGTGTTTTGTGCGCCTCAATGGATGGAATGAAGGAGGAATTCCTCCGGTATCATGAGGGCACGTCGAGAAATCGATTATCTGGAATCTGCCATGACCGATGGTTTCAGGCAGAGAACAAGAATACCTTTTTGAAAAGACATCTGAATGAAGAACATACTGAGAAATATCCTTGTGGACGCCGTCAGAAGAGCCCTGGAGACGGATGGGACAGGGGGCGTTGATGTCCCTCCGGTTTTGCTCGAAACGCCGCGAGTCTCCGGCCATGGGGATTATGCCACAAATATTGCCATGATCCTTGCCTCTCGAAAAAGCACACCTCCTCGAACACTGGCGGAGGCAATTGTTGCACATATTGGGGATCCTGAGGGACTCATAGATCGAGTGGAAATTGCTGGCCCTGGTTTTATCAATGTTTTTGTCCAGAAGACTGCTTGGATTCCTCTTCTCGAGCAGATTGAACGTGAGGGTTCCAATTATGGCGAAAGCCAGATTGGGCAGGGGAGGCGGGTTCAGGTGGAATTTGTGAGCGCCAATCCCACTGGACCGCTTCATGTTGGCCACGGGCGCGGCGCTGTGACAGGGGATGTTCTCGCTCGAATCCTGAAAAAGGTAGGATATAGAGTCTCGAAGGAGTATTATATCAATGACATCGGAAGTCAAATCGAAACCCTGGGCAGATCCGTCTGGGCCCGATACCTCCAGATTCTCGGCAAGCAGATTCCCTTCAAAGAGAATTGGTACCAGGGAGAGTATATCGTTGATATCGCGCAAGAGATCAACAAAAGGAGAGGGGAAGAGCTTCTCAGATGGCAGGAGTCGGAGGCCGTCGCTTTTTGTCGCTCCTTTGCAGTCCCCTGGATCATGGATGGCATTCGGAGAGATCTCCGGGAGTTCGGTGTTCGTTTTCAGAACTGGTTTAGCGAAGAAAAACTTCATGCTAGGCGGATGGTAGGTCGGACCATCCAGGTTCTCCGGAAAGAGAAGCTCGCCTATGACCGGGATGGTGCGACCTGGTTCCTGAGTACCCGCTACGGAGACGAGAAGGATCGAGTGCTCATAAAAGCCGATGGTTCAACGACATACTTTGCCTCGGACATCGCGTATCACTGGGACAAATATCGACGAGGATTCGATACCGTCATCAACATCTGGGGAGCGGATCATCACGGCTATATTCCACGGATGGAGGCCGCTGTACAGGCCCTCGGACGAGATAAGGAGGATCTCAAGATCGTTCTTGTCCGATTGGTCAACCTGCTAATCGATGGCACCCCTTTGGCCATGTCAACTCGGGCAGGACAGTTCACGACATTACGGGAGGTTCTCGATGAGGTAGGTCGAGATGCGTCACGTTTCTTCTTTCTCATGAGGCGGTCTGACAGTTCCCTCGACTTTGACCTTAGCCTGGCCAAGAAGAAGGAGAGTGACAATCCGGTTTATTATGTGCAGTATGCCCATGCCAGAATTGCCAGTGTCTTGAGAGAGGCTCGCAGGCGTGGCATATCGGTTCCGTCATTCACGGAAGTAAACAAGGAATGCTTCTCTCTGTCAGAGGAAATCGACCTCATAAAGGCGCTGTCCGTGTTCCCGGAGGTCGTTGAGGGAAGTGCCCTGTCACTCGAACCTCATCGGATCTGTTTCTACGCTCAGAATTTGGCAAGCCTTTTTCACTCTTATTACAATTTGGGCAATAAGAATAGGGCCTTAAGGATCATTGGCGATGATCATGAAACCACAATGGCGCGACTTTTCTTGGCAAAGACCGCCCGCATCGTTCTTGAAAATAGTCTGAGAATGCTCGGCGTCTCAGCTCCGAACCGCATGTAGGAGAACCCGATTCGTGGTCAAGGATCTCAAAGGATATTGGGATAAGGCTGACAAAAAACCAAAATCAACGGGTTGGACTATCCTTCTGATTTCGCACATGGCGATCTTTGTCGTGGGCCTAACGTTGGGTCAGTGGATGGGTCATCGTTTTGCTCATGTGTCTCCACCCCAGGAGAATGTCGTCGAAAAGGCGACGCCTGACAGGGAGAGGGTTTCGAAATCGGGGGAAGATGAGGGCAAACAGGAGCCCAGGGTCGCAGTCAAACAGGACAAAGCCGCAAAAACTCCCGAGGGGACGCTGAATCAGTCAGAGGGCGAGCCTCAGTTCACTTTCTATGAGTCCCTCCGGAAAGAGAAGACACCCGGCGTCGAAATCCAGAAGAAGAGCATGGAGAATCAAAAAACAGCTAGTTCTAAAGGTCCGGGACTTGTCTCCCAACCAAAAAGAGACCGGTCTCAGGAAAAACCGCTGAGCTCGGTGTCCCGAGTCTACTATGTTCAGGTATCCTCTTTTCGAGAGGAAGGAAGGGCACGAGATCTTGCAGAGCGGCTCAAGGAAAGGGGCTATGCGGCTGAGGTCATGTCAAAAGTTATTATCGATCAAGGCATCTGGTATCGGGTCCGTATCGGCCCCTTCGGAAATCAGAAAGAAGCCAACGAAAAGGCGGTGGCAGTCAAGAAGAGTGAGAAAGTCGAGCCCTTTGTTACGGCTGAAAAACGAGTGGAGTAACCGTGATCCTACTCATCGATCCGTTTGCTCACCAAATAACTTGAACGAAGGAGTGAAGAAAAGACATGGTGCAAAAGCGTAAGAGGCAAAAGAGTCAGGTAAGAGAATGGACGGAAGCAATTGTCTTCGCCCTGGTCATTGCGTTGTTTATCAGAACTTTCATCGTCCAGGCTTTCAAAATTCCTTCAAGCTCAATGGTGCCTACCCTGGAGGTAGGAGACCACATTTTGGTCTGGAAATTCATCTACGGGGTAAAGATCCCGTTTATTGACAAGAAGCTAATGGTAAGAAGCCCCGACCGAGGGGATATCGTGGTTTTTCTCTACCCTAAAGACAGAAGCAAGGATTTTATCAAACGGGTCATCGCATTGCCCGGAGAAAAGATTCAGATAATCGGTAAGAAAATCCTCATTAATGACAGACCCATAAAAGACCCGTGGGGGTATTATGTGAGAAACGATGGGGACGCCGAATCGGTTGGAGATAATTATGGTCCAAGAATCGTTCCACCCAATTCTCTCTTTGTTATGGGTGATAACCGGGATAACAGCCAGGACAGCAGATTTTGGGGGTTTGTGGACGTCGATTCTGTCAAAGGGGAAGCGTTTATCATCTATTTCTCTTGGGACAAGAGATCTCGCAATTATTTGAAGAAAATCCGCTGGACCCGGCTTGGGCACCTCATCCGGTAGGTGAGTGAGTCCGCGTGGTTTGATGGTAATTTCTACTCGCTAATGCCGTTACCCTAACCGCGTCCGCTTCTGCCGGACCGAAATTTTTCATATGCCGCTCTCTCCCAGCACGTCGATCCCGCCCTTTAGGACGCCGCGATCTCTGTGTCTCGAACGGAAAATATTGAACCGCTCTTTTCGGGAGAGACAGATGCATTCGGGCTCCAACCAATTGGGAAAAGTGTGCTTACGAAGAAACCGTTTCGAGGGCTAGCTTTCTCTCTCCACATCGCGGGTCGGTGAGGTGAGGATCAACCTAGCACGAGCTATGTCTCTGCCAATCTGTTTGACCAAGGTCTCTGAGGTTTCAAAAGCCTCTTCTCCCCGAATTCTCTGGACGAAGGCGACCTGAATCTCTTTTCCATAGATGTTACGGTCAAAATCGAGAATGTGGACCTCCACTGAGAACCGATTTCCCCCAAATGTTGGATTTACACCGACATTCGCCACTCCCCCGTATGTCTGATTGTCGATTACAACCTCCACCGCATAGACTCCCTTCTTAGGATAGAGTTCGTTAAGGATCTCCACATTCGCTGTTGG
This sequence comes from uncultured Thermodesulfobacteriota bacterium, assembly GCA_964348095.1. Lineage (GTDB taxonomy): Bacteria > Desulfobacterota > BSN033 > WVXP01 > WVXP01 > WVXP01. The sequence continues at coordinate 81,059 of CAYGBK010000041.1, read as the reverse complement.
TACCCCGAGCAGTCTGCCCCGGGCTGTTCCCCATATAACCTTGCCAAGAACCATGTAGTGGCGTCCCAGGAGCGTTGCCGCTTCAGGCATGTCTCCGCGTTCAATGAGTCTTCGGATTGCCGAGCTGCTGACAGTCTGGTTGTTCACCCGAAGGGGACCGACGATTTTCAGTTGGAAACCAAATTCCGTGGCATACCTCCCGAGATCCTCAACGCTGCCCTGCCTTCCCCGACCGAATGAGTAATTATACCCCACGATGATTGTATGTGGTCTCAGTCGATCGATGAGGATGGATTTCACAAACTCTCGTGCCGACATTGCCGCGAAATCCCCGGTAAACTCTGCACAGATCACCACATCAATTCCAGCCCTCTCAAACAACATCATCTTCTTTTTGAAGGGGGTAATAAGGGGCGGGCATCGATCGGTTTGGAGAACCTTGAGTGGGTGGGGCTCAAAGGTGAAGGCGATGGATTCGCCCTTTGCGTCCCTGGCTTCTTTTTTCGTCCGTTCGAGAATGAGCTGGTGTCCTCTGTGAACGCCGTCGAAGTTTCCGAGAGCCACCGCGGGGTTTCTAAAAGGCCGCTTGATCCTGTCGATTCCGACTATTATCTCCATTTTCAATCGCACCAGGGATGAAAAGACAAAAACACGAAAAAACTTCTCACACGCTCAGGGGAAAACAATTATTATTCGAGCAGGGGCCTGATGTCAATTCATCAAAAGGAACTATCGTCGGAAGGGGGGACCGCCCGGTTGCGGAGGATAAACTCACCCTGTTGGGTGACGTTTCAGACTGATTCTGAATTCCTCCGTGGAATACTCCCCCGTCCCCTTTTGATCCTATCTCCGGTTCACGGCTGTTCCCTGAGGCACATCCTCATTCCTTATCTTCCAAGTCAGTCTGGAGGACAACCGCATCCTCCGGTCTCAGGGAACTCCTCTCATGAAAAACAGATTGACAGGGAGGCCTTCATTGTATTAAGCTGCGTCTTGAAAGGTAACCCCCGAACCCGCAGCGTGTTGGAAGGAGAAAGATACACACCGTAATATTTTTCGGCTCGCGGCGTTTCTGAAAACGGATCTTTTCGGCGACATACCATGATACCGGCAGTCTTAGATGAAAGAAGGAAGTATTCTCGAGTTTCTGCTGGCCTTCATGTGGCCTTTTGCCTCAACGGGGATATCCTAAGCACAACAACTGAAAACATCAGCATCGGCGGAATGAGGATTCTAGCCCCGCCAACGATGCCTAGCGGAAAGGTTTTCGACTTCATTATTACCCTTAAGGGAGAACCTGTTGAAACCAGGGGCCGCGTCGTCCATGTGTCGCATGACGGAATCCATGTCGGCATTCAATTCGAAAGAGCCCTTCGCCACGACTGGGGATCCTCGGCCAAATCATCGAAAGAGATCTCTCTTGATGCCGAATATTTCTCTGAAGAGATAAAATTTGAGTGAAGACCTCGTGCCGGCCTTTATTCCCCTTTCTCAATTTCCATGAAGATTTTCCCACGGCTGAAGAGCCTAACCTCACCTGTGGATTCAGAGATCACGACGGCGATCGCTCCAGTCACGTTGGTTATTCCTGCCGCGGCACGATGGCGGCTTCCGAGGCCCTGAGGAATCTCAATAGTCTCCCCTGATGCGTCCAGGTGCCTCCCCGCGGCAATAATAACTCCGTCATTCCGGATGACGAATGCTCCATCAATTGAGGAGAATTCTTTGATTGTGTTTCTCAATCTTGGATCGAGGATGTGCCTTTCTTCTTCGGGATATCCTTTAAAGGGATTGATCACCATCTGGTGGGAAAATTTTAGAACCTCTTCTTGATCGCCCACGACAAAGATGGCTCCTACAGGCTTCCCTTCTCTGCCCTCGATCGCAATTTCAAGGGCTGTGGTAAGGAGGGCATCGAAGACCTCTGGTTTAACCACATCAGACACGACGGGAAGATTCGGGGTCGAAATCATTTCAAATTCCTTCCCCAGATCGAGAATGATCATGGTATCGAGAATCGAAGATCTGGGAGTGGCCGAGAGGCAGACCAGTTTGTCTCCCTCTTTGATCAGACCGGCGGACACGGCCCGAATGATGGCGATTTTGATCTGATTGAGGCGTCCCAATTCGATCTTGGGCACCATCAGGGTTTTTTCGGTATATTGAGAGGCTTCTGCATATGACGCTTCGTCTCGGGCCACGGCAATGAGTTCTGCTTTGGACTCCTCGACCATTTTAAGAAAGCCCTCATAATCCTGTATGGCATCGGCATAGATCAGGATGCCGCTCGCATAGCATTTCTTGGCAATGGTGCACGCGGCCTCGAGCATGACCCGATTGCCCTCCTTCATCCGCATGCCTTTCCTCTTACCAGATCGAACCGATTCCTTCCTCTTCGCTGTCATTTTGTTTCCTGACGTCGGTCCTGTTGACTGGGCGTGCCTTGCGATTCTAGGTGGACCGTTTTCTTCTATTTTCAGAGACGATGTAGTCGAGCTTCTTCTTTATTTCCCGGGCTTCTCTATACACCGTAATAGGCTTCGATAAATTCAACTCTGGGCATGTATGCAAAGCGCAATCGCGACGGCTCCCTGGCTGTGGGTAGTAGCGGACCCACCACGTTTTGCCCATCTTCCCATTGGAATGGACCCTTCGGTATAAACCGTTTCGGAATTTGACCTTCGGCATTTTTCCTTAAGGTACACAACTGTGATCTTATCGTCCAAATATAATGGTTTTCATAGAGGGAGTCAAGAGTATTTGGGTACATAACAGTCTTCAGAAAGGTCTAAGTTCAGAATGAAATAGACGGACCCCACTGGAGAGAATGCAAGATTTGGCCCATGGTGGGCGGTGTGCTATAATTCGTCACAGGGTTCATAGCCAGCGTGTGGCGCTTATAGAAGGACAACACTATGGGCTTCACCTGTGGGATTGTTGGTCTTCCCAATGTAGGGAAATCGACGATATTCAATGCCCTAACGGCTGCCGGTGCCGAGGTGGCAAACTACCCGTTCTGCACCATCGAGCCGAACACCGGGATCGTGAATGTCCCCGATGAACGGCTCTCTCTCATAGCCGAGATGATCAAACCCAAGAAAATGACACCAACAACCTTGCAGTTTCTCGATATTGCAGGTCTCGTCAAGAATGCGAGCAAGGGAGAAGGTCTGGGCAACCAGTTCCTTGGCCACATCAGAAATGTGGACGCCATCGCCCATGTTGTGCGGTGCTTTGACCGAGAGAGTGTCAGCCATGTCAGTGGAACCGTCGATCCTGAACGAGATGTTGATATCGTGAATACAGAGCTAATGCTGGCGGATTTAGAGAATCTAGAGAAGAGAATGTCGAAGGCAGAGAAACTTGCCAGGACTGGAAACAAAGAAATGGCGGAGACCCTCCATCTCTGTCGGCACATTCATGAGGTCTTAAACCAAGGAAAGGCGGCTCGGACACTGACTTTAGGGAAAGAGGAGTCGGCAATGGTCAAGGATCTCCAGCTCCTGACCGCAAAGCCCCTTTTCTATGTGGCCAATGTGGACGAGAACAGCTCAAAAGGGGGAGGATATTTGAGGGCGCTAGAGGAAAAGGGGCGGAAAGAGGGTGTGCCAGTTGTTGTCATTTGCGGGGAACTTGAGGCTGAGATCGTCGAACTCCCTAAGGCCGAACAGGAGGCTTTCAAGAAGGATTTTGGGATTGGAGAGTCTGGTCTTGAGAGACTGATTCGAATTGGCTACGAGATCCTCAAACTGGTCACCTTCTTTACGACAGTCAGCTCTGAATTGAGAGCATGGACTGTCCCCCGGGGTACGGTCGCCCCATCGGCCGCAGGCATAATCCACTCTGACATGGAGCATGGATTCATACGGGCGGAGGTGATTAATTATGAGGATTTTTTGACCTGTGGGTCCGAACATGTAGCGCGGGAGAAGGGACTCCTGCGATCTGAGGGCCGCGATTACATCGTTCAAGACGGGGATGTGATTCATTTTAGGTTCAACCCTTAGATGTGGAAGGTTTTGAAAAGGGTCGCTATTCGAAACGCCAGCGCTTTTTTGACAATTTTAGAGCCGAGCTTCACGGCAAATCAAGAACACTTCCACCTCCCGAAGAACAGCTGTCGAAAAAATCTTGATTTGCACTCAGCACTCCTTGTCCCAAACGCTCAAGAATCGCTTTTCGTTGCGGTTTCGAAATGGCCAGAAACTATTATACAGGGAGTCGGTGTGGGTATGCCCCAGCCGATGGTATTCAGATTGATTCAAAGACTATGAATTCAAAGACTACGATGGCCACCCCGAAAGGGCCGAGCAGGTGAATTCGAGAATGGATCTCGAGGAGAAAATCAAGACTCTTCCCAACCGTCCTGGCGTCTATATCATGAGAGACAGGACAGGGAAGGTTCTTTATCTTGGAAAGGCCAAAAATCTCAGCCACCGGGTCCGATCTTACTTCGGTCGGTCAGAGGACTCCAGATTCCTCGTCCGATTCTTTGTTTCCAAGATTGAGGATATCGAGTGTATCGTCACGGACACAGAAAAAGAGGCCCTTATCCTCGAGAATAACCTCATCAAGAAGTTCAAGCCACGATACAACGTTGACCTCAAGGACGATAAGACCTTCTTCAATCTGAAGTTGGACGTTCAGAATCCCTTCCCAAAATTAACCCTCGTTCGAAGAGTTCGGAAGGATGGTGCTCGCTATTTCGGCCCCTTCTCGTCCAGTCGAGCGGTAAAAGAAACCATAAACTTTATCGAGAAGCATTTTCAGTTGCGTAAATGTGCTAAAGGTAATTTCAAGAATCGGAGCCGCCCGTGCCTTTATTTCCAGATGGGCCAGTGCCAAGGGGCCTGCGTGGGGCTGGTTGACGAAAAGCGCTATCGAGAGAGAGTTAGAGAGGCTATTCTCTTTCTGGAGAGGAAAAATGACCAACTCATCCAGATCCTGCGACGGCGGATGGAAAAGGCGTCTCGGGACCTTCTGTTTGAGGAGAGTGCCCGATTGCGAGATCAGATAGATTCAATTGAAAAGACGATCGAAAAGCAGAAGGTTGTTTCTTTTAAGCCAGTGGACCAGGACGTGATCGCCTTTCACCGCGAGGGTGCCCTTGTTGAAGTCAATGTCATGTATGTCCGTCAAGGAAAGCTGATGGAAGGACAGTCCTTCCCCCTCAAGTCAGAAGAACTTTCTGATGAAGAGATACTCTCGTCCTTTGTTACACAGTTTTATAGCGAGGGTAGGCTGGTTCCGCAGGAGATCATCCTTCCACTGAAAATCGAAGAATGCGATGCCGTAGCGGAATGGCTCACAGAGCAGAGGGGTGGAAAGGCTACCGTTCGGGTTCCGAAGCGCGGGGGTCGCCTTGACCTGTTGAAGATGGTAGAGAAGAATGCCGAGATCGCCTTTGAAGGAAAAAGGACACTGGAGAGAAACCTGGAGGCTACACTGGGGGAATTGAAGAAAGGGCTCCGGTTAAACCGGATTCCCAGGGTGATCGAGTGCTTTGATGTCTCCAACATGCTGGGTACCGCTGCTACCGCTTCCATGGTGGTCTTTCGAGATGGCCAGCCGGATAAATCTAAATATCGCCGCTTCAGAATTAAGACCCGTTCTCAGCCAGATGATTACGGAATGATGTATGAGGTTCTCATGCGACGCTATTCGAAAGTGCCGGCCGGAGAGCAGATGCCGGACCTGATCATGGTCGATGGAGGGAAAGGGCACCTTCAGGTGATTCTGGAGGTCTTCAAGGATCTGAATATGAAGGCCGGTGACGCGATCGCTCTGGCAAAACCGCGCCGGGAGGAGAGGCGGCTCAGAAGGCGAGAAAAATCAGGTGAGCGGGTCTATGTCTCAAGAATCAAGGACCCCATTCACATGCCTAAGCATTCGACAGCCACTTTTTTGCTCCAGAAGATTCGAGATGAATCTCATCGTTTTGCCATTTCTTATCACAAGAAACTGCGAAAAAAGCGGGACCTTCGTTCCATTTTGGATGGTATACCGGGCGTTGGAAAGGTCCGAAAAAAACAACTCCTGATGCGCTTCAATTCATTGAGGGAAATTGAGAATGCCTCAATCGAGGAACTCCGGGATACCACCACAATCGACCGAGGGACAGCTCAACGTATCCACCAGTTTTTTCACTCCTAAGATTCAATCCGCCATTCAATCTAGTGAATCGACCGGCAAAACCTGAGAAGCTGGGCAGAGCTACTCCGAGCCCTCTCAGGTTGGCGGCTACTGATTCCTGTCTTCTCGATCAAAGAGGGTCATCTGCGATTCCTCCGGCCTGATGGGAATGGGAACGGGGTAGTCACCCGTGAAACAGGCGTAACAAAAGCTGTGATCCCTATCGCCCACGCACTCTTTGAGCCCCTCTCGACTCAGATAGCCGAGGGATTCCGATGTCAAGTACTTCTCAACTTCCTTCACTGTGTGGGTAGCTGCGATCAATTCCTTTCTCACAGGTGTATCAATCCCGTAAAAACAAGGGTAGGTTATGGGTGGTGAACTGATTCTGAAATGGATCTCCATCGCGCCGGCGTTTCTGATCATTTTTACGATCTTCCTCCCCGTTGTGGCCCGAACAATCGAATCGTCGATGAGAACCACCCGATTACCTTTGATGACGTCCTTGATCGGATTGAGCTTAACCTTGACTCCGAAGTGACGGATCGATTGCTCTGGCTCGATGAATGTTCGACCCACGTAATGATTCCGAATCAACCCCAATTCCAGTGGGATGCCAGACTGCTGGGCATAACCGATGGTGGCGGGAAAGCCAGAATCTGGAATTGGAATCACCACATCAGCATCGACCGGATGTTCGCTGGCCAGCTGCCTTCCCAAGGCCAGCCTCACAGCGTAGACACTCTGATCAAAGATGATGGAATCAGGTCGGGCGAAATAGATAAATTCAAATACACACAGGGAATTGGTCGTCTTCTCAAAAGGCTTTATTGAACGAGGCCCTTTCTCATTGATGACCAGAACCTCACCCGGTTCAACCTCCCGAAGGTATTTTGCACCAATCAAATCAAAGGCGCACGTCTCCGATGCAACCACATGGGCATCTTCCAATCTTCCGAGAACAAGAGGTCTGAACCCGTTCGGGTCTCGAGCAGCGATCAGCTCGTGATCAGACATAAAGACGAGGCTATAGGCACCCTTGACTTGTTGCAGAGCAGCAACCACGCGGTCCGCCAAAGACCGTTCACGGGATTGAGCAATGAGATGAACAATCACCTCTGTGTCCATTGTCGACTGAAAAATGGACCCGTAGGCCTCGAGTTCATCGCGTATTCGAAGGGCATTTGTCAAGTTGCCGTTATGGGCAACCGCAAGGCTTCCCCTAGAGTACTCTACAACGAACGGTTGTGCGTTCTTGATGTGACTTGCGCCGGCGGTCGAGTAACGGACGTGGCCGATTGCGATTTCACCAGGAAGGCTCGCAATAATCTCCCGGCTGAAGACTTCTGAGACGAGTCCCATACCGTGATATGAATGAAGGGTCGAATCTCTTGAGGAGACTATTCCTGCGCTTTCCTGCCCTCGGTGCTGAAGCGAATAGAGGCCTAGGTATGTGAGATTAGCGGCCTCGGGATGTCCAAATATGCCGAAAACACCGCATTTTTCAACGGGTCGCATTCGTCCTCTCAACACTCAGATGTTCGGGAGACTAAATGAAAGTTTACCTTTTCGCAGGCCCTTTTTCCAGCCTTTGGAGAACGCCTGGGGCGTCATTGCGTGCTGAGTTTCCTCGAGTCGCCAGTTCTTAGAATGGATTGCGTCCCCCTGGCAGGCCGGCCACAATTACGACCGCAAGGATCAGGATACCAGACGAACGCCACGCCTCTGGGATTCGATGGGACCAATGTCTCAGTAATTCGATGACAAGTTCCTGTTGAAAATGGCTCGGAGCTAATGTGACAAGACTCTAGGGGGTCTCCCTTTTGATGAGGGCAACTTTGCCTGAGGAGCGAGATTACGCTGTTTAATCCGTTGAAAAGGGAAAGTCTAGAGAAGTGGTGACCCACTCGTGTTGGGATTTCACCTATCGGTCACTGTCTCCATATCCCTCTGGATGTGAGGAATGCCAGGCCCAGGCTGTCTGTATGATCTTTTCCAGGGTGGGGTGTTGGATATGCCATCCCAGGTCACGCTTTATTCGGTCCGAGCTCGCAACGAGAACAGCTGGATCTCCTCGTCTTCGTCTCGTTGGCGCAACGGGGATCTCCTTTCCGGTGATCTGGCGTGCCATATTGACCACGTCCTGCACGGAGTAACCCTTTCCATTACCCAAATTGTATGTCGCGCTTCTTGAACCGTTTTCGAGTGCTTCCAAGGCGAGGATGTGGGCATTCGCAAGGTCTTCAACATGGATATAATCACGAATACAGGTGCCGTCGGCGGTAGGGTAGTCGGTTCCGAAGATCTCGACATTGACCCGCTGCCCTAAGGCAGTTTTGAGGATGATTGGAATCAGATGGGTCTCCTGTCGATGATCTTCTCCGATCGCGCCGTGCTCGTCAGCTCCTGCTGCGTTGAAATATCGAAGCGTTATAGATCGCAGCCCATACGCCCCGTCACACCGCTTTAGGACTCGCTCATAGTAAAGTTTGGTCTCTCCATAGACGTTCGTCGGGTTCGTGGGCGCCTCCTCACCTATGGGGATGGAGGACGGCTCTCCATAGACAGCTGCTGAGGAGGAAAATACCAGAACTCGTAAGTCTTTCCGCAGCATGGCCTCGAGAAGATTGACGCCATTACTGATGTTATTCTGAAAATACTTCACGGGAGATTGCTGTGACTCTCCCACGAGGCAATAGGCTGCCATGTGAATAACAGCACTGATTCCGAAATGTTGGAGGGTCTGGTAGACCTTCTCTTGGTCAGCAAGATCTCCATGAACGAACTCGGCATCTGGGACAGCACCGCGATGACCTTCTTCCAAGTTGTCAAAGACGACGGGTTCGTGTCCCTTTTGGGAGAGGGCTCTCACGATGAAACTTCCAACGTATCCAGCGCCTCCTGTGACGAGAATTCGAGACATCTTTCCCTTTTCTTTCTGAGACTGACCTCAATATAATTGGCCATCGCGCAGGTGTCAACTTCTTAGATTGTGAGCCGAAAACCCTCACCGTGGCGGGTCAGACGATCGCTGAAATTCCATTTCTGTTAAAATGCCAACGTCCGTGCGCAGGATTTGCCGACGAGCTGGCGGGTCTGGTCTGCCTCTGTCGCCATGACAGGACAGGGACACCGCACGACGGAGTATGGGGATCGTGTCGCCCTTGAAAAGCGCATGATCCTCGGGTCGACATAGGTCACGTATTCTGTATGAGGTAAAGACAGGAGGTCCCCTGGGTGGGAAATGTTGAAAAAGTAGAAACATTGTGTTAAAAAACCTTGTGAAACGAGAATAGGATTGTCATAATTCTCTCGACAATTCCGGCGCCTAGGTTCATTATAGATGATCATGGCTTATTTTTTGCTAAAGAGATACCCGGAAGAACCCATCTTTCTCACCTCCGATGGATTTCTATGGGTCCGGAGACTCATACTGTGTTTACGGTATTTCACTAAGCTAAGTATGAATCATCGGTTATTCCAACCGTTACTGCCTGCGCAGGTTCTTCCCTTTGACACAAGGAAAGGAGACGAGACATGCCTAAAGAACTCTTAATCGCTGATCCCAATGTCACGGCGCAGGAGGAGTTTGAGGGTATTTTTGAGGGAACAGACTCCCAATTGATTTTTGCGGAGAATGGCGAAGATGCACTCCTGAAGATCAAGCTATATAAACCAGATCTTGTCATCGCTGACGTGACCATGCCGAACAAGGACGGTTTTGAGCTGTGTAAGATAGTGAAAGCGAACTCGGAACTTAGGGGGATCCCATTCGTCCTGTTGGCCGGGATATTTGAGGACATTGACAAATCTGAGCGGGAGAAGGTCGGGGCTGATGGGGTTATTACTAAGCCCCTAAAGGCCGATCAGATTTTGCCCCTTGTGAAAACTCTGATAAAGGCTGGACCAATTCCGCTTCAGGTGGAGGAAACCGGCGACAAAGAAGCCGAAGGAACCCCTGCCGAAGAGTCTTTGCCGAGCATGGATGAGCTACCTCCAATCGAATCCCTCGAAGAAATCGAGTTGGCAGCAGCTGAGGGGGTCGATGAGGCCCAACTGCCTGCTGGGGAGGACGAGGGTAAGATTATCGAGCTAACCGATGTGGTGGAGGAAGAAACCCCTGGAACTGTCTCTGGGGGGGATAGGGTGAATGATGTCCCTCTGGAACAGGTCGCCGTTGAGCAGGGAGACCTTCCGGAGGAAACCGTCCTCGACGAGAAAGCTCTCGAGGAGCTCGATCTTGATGAGCCCGATGGGAAGCTGGAGTTAGGGGAACTGCAACTGGAGGGTGAGGGCATTCCGGAAGAGGCAGAAAGCGCACCACGAGAGGCCGAAACAGATCTGATCGAGGAGTTAGAGATTGAGGAATCGGAGGAAGATCTACCGGTTCAGGAGGGAGAGGCAAGGCCTTCCGAAGAGCCGGTAACGGCTGAACTCGAGGAGGAGATCGACCAGCCTATCGATTTGACGATCGAGGAGGGACCGAGGGAAGAGGGGGATACACTGCTGGAGTTAGAGGACGTGGAATTGGAGGATGTGGATGTTCACGAAGAGGAAGTAGGAGTCCCCGAGGAGGCGGCAACAGATCTGATCGAGGAGCTAGAGATTGAGGAATCCGAGGAAGATCAACCGGCTCAGGAAGGAGGGGAGAGGCCCTCTGAAGAGACCGTGAGAGCTGAACTCGAGGAGGAGATCGACGAGCATATCGATTTGGTTCTTGAAGAGCAGGAAGAAGAGGAGGATACCATTCTTGAATTGGAAGGGGAAGAGGAACTGGATGCTCGTGCGGGGAGAGAGGATCTCGAGACCGCTACAGAAGAAATCGGGCTGGCTGAGAGACCGGCAGATGCTGGTCGCGGTGAAGAAGCCAGTGGAGATGAGGGAGAGACTATCCTCGAACTGACAGAGACAGAGGAATTGGAGCAGACTATAGAAGACGAGGGATTACCGGAAAAATCCTCCGATAAGACCGAAGATGAACCGGACAAGACTAGACTTGAGCCCCCCCGGCCAGCTCCTGGTCCAGAAGAGACTCTGGGAGAGGTGGATAGGTCCTCCAGTGAATCTATTGAGGCGCTTTCCGGTGATCTCGACGAACTTTCCATGGAAGGTTTGGAGGATCTGGGCGAGGCGGTGGAAGAACTGGAGGAGTTTCCCTTTGAGGAGGAGTTGGACGGACTTCCTGGAGTGGAGTCCCAAGAGGGTGAAGGGGAAAAAGGTGTCGCCGGCGAAAACGTCGAGGAGGAAAGAGACCTCGAAAGCGCTTATGAACCACCTGGTGAGGGGGATTTGGAAACCGAGGAAAGGCTCGAAAAAGTATTTGTTGACGACGCAGTGACAGAAGAAACCCGTGGTGAACTGACACAGGAGTTACCAGAAGAAGGGCTAGAGGAAACTGAGGAATCTGTCGGACAGCCCCATGAGGAGAGTGATGCTGCTTCGCCTAAGCCCCCTGAGGTCGGTCCTTATCCTGGTGAGTTGATAAAGGAAGAACACGTTTCCGAAGAGGAGATCGCCGCCTTTCAGAAGAGTCTTTCCACCGATCATGATGCCTCAGAACTGGAAGTGAAGACGGCCGCCGGTGTCTCAGATGAGCGCGTTGAGGCGCTGGTCCGGGAGGCTGTGGAAGAGGTTCTGAAAAACGTCTCTGAGAGCGTAATCCCAGAGCTCAGTCGGGCGATTCTCCAGGTCGCTTCAGAGCGGATTGAAAAGGTGGTCCAAGAAGTTGTGCCCGAACTTGCAGAGGGGGCCATCAAAAAGGAGATCGAAAAGTTGCAGAAGGGAAGCTAATTCCCTTCTGCTCTTTATATAGATTGTGAAAGATGTTCGGCCTCGGCGTCTGTTGAAGACCCCCACCCCCCCGGATCACTCCCAACTCAGGAAGCGTCCCTTTTTGTTCACTGAACCGGATCTTTGGTTCCGGGTTGATGAACAAGCAGACTAGGTTTTTCACCTCTATTGGGAGGGCATTTCTCGCCGGAAACTGGTTGACATTCTCGGACAATTCTGTTTAACACTGTCCTCAAACGATAACCATGTCGTATTAGAAACGTTTTCTGGCTTGGCGGTGAAGGCGTATTTGCCTCACACCTGAGGCCGGCAATTATGATTCGGAGCCTTTAGAAAGGGTAGTCTATGGCAAAGGGCGAGTTTGAATTGAAAAAAGGCTATGAATTCAAGGGAGTGGAGAAGCGGTGGTATAAATTCTGGACAGATCAGAAACTTTTTCATGCCGATGAAAACGCCGCAAGTTCTCCATATTGCATTGTGATTCCACCTCCCAATGTGACAGGTTCCCTGCATATGGGCCACGCCCTCAACAACACCCTCCAGGATATTCTGACTCGATTTCGACGGATGCAGGGAAGGAATGCCCTCTGGCTACCTGGGATGGACCACGCGGGTATTGCCACCCAAAACGTGGTCGAGAGGCAATTGACCGAGGAAGGGCTGGATCGACACGTGATGGGGAGGGAACGGTTTGTCGAACGGGTATGGAAATGGAAGGAGGAATACGGAGGCCTTATCATAAGCCAGTTGAAACGGTTGGGTGCCTCATGTGACTGGAGCAGGCAAAGGTTCACCATGGATGAGGGGCTTTCCGAGGCTGTGAGGGAGGTTTTCGTCCGTTTATACCGAGATGGATTGATTTATAGAGACAATTACATCATCAATTGGTGTCCTCGCTGCCAAACAGCCCTTTCAGATCTCGAAGTTGAGCACGAGGAGATTCCTGCGAAGCTCTACCATCTTCGATATCCTTTCAGAGATTCCGAGGATGGTGTTGTGGTTGTCACTACTCGGCCAGAAACGATGATGGGAGATACTGCGGTGGCAGTGAACCCACGAGATGAACGGTATCAAAATGTGGTGGGAAAGGAGATTATACTCCCCGTTGTCGAACGACCGGTTCCAGTCATTACCGATGATTTTGTGGACCCGGACTTCGGGTCTGGGGCCCTCAAGATAACGCCAGCCCACGATCCGCATGACTTCGAGATTGCCCAGAGACATGATTTGGCACTTGTAAAAGTTATCGATGGGGATGGGAAAATGAATCGAGAGGCGGGTCGGTACAATGGAATGGACCGATTTAAGTGCCGAACAAAAATAGTTGAGGACTTCCTGGAGGACGGGGTTCTCCTCCAAACCGAAGATTATCACCACAGTGTAGGCCATTGCCAGCGGTGCAAGACTATTGTTGAGCCAATGGTCTCGACCCAATGGTTTGTCCGGGTCAAACCCCTGGCCGAAAAAGCCATCGAGGCCGTCCGCAGTGGCAGAACTAAAATCGTCCCGAGAATGTGGGAAAAGACCTATTTTGAGTGGATGGAGAACATCAGGGACTGGTGCATTTCGCGGCAGATTTGGTGGGGTCATCGAATCCCAGCATGGTACTGCGACAAATGTGGTGAAATAATCGTTTCCAAGGAAACCCCAAGTTCTTGTAATCGCTGTGGAGGCGACCGGCTAACCCCCGAGACGGACGTTCTCGACACATGGTTCAGTTCCGCTCTCTGGCCTTTTTCGACTTTAGGGTGGCCTCAAAAAACAAAAGACCTGGAGGTCTTCTACCCCACGTCCACCCTGGTCACGGGATTCGACATCCTGTTCTTCTGGGTCGCTCGAATGATGATGATGGGCTTGAGGTTCATGGGAGACGTTCCGTTTAGGCATGTCTACATCCATGCTTTGGTCCGTGATTTCAGGGGCCAAAAGATGAGTAAATCGAAGGGAAATGTAATCGATCCTCTTGTGATGATGGAAAAGTATGGAACGGACGCCTTCCGATTTACCTTGGCTGCTCTCGCCGCCCAAGGGAGGGATATCATTCTCTCAGAGGAGAGAATAGAGGGGTACCGACACTTCGCGAACAAGGTGTGGAATGCATCTCGATTCTGTCTTATGAACCTAAAGGACCGCCAACCCGTTCGGGAAAGGGTAATGCCTAAGGACCTGCCTTCCCGATGGATCCTGGATCGGCTGACCGAGGTTATCGAATACGAAACCGAAGCTTTTGAAGACTACCGGTTCAACGAAGCGGCCCAAGCTATCTACCAGTTTATCTGGCACGAATTCTGTGACTGGTATCTAGAAATGATAAAACCGACCCTGTATGGAAAATCGGGGAATAGGAAAGCGGAGGATACGAGGGCAGTTCTTTCTCGGGTTTTGCGAGAGGTTATTCAGCTCCTCCATCCATTTATGCCTTTTATAACGGAGGAGATCTGGCAGCGGGTGCCGGGAACAGTCGGGAGCATTATGGTTTCTGAATTCCCAAAAGCTGACCAGAGTTTGCGAGACCCAGCGGCAATGGAGGAGATGAAATGGGTAAAGAACGCCGTCTCTGCGATCCGGAACATCAGGGGTGAACTCTCGATTGTTGCTTCCCAGGACCTTCGAGCCATCGTAATCCCAGGTACTCCAGCAGGGCTAGCCCATTTGGATCGAAACCGGGACCTACTCGAGACACTTGCGGGGGTTGGTCAGTTGGAAATCACACTCAAGAGGACCCCGCCAAAGAGAGCACTTACCGCCGTGGTGGGGATCCTAGAAGTGTTCATACCGATCGACGAAGCTCGCTTCACAGAGGAGCGACGTCGACTAGAAAAGGAAGTCCAAAAAATCGAAAAGGACTTGATATTTGTCAGGGGCAAACTTTCAAACGACGCGTTTCTTAGCAAAGCGCCTCCCGAGGTCGTGAAAAAGGAAAAGAAGAAGGAGGCAGAACTCGAGGAAATAAAAAGACGATTGGAAGAGGGCCTCCGGCGGCTCGAGCAATCGGGTTGATCGATAGGGCGACAGCGGGGAGATCCTTTGTTGAAAAGAGTTGAGGGCCGGGAGAGTTGAGTGGATGCGGAACTGGCCTTTATTGCAGCGCTCTCAAAGCGCTTGCGGACCGGAGGGGCTGCGGGGGAGGAGAATGGATTCGATCGGCCTCGGATCGAAGAGTTCTTTGAAGGGTATCAGCCAGACCACCTTACAGGATCTGAAACTTTGGAGGTCCTCCGTGGTTTCCATGATCGACTCGGTCGGGAAATCAGCAAGGTTGAGAGGAGAGAGCAGTGTTTCTCCGACCTCTTTAGGAGGGTTAACAACGCCAAGAGCCTACAGGAACTGAAGAAACTCCATTGTGATCTCACCACCCATACTATCAGAGATTATCAGCACACCGGTTCGGTGAAGAACCTCCAGGAAAAATTCACCTCCTTCAGGCAACAGCTCACCTCTCGTCTGATGAGTTTTGTTGAAAGAGAGATGTTAGAAGAGGGTTTTGGTCCTCCTCCCTCTGCCTATGTCTGGATTAGCATGGGAGCTGAAGGACGGAGGGAACAGACGATTTTGACTGATCAAGATTCCCTCCTGGTCTATCAGGATATTCCCTGTTCCCAACGGCCCTTTGAGTCAGAAGCGGTCAGGAAGTTGATCCGCCGAGACATACGCGAGAAACCGCTGGACGAGTCGCAAATTGATGTGTTTGATAGCTATTTTGAAATCCTTTCACGGAAAATGGTAGACTGCCTCGATCAGACAGGCATCAAAAAATGTATGGGCGGAGTCATGCCAACAAATGAGAAATGGAGGGGGTCTCTGCACGATTGGATCGATCGATTGAACCAGAAAATCAAATATGGATCCGGCCCAATTACCATTCTAGATATCATAATCCTCATGGATGCCCGTTCAATTGCCGGGGACACGACTTTGGGGGAGCAGTTTGTTGAAGCATTGCGGGGCCTGGTGAGAAAAAGTCCCTCAATCTTGGGGGAAACTGCCAAGTCGGCCGTCTTGATGCCTGTTGCCCTTGGGTTCTTGAGACGATTTCGTACCGAACGTTCGGGTCCTCACAGAGGTCGGTTCAACCTGAAGTTGAAGGGGTGGGCGCCTTTGGTTCTGACGATTCGGGTCCTGGCAATGAAATATGGCCTCACGGAGACGAACACTTTTGAGCGAATCAAAGCCCTCGAGGTGCTGGATCTCTTATCGTCCAGAACCGCCAGAGAACTCGAAGAAGCGCATAGAACCCTGTTAGAGCGCCATATTCATAACCAGGTCAAATCGATCAGCCTACGGAAAAGATTTGATAATCTCATGGATCCGACGACCTTATCGGATGATGAACAGGTACGACTGAAGCATGCCCTTCTTCAAGTCGAATTCGTTCAAAAACTAGCTCACAACGTCTTTTTTCCGGGGGGGATCGGACGATGAAGGTCCATGACGTCATGAACAGAAATGTGATCGCTTGCAACCCAAAGGAGAAGATCACCACAATACTAAACAAGCTTAGACTTTTTCGCATTAGTGGCATGCCTGTTAGTGATGGGAAATCGATAAAAGGGATCATTTCCGAAAAGGATATTCTAAACAAGATTCAGGAGATAACGAAGGAAACATCAGTGAATCTGGAGCAATCACTCGAGAAGGCTGATTTTCCTGTTAGCGACATTATGACTCGGGATGTCGTCACAGTTGCTCCCGCAGACAGCATTGACAGCGTCGTGAAACTCATGATTAAAAGAAAAATCAACCGTATTCCCGTCGTTGTGGAGGGGAAAATCGTCGGAATCGTGACCCGGGGAGATGTCATTAGTGCGCTGGCGGAACTCGGCTAGCCAGTATGAATATCGCACCAGATTGGAGTGATGATGGAGGATCCCAAGATTTCAAAAGAAGATGTCCGGTACGTCGCCAAACTGGCCAGATTGGAAATAACGGACGGGGAAATGGAGAGATTCACCTTCCAACTCAACAGTATTCTCTCCTATATGGACAAATTGAATGAACTCGATACCTCCCAGGTAGATCCTATGTCCCATGCGATCGATGTCTGTAACGCTTTCCGGGAAGATTTGGTTCAAGAATCCTTTTCCCAAGAGGCTGCCTTGGGGAACGCCCCGGAAAAGGAGAACGGCTTCTTTAAGGTGCCTCGGATTATTGAAGACTGAGGTGGGAGAGGTGCAATGGAACTCCAGTGGCTGACGATACACCAACTCAGGAAAATGCTCGTGGAGAAAAAGGTGTCGTCTCTCGAGGTGACACAGGCTCTTATCGATCGGATCGAGCGTGTTGATAGCCAAATCAATGCCTATGTAACCGTCACGGGCGGAGATGCCGTGAAACAGGCTAAACTGGCTGATGAGATGTTTGCCAAAGGTGAGACGTCTTCTGACCTTTCAGGGGTTCCCCTTGCTGTTAAAGATATTCTCTGCACCCAGGGATGGAGAACAACGTGCGGATCGAGAATCCTTGAGAATTTTGTCCCATCTTACGATGCAACCGTAATTCAGAGACTGAAGGCTCAGAAATCGGTTTTCCTCGGTAAGACCAATATGGACGAGTTTGCCATGGGCTCCTCCACTGAAAACTCCCATTTCGGGCCAACCAAAAACCCTTGGGCCCTGGATCGCGTGCCAGGGGGATCGAGCGGAGGGTCTGCAGCGGCTCTGGCCGCGGGTGAATGCATTGCTGCTCTCGGGTCAGATACAGGAGGCTCGATCCGTCAGCCCGCATCTTTCTGTGGTGTGGTCGGACTGAAGCCCACCTACGGTCGGGTTTCACGTTACGGCTTGGTCGCATTTGCGTCATCCCTCGACCAGGTGGGCCCGATTACGAGGGATGTTGAGGATAGTGCCATCCTGATGAATGCTCTGTGCGGATTCGATCCTAAAGATTCCACTTCAGTGAATGTCGAAACGGCAGATTTCAAGAAAGCCCTCGTGATGGGTGTCACGGGGGTGAAGATTGGAATTCCTAAAGAGTACTTCATAGCGGGAATGGACCCTGACGTTGAGAAGGCCATTCAGGGTAGTATCGGGTTGTTCGAAAAATGGGGAGCCTCGTGCAAGGAGATCTCCCTGCCGCACACAGAGTACGCATTGGCTGCTTACTATATAATCTGTACCGCTGAGGCGAGTTCAAACCTGGCTAGATACGACGGCGTGAGGTATGGCCATAGGGTCGATGAGCATGGAGGCATCGTTGACATGTATCGGAAGACCCGGACCGAAGGGTTCGGCCCCGAGGTCAAGCGAAGGATCATGCTCGGAACATATGCACTTTCCGCCGGATATTATGACGCCTATTACAAGAAGGCCGCTCAGGTTAGGGCGTTAGTGAAACAAGACTTTGATTGGGCATTCAGGGATATCGACGTCATTCTTACACCGACCTCTCCGACACCCGCTTTCCAGATTGGGGAGAAAACGGAAGATCCGCTCCAGATGTATCTGATGGATGTCTTTACAATTCCTGTGAATATGGCAGGCATCCCCGGTATTTCAATCCCCTGTGGCCTCAGCCGGCAGGGTCTTCCTATCGGTCTGCAGCTTTTGGGGCCCCATTTTGGAGAGGAAGCGATCCTCCGCGCGGCTTATACATTCGAACAGAACACGGATTTTCACTTACAAAGACCACCGATTGACTGAGTATTCGCACGCCATGATCTCATCGACTAGTCTTGAGACAGCCGTCTCAAGAACAGGAGCAGGACTGAGACCGGATGAAGGTAAGAGAATGGAGATGATCATACGATTGGCCCGCTGCGGGTTCTGTCAAGAACGGCTAAATAGATAAACTAATTTCTAATACTTTTATTATATGTATTTGAATTTTAAAGATCCTTATAGAATTCAATTGCCTCTTGGCATCGTTTCTTATGTTGTCCCTTATTCGAGATTTCCTTGCAGGCAAAAAAAGCTCAGGGATTTAGATCCCGAAGAATTCAAAACTCTTTTAGGAGGACCCTATGGCCGTGGAAAAAGATCTGAACCTACTCTGCATCAATACCATCAGAACTCTTTCAATGGACGCAGTGGAAAAGGCAAAATCGGGTCATCCAGGAACGCCCATGGCTCTAGCACCTGTTGCCTACGCGCTGTGGACACGGTTCATGCGATACAATCCCCAGAACCCGACCTGGCCTGATCGTGATCGATTTGTGCTCTCTGCTGGCCATGCGTCCATGCTTCTTTACAGTCTTTTGTTTCTCGCAGGATATGATCTATCGTTGGAAGACATTCATAACTTCAGGCAGTGGGGGAGCAAGACTCCGGGCCACCCTGAGCACAGTCTGAATACGGGAATTGAGACGACGACAGGCCCTCTTGGACAGGGATTTGGGAACGGTGTGGGTATGGCTCTGGCTGAAAGATACCTGGCAGCCCGATTTAATCGGCCAGGTCATGAAATCGTCGACCACTTCGTTTATGCCCTGTGCAGCGACGGGGATATCATGGAGGGTGTTGCCTCGGAGGCGGCGTCCCTCGCAGGTCACCTTGGCCTTGCGAAGTTGATCTATTTCTACGACGACAACGGGATTACGATAGAAGGAAACACCGATTTGGCCTTTTCCGAGGACGTGGCCAAGCGTTTCGATGCCTACGGCTGGCAGGTCCAAAGAGTTGATGACGGAAACGAACTGGATGCCATTGCCCAGGCAGTTGTCACTGCGCAGGAAGACAAGGAACGGCCTTCTTTTATTATCCTTAGAACTCACATCGCATATGGCAGTCCCAACAAACAGGACACTGCGGCAGCACACGGGGCACCACTGGGCGTTGAAGAGGTGCATCTGACGAAGAAGAATCTGGGATGGCTCGAGGAGAAGGCCCTATTCGTCCCTGATGATGCCCTTGAGCACTTTCGGAAGGCAGTCGAGGAAAGAAAGGCATCAGAGACTCAATGGCAAGAGAGTTTCAGGGCCTACAAGAACGCTTTTCCCGAGTTGGCTCGTGAATGGGAACGGATAATAAGGGGAGAACTCCCTGCCGGGTGGGACAAGGGGATTCCAGAGTTTGTACCTGACGAGGGTCCAATGGCCACTCGAGTCGCCTCAGGGAAAGCACTCAACGGCGCAGCATCCAATCTTCCAGAAGTGCTTGGCGGGTCAGCCGATTTGGCACCTTCTAACAATACCTACCTCACCGGACGAGGCGACTTTGAGAGGGACAGCCACCAGAACGGGAATCTCCATTTTGGTATACGTGAACATGCCATGGGCGCCATGATCTCGGGCATGGCTCTTCATGGCGGAGTCAGGCCTTTCGGGGGGACATTTCTGGTCTTCTCCGATTATATGCGGCCTGCCATCAGGCTTGCGTGTCTCATGAAACTCCCTACCATCTATGTCTTTACTCACGATAGCATAGGTCTGGGCGAAGACGGGCCCACCCATCAACCCATCGAGCAATTAGCCTCTCTTCGGGCAATCCCGCATTTGATCGTTATTCGGCCCGCGGACGCCAACGAAACTGCTGTGGCCTGGCGACTGGCCCTAGAACAGAGAGATAGCCCAGTCGCCTTGATTTTGACCCGACAGAGTCTGCCCATCTTGGACCGTTCAGTTTTTCCATCTGCCAACGAACTACGACGGGGCGCCTACGTGTTGGGCTTTGAAAAAGGAAAACTTGAGGCTATACTGATCGCCACTGGATCCGAGGTGCACGTCACCCTTGAGGCGTGGAAGAATCTGTCAGACGAGGGACTCGGGGTGAGACTCGTCAATATGCCGAGCTGGGAACTCTTTGAGGCTCAGGATAGGGCTTATAGAGACTCAGTATTGCCGCAGGAGGTGAAGATCCGGCTAGCGGTTGAAGCTGCCGCTTCCATGGGATGGGAACGTTACGTCGGTACTGGCGGGAATGTTCTGGGAATTGATCGTTTCGGAGCCTCGGCACCGGGTAAGGTGGTTATGGAGCAGTACGGGTTTACGGTCGACAAGATTATGTCCGGTACAAGGGCATTGATGGAATGAGGATTGCCGATTTGAGTGATGGGAGATGGGACAGGGAGGCCGTTATTTGAGCCCTCAAAACCCGTCAAAGCCAGGTCCTACGTCTCTAATGGTCTGGGTGACGTAATTCAATCTCCATAATATCTTCGGCGACGATAGTCTCGGGGAAGATCTTGCAGGCCTGTTTAAGGAATCTGTTTTCCTCACCGCGATAACGAGGGGAAACGTGAGTGAGAGCGAGACGTCTTGCCTTTGCCTCAAGGGCGACCTGTGCGGCCTCAATTGCGGTGGAATGGCCTCTCGCATGTGCTTTATCGATGTCCTCAGAAAGGAACATCCCGTCATGGATCAGCAGGTCTGCTTCCAGGGCGGCCTCTACGGTTTCTCGGCAGGGTCTTGTATCTACCGCATAGACAATCTTTAGCCCGGGTCTGGGCGGGCCGAGAACCTGCTTCGGATAGACCTCTCTTCCACCTTCAAGCCTTACTGAGGAACCGGACTGGAGTCGTCGCCACAAGGGACCTTTTGGGACTCCTAGCCTGATCGCTTCCTCAATCCGGAATCGTCCCGGTCTCTCGGTTTCCTGAAATTGATAACCCAATGTGGGAATACTATGCTCGAGGAAGAAAGCATTTATCTGATATTGGGGGCAAACGAGGACCGGCCCTGACTCCACTTCCTGAACGGCAATCTCAAAAGAGGCGTGAAATGCGAGATCCTCACAAACGTGGTTGATCCACTTGGCAATGCCGCTCGGGCCAACGACCAGAAGAGGTTGCGATCGATTACTTTGGGTCATTGTCATGAGCAGGCCCGGAATGCCCAGGACGTGATCGCCGTGAAGGTGACTGACCAGAATTGCGCGAATGGGAGCGATACCAAGGTGTGCTTTGAAGATTTGGCTCTGGGCCCCCTCTCCGCAGTCAAGAAGAAACACCTCTCCTTCTCGCCTGAAAGCCAGAGTGGGATGTTTTCTCTTCTCTGTCGGTATGGTTCCCCCGGTGCCAAGGAATACGACCTTCATGCCGAATTTATAGCAGTTTTGCGGGGCTTTTGAAAGTAGGAATCGACCTGTTCTGGAGGTGGGGGCATAAGAGGGGCGAGTTTTTTAAAAAAGGAGAAAAAAA
Source organism: uncultured Thermodesulfobacteriota bacterium (assembly GCA_964348095.1). Classification (GTDB taxonomy): domain Bacteria; phylum Desulfobacterota; class BSN033; order WVXP01; family WVXP01; genus WVXP01. Next base: position 59,066 of record CAYGBK010000041.1, on the reverse strand, counting down.
GAGAAAATCGAAGAAAATTGAAGAAAGGGAATGTGGAAAACATTATTAACAATAGTGGATTAGTTCAACAACGAATTGAAAAAACTGAAAAAATCAATTCTCATGGAAAAACATTCATCCTGGCTACGACCGGCGGGTACCCATGTCAATTGGACTCCTTGGAACGGGCAAAAGAGGTGTGGAAAAATGGGGTTATCGGAATTAGGAAATCGCGAAAAATCGGGTTTGACTAGGTGCCCCGATGTCTATACATGTTTGAATGTAGGCTCTAAAATCAGTATCGAAGTGGCAGTGAAAGATGTCTCGAGTTCGGCCTACTAGATTGTCGAGACTGGGTCGGTATTCTTGCCGTGGGGAGATGAATCTGATCTGATGGGGGACTGACCGCTTTTGTCTGGAGATACCTCCCAACTATCAGTAGGAGGCCGCACTCTGGTACGGCCACTATGAGGGTCCTTCTTGGCACGAACCGGACATTCTCTTGAGGAGAGGGGGATGAGGTCATGAGCAATCTCGGTGCGAGCGCAGGAATCGAAATCCAGGAATCTGCTTTTTCGAAAAGGAAAAACCTAATCCACCGTGATTGCCATGTTGAGGAAACCACGGGAATGGCTCATGGGTTTGTGCGTCAGCTCCCTCGTGAATCGAATGCAAAAACAGGCTCACACAGCTCGTCAGAGAAATCGACCCTCGACCAAATGAGCCTTCCCGGTATCAGGAGCTATGATCCGTCACCATTGGCTAATGGACGATTTACGTTCGATCAATTTGTGGTTGGCCCTTCGAACCAATTTGCCTATCATGCTGCATGGGCCGTTGCAAATGAGAAACGAGATGCCTACAACCCGCTTTATTTCTATGGTGAGAGTGGACTAGGAAAGAGCCATCTCTCTGGTGCTATTGGGAACCACATCTACAAGACACAACCAAACGCCCGAGTGCTCTACGTCAGTGCGGAGGAATTCATGAGCGAAATGGTTGCTGCCATCCGGAAACAGGAGATGTGGGAGTTCAAGGAGAAATTCCGGCGACGGTGTGACGTTCTCTGTATAGATGGGGTTCACTTTCTCAGTGGAAAGGATAGCACTCAGGCCGAGCTTTCCCATACGCTCGATCACCTCTATCACTCTGGAAAACAGATTATTCTAACAGCCAACGTCCTTCCTCATGAACTCCGTCACATGACAGACGGTCTCAAATCGCGGTTGGGATGCGGTCTAGTGGTCGATATTAAGCCTCCCGACATGGAGACTCGAAAAATGATCCTGCGCCGGAGGGCGGAGTTTGAAGGGTTGATCCTTCCTGACGAGGTCGTCGACTTTCTGGCCTCTAGAGTCTGGGGAAACGTTCGACGCCTCGAAGGCATGCTCATCAATCTGATAGCGAAGGCCTCGTTTCTGTCGAGACGCATTGAGCTCGAACTTGCTCAGGAAGTCGTGGGACTCTTCCAGATAGCGGAAAAACGGAGGACCACGATCAACTCCATCCAAGAACTCGTCGCAGGTCAATACCAAGTAGACGTCGAACAGCTGGTTTCTCGGTCCAGGCGGAAAAGCATCTGTCATCCCCGACAGGTGGCGATGTATCTGTGTCGGAAGTTCACGGACGAGTCGCTCGATACTATCGGAATGGCCTTCCGCAGGGATCACGCCTCTGTCATTCATTCCATTGGAGTGGTGGAGAGACAGAAAAGAGAAAAAGCAAAGATCCGGCGTGAGATCGACTTTTTGGTGGAAAGGCTGAGACACCAAGACGGAATGATTCCATAAATCGCAAAAGTTAAAGCCAAGACGGTGAGGGGTTTCTTGAGTTTTCAGGATCTAATCAAAGCGAAAAGAGAGCGCTCTTCGCTGCTCAGAAATCTGTTCTTGGTGCTGCCAGTTGTCGGTTGTCAGTGGTCAGTTGACACTATCAATTCACGTCATTTGATTGAAAATGAAATAGTCTGGACCCGTTGCTCGAATTCCCTGGATAGGTAAATCCTGGTCTTGTTGCCACGGGCCGCGGACCACGAACAACGACTTTTGGTCTAGAGCTTCCCTGTCCACTTTCTGGCGAATTGTTCTTATTAGGCCGTGACCAGAGTGTTCCAAGGAATGGGGCAACGGCCCGGACAGTAGCGATTCTATTCTTCCGCAAACGTCCCCTAGGGACATAACCGTCCAAAAAACTGTGGAAACTCCTCAGAACTAATTCCCGTGGGTTTCTATTGCTTTCGGGGAAAACTGACAGCTAGGGGTGGCGCGGCTGTGCCTCCAGCGAATCAGTGTTTGACGCCGCAGGCTGAGCAACTGGCAGGCGAGGGCGTGCAGGAACCGCAGTTTGAGCTGGCGGTGCTCTTGAAAGTACTCCCAACTGAGAAGGCACAGGCCGACATTAACTTCTTTACCTCGGTTCCATGGCATCCGGGGCATGACACCGTTTCAGACTCGTCGAACACGAGCTTCTCAAACTCATTATCACACGTGCCACAGTGATACTCGTAAATAGGCATTCAACCTTCCTCTCAGAAAGGGCTTCATCCCGTTCTATTGTCAGACAAAACCAGGGCCTGGTTGGTCTTTCTCCCTACAGTATATAGTGTCTCCCATCCGTCTTGTCAACCGTGTAACCCCTTGTCTGAGGAATCTGGTCCATATCTATTTCATACGGCTCCCTTATCACTCCCCTGCTCGACCTTGAGAAGCAGAGGGTCCGAGGTCGTCCGTGGCTTATCCACACAATGCCACGACTGGGTAATATTGAGAGCGGGAGACCACTGTCTATATGCGTCGATGCCTTCGAGGTGATCGTCTGTTCCGAGCAAAATATCTCTCGGCCATCTTGAGCAGGTTTTTTTCCGTCTCGATACCCGGGCCTCAGGGGGAGAGTTGGGCGAGCCGCCGGGCCGGACCAAGATCCCGAGGATACACGGTTGTCGTGAATCAGGGACACCCATCTTCTGCACGCATTAGCCATGGGGTGTGGACCATCATAAGGCCTGAAACCCCGAAACGGGTATGGTTGAACCAAGGGCTTTGATTTACCTTGCTCTTCGACGCGATGGTGAGCACATTATCGCGGGTTAGAGACTCGCATGTCAATAGAGGACTGGGGGGGCCAGGGGACCTGATAGGTCGACCTGGCTTTTGCCCAGGCCGTGGGATAGAAAAGCTGAAAAAGTGGTTGACTCGGGGTCGGGGATATTTATAAGCTACGATAACTGAGAGTTGAGATTGGCAAAAGAGAGATCCCTTTGAAGAAGAGAGGAGGAGAGAAGATGGCGATTCGAGTTGGGATAAATGGCTTTGGAAGAATTGGCCGCCTCGTCTTTCGAGCGGGTGTAGGCACAGGAGATCTCCAGTTTGTCGCGGTTAACGATCTTACGGATGCAAAAACCCTGTCGCACCTCCTGAAGTACGATTCTGTTTATGGCCAGTTCCGAGGCAATATAGAGTCAAAAGAGGATGCCATCATCGTCGACGGAGACGAGGTAAAGGTGCTGGCAGTCCGCGAGCCAAGCGAGCTTCCATGGAAAGACCTCGGCGTGGATGTGGTCTTGGAAAGCACGGGTCGCTTCACGGACAGGGAGAACGCATCTAAACACCTCGAGGGTGGAGCCAAGAAAGTTGTCATTTCAGCCCCGGCAAAGAATCCTGACAAGACGATTGTCTTAGGGGTCAATGAACGCGATTACGACTCGAAGATTCATCATATTCTCTCCATGGGTTCATGCACAACGAACTGCCTCGCTCCGATTGCCAAAGTGCTGAATGACGAATTCGGCATCGAGCACGGCCTGATGACGACGACCCATGCCTACACAAACGATCAGGTGATACTCGACTTCCCTCACAGGGACTTACGCCGGGCACGAGCCGCGGCTTTGTCTATGATTCCTACGACGACCGGAGCTGCCCTTGCCTTGTCCCTGGTAATTCCAGAGCTAGAAGGCAAACTCGACGGAATGGCTATCCGGGTCCCGACGCCGACTGTTTCAGTGGTTGACCTGGTATGTCGACTTGAGAAATCCGTCACTCCCGATTCAGTCAATTCTGCTTTCATGAAATACGCCGCAGGGTCGATGAAGGGAATCCTAGCCGTGAGTGATGAGCCGCTGGTTTCAAGTGATTACACAGGGAATTCATACTCATCAACGGTCGATGCCCTGTCAACGAAAGTGGTCGGCGGCAGCCTGGTGAAGGTGCTCTCCTGGTATGATAATGAGTGGGGTTTTTCGACTCGTATGACAGAATTCCTTGCCTATGTCTCCAAATGATTGGCAGAGTATGGTTGTATGACTATTCGAATCATTGACCAGGTCGACCTCGCAGGGAAACGTGTATTCATCCGGGTAGATCTCAATGTACCCTTGAAGGATGGCGAGGTATCTGATGATACGCGAATCCTGGCGGTCATTCCAACAGTGCGGTATGCTCTGGATAATGGGGCGGTTCGGGTTATTTTGGCCTCCCATCTGGGGAGACCGAAAGGGAAGCGAATCCAAGAATTGAGTCTTCTTCCGGTGAGCAAGCATTTATCTCAACTGCTCGGTCAGGAAGTTATCCAGGGGGACGACTGCGTGGGTGAGCACCTCTCGAAACAAATCGAGGCGATGAGAGAGGGACAGGCGATCGTCCTAGAAAACCTCAGATTTCACCCAGAAGAGGAGGCGAATGACGACGGGTTCTCCAGGGCGCTGGCCGGCCTTGCCGATGTATACGTCAATGACGCCTTTGGGACAGCACATCGGGCACATGCCTCCACGGTAGGAATGGTTAAGTATGTTCCCATAAAGGCTGCTGGGCTTTTGATGAAGAATGAGATCGATTACCTCGACAGGCTCCTTCTCCATCCTGAAAAGCCGTTCGTGGTTGCATTGGGAGGAGCGAAGGTTTCTGATAAGATTGGAGTGATTCAAAACCTCTTCGACAAGGCATCGGCTTTTCTGATCGGAGGAGCAATGGCCTATACCTTTCTTCGGGCTGTTGGCAAAGGGGTCGGCAAGTCACAGGTGGAGGAGGACAAACTCGAAATTGCTTCACAGATCTGTGAGCAGTCACAGGTAAAAGGGATAAGGCTCCTTCTCCCTATCGATCATGTTGTTGTTCGAGAACTAGATCTAGAGGGCACAACCAGGGTTACGACCAGGGCCGAAATCCCCCCAGGATGGGCTGGCGTTGACATTGGCCCAGAAACTGTTCGACAATACTCGAGGGAGATTGAGAAGGCGAGTACACTCATGTGGAATGGTCCCATGGGTGTCTCAGAGATAGAGCGGTTTAGCCGTGGTACCCGAGGCATTGCCGAGGCTATTGCAGGGTCGGGCTCCCTAAGCGTTGTGGGTGGGGGAGACACTATCGCAGCCGTAAGAAAGATGGGCTTTTCTGAAAAAATGACTCATATCTCTACCGGAGGAGGGGCGTCTCTAGAGTTTCTTGAGGGCAAAAAGCTGCCTGGAATAGAAGCGCTTAGAAATCCTTCTCGGTGATCATAATGGGAGCACCTCACATGGAGACAAAGGACGAAGGGGGAATGTAAGAAGATCATGCGAAAAGCCATCATTGTCGGGAATTGGAAGATGAACGGGACGGTCGGTGAAGCTGTACACCTTGTTGCGGAGTTGAAATCGCTGATCGGCGACGTCTCTGACGTAGAGGTCGCAGTGGCACCTCCTTTTACGGCCCTATCGGCCGTGAGCCGAGAGATCCGGGGGTCGAATGTCCGTCTTTGTGGTCAAGATGTCTTTTGGGAAAAGGAAGGGGCCTATACGGGTGAGATTTCAGCCTCCATGTTGAAGGATTTGGAATGTCATTTTGTAATTCTCGGACACTCTGAAAGGCGTCAGTTTTTGGGTGAGACCGACGAGTGGGTTTGCAAGAAGATCATGGCCGCTTTAGACATAGGCATACACCCTATTGTCTGCGTGGGAGAATCGCTCGACCATCGGGATTCTGGACGGGCTTTTTCGATTGTCGAGGAGCAGATCAGAGGATGTCTTGGCCGACTGTCGGCGGGGGACATGGAGACGATCACTATCGCTTACGAACCGGTCTGGGCTATCGGCACAGGAAAGACGGCTACCCCTGAGCAGGCTGAGGAAATGCACCACAAAATTCGAGGCATTCTGGAAGATACCTTTGGACGAGACACAGCGCGAAAAGTCAGAATCCAATACGGCGGAAGTGTGACGCCGGACACTATTGGAGACCTCATGAAACAGCCGGATATCGACGGCGCCCTTGTGGGGGGTGCAAGTCTCAAGGCCGATTCATTTGCCAGGATTGTTAAGTTCAACGAAAAATGATAAGATCGCTCCAAAAGGAGATTCCCCAATGTTCCCTTCACTAGTTCTGGTCATTCATGTGGTTGCTTGCGTTGTCCTTATTCTGATTGTTCTGCTTCAGTCTGGAAAAGGCGCGCAATTGGGCGCAGCCTTCGGCGGTGCGAGTCAGACGCTCTTTGGAAGTCCAGGAGCTGCAGGTTTTTTGACGAAGATTACGACAGCTGTGGCTGTTGCTTTCATGATAACTTCTCTTCTCCTTGCCTTTTGGTCCACTCCGGAGAAGGTGAGCCTCATCTCAGAGGAACCAGCCGCAGAGCAGACGGTTCCTGAAAGCGGGGAAGGACTTCCGCCAAAAACACCTGAATAAACCCTGATTTTGAGAGAACCAGAACCAGAGGATGTTAATGGCGGGGCCGAAGTGGTGGAACTGGTAGACACGCCATCTTGAGGGGGTGGTGGGTGAAAGCCTGTGGGGGTTCGAGTCCCCCCTTCGGCATCAGAATTTGAAAAGAGGCGCAGTCATCGGGGTTGCGCCTCTTTTTTGTTTTTTCCAGATTGGCTTTGATTGGTGACTCGTTCAGCCAATTGTGGGTGTCATCACCCGAGATGGTGTTCGTTCACAGTCGGCAACAAGCACGATGGAGGCTATATTGGTTGGGACCTGAGTCGCAAACAAAGCTAACCCCTCCGGTGATGGTTCATTTAGGGGGCGTCAGTTACAGCGATACCCTCGATTTCGACCAATAGACCTTTGGTCGACAGCGACTCGACGCCGATAAGGGAGTTGGCGGGCAGGCTCTCGTCTGGAAAGAACTCCCCTATGACGCCCGTGACTGCCGACATTTGCTCAGCCTTGTAGTTCACGACGTAGATCGTCAGTTTGACGATGTCGGACAGTTTCCCACCACCACCCTCGACGGCAATTTGCAAGTTTCGAAAGGCTTGCCGGGTCTGGGCGACCAAATCGTTCTCGCCGACGATCCTTCGTTCCAGGTCGAAGGCTACCTGGCCGGACAGATAAATCACGCGACCGCCCTCAACCGTAACAGCATGATGATAACTTCGGGGCTCAGGCGAATCCGGTGGATTGATGAAATCCTTTCTCATCGTGCAATCGCCATTCTAACGATCACCCTCGGCCGATGAATCTGATAAATCCCCATCCCTTCTACCAGCAGGGATTGACTTCAGGCCGTGGGTCTTTCGGGATCTTTGGACCCTCAAAGAAGAGGGCCTGAGTTTCTTGTTGTCAGACGGTTTTGTGCGCTCTTGGCAAAACCTGGGACGATACCCTTCATCCAAGATTGAGAATAGTATTTGTGGCTTCTTCTGAATATAGCACTGGGATGACTTCAAATTCGATCAAGTCTTTCCACTGGTCAATCCATTTGCAGAAGAGGTCTGGTTCTTCAGTTTCCATCAGTTGAAAGCAACGACTGAAGTCGGAGGCAACCCAACTATTTACTTAATGAAGGCCCTCAGGGAGCATGCGACCCTTTTTTTGAACTCGCCTGTAAATTTTCCTGGCTCCAAAATTCTTGAACTGCTCAACGACCATGTGCAGCATTGTTATGCCCTTTTTGTTGGAGACTATTTGATGCCTTAATATGGATTAGACTGACTTCGGGATCCATTGACAATTGACACTGGGACATCGCCAACTCCTTTTCTCTACAATTAGAAGGTAAGGGTCGAGAAAAGTCAATGGGAAATGAGGATCCTAGCTTCTCCTGGAAGATGAACTCGGTGGTCATAACCGGGGGCTTACTCGGTTGATTCGGGCGAAAGCGATCGGCAGGGAAGTCTTTTCAGAGTTGAGGACACCAATAGGGTCTGTTTGAGAGAGGTTCTAGATTTCCAATCTCACGAGTCCTCACTACAGAATCAGGACCTTAATTCCCAGTGCCGCACCTAGCCAACACCCAGAAACAACGGCTGCCAGCCAACCGGCTCTCGCCCACCGAGGTGGAAGCCATCTCCCCTGTAAAACCAGGCCAACCGAGATGACGTGGACTGGAACCGGTAGGCTCAGGCCCAAAGCATACAGATTTCTCATCAACGAGCCGTGCGACTGGGCGAAGAGTTGCGAAACTAAAGCGCCGGTGACCGCGTTGTGAAGGATCCTGATGAGTAGGAAAAGCCCCACGGCGATCAGAAGGTTAGCGACGATTCTGGCGGGCGTCTTAAACATAGTCCTGTTATCCAGACCGTGTCTGGAACTCACCGACTCCTTACCCGGTCGGAACCACACCGTGAAAAGGCAGGAAGTCCGAGGCCTGCATTTCATTTCCGGGTTGGCATGTGAAACGAGGTGGTGAGGATGGCCAAAATTGTATCCGGCTCGTGGGATCGAATTCAAGCTCGGACAGGTTCGTCAGGCTGGATTCGATTAGATATGACTCGACTTTCCGATCAAAATGATCGGAGTAGGACGAACCTGATTGACGATACATAACTGGTTCATCAGTGTCCAGGACTGTGATTGATCGATTCCGAGTTGGGGCCACTTGTGCGGTATCGGTCTTCCAGCTTGCGACCGAGTGTATGGGTGGAGGCCCATCTGTTTTTTCAGGAAGGTGGTTGTGAGTTGAGTCCCATGCCCTCCGTGACGACTTTGCGAATGTCGCAAATTCTGAAGGGTTTCGCAATGAAAAGGTCGACCCCGGTTTCTTTCATCTGCTGAGGGTCAGGCTGGAGGCCCCAGCCTGTAATAATCGCGACAGGGGTGTGAGGGCTCAAAGTTTTTATCTCTTTTGCGAGTTGCCATCCCGACATACCCGGCATTCCGAGGTCTGTTAGAACGAGGTCAAACTTATTGGATTGGAAAGTCGAGAGTCCCTCCTTCCCATCTTTGGCAACGATCACGCTGTGGCCTTCGAGTGACAGAATCTCACTCAAGCTGCTTCTGATTTCCGGCTCATCATCGACGACGAGAATGCTGGCCTTTTCGCTCTTTTGAGGGGGCTTTTCTTGAGCGATTTTGATCTTGGACTCTCCCGCTGTCGGGAGTTTCACGAGAAAGGTCGTTCTCTTTCCTTCCCTACGGGAGAGAAGAATCTCCCCGCCGTGCCGTTCGATGATCCCGTACGAGACGCTGAGGCCGAGCCCGCTACTTTTGGGCCCCTTTGTTGTGATAAAGGGATCGAAGATTTTTCTCTCCAGCTCCTTCGAGATTCCTATACCCGTATCCGACACGGAGAGGCAGTTGGTGTTTCCGTCGGTTTCTGTCCTTATGGATAGTTCACCACCTGAGGGCATGGCGTCCAGCGCGTTGATCACGAGGTTGATAAGAACCTCTCGCAGTTCCGATGGAATGCCAGCGACCGGTAGATCGGCTTTTAGTTCCTCCTTGACTGTGAATTTGATTCCTCTCGATTCCGACTCGTCCTTCCACCGCGGACGAGTCAGTTCTAAGACCTCCTTGACCAGTTGGTTCAGATTGATTTGGACGAATTTCTTCTCCGATTTGGTTCGGGTAAACTCTTGAATCCGACGAACAGTTTCCGCTGCATCCGAGGCTGCCCGCTCGATGACCTCGAGCCCGTGCAGGAGGCCCTTACTCGAAAGCCTCCTATCCTTTTCTCCATGGGTGGTGAGAGAAAGCTTCATTAGTTGTGCCCTGCCCAAAATCGCTGCTAAGAGGTTATTGAAATCGTGAGCAACCCCTCCTGCCATCTCTCCGAGGGCTTTGAGTTTCTCTGACTGAAGAAATCTCTCCTCTATCTGCTTCCGGTCGGTAATGTCGTGGCCGATTGCTATAGTGCCGACACTCTCGCCTTCGGAGTCGAGTATTGGTTTGTTGGCCCACGACACCCAGACCCTTCGCCCATCCCTGGTCGTGTTGACATTCTCGTTGACCTGGTATTTTGTGGGATGCTTTGGAATATCCAGAATCATATCTTTGAGTTCGGAAGGGACGATGGTGCCGACCACATTCTTTCCAATGATTTGACTAGCCGTGTAACCGAAAAACTTCTGTGCATACTCATTGAAAAACGTAACATTTCCCTCCAGATCCATCTTGATGATAATGCTGTTTGCGTGTTCAACCAGTTCTCTGTATTTCTGCTCAGAATCGATGAGAGCCCTTTCGGCCTCCACGCGATCAGTGACGTCGATGGCCATCTCGTAGCGCACGAGTCTGCCATCTGGCCATCGGATGGCTCGATCAATGCACCGATAGTAGCGGTTGTTCTTCTCGTTCCTAAACATCCAAATATAAGACTTTCCCAAATTTTCACCGAATATTCTGCCGTTGGTACAGAACTCACAGGGGCGCTTTACTCCATGGAGCGTGCGATAACATTTTTTCCCCAGAATCGCGTCGCCGTAGGTATTCAACGCGGCCTTGTTTGCGTAGAGCAACTCGTAAGAGTGCGGGTCTGAGACATAGACTATCTCGTCGATGCTGTCAAAAATCGACAAGAGCTGACGTCTCTCAGCGTCAAGGGCATCCTCGATACGCTTCCGGTAGGTAATGTCTCGGCCTGTGGTCAGGGCCGCAGAAACCTTGCCGTTCTGATCAAAGATGGGACTGAGCGTCATGGAGAACCAGAGGGTCTTCCCTCCCCATGGAAGAGAATTCTCATAGTCAACGGGCTGGGCGTTCTTAAATACCAAATTGCTTTTCTCTCGAAACAGGCGGGCAACATCTTTCGGTAGGAGTTTGTCGACCGTTTTGCCAATTAATTCGGGAGGATTTGTGTCGTATTTTTCTTTACCCCAAAAAAAGGAGATGCATTTCCCCTTCCTATCTACAACGAAAATGAGATCTTGCATCGCTTGTAGAATCGCTTGCAGGTGTTGCTTCGATTGACTAAGCGCCTCTTCGGTTTTTTTTCTATTGCTGATATCCCTTGTAATTTCAACGACAGAATAGACCGAACCGTCCTCATTGAACATGGGGGAGGACGTGATTTCCCACGTTATTCCATTGGCATTGCTCATTTCAGCCGTATGAATCTTGCCGTCCTCAAAAGTTTTGGCTGCGGGACACCAAGTGCACCTATCTTTCGTCCCGTAGTATACCCAGTGGCACGGTTGCCCGATAATACCCGGTCCGAAAAGCTTCTTCATAATGGAATTGGTATAGGAAACCTTCATGTCACGGGTGATAACAGATATGCCGTCTCCAATCCCCTCGAAGATCGCTTTAAGCTTGTCCCGTTCCTCCTTAATGGTTCTTTCCAAATAGTGCTTCTGAGACGGTTTCACCTGGACCTCCAATGGGCCAGAACATGCCCTTTGAAGATATTTGCAAATGAGATACCAAGGTTGGCATACAAAACTGATACGGAGACTTGTTTTCCCGGCCTATTGATTCTGTTGAGATAGGACTTTGACGGCTTTTGTCAATAAATTGACAAAAAAGGTGAAAGAAGTCGACCGATGGATAACCCCGTACCGACTCGAAGGATCTGGGAGAGAAGTATCAACCGTGCCCCTTACCTGACTTATGGATGCCAAAAGGGTCACCCTTCGAAAGGTGTGTAAGTAATTGCAATTTAATGTGTTTCTAGTTTACAAAGATGAGTTTTTGTTACCGAGGGCGTACCGTGTAGACCGGTGGCTCCTTTTCCCTTAGGCGTGAGGGCCGGTCACCGTTAAGCCCAGTTTGCTGGTCGGCATGAGATGTGGATGGTCCCTCCATGGGAGTTTGATCGTCCGCGCGGTTTCGCAGGACCACCCTTTTAATCGTGAAAGATCGAGCTCGGCCCTCCGTTTGACAATGCAGGTCTTTTCCATTATGCTTGCTAGAAAGCCGCAGCGCGGGTAGATCTCCAAAAAGCCGAATCCCTTGGTTGACAGGTATCTGCTGGGCCTCTCTTCTGAGCTATGTGATCGGTCTCTATCTAAAGGGGTAGGGGAACGATGATGGGACGAAGGCTATTTGTTTTAGGGCTAGTTGGGGTTCTTGTTCTCTATAACGCCGAGGCGCTGGGCCAGGGCGCATGTAAGGCCCCACCCTTCATCACTGGGGGTGTTTCTCCCAATGTGTTGATAGTCTTTGACACCTCGGGCAGCATGTCTAACATTCTGTGGCTTGACCAATTCGATCCTCTGATTGACCATTCGACGCCGCTCCTTTCCCAGGGGAAAAAGGTGGTCTTTGCCCGGGAGGCTGAGAACTGCTATCTCGATCACCACCGGGTCAGTTATCAAACAAGCCAAGATAAGATAAAACTCCGCTTCAGGAACTACACGGATCCGACGGAACTGTGCAGCGGAAGCGACTTTCAGACTCAATGGAGCGAAGATGACCACTATTTTTATTTCGATCGGGTGAGCGGTGCTTTTATCACCCAAACCCAATATGATCCTGTAAATACAGACCATATCAGAGTGTTTCTTCCCTATGCGACGTACAGCGTGGATGTGAAAGATACCGGTCAGCATGCCACGTGGTACGACTACAACTACTTGAACTGGATCTTTTACCATTCCAATCAAGCCCAGCGTGATGCCATTAAGGCCATGCACGACGATTCTACCACCAGAGATATTTTTATCAGAATGCTGGCGGCCAAAAGAGCCATAACAGAGATTGTCAAGGCCAATCCTGATGTTCGGTTCGGTCTAATGAGGTTTGATCAGACCCTTGGGGGGAAGATTGCGGCCCCGATTAGCTCGGACAATAACGCGGTAATCAAAGCAATAGAAAGCCCAAGCTTCTGGGCCGGAGGGGGAACTCCGCTGGCCGAGACCTTGGAAGACGCTTGGGACTACTTCCGAGACCAGCAGAACGGTCCCGTCCAGCAGTGGTGCCAAAAGAATTTTGTTATCGTCATAACTGACGGTCAACCGACTTGGGACTCAGATAATTTGAGTGGATACATCAAAAAGGACTGGGATGGAGACAGTGGAGGGGCAGAAGAGAATCGGTATGCCGGACGTGGTTCAGACTACCTTGACGACCTGGCCTACTATATGTATCAGAACGATGCGAGACCTGATTTGCAGCAGGGAAGCGAAAAAAGAAATGTTCTCACGTACTCGATTGGTTTTACCATCAGCAACCAGCTTCTCCTCGATACAGCTTTCAACGGGAATGGCCTTCATGGCCTCGAGGCCGAGTGGAGTGACCCAGGGAGCATCCATTACCAGAGGTATTATTACACCGCCAGTAACTACCAGGGACTCCGTGCGGCGCTGGGGAAGGCCATGAGAGAAATCTCCATGTCCATCTCCTCGGGGACAGCTTCAACTGTGGTCTCCACATCGGCTGGAACACAGGACCTCCTTCTTCGGGCATCCTTTCACCCGGCGGGCTGGAGGGGTTTCTTTGACGCATTCGAACTGAAAGATGGAACCGGTTCGCCGAGTGTTTTAAGATGGCAAGCGGCAGACATTCTGATGGCAAGAGACCCGGCCGATCGCGAGATCTATACAGCGCTCAAGGGTCTTTCGGGTATCAACGCAAAAACAGAGTTCATAGAGGATAATGCGGCAGTAACCGATGTGGACGGAAATGAGCTTTTCAGACTACTCAATCAGAGCAGCGCGAATAAAGGGATAGACATCATTAATTTTATTCGAGGGGCTGATGTAAAAGGATTTCGGGACCGTGGCGGTCATAAGCTCGGGGACATCGTCAATTCGACGCCAGTCGTGGTCGGTGCTCCTGATGGGTTCTTCAATGATCCCAGTTACATCGAGTTTCGACGCAGTCACGCCTCGCGTGAGCGGATGATTTATGTAGGAGCGAATGATGGTATGCTCCATGCCTTCTATGCTGACGATCCCAGAGGGGGGGAAGAAGCGTGGGGATTCATCCCCAATAATCTCCTCGCCAAATTGGAGCACCTCACCGCCCAGGATTACGAATCTTGCCATGAGTATTTTGTGGATCTGACACCGACCGTCGCTGATGCTTTTATCGACCCTGATGGAACGGGGCCACAATGGAGGACGACCCTGATCGGGGGAGAAAGGGAAGGTGGAACGTCCTTTTTCGCCCTTGACGTGACCGATCCAGACCCTGGTGATCAGAGCACAGGGTTTCAGCCACTGTGGGAGTTCTCGGACTCGCGACTGGGCGAAAGCTGGTCGATTCCGGCAGTCGAAAAGATCACCTTGGGGGGCGGTGACAAGTGGCTCGCTTTTGTGGGAAACGGTTTCAACAATCAAGACGGTGAAGGTTATCTTTTTGCTATCGACATGGACTCGGGGGGGAATTTTTTGACAATTCCCGTCGGTCACCCAAGTCCGTCCAACCCCAACGTCTTATCGAGTGCACGGGCGGTCGATATCAATGGAGACGACTATGCAGACAGTCTCTTTTCAGGAGACCTTTCGGGAAGGCTCTGGCGATTTGATATCACCGATCAGGGAGATCCCAGGACCTACAGCCCAGTCGATCCTAACACATGGACGGGGCAGCAAGTTTTTCAGACCGAGCCGAATCAACCCATAACACAGCCGGTGGGGCTCTCTTTCTATTGTTCTGGCCCGACTGACCAGAATTGCGAGAACTTGATCACTTATTTTGGAACTGGAAAGTATCTAACCCTTGCGGATAAGACAGCTCTCTCCGCACAGAGTTTCTATGCCATAAAAGATGAGTACGGTCCCCTGACTCGGGGTGATCTGGTCGATCAAACTGCAAATAGCTGCCCTCAAGCGCCCGGGCCTGTAAAGGGTTGGTTTGTGGATCTGACGATGCCCGGGGAGCGTGTCTCCTCATCACCGTTAGTCATGGGAGGGTTGGTCTTCTTTCTGACCTTTGTTCCCGATGTGAATGACCAGTGCGGCGCCGGGGGAACAACTTACCTCTATTATAGGGAATTTGATACCGGTTGTGTCCCTAATCGGACCGTCTTCGGCGAGGACCCAGACCCAGACGGGGACGCCCGTCCAGTCGGCAGAATTCCAATCGGGCCGGGATACGCTTCGGAGATCTTTTACTATGCGAAGACCCAAGAGATGCTGATACAGACCAGCGATCGCACCGTCCACAGTCGCAAAGTGAACCTTCTCCGAGGGGGTATTGAGAACTACGGCTGGCGCGAGGTGTTCTACTGAAAGTCTTTTGACCGAAAATCCTGCCCCAGAAGTTCTTTACCAGCCCCCGATCATCTGGCATTCAGTTTTGACCACAGAGAGGACAGGCTCGGTGAGATTTAAAGGAAGCGCCAAACCGAGGCGAAAAGTTTCAGCCTGGCCACATAGCCCCACACAGATCTTCTATCCGGATTTGCCCTGGTCAGTCTTATTCTGTGCTCTTCTCTTAAGCAGGTGGGAGTCGAGGAAATCGTTCAGCAAGATGGCGTCCTCGCCCGAGATTTCGAAGAACCGAAGGCCAGCAACAGTACTTCCATCCGGCAGAGGAGTCACATAAACAATGGTGCCGCCAAACCTGAGTATTCGTCTCTCCAGGGCTAAGGCGATTGTGAGTGGTTCACCGACAGACAGGGATGCCCTTGTTTTTATTTGGATTCCTTCCCGGCTCACATTTTGGATCGTCGCATGAAGGCCATCATGGAGAAATGTCTTACTGATCCTCATCCGCGGCGTCTTCCTCCGATCCTTCACCGTATGAGGGGCTGTCGTGGGAAGAGTCCGTCCAAGGCCTTGACTCTTTTCTGAAACTGGTTTTTTTCTGGGATCGGCAAGGCAGTTTTCACAAAGGGGAGAGGCCCAGTGGGCGAGGCTGCCACAAGTCAGACACCGGATGTAGTAGTTATCTTTCCCCAGATCAACCTCTAGCTGGGAGTGTCCAAGCTCTTTTGATTTTTGCTTATCCTTGTACATCCTCTCGTCGACAAGTTGAACAAAGGCCTCGCTATCAAAATCTTTTTCAAACTGAGCCACTCCCATGCTGAGAGTCAGTCCAGCTGGAGCCGTTTCCTTGAACTTTGCCTTCAAGCGATTTCCGATCGATAGGGCGGTCTTGTAGTCTGCTTCGGTGAGGATCATGACGAATTCATCCCCGCCATATCTAAAGGCGCAGTCGAGGTTCTCTCTGATGGAGAGCCACAGAACACTCCCCACGGTCCTTAGAAGGGCGTCACCTTTCAGATGGCCGTATCGATCGTTGAATCGCTTGAAGCCATCAACGTCCACCATGATTATGGATATAGGGTATTCTCTCTCTTTCGCCTTTTCGAGATCACGCTCGAGTTTTTGATAGAAATACCTCCTATTGTAGAGACCGGTGAGCTCATCGGTAATTGCGCTAATGTAGAGTTTGTTCTTCAGGGCTTTCTCTCTCTCGATCTTGAAGAGTTGGACCGCCAGCTGTTCCATGGTAAAGGGCTTCGCCAGAATATCATTCGCCCCAGCCTGAAGGATTTTCATTGGAGAGTACTTCCCCTGGTACCCACCAATAATCAAAACATCGACATCGGAGTATTTCTTCTTGATAATGTGAAGGAGTTCAAATCCGTCCATTTCAGGCATGAGGATCTCAGAGATGACGATCGGGAAAGGTGTCTCCGTTAGAAGTTCCAGCGCCAAGCGGCTCGAGGCTGCTTCCGTGCAGGTATATCCGAGGGATTCAACAAAGTTCCTGAGCGTTTGGCGAGATTCGGCCTCGTCATCGACGATGAGAATCTTTTTGTCTGGAGCCTCAGATTTTGGGATCCCTTTCATCGATTCACCTAATTATCACCTGGATAGTATACCATGTGGCGGCCTCAGTATCTCTTTTTTCCCGACCGGATAATGCAGTTACAGCCACCCGTCCACTGTCTTCAAGGGATATTGGCCATCAGGTGTTCATCCTGTATGGGCTGACGTGCCGGGTATCTCCCTAACCTGGCACCCCGGGCTCTGCCCAAGAGCTGAAACAGGGATCCAGATCCAGTGAGGCTGATGGGAGGCGGTGATTTCTGGAATCTTTCGTTCGCGGTCCTGCAAATACTGTGCCCGTGGTTACTCAAGCGGTGACCAAGCACGTCGGGGGGCGATCTCCATCAGGTGCAGATCTTTTTCTATGTCCCGTCGGGTCAGGGAGATCATTTTCTCTGAGAACCGATCCTCTCATCCGAGCACGGTGTCGATCTCGAGGTCGACTTTCCTGGTAGAATTTGCGTGATAACTCTGGATCGGTGTCACACGGAGCCCAGAGGCCTTCAATGCTTCAATACCATTGACCGCTGCTGACGATCCTGACACGGTGGTAATGCATGGGATCTGGTGGTGCCACGCTTCCTGTCGTATGATTGCCTCATCAGATTTCGGCTTTTTTCCTCCTGGCGTGTTGATGACAAGGGCGATCTCTCCATTCTTGATCAAGTCAAGTATGTTTGGTCGTCCGTGGTCAACCTTGGAGACAGTCTGCGCCCGAACACCGTTCTTTTCCAGGACTCGAGCGGTGCCGTGGGTGGCTACGATTTCAAACCCCAGGTCCACAAGCTTCTTGGCGATCATGACAATGGCCCGCTTGTCTCGATTCATCACGCTTATGAAGACCTTTCCACTTTCGGGGAGCTTGTGACCAGCACTCATTTGGGACTTGGCAAAGGCTTGACCGAAGTCACGATCGATGCCCATTACCTCTCCTGTTGATTTCATCTCTGGGCCGAGAACTGGATCGACCCCTGTGAAACGGCTAAACGGCAGAACAGACTCTTTCACGGCAACATGATCAATCTCCACCTCCCCAACGCCCAATTCGGCGATGGGCCGGCCGGCCATGACCTTGGCTGCGACTTTGGCCCACGGAACGCCTGTTGCCTTGCTGACAAAGGGAACCGTTCTCGAGGCACGTGGGTTAGCCTCCAGGACGTAGAGAACGTCGTTCTTCACCGCAAATTGCACATTGATCAACCCCACGACCTGAAGTTCCCTTGCAAGGGCGTGGGTTGCGTCCCTGATATCTTCAATCTCCTCATCCCCTAAGGAATAAGGTGGAATGACACAGGCACTATCTCCGGAATGAATGCCTGCCTCCTCGATGTGCTCCATGATCCCTGCAATGAGACAGTCCCTCCCATCCGCTACCGCATCTACGTCGATTTCAATGGCGTTTTCCAAAAACCCATCGATGAGCACTGGGTGTTGGGATGACGCCTGAACCGCCTTCTCCATGAAGTGATCCAGCGAATGCTGGTCGTAGACGATCTCCATGGCCCGCCCCCCAAGGACGTAGGAGGGCCGAACCACAACGGGGTAGCCGATCTCCTCGGCAACTCCTCGAGCTTGTTGTGGCGAGACCGCCGTCCCACTGGCTGGCTGGGCAAGATTCAGCTTTTTGAGAAGGACTTTGAAACGTTCCCTGTCCTCGGCTCGGTCGATGTTTTCGGGGCTCGTGCCAAGGATGGTGACCCCCGCCGTTTCTAGTCGTCTGGCCAGGTTGAGTGGGGTCTGACCTCCGAACTGGACAATAACGCCGTCTGGCTGTTCTTGATTGACGATATTGAGGACATCCTCCGCTGTTAGCGGCTCGAAGTAAAGCTTGTCTGACGTGTCATAATCTGTGCTCACGGTTTCCGGATTGCTATTGACCATGATCGTCTCATATCCCATCTCTCTTAGGGCGAAAGAGGCATGGACGCAACAGTAGTCGAATTCGACTCCTTGACCGATTCTGTTGGGTCCCCCACCGAGGATCATGATGCTTCTGTGGAGAGAGACCTCGGCCTCGTTCTGGAATTCGTAGGTGGAGTAGTAATAGGGGGTATGAGCTTCAAACTCGGCACCACAGGTGTCTACCTGCTTGAACACGGGATTTACCTGGGCTTCCCTCCGCAACTCGGCCACTGCTGTTTCGTCAGTTCCGAGAAGAAAAGCGATTTGCCCATCTGAGAACCCCATCTGCTTGGCTCTGCTCAAGAGTCCTTTCGGGAGGCGAGTGGGTTTTCGCGGAGAGGCCTGAGACCAGAGGGCAAGGTCGGGGGGGGGTGCCCTGAAAGACGCAATTTCTCGCTCTGTTTCAACGATTGTCGCAATGTTTTTGAGGAACCAGGGATCTATCTGGGTCGCCCTATAGACGTCTTCAACCGTCATGCCGGATTGAAGGGCATATTTGACACAAAACACTCTATCGGCACCGGGGGTCTTGAGTCTCCTCAACATCCCTTCCCTCTGCCTCCGGGTAAGGGCCACAGAGCGGCGGCCGTTTTGATAGAAGAGGTCACCAGGGTCCGCGCCCAGGCCGGATCTTCCGATTTCGAGAGATCTGAGACCTTTTTGAAGGGCTTCTTTAAATGTCCTCCCGATCGCCATCGTCTCGCCCACCGACTTCATGGAAACGGTCAGAGTCGGATCTGCCTCAGGGAATTTCTCGAAAGCAAATCGGGGTATCTTGACAACGCAGTAGTCGATGGTGGGTTCAAAACAGGCAGGAGTTTTTCTGGTAATATCGTTGGGGATTTCGTCCAGCGTATACCCTACGGCTAATTTGGCCGCCATTTTGGCGATCGGAAAACCTGTTGCCTTGGAGGCTAAAGCAGAGCTTCTTGAGACTCGAGGGTTCATCTCAATAACAACCATGCGACCGTCTTCTGGGTTAACGGCAAACTGGATGTTTGAGCCTCCGGTCTCAACACCGATCTCCCGTATCACGGCGATTGCAGCATCCCGCATCCTTTGGATTTCTTTGTCGCTCAGGGTCTGAGCTGGAGCGACTGTGATGCTGTCGCCTGTATGGATACCCATGGGGTCGAGGTTCTCTATCGAGCAGATGACAACGACGTTGTCATTCAGGTCTCGCATCACTTCCAGCTCGTACTCCTTCCACCCGATGACCGACTCCTCTACAAGGATCTCGCCGATCATGCTCGCATCGAGACCTCGAGAGGCGAATTCCTCAAATTCCTTAAAATTGAAGGCAACACTCGCTCCGGTGCCACCGAGAGTAAAACTTGGCCGGATGATTGCTGGAAGGCCAATATCTCGGACTATTTCATTGGCCTCTGCGATGGAATGAGCGAGACCGCTTTTCGGAAGATCCAGACCGATTCTCTTCATTGAGGACCGAAAGAGATTTCGCTCCTCAGCTTTCTTGATCGCCTCGTAGCTAGCGCCAATTATTCGGACTCCGAAATGGTCGAGGACGCCTCTTTCTGCCACCTGGATCGCCACATTAAGCCCCGTCTGGCCTCCTAAGGTGGGAAGAAGGGCGTCTGGTCTCTCCGCCTCAATTATTTTCTCGAGGACCGGTGCGATGATGGGCTCAATATACGTCTTGTCGGCCAAATCCGGATCCGTCATGATGGTGGCAGGATTGCTGTTGGCAAGAATGATCTGAAATCCCTCCTCCCGGAGGGCTTTACAGGCCTGCGTTCCGGAATAGTCGAATTCGCACGCCTGGCCAATGACAATCGGTCCCGATCCGATGACAAGAATCTTACTGATGTCTGTACGTTTCGGCATTTCTCCCTCTCGCCATGTCTTCTATGAAGCTTTGAAAAAGGTATCCAGCATCATGGGGTCCGGGAGAGGCTTCGGGATGGAACTGGACCGAATAAACGGGAAGCCATCGGTGACGCATCCCTTCAAGGGTTCCATCATTCAAGTTCACAGCCGTTGTCTCAATCACATTTTGGTCGAGAGAGGCGGCGTCGACACAGAATCCATGATTCTGGGTTGTTATGTTCACCCGTTCGGTTTTCAGGGTCTTAACCGGCTGATTGGCCCCTCGATGGCCGAACTTCATTTTGAAAGTTCGTGCTCCCATGACCAGACCGAGGATTTGATGACCTAAGCAAATACCGAAGATCGGCTTCCTGCCGAGGAGTTCTTTGACGGTGTCAACAGCATATGGGACTCCCTCAGGATCCCCCGGACCATTAGAAAGAAAGACACCATCAGGATCGTAGGAGAGTATCTCCTCGGCCGATGTATTGGCCGGGACAACCGTTATCACACATCCAAGGGCGTGAAGCATCTTCAATATGTTTCGCTTTACCCCAAAATCCATGGTGACGACTGAAAACTCCCTGTCACCGATCACTGGGGGAAAGCCTTCCTCCGGTCGGAGAGGATCCCATCGATCGTCTCCGAAACCAGGGTCCCATCGATAGGGACTCACGCAGGACACTTCCTTTACGAGGTCTCTACCGATAAGGGTAGGGGCATCTCTCACTTTTTCGAGGAGACGCTTGTGATCTAAATCCTCGGTGGAGATAATGGCCCTCATGGCGCCTGCGGTGCGGATAATCCTGGTGAGAGCCCGAGTGTCGACACCCTGCACGCCCATAACGTGGTGGTCCTTTAGAAAAGCGCCCAGGCTCATCCGACCCCGCCAGTTACTAAAGCCATCGCTGTATTCTTTCACCACAAATCCTTCAACGTAGGGAAGGTCTGACTCCATGTCTTCTGGATTAACGCCGCAGTTGCCTATGAGGGGATACGTCATTGTGACAATCTGACCTTTGTAGGAAGGATCGGTCAAAATTTCCTGATATCCGGTCATGCTCGTATTGAAGACAATCTCTCCTGTTCGTTCCCCGAAACTTCCAAAGGAGGTCCCTTCGAAACTGGTGCCGTCCTCCAGAACGACCATCGCTCTGCGTGTTTCGCGCACGTGATTCCCCCTTTTGCAGTCAGTCTGGCATGCGATAAAGGATTGAGTGTTTGTCGGTAAGCCAGATCCGGCAAATGAAAGGGGAGGCATTGACTATGGAATCGCTCTCCCCTTAGCTCTTGGCCCCAAAGACGGTCCAAAAAAAAGCCCCCGATTCAATCGAGGGCTGTTCTGGTCCTCAGCAAGATTTTTTGATCCCATACTCATCCAATGATTTATTTTTATCTATATACCAGGAAACGCGATTTGTCAATAAGAGGTGAGGTTTTTCAGCAAAGCAATGCAGGAACGACCATTCTGACATGGAAGAGGTGACAGCGCCTCAGAAATTTGCCGATTGACCCCCAAAATCATTTATGTTATTCCTATCTCCTCGGTAAGTGACCGGGACAGAGTCGGGAAATTCAACTCAAAAGTGGCGGTCCTGATTCCTGGGATGGGACCCAAAGAGGGGGAGGAGCCATTCATGCCGAGAATCAAGAGAGCAGTCGTCAGTGTTTCTGACAAATCCGGATTAGTGGATTTCGTCAAGGCTCTCGCAGACATGGGGGTGGAGGTCCTGTCCACGGGTGGGACGGCAAAAATATTGAGAGAGAAGGGGATACACGTCATCGATGTTTCCGACTACACCGGTTTCCCGGAGATGATGGAGGGTAGGGTCAAAACCCTCCACCCGAAGATTCATGGGGGCCTGTTAGGGCGAAGGGAGAATCCCAGGGACGTGAAGGAGATGGAGACCCATGGGATCGCGCCCATCGACATGATCGTCGTGAACCTCTATCCCTTTGAGGCGACCGTTGCTCGAAAGGGGTGTTCCCTTGATGAGGCACTTGAAAACATCGATATCGGTGGCCCCACGATGATCCGGTCCGCGGCGAAGAACTACCGGGACGTGTCGGTTGTCGTTGATCCTGCTGATTACCGAATTGTCCTCAAGGAGATGATCGATAATCAAGGGGTTATCTCTGTCCAGACGAATTTCCACCTCGCAAAAAAGGTGTTTCAAATGACGGCTTATTATGATGGTGCCATATCAAACTACCTCGAATCGTTAAATAATGGCTAGTGTGGGGGTAAGGTTTCTAATGGGGGAAAGGAAACTGACGGTGCTGGTGGTTGGTGGTGGAGGCAGAGAACACGCTCTTGTCTGGAAGATCAGTCAGAGCCCATTAGTCGGAAAAATCTACTGTGCTCCTGGAAACGCGGGAATTGAGGAAATAGCCGACTGCGTTAATATCGCCGCGACAGATCTCGATAAGCTCTCTCGATTCGCTCTGGATCGCGGAGTCGATCTGACGGTTGTGGGACCTGAGCTTCCTCTGACCATGGGCATTGTCGATCTGTTTGAATCCCAGCGGCTGAGGGCTTTTGGCGCAAGTCAGAAGGCATCAGAGATTGAGGGAAGCAAAGTGTTCTGCAAGGACCTGCTGAGGCGGCACGGGATTCCCTCTGCCTCATATCAGGTTTTTCAAGAGAGGGATCTGGCTGCCGATCATATTCGCTCAAGGGAGGCCCCGATAGTTGTCAAAGCCGACGGTCTTGCCGCGGGTAAGGGGGTGTTCGTTGCCCAGACAGAAGCAGAGGCCTTGGACGCACTCGATCACATCATGGTAGCGAAGGATTTTGGCAACGCAGGAGATCGGGTGGTGATAGAAGACTGTCTGACCGGGGAGGAAGCATCCTTTCTCGCTTTTACGGACGGTGAGACAGTTTTGCCCATGGCTTCTTCGCAGGATCACAAGCGCATCTTCGATAACGATCAGGGGCCAAACACTGGCGGTATGGGCGCATACAGCCCGGCTCCGATAGTGACAGCGGAGGTCCATGGGCGCATTGTTGAGGATATTATGATTCCTGTAATCCGGGGGATGGCGGCCGAGGGAAGACCATATCGTGGGGTTCTTTATGGGGGCCTGATGATTCAAGATGGAAACCCAATCGTTCTCGAGTTCAACGCCCGTTTCGGAGATCCTGAGGCACAACCCATCTTGATAAGGATGCAGAGCGACATTGTTCCCATCCTTATGGCCTGCATAGATGGAACACTGAGGGGGATGGAGATCGAATGGGATACCCGTGCTTCTGTCTGTGTTGTCATGTCTTCAGAGGGGTATCCGGGCGCCTATGGGAAGGGAAAGGTAATTGAGGGACTCGATCAGGCAGGGTCGCTAGATGGGGTCGTTGTCTTTCATGCGGGGACTGAGCTGAAGGAACAAAAGACCGTGACAAGTGGCGGCAGAGTGTTGGGAGTGACGGCACTGGGCGATGGAATATCCCAGGCTATCGAGAAGGCTTACAGGGCAGCCGGAGAAATCAGATGGGAGGGCGCCTACTATAGAAAAGACATTGGGAAGAAAGCTCTGGATCGTCTGATCTCCTAGGCACGTTCTCGTAAAAGACCCGCTGTGGCTTCCAATAAGGTATCTTCGAAAGATTTTCGATCTCGCGGTTGGATTTTCGGTGAGCGCGTGCGATTTTCTATTCCCTTAGTGTGGCAGAACGGTTTTTTTGTCTCGCTGGCATGAGAGGGAGCGTCTTAACCTCCTTCCCATTCTTGATGTTAAGGTTGCCCTTCCTTTGTGCCTCGGTCACCCCGAAGGTCTCAACGTATTACTCAGTCGAAGGCTCGTGGCGAATGACATTCGCAATGAGGTCTTATCTCACTCCATTGGAGCTGAATCGCTCATGCCCATGCAGCGAGGGAACAACGACATCTCTCACGGAATTTGAGAACTTCCGAGGCACTGGGTCGACAATAGAATTTTGGGGGGAGCGCCCGCGTGAAGCGTCTCTCTCGATAAGGAGGTCGATGATCGATGAAAAAGGAGAGGAACGCGCCCTTGGTTGGTATCGTTATGGGGAGTGATTCAGATCTAGAGGTGATGACAGAGGCGGGGTCGAGTCTCGATGTATTCGGAATACGATATGAGATGACGGTCGCCTCGGCTCACCGGTCTCCAGAGAAAACCCGTCGGTATGCAGAATCCGCTATCACTCGGGGAATCGAGGTGATCATCGCGGGAGCCGGTGGCGCGGCTCATCTTGCCGGGTTTCTTGCCGCCCATACAGTTCTTCCGGTTATCGGCGTGCCAATTCCGTCATCCCCTATAGGAGGACTGGATGCCCTCCTATCCACGGTTCAAATGCCTGGGGGGATTCCGGTGGCTACCATGGCGATTGGAAAAGCAGGGGCCCGAAACGCCGGTATTCTGGCAGCCCAGATGCTCTCCCTGAAGTACCCTGAGATTCGTGACCGGTGTGAGAAATACAGGGACAGAATGGAAGCCGAGTTAAAGAGAAAGGACAACGCTATCAGAAAGGCTCGACAGTGACAGAAGAGCGCATTGTCAGATTGGGCTCGAACGACGTTCGGACCTGGCCAGTCAAAGAGATAGCCACCTGCCTTCAGAGGGGCGGAATCATTGTTTATCCAACAGAGACAATTTATGGCCTTGGAGCGGATGCACTGAACCAGAAAGCAGTCAAAAGGCTATTCGAGATTAAGACAAGGGCCCTGGACAAGCCAATCTCCGTCCTCGTGAGAGACCTCGACATGTTAAACCGGGTTGTTGCAAGAGTCCCGGTCATTGCGAGATCTATTATGGATAATTACTGGCCGGGACCGGTCACAATCATTTTCCCTGCATCAAAACGGCTCCCGCCCATCCTGACTGGGCAGACAGGAAATATCGGGGTGAGAATTTCCCCGCACCCCTTTGTGAGGCGCCTCTTCGATTATTTCGATTCACCCCTGACTTCAACGAGTGCAAATATTGCCGGCGGAAAGAACTTAAAGGAACTGGAGGAGATTCTCGGCACATTTGGCAGCCAAGTCGATCTTGTCATTACCATGTCGGAATACGGTGGCGGTGAAGCCTCAACCCTGATCGACGTGACACAAGGAAGGCCGAAGGTTCTTCGAGAGGGCGCTGTCGTCGTTGAGGGCATTTGATGTGGGCAGAATCGATGGTTGTTGAGACCCCTTAGAGCGGTGCTTCCCTTGGCGAATTGGATCACTTTGTATTCGAGGAGAAACTTAAACTAATTTTGAGATTTATTATTATAACTAAATGAAATTAATACATAATTTATTCTTATTCATGAAAAATTCATTAGTTGGATGACGGACAGGGACCGCCATCCGACCCGTTCGATCAGGTCTACATTGGAACCGGTTTTTCCATGCTCTTGTCTCACGCTGAGGGATTCTGGAAATGGATATTTAAATCTCGCATCTTCTTTCTGAGTGTGTTCCGGTTGATTCCAAGGAAGAGGGCTGTTGCGGTCTGGACATTTTGGTGCCTTTTGAGAGCCCATTTAATGACGATTTTTTCGACAAGGTTGACGATGTCCAAGAGGAGGGCACATCTCGATTCGGTCGGTGGGTCGACCTTCTCGATCATCTGTCTCAGCTTTCGATCAAGAATCTCGTCTAGCGGAGGACCGCCCCTGGACTCCCGCACAGTGAGATCTTTTTGTCGGGTTGTATCAGGGAAGACCATATGGGCAATAACGGTCATGAGCCTGATGTCTTTTTCGTACGACACTGTATCCCGATAGAGGGGATGGGTTGTGATGACCCCGACTGCACGGTTGTTATTGACAATAGGGACACAGAGCATCGAGAGATCTTTCTCATCGAGACTGCTCGACGGGAAGGGGAGAGGCCTCTCGGTCACCCGGTCAAAGGCCATGGGCCGGGCATGGGTCAGCACCTCCTCGATAGTGGAACGGTTGGGTCCCTGGATATATCCGTGCCTTTCAGTTGGTTCCCCGAATGCCACTTCGAGGAGAACCTCTCTATTTGAAGGATTGAGAAGGGTTAGGGTTCCATAATTCGTTCCGAAGGTTTCGTCCAATACCTCCATCGCACGGAGAAACCTCTCCTTGGATGTGCCGGCGTCGTGGACCAGTTGGCTAATCCTGTACAATAGGTCGAGCTCCTTAGGCCCATTGTCTGTCAGTCCGCTACCGGCCGGCTGGAAGTCAGGAAGCATTCATGATCTCCGGGGCTGGATTTTTTCGGAGGGGGGTTCCACTCGTGCTGGATAAACCTGTGATCTGGCACCCCCGATTCCTCGACGGGCGCAGCTAGAACAAAGGTAGTTGGACAACATCCCGAGTCACGCCCATGCTATTATAATTGGTTTGTCCAGATATGCAAGAAAATTCTTCAACTTTGCTTTTTTTATTATTTCCTAAATAGATTTCGGGTCACCAACCGGGTGACGAAATAGCATGAAAGGTTCGCTTCCGTGTTATCCGAGGGTAGAAACCTGTTGACAATCGGGAAGGGATACGGTTAATATGTGAAAAATTTCCTTAGTCTCCCTCCCATTACCTTATCCCCACGGATTACTTACATTAGTGTCGCGTCGAGGAGTGGTGTAAAGGAAAACTCTTTGAGACTTGGATGGAGGAGTCAATCCATGCCCATGAGAAAACCGAGTGAAGAAGAGGAGAAATGGATCAAACAGCAGGAGATACAGAAACGAAAGGATAAGGAAGATCTGGCCCTCAAGAAGGAGCACTGGATGAAATGTCCCAGCTGCGGCCACGATCTTCAAAAGGCGTCTTATCCGAAATTTGAATACCTGAAAATGAAGAAATGTGAGACCTGTGGGGGGGTCTGGCTCGACAAGGGAGAACTCGAGGTCATCATTCAGGTCGAGATAAAGGCTTTTGCAGAAGGTGCTCGGGAGTTGTTCTGGGAAATGACTGAAAAGAAGAAGAAATAGAATCGATGCATGGGGAGCACACCCGGGGTTGTGCTTTATAGGGAGATGACCATGGCAAAAGAACCGACGAAACCAGACGATATGACGATGCTCAAATCGATTAGCCACAAGGAAAAGGAAGTTGAGGTGATGATTGCCAAGGCCCACGAAGAGGCAGAGGCGAAGATTAAGGCGGCTCGCCAGCGGGCAGGAGAGATTGTTCAGGAAGCGAAAACACGGAGTCTTCAAGAAAAACGGTCGATGAAAGAAAAGGCCCTGGAATCAGTTCAAGAAGAGGCGGAACGTGTGGAAAAGGAGTATGAGGAAAGCCTGAAACGCGTGGTTGAGAAGGCCAAGAAACATCTGCCCCAGGCAGTGGAACGGGTTATTGATGCCGTTTTGCCCCGGTGAGAGGGAAACGATGATACTCAAGATGAGCAAGGTGGAAATTGTCGGAGAAAGAAAGAGTTTCAAAAAAATCGTCGATCTGATCTATGACATGGGGACGCTCCACATTGAGGACCTTTCCGATGTTATCGACAACCCTGAGCTCGGTTTCTCAGAAATGGAGATGGAGGAGGATCAGCTGGCCGAAAAAGGACAGCTTGAAGTCCTTCTCGGAAAACTGAAGCAGATCCAGCTTCTGCTCCCGCCATCGGAGGAACGAAGGAGAGAAGAGGTCTCTCATGAGGAACCATTCGACGTCAAGAAGTTTTCTGAGGAATGGACTCCAAAACTCGATCGATTACTTGAGGACGTTGGAGACCTGGTGAAGCAGCGAAATCAAGTTCAGGAAAAGCTGACAATTCTGTCGAAGTACGAAGAGGTTTTTGAGGTCTTTTCCCCTCTGCTCGAGGGTTTCGAAACCATGGAGAATCATGCGATCGTCGGGCTGACGATTGAGAAGAAGTACGAGAACGCCGTCATGCCCTTGCTGCGGGAGGAGTTGGAGAAGATTACGGGAGGACAGTTTCACCTCGCCCTCAAGGAAGTGACGCCAGACGTTTCAGCCCTGGCCCTTCTCTTTCATAAGAGCTACTCGAAGGAGGTCGGTTCCCTCCTTAACACGACGGACATCCATGAAATTAAGATGCCATCTGATCTCGCTGATCGCCCCTTTAATGAGGCACTGAGTATTCTGAGTGAGATGAAGGCGGAACTCCCGGATAATCTGAAAGAACTGGAGGCCAAGATCCAGGATATCTCTGCACAATGGTCTACCCCAATCAATGAGCTACTGAGAAAGGTGGAGGACCAGCTGAACATTTTCAAGGTTTTTCTGAATTTCGCACAGACTCGTTACACCTTCATGATGCGGGGCTGGATTCCAACGAAGACCCTGTCAACATTGAAAAACAGACTGAAAGAAGAAGTGGGTGAGACCATCGTTCTAAATGTGGTGCCGATCAGTGAGGAGGAAAAGGAAAACATCCCGGTCTGTGTTGTCCATTCGCCCCTTATTAGGCCATTTGAGAAGCTCATGTCCATTTTCCCCTTACCGAAATACAACGCAATCGACCCGACGACCCTTCTCGCTGTCGGCTTTCCTATCTTTTTTGGAATGATGCTGGGAGACATCGCATATGGCGCTATATTCCTGAGCGCTGCTCTGTATCTGAAGTTCAAGTATCGGGCCAAGGCGATCATTCAGGACGTCATGTATATCCTGATCCTGTGTTCGATTTCTAGCATTATTTTCGGGTTCCTCTATGGAGAACTCTTGGGAGATTTCGGTGAGCATTTCCTGGGGCTGCACCCCATATGGAAGGAGCGCCTTCAGGCAATGGTGCCGCTTCTCTATCTTTCAGTTGGCATCGGGGTGTTTCACGTTTTTCTCGGTCTCATCCTTGGAGTTGTCGAGGCATTCCGGATCAGGTCGCGGAAGCACGGAATCGCTCGGGCGGCAACTATGGGCACTATTTGTGCCCTTTTTGTCCTTATTGCCTATTTGGGGAATCTCGTGCCGAAAGAGTTTTTCACCACCGGGGTTGTCCTGATTCTGGTTTCCCTCCCTTTGCTTTTATATGCCGAGGGTTTTGTAGGAGTTCTGGAAATCATCTCGGTGATTGGAAATATTCTTTCCTACGCCCGCCTGATGGCGATAGGCATTTCCTCCGCAATTATTGCCATGGTCGCGAATTTTTTCGGTGGTGCGCTGGGGAATATCGTGGTGGCAGCGATCATTGTTCTTCTTCTCCACGCCCTAAACCTGGCCCTTGGTATATACAGTCCAACGATCCAGGGGTTGCGGCTCCATTACGTGGAGTTCTTCAAACAGTTCTTCCGATACGGTGGGAGGCAATTCACTCCTTTCGCGAGAGGCGAAGGAGTTTTAAAGGAATGAAAAAACCGATATGTGGTGTGAAAGGAGGAAGATGTTGTGAGAAAACTGAGACGAATGGTTCATACAGCCTTTCTTATGGTTATGTCGTCTTGGGCGTGGGGGGCTCTGGCCCATGCCGCTGAGGAGACCGCAACCAAGGGAGAGATGTCGATTGGCAAAGGGTTACTCGCCGTCGGAGCGGGTTTGGCGATCGGGTTAGGTGGTGTGGGAACTGGTATTGCTCAGTCCAGGATTGGAGCAGCCGGGGCAGGCGTCATCGCCGAGAAGCCAGAATTGACGGGCCTGATGATCGTCCTTCTTGCCATCCCGGAAACTGTTGTCATCCTCGGTTTCGTGATTGCTGCGATCGTCCTTTTTATGTTCTAGGAAACTCGCGCAGTCGATCATGCACTTTGGAGTTTCAGTATGAGCTCTCTTATTTTTAAGGGAAGTTGATCAGAGGGGAATTATGGGTGTTTCCGAGTTACTTGATGCCATAGAGGCACGGGGAAAAGAAGAAAGAAGAAAGATCCTATCCAGATCTAGCAAGATCGCCAACAGGCTGATTGAGGAGGCAGAGGCCAGAGCAAAGGAAATCAGCGAATCGATTCTTGAGCAGGAGGATCCCGAAGTGGAGGTGACACGAACGAAGATCTTGGGAGAATCTGAGCTAAAGAAAAAGCGGTCTTTGGCCAAGGCGAAGAACCAGCTTGTGGAGGAGGCTTTTGATAAGGCTCGTCAGGAACTCTCGAAAGTTCGCGAACGGAACGACTACAAGTCCATCCTTCATAAACTCGGGGATGAGATCCTGACAGGCGAGGATCTGATTATTTATGTGGATAAGCGTGATATACCTCTCATCCAGAACATCTTGGCCTCTCGAAATCTGAACGCCGAGGTGAGACCTGGGCAAAACTGTCTTGGAGGTCTCGTCGTCGAAAAGAAGGACGGATCCATCTCTGTTCACAATACCATTGAATCGAGGCTGGAGAAACGTCGAGAGTCTCTCACCGAGGAACTGAACAAGATTCTTTTTGAAGGTGAGTAGTGGGTTCGATCTTTTTTTTTTGGGGGAGAGGATCCTCCAAGATCTCGAACTCGGGTATGACTGTAGACCGTATAAGCGCAAGAGGTGTTGTTTGTGAACGATGATTACAGCTATATCAACGCCCGGATCAAGGGGATGAAGAGTCGCCTCCTCGATAGACCCTTTTTCAATAAACTCATGGCTGAGGAGAACATACACACGATCATGGGCCACCTTCAGACGACGGAGTACGGAAAACGGATCGAAGAAGCTCGCACTCTTGAACCCTCGGAAATCTCCGCTATTGAAGAGGGGATTAGACAGCATCTGGCGGACACCTATTCGGGGATATTCGGGATGGTCGGGGGGGAACCGAAACGGTTGCTGGGCATTCTTCTCGGCCGTTGGGATGTATACAATATCAAGACTGTTCTCCGAGGAAAATTCTCGGGCGTACCCCTTGAGGAGGTCTCGAGGAGTTTCGTTCCAGTGTGCAAGCTCACTGAACCGCTGTTGAGGGAAATGATGAAGCAGCCAGATATTAAGGCAGTCATTGACCTTCTGATCACCTGGAACTCCGAGTACTATCCACCTCTTCAATCCAAATTGGCGGATTTGTCTGCGACAAATAGCCTGACAAACATGGAGGTGGCTCTGGATAAGTTCTACTTCGAAAGATCCCTGAGTGTTCTGAAAAGAGGCCTGGATGATGCAAACACCCGGATCGTGACGGGCTTTTTGAAGACGGAAATCGATATTCTCAACATTCTGACGATCATGAAGGTCGTCGTGAGCCAGATCGCCCCTGCCGAACGAGGAGAACTCTTCATACGGGACGGTTTGGAAATAAAGGGGGAGGATTTTCTTTCTGCAGCCTCCAGCAAGGATCTGGACGAGGTGTTTGGCAGGTTTGCCAACACGAGATACGGAGCGGTTCTCAACCAGGCAAAGCAGAGGCTCTCAGGAGCCGGGGCACTTCCCCCCGTAGAAAGGTTGATGGAGAATTATATGATTCAACAGGGGATGGCCATGTTTGCGAAAAATCCACTGACCATTGCCTCGGTGATTGGGTATCTCTGGCTCAAACTCTGTGAAACCGTGAATTTGAGGATAATCTGTCGGGGCAAGGTGTCACACATTCCCCAATCCTTAATAGAGGAGGAGCTGGTCTTTGTATAACGTTGTCATCATCACTGATGAGAGAAGCCTTCTAGGGTTCCGCCTCACCGGCGTCGAGGTGAAGGACGCCACCCGTGACACCGCTGCCGAGATTCTCAAGGAAACTATCAATAGAGGAGATGTAGGCCTCATTGCGATTAACGAGGACTTCATCAAAAGCTTCGACCACAAGGTGATGCGCATCGTGACAGAAAGTGAGATGCCCTTAATCATTCCATTTCCTCCAGTTACCTATACAGAGGAAAAAAGAGACGTCGAAGAGAGCTATGCAGCTCAATTGATTCGAAAGGCCATCGGATACCACATCAAATTGAGAAAATAGAATTCATATGAAGTGCTGATGAAACGGGGTGACTTCATGGAAAAACAACAGCGAGGCGTCATATCAAAGGTCTCCGGCCCGGCCGTGGTGGCCAAGAACATGCTGGGCGCCAAGATGTATGACATGGTTAAGGTGGGAAAGCTGGGGTTGGTTGGAGAAATCGTCCGCCTGGACGAGGATGCTGCAACTATCCAGGTCTATGAGGATACGTCGGGGGTGGGCATAGGCGAAGAGGTCGCCAACACAGGCGATTCTCTCCTGGTCGAATTGGGTCCAGGTCTGTTGACCTCTATATATGACGGGATTCAACGTCCCCTCAGTCACCTCGAGCAGATTTCCGGTAGTTACATAGACCGTGGAATCACTGTACCCGGCCTACCTAGAGACAGGGAGTGGGGGTTTACCGCGACTGTCAAAAAAGGCGATGAGGTCCGCGGTGGGAATATCATCGGACAGATCCAAGAAACGCCGGCTATCATCCACAAAGTTATGACCCCACCCAACATTTCCGGACAAATAAAAAATATTGAAAGCGGCACATTCAAGATGGAGGACCCCGTTGGCGAGCTTGATGATGGAACCCCGCTGCTCATGATGCAGAAATGGCCATCTCGCATTGGACGACCCTTTGTGAGGAAACTCGGGTCAACTGTCCCGCTCATCACGGGTCAGAGAATCCTCGATACGATGTTTCCCATATCCGACGGGGGGACGGCTATCGTCCCTGGTGGTTTTGGCACGGGTAAAACCGTGGTGGAACACACCCTGGCCAAATTCGCCAATACGGACGTCATCATATATGTTGGATGCGGTGAGCGGGGAAACGAGATGACAGATCTTATTTACGAATTCCCCCATCTTGTGGACCCGAGGACCGATCTCCCGCTAATGAATCGGACGGTTCTCGTTGCGAATACCTCAAACATGCCGGTTGCGGCCAGAGAGGCCTCCATCTATACGGGGATAACCATGGCCGAGTACTACCGGGACATGGGATACCGGGTCGGGATTCTGGCGGACAGTACCTCTAGATGGGCAGAAGCACTGAGAGAGATGTCTTCTCGGCTGGCCGAGATGCCGGGAGAGGAAGGGTATCCTCCCTACCTCGCAACCCGCCTAGCCAATTACTATGAACGGGGCGGGCGAGTAACATGCTTAGGTGATGAAGGGCGAGAAGGATCCGTGACCGTGATCAGCGCAATTTCCCCGCCTGGGGGTGATTTTTCAGAGCCCGTGACACAGGCCTCCATGCGCATTGCAGGTGCGCTCTGGGCCCTTGACTCCACCCTGGCTCATGCCCGCCACTTTCCAGCCATCAGCTGGACACGGAGTTACAGCCTCTATTCTGATCACCTCAAGGAGTGGTTTCAGGAGAATGTTGCAGAGGACTGGGACGGTCTTCGAGAAGAAACGATGGTTCTCCTCCAGAAGGAGACGGAACTCCAGGAAGTAGCTCAACTGGTGGGTCTAGATGCGTTGCCAGATGCCGAGCGGCTCATTATGGAGATGGCACGCTCGGTCCGGGAGGACTATCTGCGTCAGAGTGCCTTTCACGAGGTGGACTGTTTCTGCCCATTTGAAAAACAACACGGTATGATTAAGGCTCTAATGACCTACTATAGAGAGAGCGATAAGGCACTTGAGAGAGGAGTTCCCCTCGAGACCCTGATTGGGCACCCTTTCAGGGAGGAACTTGGGCGTATGAAGGAAATCCCTAACGAGGAGTTTAAAGAGAAGGTAGATGATCTGATATCTCGCATCGTCAAAGAACTGGGAGAATTATGATGGATCTTGTGACCAAGCAATTCCAAGCTGTCAATTACATTTCAGGTCCGTTGATCTTCACGAGGAGTATTCCTGAAGCTGTCTACGGAGCGATGGTTCGAATTCTACTCCCGACGGGTGAGGAGCGAACTGGCCAGGTTCTTGAAACCTCGGACGAGAATGTGGTGATCCAGGTTTTGGAGGCGACAACGGGTCTTGATGTTGCTTCAACTCGGGTTGTCTTTCGAGAAGAGGTTGCAAAGATTGGTGTCTCGATTGACATGCTTGGGAGGGTTTTCAACGGTTCTGGAAAACCGATTGATGGGTTGCCCCAAGTGTTGCCGACAAAGAGACTAGAGATCACGGGCTCACCAATCAACCCGATTTCCAGAGAAAGACCTGCTGAGTTCATACAGACCGGGATTTCCACCATCGACGGATTGAACACGCTCGTGAGGGGACAGAAACTGCCCATCTTTTCCGGGGCTGGGCTCCCGGCAAATGACATTGCAAGCCAACTGGTCCGACAGGCCAAAGTACGCGGTGGGGGAGAGCGTTTCGCCATCGTCTTTGCGGCTATGGGGATAACAGAACGGGAGGCGTCGCTCTTCATGAGGGATTTCGAGAGGACGGGCGCCTTGAGTCGAACAGTAATTTTCCTGAATCTAGCTGACGAACCGACTATAGAGAGACTGCTGACGCCACGCTGCGCCCTCACGGTTGCCGAATACCTCGCCTTCGAGTGCGATGTGCATGTCCTGGTGATTCTCACAGACATAACGAACTATTGTGAGGCACTCCGGGAGATTGGATCGGCCCGGGAAGAGGTTCCAGGGCGACGGGGCTATCCGGGGTACATGTATACAGATCTCGCCACTATCTATGAAAGGGCAGGGCGGATCAGTGGGAAGAAGGGGTCTATCACGCAGATTCCCATCCTGACGATGCCTGATGACGACATTACCCATCCAATTGCCGATCTGACGGGATATATTACTGAAGGCCAGATCGTGCTGAGTCGAGAGCTCCACCGCAAGGGAATATATCCTCCCATCGACTCCCTACCGTGCCTGTCCAGGTTGATGAATCAAGGAATTGGTGAGGAACAGACAAGAGAGGACCATCGTGGCTTTGCCGATCAGCTATATGCCTACTACGCCAAGGGCAGAGAGCTCAGACGCCTGGTGGCGATCGTCGGAGAAGAGGCTTTGACTGAACTGGATCAGAGCTTCCTCAAGTTCGCGGAAGATTTTGAGAGAAGGTTTGTCCATCAGGGACTAGAGGATCGGTCCATCGAAGGGACTTTCGACATTGGCTGGAATCTGCTTTCTCAACTCCCGAAAACTGAGTTGCGAAGAATCAAGACGGAGCACATCGATCGCTATTATCAAGAAGAAACAAAGGCAGCGCCGCCAGTCATTGAATAGGTCTTGGCGATCCCTGTCGTCAGACCTTGTGGGAGAATGTGAGCCTTGGAAAAAATCAGTCCCACCCGAATGAACCTACTCCAGAACAAGGTTCAGACAAACCTTGCCATCGACGGTGTGAGTCTCCTCAAGAATAAGCGGGATGCCCTGGTCAAGGAGTTTTTCACCATGGTCAGGGAGATGTTCACTTTTCGGGACGAACTGGATGAACGGGTACGCACCGCTGCCAATGTTCTGAACATCGCCCTGGGAATCGATGGGACTCATGTGGTAAGATCTGTGGGAATGTCAACAAAAAGGGAGGTTACTCTTGGGGTGGAACGCCGGAACATATGGGGCATCAGAGTACCAGAGCTTGAGAAGGCGAGTGTCGTTCGTTCGGTTATGGCCAGAGGCTATGGAATCCATACGGTTTCATCCCGGATCGATGAAGCGGCCACCTCTTTCGAAGGTATACTCAATCTGATAATTGCCATGGCCAGCAATGAGGTGAGGGTTAAGCGCCTGGGAGACGAAATCCGCAAGACGACTCGGCGGGTCAACGCGCTAGAGCAGGTTGTAATCCCAGCTCTGAAGGAGCAGAATCGGTTTATTGAGAGTACTCTGGAGGAAAGGGAGCGAGAGGATCTATTTCGCCTGAAAAGGCTCAAGAGGATGAGAGAGTCGAAGGAGTAGGAACCCATTGTGGAATAGATCGCTGTCTCTCGGTGTCCAAGATACTTGACCCATACAGGGGCTTCCCGCCATGGGGCGGTATTCGACAGCCACCTTTCAAAGTATAGAAGGCCCTATCGAGGGAAACTACCGGTTAAAAATTTGGGGGATCAGGGGAGGGACAGATGACAGAGGATAAGATACTCATAGTTGACGACGAGGAGGTTGTCGTTGATGCATTGGAGGGTCTGCTTCTGGATGAGGGCTATGAGGTGGTTACCGCATCAGACGGGGACGAGGCAATCCAGCAGGTTAAGTCTGAGAAGCCAGATCTGGTTGTTCTCGATGCACAAATACCGAAGAAAGACGGGTTCAAGGTTTGCCGCGAAATAAAGACAGATGAGGACGAGTCGATTGCCAATACCCTTATCATCATAATCACCGGAGCCTTTACAGACCCGAAGAGTCACGCCAGAGCGTTGTTACTCTCCAAGGCGGATGACTTTATTCTCAAGCCTTTCAAAAGTGAAATTCTCTGCCACCGCATCAAGGTCCTCCTCCATAAGCGAGATATGATGGCTGAGGCGTCCACATAGTGGCATCTCTGACGTCTTCTTTTCACCGTGACCGTCTTTCCCGGTGCCGTCTGGAAAACCTGTAAACCAAACTTTGGTCGCTCTCGGTTGATAATAGGATCCGCAGCTAGCCTTATGGCGCAGGCTGTGTTGTTTTGGCTGAAGTAAAGGAGGAAGGTGCCATTTTCTTACTAAGACTGCTAAAGACGAGGCTATTTAACAAACTCGCATTCCCTTTTCTCATTATTGGTTTCGTTGGACTTCTCCTGACCCTCCCTTACAGCGTCAAAATATCAACACGAATGCTCGAGGAGAAGGCTGACGCACGAATTCTCTCTCTTGGCCACGCGACCTTTATGCTCCTCTATGAAATGACGGGCAGGAGACCCTACCCGCACATTCCGGAGCGTCATTTACCCTCCATACGCAGATCGCTCCGGAGGATCAAAGAGAAGATGCCCGATGTCGAGGTTGTTGTCTTTGACCAAGGGGGGAGAGTTCTGTCATCCACCCTCACTGGCGGAGGCGAAGAGCTTCTTCATACGCTGGTTGCCATGGTCCCCAAAGCGCTCGCTGGCCCCAAACCAGTGCCGGTCCTTAAAGACCTGAGAATTGGCGGTGGCTCTCATAAAGCGGTCTTTTACCCCTATGTCTTGGAGGGCAGATCCATCGGGTCCTTTGTCGTGTTCAGTTCGATCGAGAGAGTAACACAGGCGCAGAAAAAGATTACACTGACTATCCTGACCCTTTGGATCATTGGAATCGCCATATACTTTGTCTTTGGCTATATCGTCGTGAGGGTATTATTGATTCGACCAATTCACACTCTCGTTGGTGCAACCCAGGCATTTGCGAATGGCGACCTGTCCAAGAGGGTTGAACTCACATCTGAAGACGAGATCGGACAGTTGTCATCTGCCTTTAATATGATGGCCCAGCGAGTTCAAGACGATATTCAGAAGATCAATCTGGAAAAGAAGAGAGTTCAAGAATTCTCCTATGAGTTGGAGGCCGCCAATAGGGAATTGAAAAAAACGCAGGCAGAGCTGATCCAGGCTGCGAAAATGGTGGGTATGGGACAACTCGGTGCAAGCATCGCCCACGAACTGAATCAACCGCTTCTCGCAATCGGTATTTTTGCAGAACGGTGTCTGAAGGGATTCGATCCGCAGAGCAAAGAGTACCAGAACGTCGAAAAAATAATCACCCAAGTCGACCGAATGACCAAGATTACGAACAACATTCGAATGTTCTCTCGACAATCCAAGGCTGAGAAGAAAGAGGTCAATGTAAACGGACCTATAGAAGACGCCCTTATGATGGTTCAGAAACAGCTAGAAAATCACAATATCAACCTGATTAAGGACCTCCGCAAGGACCTCCCAATGGTGCTGGCAGATAAGAATCAGCTTCATCAGGTCTTTCTCAACATGATCACGAACGCCAGAGATGCCATGGATCCGATCGGAAGCGGGGAACTGACGATTCGATCTCGTGGGTTACTGGATGACACCTTTGTCGAGGTGGATTTTGTCGACACCGGTCAGGGGATCCCTGAAGAATACATTGATAGGATCTTTCACCCCTTTTTCACGACAAAAGAGAACGGGAAGGGCGTCGGCCTTGGTCTATCGTTGAGTCATGAAATTGTTAAGAATCATTCGGGGATGCTGGATGTCCGCAGGAATGAAGGTGGGGGCACTACCTTCAGGATCATTCTGCCCTCAGTAAAGGCGAAACCGTGCTGGGAGGAGATCGGGTGCGAAGCGTGTCTGAGAGACATGAAAAGGGAGGATTGTCCAGTCTTCAAGCGGGGACAGGGACATCGGTGTTGGGAGATTCTCGGAAGCGAAAAGCGAAGACAATCCCATATGCCTGTTCCTCACTGCCAGAGGTGCCCACTCTATGAGGAGAGAAAACAACTCGCCGTCTGGGAAGAATCAACGGGCTTAAGTGGATAGCCGTGATGGAAACGAAAAAGATACTTCTTGTCGACGACGAAGAGATAATCCGGGATGCCTTAGGAGGTCTCTTGACCGAGGAGGGGTATCACGTCATCGAGGCAGAAAACGGGACAGTGGCCATTGAGAAACTCTCCTCGGAAACATTCGATGTGGTGATAACCGATGTGAAGATGCCGGGGAAGAGTGGAATCGATGTGCTCACGGCGGCCAAAATGATCGAGCCAAAGACCGACGTCATTATGATCACCGGGTTTACTACCGAGGAACCAGACCAGGCACTTTCTTTGGGTGCCAAGGACTTCATTTACAAATCGTATAATGTGGAAGAATTTGTTGCAAAGATCATCGATGCTATTGAAAGGGTAGACTGAGTTTCGCCCAGAATGTCAAGTCGGCTCTACCTGATGCCTGGGTTTTAAAGGCAATCGTCGAATCGCCGGTCATATTAGAGTTGAGCGTTTAGCATCAGTCACCACCATTGTGAGCAGACCTGCCATCATCACCATCTGTGGGCCGACAGCCTCTGGAAAATCACCGTTGGCCTTAGAACTCGCCAAGACTTTGGATGGGGAGATTATCAGTGCCGACTCCATGCAAGTCTACATTCACATGGATATCGGAACAGATAAACCTCCCGCAGAGGTGAGACAACGAATCAAGCACCACATGATAGATTTGATTTACCCCGATCAATCGTTTGACGCATCGCGGTATCGGAAGGAGGCATTACAGGCAATCCAAGTAATTAGAGATTCGGGAAAAAAAACATTTGTGGTGGGCGGAACAGGGCTTTATATCAGGGCACTTTTGTATGGCTTGTTTCCATGTCCTCCGATTCCTCCTGGAACCCGGATAAAGCTTCAGGAGAAAGCCAGGCGCCTGGGGATAGGCCATCTTTATGACGAGTTGAAGCGGGTGGATTCACGCGGGGCCACTAGAATCCACCCCAATGACTCCTTCCGCATCATTCGCGCTCTCGAAGTCTGGGAGGCACTCGGAAAGCCTATAAGTGAACTTCGACAGGCCCACGGATTTTCACAAACATCATATCGAGTATTGAAAATCGGCATTGACAGAGAAAGGGGAGAACTGTACCGCCGCATTGAAAGCCGGGTTGATAGGATGATCGACAGAGGCCTCGTCACGGAAGTTGAGCAGCTTTTCAACCTAGGATATGATCGAAATCTCAGACCGATGCAGAGCATCGGGTACGGCCAGATTGTGTCCTATCTTCACGGTGATGTGCCGTTGGAACGGGCTATCGAACTTATCAAGAGAGACAGCCGGCGATATGCAAAACGTCAACTGACTTGGTTCAGGGCGGATCCAGAGGTATACTGGTTATCCGGACGGAATATAGAGATCGAGGCGCTCCAGAAGGTGAAAAACTTCTTGAAAGTTTGAACCATCCAGTGTATTCGTAATTATGAGATTTGTGTTTCTATGAAAAAAATTGCGGAGTGTTTCTATGGCAAAAACTCAAATCAATGTACAAGACCAGTTTCTTAACAAAGTGCGAAAAGAAAGAATCTGGGTGAACGTGCAGCTTACGACCGGAAAGGAACTTGAGGGCTATATCACAAGTTTCGATAATTTCAGTCTCATCCTGAAAAGTAGCACGGATCAACTCATCTACAAACATGCAATCTCGTGCATTTCTCCTTACGACAAGTCCGGCAAGTTCGAGGCCTTCAACGAGAAAGCCAGATCGTGATCGATTCTTGAGGAGAAACAGGGCTTGACATGGATCATTCACTTCTGAGACCAGCGGTCGAAAGCCTGATCTTTAGTTCTGAATTCCCAGTCAAAATAGATAGCATCAGGGACGTCATGGCAGAGCCAGACAAAGATAAGATTCTAGGGATTTTGGAGGAGTTGCATCTGGAGTATCAAGAACCGGAGCATGGCTTTGAACTCGTCCAGGTGGCCGATGGCTACCAGTTTCGAACAAAGTCCAAGTATGGAGAATGGATTCGGAAGCTTCGCAAGACTAAAACGCCTCGTCTCAGCCGCTCCTCAATGGAGGTCCTTGCCATAATTGCTTATAAGCAGCCAGTCGTGCGGGCCGAGGTCGAGACGATCAGGGGTGTTGATTCTGTATTTGTTATCAGGACCCTTCTGGAAAAAAGACTGATCAAGATACTGGGACGAAAGGATGTGCCTGGGCGACCGATGGTCTATGGAACCACCAAAGAGTTTCTGACCTATTTCGGACTCAAGAACCTTACCGAACTTCCTACGCTTAGAGAAATCGAGGAACTCCACACCAAGGAACCTTCTCCTGTTAACCCCCCAGGTCAGCCATGATTCTCAGAAATCGACGGGCCCGTCTTTCAGCGAGAATCTAAGAATAGCCAAGAATTCGACGTTGCAAATCCAGGCGACCTGTCCCCGGCACGACGGACAGGGAATAAGATGGACATCATGAATTGAAATGTTCCTAAGGGTTCCCATTCAGCGCGATATCCTTAATAAAGCTGCTCTTCAGTGTTTTTTGTCTTTTTTCGCCAATCCTAAATGGCGCTTCACTGCGAACAGATTCTGACGGGCGACCCCATATCAGCACGCTCCCGCCACAAGGGGAATCAAATCACGCTGTTGGCAAGACGGCCGATCCACGTCGCCAAGAATTGTTTGCGAAAGAATCTAAACTCCCGTTCAGGGTTCCTTTTTCTGAGAATCTGGCCTCAGGATTTTTCTTGAGTTCCTGACCGTCCTTGCGCCATCGATGAGTGCCTTCGACCCTCTAGCTGCAACAAACCAAAATTGTGTGAGGTGGACCATGACGAGAGAGAGACTGCAGAAAATTCTGTCGAAAGCTGGGATTGCCTCTCGTCGCACGGCCGAGCAGCTTGTCCGAGAGGGTAGGGTTCAGGTCGATGGCATCGTCGTAACGCGGCTCGACCACAAAGCGGATCCGGCTACCGACCATATTCGTGTTGACGGAAGGCTGATCAAGAGATTGGAGCCGAAAATTTATGTACTTTTAAACAAGCCGCGGGGGGTTTTGTGCACGCGGGTGGACCCATTGGGTCGGCCTGTTGTCACCGACCTCGTCAAGAAGGTCAGGGGTCGGCTCTATCCTGTCGGGCGGCTCGATGCCGATTCAGAGGGTCTGGTGATTCTGACCAACGACGGAGATTTCTTCCAGAGAGTGGCTCATCCGAGGTATCAAAACCCTCGAACCTATCTCGTCAAAGTGAAAGGGATGCCGGCCGCAGATCGAATCCAACGGATACGACGAGGGGTAAAACTCCGTGACGGGAGAACCGGAAACGCCAGGATGAAACTCGTCAAAAGATTGAGGGTAAACTCCTGGTGGCACGTGGTGGTCAAAGAGGGTCGAAACCGCCTTGTGAGAAGGATGTTTGAAAAGATAGACCATCCTGTCATAAGACTCGTCAGGGTCAAGTATGGGTCTATCGGTCTGGGCACACTGAAGTCGGGTCAGTACCGGCACCTTACCCCCAATGAGGTCAGGGCCCTATTGAAATCTGGAAGGGGTTCAGAAGATCGACCCAAAAAAGTGGCATCTCATCCCCCCAATTCCCACCGATAAAGGCGTCCTTGCCTCTGCCATAGTGAATCTCCTGGAGGGCAACAGGTTTGACAAAGTCCATGAGGTCAGCTAGAATGCCGACAGATTCAAGTTGAGAGAGGGACGGAGATCATGACGGTCAGCAAATGGTTGCCGGTCGGTGACATTCTCAAGGTTCATGCGAGGAATCATCCAACCAAGGAGGCTGTTGCCGACAAATACAAGCGGCTCACATTCAAGGCGTGGGAGGAACGGTCGAATCGCCTGGCCAATGGGTTGACCGGTATGGGGATTGGTCGTGAAGACCGTTTCGCCGTCCTTGCTTATAACTGCGCAGAATGGATGGAAATATACGCCGCGGCTGCTAAAGGAGGCCAGATTGCCGTTCCAATCATGTTTCGGTTGGCTCCTCCAGAGATAGAATACATCGTCACTCATTCAGAATGTAAGGCCTTTATTGTTGCCACAGAATTCGCTGACCTGATAACCGACATGAAGGAGAGGCTCCCTGTTCCCAGGGACAAGTACATCTGTCTGGGCGATCGGGACACCCCTCAGGGGTATGTTCACTATGAGGATATCATACAGAACGGAGATCCAGAAAAGCCTGACATTGCGGTCGACGGAGAAGATGTCTGGACCTTTATGTACACGTCGGGCACGACTGGACGACCGAAGGGAGTGGTGCGAACCCATGAGAGTTACATCGCTCAGTATGTGTTGAACGATCTCAACGTCGGGGTAAGGCCGGATGACCGGGTGATGCTCGTCATGCCCATGTGCCATGTTAATTCTATTTTTTACTCTTTTGCCTACGCCTATGTGGGAGCCTCTTGTTTCGTGTACAACATGAGGAGCTTCGATCCAGAGGACCTTCTCAGGACGATTGACAAGGAAAATATCACATTCACTTCCTTGGTTCCGACGCACTACATCATGATGCTTGCTCTACCTGAAGACGTCAGACGAAAGTACGATGTGACATCCATTCGTCAACTCCTCGTATCCTCGGCTCCTGCGAGAAAGGATACGAAAATTGACATCATGAAATACTTCAAGAACGCCGAACTCTGGGAGGCCTATGGTTCCACAGAAGCCGGCTTGGTGACTCTGCTCCGCCCTGACGAACAGATGAAAAAACTGGGCTCCATCGGCAGAGAGATCTTTGGCACAGACCGGATAAAGATACTCGACGAGAA
Source organism: uncultured Thermodesulfobacteriota bacterium (assembly GCA_964348095.1). Taxonomy (GTDB): domain Bacteria; phylum Desulfobacterota; class BSN033; order WVXP01; family WVXP01; genus WVXP01. Next base: position 15,643 of record CAYGBK010000041.1, on the reverse strand, counting down.
TCGCCAGGAGGTTCCAGATGGAGAGGTCGGGGAACTCTTCTCACGCACGCCTATGATTTTCAGGGAGTACTGGAAGGATCCAGAGAAGACTAAGGAGGTCTTCGAGGGAGAGTGGTTTAGTGCCGGCGACATGGCCAAAAGGGACAAAGATGGCTATTACTATCTCGTCGACCGAAAGGCCAACATGATCATCACTGGAGGCGAAAATGTGTATCCATCAGAGGTCGAGAATGTCCTCGGGCCCCATCCAGCGGTTAGGGACGTGGCGGTAATTGGAGTCCCGGACCAAAAGTGGGGTGAGGCGGTGACGGCCGTCGTGATCCTTCATGATGATTACACACCCTCAGAAGACTTGACCGAGGAATTGATCCATCATTGTCGGGAGAAGATTGCTGGCTACAAGATCCCCAAATCGGTCGATTTCATCAGCGAAGACGAGATGCCTCGGACAGGGACGGGAAAGATTCTCCATCGGGTTCTCAGGGAAAGATATGGAAAGTGGCGCGACCAGTAGTCAGGCAGGATAAGTCCGATCCGCTATTCCAGAATAGCCGGCTCGCTTGCACCTCTCAGTCAGGATGACTGACAGGAGCCTGTCTTACCTCGGGATGTCCTTTAAGAACCGGTAGTATTCAGAATCCGTTCCGAGGATGACAAAGGCGTTCTTATAGGCGGCTTCTTTGTAAGTCTCCAAGGTCTTAAAAAAGGCATAGAAATCCGGATCCTGGTTGTACGCCTGCCCGTAGATCTTGGTGGCTTCTGCATCAGCCTTTCCCCGGATCTCCTCCGCAGTCCGGTAAGCTCCCGAAACGATCGACTTCAGGTCTTTTTCCATCCGTCCGATGATTTCCGCTTTCTTGCCCTCACCCTCTGAACGAAACTGCGCGGCCTGGCGTTTTCTTTCTGAAATCATCCGTTCGTAAACCTTCTGACGAACCCGCTCCACATAGTTGATTCGCTTGATCCGAACGTCCACAAGTTCCATCCCAAAGGCTGGCATGGCCTTAGACGCCTCTGCCACAATTGCCCGGGTGATCTTCTCTCTACCGAGGACCACACTCTCTCGTGCAGTCGCCTCGGGGAACGGCGAGACGATCTCGGCTTCTCCCTCCTCGAGTGTGGGCATCCAGTCCGTGGTCCGGACGAGCTCAACCAGAGGATTTGCCGAGACAAAATCACGGACAACGGCATCGATAATGTCATCCAGTTTTCTGTATGCTTCTCTGTATCCTGACTCTCCAGAGCCGAGAACCTCAAGGAACTTTCGCGCATCCATGATTCGCCATCGGGCGGTCGTGTCAACATAGATAAACCGCTTGTCCCGAGTCGGAATCTCTTTGGGATCCCCATCCCACCGCAGGATTCGTTTCTCATAACGGTGGAGTTCCTGAATCAAAGGAATCTTGAATTTGAGGCCTGGTTCAGTCTTTGGATCTCCAATCGGTTTTCCAAACTGGGTGATCACCACCTGATCCCACTCTCCGACCTTGTAAAAGGCTCCTGATATCACGAGGATCAGGAAGAAAACGATCGCAACGCCGACAATAGCTCCTGTTCGTTTCATTGGGCCTCACCCCCCCTCATGGCCTCCTGATTCAATTGTAAGAGGGGCAAAACGCCCTGTTGGTCGCTGTCGATAATATAGATCTGTTTGGCGTTCGGCAGGATGGTCTGAAAAGCCTCGAGGTAGAGACGCCGCTTGGTGACCTCTTGGGCGTTTCGGTACTCTTTAAGAACGGCTGAGAATCTTGCCACATCCCCCTTTGCCCGGTTCACTCGCTCTAGAGCGTATCCTCGGCCTGCGTTGATGGTTCTTTCAGCTTCTCCTTTGGCCTTTGGGATTTCTCGGTTATATGTTTCCTGAGCCTGGTTGATGAGTCTCTCCTTTTCCTGCTGGGCTTCGTTCACCTCGTTGAAGGCGCCTTTTACCGGGTCAGGAGGGACCACGTTTTGAAGTCTCACGTTGACAATCCGCATACCTGTATCATACTCATCGAGGATCTTCTGAAGTTCCTCCTGGGCCCCTTTATTCACCGCCTCCCGGTTCTGAAGGACATAATCAAAGCTCCAGTTCCCAACGATGCGCCGATTTACCGATTCACTTATGTCTCGGAGTGCCTTGATCGGGTCTCGGACGTTGAAGAGGTACTTCCGGGGTTCCTCTCTCCTGAACTGGACGATCCATTCTAGGTCGATAACGTTAAGATCACCGGTCAGCATGAGGGATTCCCGCTCCATCACCGCGCTCTTTTCATATTGAGTCCGGATACCCGGGCGGATGGTTCTGAATCCAAAGGTCTCTGTGTCGACCTGTTCAGTGTGCACTTTGTAAACCGCATCGACAAAGGGAATCTTGAAATTAAGGCCCGGCGTGACGGTTTTGGAATATCTGCCAAAACGAAGGACAACCCCCCGGTGGCCTGCAGGGATTTTATAGACTGTTTTGAAACCGACATACAACACCAGGATAATCAAGACCACAATGAGCCAAACCGACTTGCCCCCTTTGCCGAGGCCCATTGAATCCTTCGCCTTCTTGATCACCTCGCCAAGGTCAGGAGGTCCCTCTTGCCACCCTCCTCGATTATCTCCATCCCAAGCCATGGATTCTCTCCTTTCTTTTCATCGACTATTTGGTTCACCATGTAAAAAGCAAAACTTAGGGCAGTCTAATAACTAATATAAGGTTATAGAAAAGTATGTCAAGTCTGGGTGTGCTCGGAGTCTCTCCTCGTCGAGCTTCCCAAGAGAAGAAACAACGGATTTCACTCGCTAATTGAGATATTTCCGAGTTATGTGTGGTCCGTAGAATATCCAAATCCCTGTTCCCATTTCCCATGACCCATCGAAAGGTTATAGTTTTCTTGCCTTGAAGCTCGCGAAACTCTTCTTTCTTTTGCCCTTGCCATTTCGGACAATATGCGGTAGTTTGGCTATTTGTTAATGAGAAACTGGGTTCTTGGAGGGATCCAACCTGATGCCAAGATTCTGGTGCGGCGAAGACCGGAACTCTTGGATTCTTTTTGTGAGTTTCTCCTATAATTGATTTAACGGGTTGCTTACTATGGAGAGAAGCCTTAAGTGGAGGGGGTTACTGGTATTGGTCGTGACGGTTCTGGCCTTGCTTTACCTCGTCCCAACCATCGTTGAAAAGATTCCAGATTCGTGGCCGGATGTTTTCTCCAAGAAAATCTCTCTCGGTCTTGATCTACAGGGAGGAATGCACCTCGATATGGAGGTCCGAACTGAAAAGGCAGTGGAGAATGAGGTGGTTCTCATCAAAGATGAAATCAAACAAGTTCTGAAGAAAGAGAAGATCTGGGCCCGATCAGTTGAGAAAACTGATGACAATGAGATCGTCATCAGGTTTTTGTCTCCCGATTTCAAAGATCAGGGCAAGGAGTTGATCGAAAAACAGTACCGTGACTGGAGAGTCGAAGCCGACCCCCTTCAGGACGATAGAACGGTGACGGTGAAACTCAAGGATGAAATTAGAGAACAAATCGCAGAATTGGCGGTAAGGCAGGCCAGAGAAATCATTGAAAGACGTATCAACCCCGAGGGGGTGAGGGAACCCTCGATTCAGACCATGGGACGAAATAGGATCATCGTTGAGCTTCCAGGGGTCATGGATATCGAGGCAGCCAGGAGGATCATCGAAAGGACAGGCCAACTGAGCTTCCAAATGGTTCTTGAAACCGCTTCAACGGGCCAGGAGATCCTGGATCGCCACGGGGGAAAAGCGCCGGAGGGAACAGTTACCCTCATGGGGAAAGAGAATGGAAGGACGGTGGCTTATCTTCTCGAAAAGGAGGCAAAGATCACAGGTGCCGATTTAAAGGATGCCCGGCTCGGATATGACGAAAACGGACAGATTGCCGTCGATTTTCAGCTAGAATCCAAAGCGGCCCGGCGTTTTGGCCTGTTGACGGGAAAAAATATAAACAGGCGGCTTGCTATCGTTTTGGAAGGAGAGGTGCAGTCCGCTCCGGTTATTCGGTCCAAAATCACGGATCGGGGACAGATCACTGGCAACTTTACGCCTGAAGAGGCAAGGGAGCTGCAAATTGTCTTGAAATCAGGCGCCATGCCAGCACCTGTTGAATTCCGCTACCAGAGCATCGTCGGGCCCTCCCTCGGAATTGACTCTATCGGGAGAGGCGTGAAGTCGGCAATCATCGGCGGAATACTTGTTGTCCTTTTCATGGCTCTCTACTACAAGCTTTCCGGTGTGATCGCTGATTTGGTTCTGGCGTTGAATATGATCTTTATCCTGGCCGTCCTGGCTGGCTTTCAGGCAACGCTAACCCTGCCTGGTATTGCAGGTATCGTGTTGACGATTGGAATGGCCGTTGATGCGAATGTATTGATCTTCGAGCGTATTCGGGAGGAACTGCGAACCGGAAAAACGCCTCGATCGGCCGTTGACGGAGGCTTCTCTAAAGCCCTTTTGACTATTTTGGATGCCAATATCACCACGGTGATCGCGGCTGTTGTCCTTTTTCAGTTTGGGACAGGGCCTGTCAGGGGATTTGCAGTTACCCTGACAGTGGGTATCATTGCGAGCCTTTTTACGGCGCTCTTCGTCTCCAGGCTAATTTTTGAATTTCTTTTGGTCAAAGTGGGGATGAAAAGGGTCAGCATATAAAGTGTAGATCCCTGGAAAGGTTCCTCTTCGCTGCTCAAAAGCTTTTTTCGACAATTCTAGAGCTCGGCTCCACTACAAATCCAAAACTCTCCGCCTGAGGCGGATCAGACAGTTGGATTTGTGGCCGTTCCGCCTCTCTAAGAATTGTTAACGAAAAAATCTTGATTCGCGCTCAGAGGTTCCCTTTCCAGTCTTTCAAAGATTTCAACCATGTCCCACACATTTGATCTCGTGGCGTTTTTTGGGGGATTCAATGGAGTTCATAAAACCCGGTATTCGAGTCAATTTCGTTGGGTTTCGGGGTTATGCCGCTGTTCTGTCAGCCCTTTTGATTCTGGTGAGTATTTTCTCCCTCATCCTCCGTGGTGGGCCTAACCTGGGGGTTGACTTCAAGGGTGGGACACTGGTCCAACTGAGAATTCCACTCAACACCGGGACATCCGAATTACGGGAAGGGCTTGAAGCGACTGGCCTGAAAGGGGCAGAGGTCCAGCGATTTGGCGATCCCAAGGAGAACGAATACGTCGTCAGAGTCGAAATGTCGGAGACAGGATTGGAGACGCTCTCAAATCAGATCAAAAAAGGCCTAGAAGATCGGTTTGGATCCGACACCGTGGAGATACGTCGCGTGGAGATGGTGGGGCCAAAGGCCGGACGGGAATTGACTGACAAAGCCCTTTTTGCGCTCTTCTTTGCTATTCTGTTCATCGCCGTCTATATTTCTGGGCGATTTGAAATGAAATGGATGGCAAGCGCCCTCATGGCCGCGTCAATCGGTATTCCATCTTATCTCCTCAAGGATTTTGTCGGCCTATCTTACCTAATCTTTCTCGTGGTCATCATTACATTGGGACTCTGTATTGTTCTCAGGTTCCGATTCGCCCTGGGGGCCGTCGCGGCGTTGATCCACGACGTGACCATCACGGTTGGTGCCTTCTCGCTGACCAACAAAGAGTTTACCTTGCCTATCATCGCGGCTCTTTTGACGATCATTGGTTACTCTTTGAATGATACTATCGTTGTTTTCGATCGAATCCGAGAGAACATGAAGAAGATGAGAAGAGAAGGGCTAAGGGAGATAATAAACACAAGCATCAACGAAACGCTGAGTCGAACCATTCTCACCTCATTGACCACACTTGTGGTGGTTCTCGCCCTTTTCCTCCTCGGGGGGGGTGTGATTCATGATTTTGCCTTTGCCCTCTTAGTCGGCGTTATTGTGGGAACCTATTCGTCAGTATTTGTGGCAAGCCCCATCTTGTTGTACCTGGAGGAGCGACGTGGTCTTCCTCGGCGGCAACCCGCTTCGCGATGATTCACGGATCGCCGTTACCGTCGGCGGAATCCCTCTCCTTGAGTCCCTGTGTGGGTGAGCATACCCTTGACAATGGGTAGACAATTCATTATCTTCTAGTACTTATGGAGACTGGGATAGTGGAATGATGAAGACATACAGTGCGAAGAAAGAAGAGATCGAGAGAGATTGGTACCTTGTGGACGCCGAGGGAAAGGTCTTAGGCCGGCTTGCGACTCAGTTGGCAAAAATCCTCCGAGGGAAGACAAAGACCATTTATACCCCCCACGTCGATACAGGCGATTTTGTGGTCGTTGTCAACGCTGATAAGATTCGTTTGACTGCCAAGAAAATGGAGAAGAAAGTATATCATTGGCATACGGGTTATCCTGGAGGTTTGAAGTCTATCAATGCGAGGGAATTGTTGGCTAAAAGGCCGGAGATGGTCCTGAAAAAGGCTGTGAAGGGGATGCTTCCCAAAAACCCTCTTGGTAGAAAGATGTTCAGAAAACTCAAGGTTTACGCTGGCCCTGACCATCCTCACCAGGCCCAACAGCCTCAACCACTCGAAATCTAGAATCACGGTCAGTTGTCGGCTATTCGCATCGGCAATCATGACCGAAAGCTGAAGCTGGAGTTTTTGGAGGAATTATGGCAGACAAGTACTACGCAACGGGACGGCGAAAAACATCGGTTGCCCGAATTTGGCTGCAACCCGGGACCGGCGCATTCGTTGTGAACAAAAGAACCCTGGACGATTTCTTCGGTAGAGAGACGCTCAAAATGATTATCAATCAACCTTTTGAAGTGACCCAAACGGTGGGGCAGTTTGATGTCTATGCGAATGTCCACGGGGGTGGCATATCGGGCCAGGCTGGAGCAATCAAACACGGAATTGCCAGGGCACTTCTTGGCCATGACCCAGAGCATCGTGAAGTGCTGAAGAAGGCAGGTTTTTTAACTCGTGATCCTCGCGTCAAAGAGAGAAAGAAGTACGGAAAGCGGGGCGCCCGGGCAAGCTTTCAATACTCCAAGCGTTAAACTCCGGAGGCCTGTTGGCCTCTTTTTTTTTGGCACGGTTTTTCCCGTGAACCCATTGCATCGCGGACCGTGGATTCGAGGCCGAGAGAATACTGGGTGTGTAAAGGAATCTCAATACTTCATGTGGTTTCTAGGAAATCGAATTTATGTTCATGATTTTATGTTTTTTTATTTTATGAATAGAATTCGATACGCCGTCTTGGAGAGGACAGGATGCTGAGAGTCGCTATTGTCGGAGCTACCGGATATACTGGCGTCGAATTACTTCGGATTCTGCTCTATCACCCGCAAATCCGAATCTCTGTTTTGACGTCTAGGACATATGAGGGCCAGCCCATTGACAGGGTATTTGCAGCCCTCCGAGGCCAAATCGACCTCGTCTGCCAGCCGCTGAACTTTGATACGATCGCAGAACAGTCAGATTTTGTTTTTACAGCGGTTCCCCATAAGACAGCAATGGAGATCGTTCCCCATTTTCATAACCGGGAAAAGAAAGTGGTTGACTTGAGTGCGGACTTCCGGTTCACCGACCCCGCGGTGTACGAGAGGTGGTATGAGCCCCACCGGTGTGTGAATCTGCTCAAGAAGTCCGCATACGGGCTCCCGGAGCTTCACCGGGACGCTATCCGGACAGCCCGGATTGTCGGAAACCCTGGCTGCTACCCCACCGGGGCTGTCCTTGGGTTGGGTCCACTGGTCAAAGAGAAGCTCGTCGACCTCTCCCATATTGTGATCGACGCTAAATCGGGAGTCAGTGGCGCTGGCCGGGATCCGGTCTTGTCAACCCACTATTGTGAGGTAAACGAGAGCCTCAAAGCATATAAGGTCCTGGAGCACAGGCATCATCCCGAGATTGAACAGGAACTCAACCGGCTTGCCCAGGAGCCTGTCCGAACTGTTTTTGTTCCACATCTGATCCCAATGGATCGTGGCATTCTCAGCACCATTTACGTGAAACTCAAGCGCCCGCAGGACACAGAAGGCCTTGTAGATTTATACAGGAGGTTCTATGAGGGAGAATTCTTTGTCAGGGTGTGTCCCCCAGGACAATATCCCAACGTCTCTGACGTCAGGGGGTCGAACTTCTGTGATATCGGTCTGAAAGTGGTACAAGACCAACAGCGGGGTGTAATCGTCTCTGCCATCGACAATTTGGTCAAGGGAGCATCTGGTCAGGCCGTTCAGAATATGAATCTCATGTGTGGATTTCCCGAGAACATGGGATTGGAAAGGACGGCCTTATTCCCGTAAAAGAACAGCACTGAGACCCCCCTGTCCAATCATCACCCGGCGGCTCGCTGCGACACATGTCCCGAGGATTCTTCCCTAACTGCTCCCGAATGCCAAGAGCGAGGAAAGGTATCCACCCTGTGGTTCGTTTTGGTTTTTACTTTTCATCCTCATTTTGCTAAATTTAATTAGCCGTCATCCAAAGAGGCTCTTTTCGTTTTCTCGATTGGACTCACTATCTCTCCGGGTGAAGCCATCAGCTTCTTGGTGAGGATCTTTTGCCCGAGACAAGGAGAGAGTCAACTGCCCGTGAGTTTGGACAGGGCCTTTGGGAGGTGCCTGTCCGGCCTGGATAGACCACATTAACCATATGGCTCTCTGTACAGGGTTCTCTTCCGTCTGACCTGAAGAGAGGTCACTCCATAGAGGAGTAAGGATCCCCTCATGGCTGCGCGAACTCCGATGATTGAGCAGTACCTCCGTATCAAGAGCGAATACCCGGATGCCATTCTCTTTTATCGGATGGGAGACTTCTACGAGATGTTTTTCGAAGACGCGGAGGTCGCTTCACGGGAGCTCGAGATCACGTTGACATCGAGAAACAAAGGGGACGACGAAAGCGCGCCCCTTTGCGGAGTTCCCTATCACGCAGCAGACTCATACATCGCCAAGCTCATTCAGCGAGGACATAAGGTTGCTATCTGCGAGCAGACTGAAGATCCAAAGTTAGCAAAAGGGCTTGTCAAGAGGGAAGTCGTCCGAGTGGTTACTCCCGGAACGGTCGTCGAGGGTGACTATCTTGAGGCAAAATCGAACAACTATCTCATGGCGATCTCCACCCATGAAAACCGGTTCGGCATTGCCCTTCTAGACATTTCTACCGGCGAGTTTAAAGTCTGTCAGGTGGGGGACTGTGAGAGCCTGATGAATGAGGCCACGCGGAACGATCCTAAGGAGATTCTTCTTTCGGAGGGCTTTCAGTGTATCCCAGAGTTTGGTTCTTTCAAGCGATCAATGGGAGATCGTTTTATCAACATGCTTCCAGATACCTATTTTGATCCTACCGAAGCAAAACGGTATCTAGAAGAACATTACAGTTCCTTTGAGGAGATTGGTCTTGATAGACCCGAAAGCGAAGAGGCATTGGCAGCAGCCGGCGCAGTGATTCGATACATCAATGAGAATGACAAATCCGCCCTTGCCCATATTAAGGGCCTCAAGGTCCTCCGCATCCATGATTACATGGTGGTGGATGAGACGACCAAACGGAATCTCGAACTGACGCAGAGCCTGGCAGAAGGGAAGGTAAGGGGATCACTTCTGGGCGTCCTCGATAGTTCTGTGACCGCTATGGGTGCGAGAACGATTAGACAGTGGTTACTCTATCCATTGTTGGATCTGAAGGAGATCGCCCGACGCCTGGATGCCGTTGAAAACCTGATTGAAAAGAAAATGGAGCGACTGGAACTCAGGGAGTCGCTCAAAGCCGTTTATGATCTTGAACGACTGAACACGCGCATAGCCATGGCACGGGCTACAGGGAGGGATCTCACCTCCTTAAAGGAGTCAATCCACAGGCTTCCAAAAATCAGGAGTACCCTTGGTGGGTTTACCGTACCGCTCCTTCGACAGATTTTTGCCGGCCTGGACGACCTTCAAGACGTGGGCCGGCTCATTGAAGAAAGCATTCGAGAAGACGCCCCACCGACGCTGAAAGAAGGTGGAATCATAAAGGAGGGATATAGCGGAGAGCTCGATGATCTCAGGCAGGTGATTCGAGAAGGCAAGACGTGGATTGCCCAACTGGAGAAGGAGGAGAGGGACCGGACGGCTATCAACTCCCTCAAAGTGCGTTTCAACCAGGTTTTCGGTTATTACATCGAAATCACCAAGACTCATCTCGACCGAGTTCCAGAGGATTACATTCGTAAGCAGACCCTTACCAATGCCGAACGGTTTATCACACCACGCCTCAAGGACTATGAATCTAGGGTGCTAGGGGCTGAAGAGAAGATCAACCGGCTCGAGTACGAGCTATTCGATCAGATTCGCAGGCAGGTTTCCCAAGAGAATCGGAGAATCCAGCATACTGCGTCCAACCTCGCAGACCTCGATGTTTTGGCCTCGTTTGCGGAGGTGGCTGATCGGAACAGTTACACAAAGCCAAGTCTCAATGAGGGAACAGAGGTTGTCATTCGCGGTGGGCGTCATCCAGTCGTGGAAGAGCTTCATCCTGGGGAGGTTTTTGTTCCCAATGATGTTCTGTGCGATTGTGAGGAAAATCAACTTCTGATCATCACAGGACCAAATATGGCCGGTAAATCGACTTTCTTGCGACAGGTTGCCCTTATTGCGCTCATGGCGCAGATGGGCAGCTTTGTCCCTGCTGAATCTGTAACCAATGGCGTCGTGGATCGCATTTTCACCAGGGTAGGGGCCTCGGATAACATTGTTCGTGGCCAGTCTACCTTTATGACAGAGATGATGGAGACGGCTCGCATTCTTACTGAAGCCACTCCCAGAAGCCTGATCATTTTGGATGAGATTGGGAGGGGGACCAGTACTTTCGATGGACTGAGTATTGCCTGGGCTGTTGCGGAGTACATTCATGACGTCCCAGAGGTGAGGGCCAAGACGCTCTTCGCCACCCATTATCACGAGCTGACGGAATTGGCGCTCACGAAACCTAGGGTCAAGAATTTCAACTTTGCCGTACGGGAGTGGAACGAGGAAGTTATCTTTCTGCGGAGGATCGTTCCCGGAAGCGCGAGCCGTAGCTATGGCATCCAGGTTGCTCGCCTGGCTGGTCTGCCTCAAAAGGTGATCGATCGGGCCAAAGAGATCTTGGGGAATCTCGAGAGTGGTGAATTGACGAAGGGAGGGATTCCGAGGCTTGCTGTCAAAAGAGGGGAAACCACCTCAATCGGTCAGATGGAGCTTTTTTCCGCTGATGATGAATGGATCAGGGAAGAATTGCGGCGTATTTCCATCGATACGATGAGCCCCGTAGAAGCCATCAATAAGCTTTATGAACTGAAGAAGCGACTTGAGGAGGTGACTTAGGCCTGGACGCATGGATTTCTCGAGGGCTAAAAACCGAATGGTGGAAGACCAGATAATTGCCCGTGGCATCAAGGACCCAAGGGTCATAGACGTTATGCGGAAGATTTCCAGACATCTTTTTGTTGAGGAGGCCCTCCAGAGCCAGGCATATAACGACTATCCTCTCCCCATCGGTCACGGTCAGACCATCTCCCAGCCTTATATGGTGGCCCTTATGACAGAAGGTCTCGAACTCGAGGGCCATGAGAACGTGCTGGAAATCGGGACAGGTTCAGGTTATCAGACGGCGATCCTCGCCGAGCTGGCAGAAAAAGTTTACACCATCGAAAGAATTGCCGATCTGGCCTCGAGGGCCCGGAGGATCCTTGACCAGTTGAATTGTTTCAATGTGGAGATTAAAATCTTTGATGGAACCTACGGGTGGAAGGAGAAGGCCCCATTTGACGCTATAATGGTCACGGCAGGGGCCCCTGAAATTCCTCAACCTCTCATCGAACAACTGGCCGTAGGCGGCCATATGGTGATTCCCGTGGGTGAAGCGGGGCTGCAGGATCTCTTCAAAGTGACGACCGAAGAGCATAAAGTCGTGAAAAAGAATTTGGGCGGCTGTCGGTTTGTGAAACTCATTGGCAAATATGGGTGGGAAGAAGGGGACTGAGTTGGTGCACTCGATTCAAAATCGTGGCGCCTCCCCAATAGGCCTATATGTAGTGATGCTTGGGGGGTTCTTCTCAGAACGGATAAGGGGACGGCTATGCTGAGGAAATCCAAATCGCTTCTTCGGAAGGTTCCCTTCGAAGAGAGATCATCGGTGGTGGGTATGATTCCCCCTTTTGTGGTCCCCCGTATCCTTACCCTTCTGGTCGTCCTGTTACTTCTCCAAGGGTGTATGACTTCGTCGCGAAGACCGGTTGTTGACAGCCCCGGGCAAAAGACGAGGGGAGTCTACCATACTGTTAAAAGACATCAGACCTTATGGCGAATCAGCAAGACCTACAATGTGGACATGTACCGAGTGGCAAGAATCAATGGCATAAGGAACGTGAATGAGATTAAGGCGGGGCAGAAGATCTTTATCCCGGGGGCCAAAAAGGTACGCCACGTGGGTATCTATATCGAAGACTTGGGGCCATCAGGGCGAAAGGGGACGAAAGTCGACCTGGCCAAGGCAAAGGGGCGTTTCATGTGGCCAGTGAGAGGACCCATCATGAAGAAATTCGGACGGAGCCAGAGTAGAAAGCACGATGGGATAGATATCGACGCGGCCCGGGGGACTCCAATAAGAGCTGCAGATTCCGGAAAGGTGATTTACAGCGGCGATGAGATTAAAGGATATGGAAATATTGTTATCATCAAGCATGGACCTACTTTTACAACCGTCTATGCTCACAATGCAGCCAACCTCGTTCGTGAAGGAAACACCGTTAAAAAGGGGCAGGTTATTGCCCGAGTGGGACGGAGTGGTAGGGCAACGGGCTCCCATCTACATTTTGAGATTCGGAACCATAACAAACCCATTGATCCACTCTTGGTTTTGCCATAGGGGGACAAGTTGGACGAATACGACGAATCGACATCGACTTTAGATGGCGAGGATGAATCCGAGGGGGCTCACCGAAAAAAGGCAGACGACCCTGGAGACTCTGTCCAGATCTATTTGCGGGAGATCAGAAAATCTCCCCTCCTCACATCGAAACAGGAGAAGGAACTGGCGATAAGGATCGCCGAGGGAGATGAATCCGCTCGCACCGAGATGATAGAGTCGAACCTACGGCTCGTGGTGAAAATAGCAAAGAAGTACCTACACCGGGGACTCGCCTTGTCTGATTTGATCGCGGAGGGCAATATTGGACTCATAAAGGCGGTCGAGAAATTCCTACCCGATCGGGAGACGAGGTTTTCGACCTATGCGACCTGGTGGATCAAACAGTCTATCGAGAGGGCCGTGGCCAACCAATCTCGGATCGTTCGGCTCCCGGTCCATGTTGCGAGTGAACTGGGACGACTCATGCGGACCGCAAAAACGTTAAACCAGACCCTCGGAAGGGAACCCAGTATCGAGGAGATCGCCGATGAGATGGAGGTCCATACCCAGGACGTCCACAATCTGATGGAGCTGCTCCGGAAAACGTACTCTATTGAGAACACCTTGGCCGACGATTCAGGCCACCAGCTCCTGGATGTTATTCGGGACGAGAGTTCTGACAAGCCTTTCACCGTTATCGACCATTTCGAGCGGGTCGCTGAGATTGAGTCTTGGTTAGAGGCCTTGTCGCCGAACGAAAGAAGGGTGATTTCATACCGGTACGGCCTTGGCGGCCGGGAAGCTATGACACTCGATGCCATTGGTAAGATCATGGGAGTAACGAGGGAGAGAATCCGCCAGATTGAGAACAAATCGCTTCTTAAATTGCGGCGAATAATCAGAAAAAAGGAAATTGCCTTTGATGAGACCGTGTAGATGGCGGGTTCCCCATTGTCTTTTTCTCTCCAACCTTTCTCTCTTTAGCGCCTTTACCCGATAAGATTTGAGCTGTTTGCTTTGCCGAGGCAGCGTTGATGATTAACGGTTTGAGCAAGGCTGTTATCCCTGCAGGTGGGTTGGGAATGAGAATGTCCGGTCTGACAAGAGGCATGCCTAAGGAAATGCTTCCTGTCGGCCATCGACCTATGATCCGCTGGTGTATCGAGGAGGCCTTTCAGTCCGGCATTCAAAAGATTGCCATTATTCTCAATAAGAAGAAGAAATCCATGCAGGATTACCTCGCCTGTCCGGAAATAGAAGGACCTCACGAAAGAGAGAGAGTTTTACAGGAGGCCGAGCAGTGTCGTTTAACATTCATCGAACAGCCTACACCGCGAGGTTCAGGGGATGCGATCTATCTGTCGAGAGCCTTTGTCGGACAAGAGCCTTTCGCGGTCATGATGCCGGATTTTCTTCTGTTCGGTTCGGTCCCTGCCCTCAGGCAGATGATTGAAGCAACAGGGCAGACGGGGAAAAGTGCGGTCGGGTTCCTGCGATTGAGCAGCCCAGAGGCTCGGAATTTTGGAAACGTCGGTGTCTTAAAGACTGAGAAGGTGAAAGGCCCCATCCATCAGGTTCTGAATCTTTCGGATAAAAAACCTGGGCCTTTGATGATCGAGGAAGGGAGACAGGTTCTCAAGGCTGTGGGACGGCTGATCCTCGATTCAGGTTTCTTTGAGATGTTCGCTGACATCTCGTGGAATAAAACCGCAGAATTGGATGATGTTCCGGTGATTCAACGTCTTGTCGAGAAGAAAAGTCTCTTTGGAATTCATTTGGAGGGACACGGTTTCGATGTGGGAAATCCTCATGGATATCGTGCGGCGAACGAATACCTGAAAATGCACGCTCATACATGAACGGCCGAGACCGTGGATTGCCTCCACGCTGTCCGACCGGGCAAGGGGGGTTGTCGTGCTGCCAGCGGCCTCTTTCAAAATCACACATCGATTCATGGCTCCGTTAGGTCGGGGACTTTCACGTGGAGTGTTCTGGGGAGTATTTCAAATTCGGCTGGAAGTGTTCCCACCAATTCACCATCCAGTTCAACCAAGACTGGTTCGTCGCAACCTGCGCTAAGGCGCCTCCCGACGTAGGAATCGACCTTGGGGTGGGTGAGATAGGCCCCGCTCCGAAATCTCGGTAGATTCCACACGACTTCAGGAAATGTCAGATCTCCAATTGTCACGAATTGAAACAGGCCATCGTCAACGGCTGCATCAGGAGCCGATCTGATCCCCCCGCCATAAAATTGCCCATTGGCAATGATCAGGTTGTTCATGATTCGACGCTTTTCCAAACCGCCATCAATGGTAAACCGGATCTCTTTGTTCTTGTAACGGGGTAGGGTGGAAAGAATTCCCCAGAGAAAGGAGATTGTTCCGCCGAACGCCTTTGTGGTTCGGTTAACCCTTTCGACCACGGCGCCCCCTGAACCAAAATCGGCAACGTTGAGGAAGTATCGGGCCTCTCTTTCGTCTTCGAAATTCTGGAAAGAAGCCTTCCCCACATCAATGGTGTGGGTTCGTATTCCTCCCAAACGTCGAGCGCCGCCAGGGAGGCCTCTTCCCCATCCCATCGTCCTGACGAAGTCACTCGCTGTTCCTAGGGAGATGATGCCCATCACGGCGTGGGGGAATAGGTTTTGATCACTCTCAAAAAAGCCATTTACCACCTCGTTGATCAGGCCGTCACCCCCAAGGGCAACGACCATCTCGTATCCCTTTTCGAGATGCACCCGGGTTAATTCGGTCGCATGGAGGGGACTTTCAGTAAAGACGACGTCGAGGGTCTCCTGAAATTCGCTTTCCAGGGTCTTCTCAATGGCCGGCCATCTGCGGCC
>CAYGBK010000040.1:0-43878 GCA_964348095.1 uncultured Thermodesulfobacteriota bacterium | reverse complement strand
GGCCACGTGGCCCACGACCCCTTCCCCCAGTCGGAGACTTCTCTCCTTGAGATACTCCTGACTCATTGTCTGGGTGGCTCGAATCTTCAGAACTTTGCTTTTTTCATCTAAGAGCCATAATGAGCAGACTTTCGACTGCATAACATTTGCGGTGACCGTCACGATCAGTTTCAAGACATCTTCTAAGTACAGATCCGACGAGATGGCTTGACTGATCTCCATCAATGCTTCGATCTGTTTTTCATATGAAACTTTCGCTCTCGCCATTGGACAGCTCCAACCGATTTCCCCCGTTGAGTTTGGGTTTTCCTGTTCGTTATAGGATATTAAAAAACCTATTTCTGTCAATGGATTTTTGCATAAACCGGCTATTCCCTTTACGGAGAGGTTGAGGAACAGGAGGGTTCTTTCTACTTCTGGTAGGATTATCGTCTTAGTTAGTAGCAAAAGAATTCTCTATCCTCTAGAATTCCTTGGTCAATGTATCTCGATTGTATAGAAAAATCAAAGCGCTGAGCGAAAATGTGGCTGACACCACACCGTCCACCTGTTCGGGAATTCTCCATCGTGAATGTCATAGGGAGGACGCACCGAAGCAATTCAAATTGCAAAGGCTCAACATTTCAGTATAATGGGATTTCGGTGCATCATGGAAGTTAGCCGGGACAGAGACGGGATAAGGCTACGCCTTTATGTGCGACCTGGGGCAAAAAAGGACGCAATCCTGGGAGTGCACGGCGACGCTCTTAGAGTCAACATCGCCGGCGCCCCCGTGCGAGGAGAGGCCAATCGAGCCCTACGGAGGTTTCTCGCTCGTCTTCTGAATACAGCACCCTCGCAGATCGAGATTGTCTCGGGGCATAACTCCAGACATAAAACGGTAAAGGTAATGGGTGTCGACCGAGATCGTATCAAGGGTATTCTCGGTTTGGATTAGCGGTGTAAATGGGGAATTACCCGAAAAAGTCAGTAGTCAGGTCGAAAGAAAGGAAGCCAGACCTCTTGAGTCAGAATGACGAAAGCAACAGAAACCGGAAATTAGGATTCAGGATAGCTTCGACATGGCAATCAGACAGACGGGTCATTCTTCGCATTCGTGAAAACAAAAGGTCGCTAGGTTCCACGTATGACAAGTCCTCCTCTTACTAAGAATGAGAACCCGCAGTAGCGTGCCGAACGCCCTCAAAGACTTTTCTCCAGGCAACGGTTATTACCTGTGTCTTTATCCTCGATTTTGACTCCTGACTCCTGACAGTTGATTTCCTTTTCAGATATTGACTTTTGACCCTGTTTCTGTCATAAATTAGGACGGAAGTGGACAGGTCCTGGTGGGCCTCCTGGACTTCAAATCCAGTGGTCCTGCGGAGAGTGGGACGGTGGGTTCGATTCCCATGCACTTCCGCCACTGCACTTTCGAGCAGTGTCGGGAAGGCAAAAGACGATAAGGGCCTTCCCGAGATCCGTCGTGGACTAATTCACGAGAGCAGAGCAGTCCCGGTCGCTCTGTATTACAACTGTGTGGAGGGGTCATGTTTGGGATAGGGATGCCTGAGTTGTTAGTCATCTTGGTGATCATTCTGATCATTTTCGGTGCAGGTAAACTCCCCGAAATCGGAGCCGGCATAGGTAAGGGGATCAAGAATTTCAGAAAGGCCACCAAGGAACCTGATTCCATTGATGTCACGCCAAAAACCAAAGAGGGGAAAGACGAGGAGAAGGAAAAGGAAGGTTGAGTTCCTTTTCCATTGAGCCGAGTCTGCATGGTGAGATGCAATTGAGTCTCTCCTA
Source organism: uncultured Thermodesulfobacteriota bacterium (assembly GCA_964348095.1). Lineage (GTDB taxonomy): Bacteria > Desulfobacterota > BSN033 > WVXP01 > WVXP01 > WVXP01. The sequence goes on along the minus strand of CAYGBK010000040.1, from coordinate 42,090 downwards.
TCCCTGTCAATGACACGAGAACTCACTCGTCATCTCGATTGATGGGAAACATTGTCCTGCTGGGTATCGGCTCCAATCTCGGTAATAAAATCGGAAACTGTAAGGCTGCCATCGATCGGCTCGGAGATCTCAGAGAAAACCGAATCACTCAGCGGTCTTCATTCTATGAAACGGATCCGGTCGGATATCTTGACCAGGATCGGTTTGTGAACTGTGTTATCAAGTTCGAGACGGCCTGTCGACCCCATGAACTCTTCGGGTCCCTTCAGAAACTTGAAAAAACTCTCGGCCGAAAGACAACCGTTCGTTGGGGGCCCCGGCTGATCGACTTAGATATCTTGCTCTTCAATCGGGAAGAATTTGTCAGTAAAGACCTTCACATACCGCACCCCCACCTTCACGAGAGAGCCTTTGTCCTGGTACCTCTTTGCGAAATTGATCCAGAAGCATTTCATCCGGGCCTCAGAAAGACCGCTCGAGAGCTCCTGGAAGACCTGGGTGATATTGAGGGCGTAAAAAAGTTGTGATTTTATGAGAATACTCATTATTCTTGCCCTGATGGTGGTGCTCTATTATTTGGTGAAGGGTCTCTTTCAGCCCCGGAGGAGCAATGGGGATGCATCTGGAGGTCGTCCAGATATGGGACAACAGAAAGAGACCGAACTGGTGAAGGACCCCTATTGTCAAACTTACGTCCCTGTGAGCTCGGCCCTTCAAGCCAGAGTAGGGGAGGAGAATCTCTTCTTCTGTAGTAAGGACTGTATGAATCGCTACATCCAGGAAAAGGGGTAGCCTGTCCGTAAGAGAGTTTTTCAACTCCTGGCATGTCTTTAGGTTGGTAGGGCATTCCCCCAGGGCGAAAAGTCAGAAGGAAATGATTCAATTCATCATATAAATTCTTCCAACCCCCTCAGCCCGTTAGTGAAAAAATCCAAGGCCCTATAACTTTTTTCTTGAAAGAGATCTGGATTTTTCATAATATCACGTGATACGGTTTTACATTGGAGAAGGGAGGTGATGAGGGAAGAGACCCGGTCGAACTTCAGCAGGAGTAAATCACACGAGAAAACACCTTGTGAAATCGCTTACAGGGGATGGGTTAGAGAATTTCGATGTCGGGATTAAATTCGGAATAGGTAGAGGAGGAGACTTCCAATTTGGTGAAAGGGGTGAGACTATGCTGAAAAAAGTAGGAATTTGGGTTTTGGTCTTGGGACTGACGTTTGCCCTCTTTGCAGGGTGTGCACGGGTAAAATACAAAGAGGTCTACGCCGATTATGAAACCAGATTGCAGAAACTGAAAGATATGGGGGGCGCAGAGAAGGCTCCGTACGAAACCACCAAAGCGGAGGGTTATCTTGGAGCCTTAAGGGGAGAAATAGATGAGAATGACCCGAAAGGCGCCGCTTTGTTCAGCAAAAAAGCCGACCAGTACCTTACGCAAGGGATGAGTAAAGTGCAATAATTCTAAGGGAGGTGAAATTATGGTCCGTCAATACGGGAAATGGGTTTTCCTGGTTATGATCGTTGTGGTGCTGGCCATTACCGGCTGCGCGCCTGCAAAGAAGCCGGGCGTCCCCGTAGGATTAACAGCTCAAAGGGATGAGGCCAGAAGACTTTTCCAAGAGGCCACAGAACTGGGGGGCAAGGACTGTGCACCAGTCGAATACGCCGAGGCTCAGGTCCATATGGACGTAGCCGATCATGAGTGGGGAGAGGCCCACTATGACGATGCCGCCGGGGCAATCGCCGTGGTTAGACAAAAATCGATCGAGGCGATTGAAAAATGCAAACCTAAGCCAAAAGAGGTGGTTGCTCCAGCTGAGCCGCCGGAAAAGCCAGAAGAAGAGGTCGAGGCTCCGACTTTTGATTTTGCACCCGTCTATTTTGATGCTGGAAAAGCAGATATTCGGTCAGATGCCATGGTTATTCTAGACCGACTCGGCACGGTGCTCAGGGATAATCCTTGGATGAAAGTAGAGGTGGCAGGGCACTCGGACTCTGGTGGAAGCGATGAAGCCAACATGGAACTCTCCGTGAAAAGGGCTAGGAGTGTTGCCATCTATCTGGAAGATCACTTCGCTATATCTCCTCACCGCCTACAAGCGATTGGATACGGAGAATCGAGACCGGTCGCTGATAATGCGACGAGAGAGGGCCGCCGTCTGAACCGACGGGTGGAATTCAGGACCATGGAATAGTAAAACAGGCTGGACTCTTGTTGAAGAAAACTCCGGATCTTTTGGGATCCGGAGTTTTTTTGCCCATGGATTGTACGGCTTATGTGTCAGGCATTTCACTTTACTCAAACATACTTGGTCCCACCCTGGAGGATACGCATGTAGTTGACCCGCTCGAAGGCGGCCGGGTCAGGGGACTTCAAGAGGCTCATGTTTCCTCTCATCTGGTCGATTGACTCGTACTCGTGCTCGTCCATCCAAAGGGTCACCCCGTCCAGGATCTTGCGCAAGTGGTCAGGGCCGTTCTTGAGCAGAGTCGACACCATCTGTACTCCATGAGCGCCAGCCATGACGGCCTTGACCACGTCTAAAGCCGTGTGCACCCCGCCTGTGGCTCCTAGCGAGAACCCGACCCGTCCGGAAAGGATTGCGAGCCAGTGAAGCCGCAGGAGGAGTTCAGACGAATTCGAGAGAAGCAGTTTTGGAACCACCTCGAGGTCCTCCACGTCGATGTCCGGTTGATAAAAGCGGTTGAAAAGCACCATCCCATCGGCCCCGGCCTTCTCAAGTTGTTGGGCGAGGTGTGGAAGGGACGAGAAAAAAGGCGAGAGTTTGACCGCTATGGGGATTTTGACAGCACCTCTAACCGCCTGGACGACGTCGACCACGCGTTTCTCGACCGCCTCTCCACTCTCTTTGGGGTTGGTAGCCAGGAAGTATACGTTGAGTTCTAGTGCATCAGCCCCTGCCTGTTCACACTTGGTGGCGTATTCGATCCAGGCACTGGTCGAGATTCCGTTGAGAGAGGCAAGCACGGGAACACTGACGGTCTCTTTGGTCTTACGAACCCGCTCTAGATATTTGTCGGGCCCGGTTGCAACGTATTCACCCCTGTGGGGGTGATAGGTCAGAGCCTCGGGAAATGTCTCTTCGGGCGCCTCGACGTCCTGGATCTCCCGAAAGTGTTCGCTCAGGATCTGTTCTTCAAACAGTGAGTGGAGGATGATGGCCGCGGCTCCGGCGTCCTCGAGACGTCGGACGGTATCGAGGTCCTCCGCCAGCGGTGATGCACCCGGCATCAGTGGGTGTGGCAATGTCAATCCCAAGTAATTTGTCGAAAGATCCATGGGGTCCTCCTCACTTGTCTGGAGTTTCAGCAGTCGACTCGGCCATCTTTAGCTGACTGAGCTGCTCGTAGAGGGTGAAGTTGCTTTTCACCTCTTTGTCAGCCTTGGTGAGTAGGGCCTTTGCCCACTCAGGATCCAGCTTCTGCAGCATCCGGTAACGGGTCTCGTTGTATACATAGTCATTGAGCGGCACCTTTGGAGGACCAGAGTCGAGCTGGAGGGGATTGAGGCCCTCAGCACTGCGCCGCGGATCGAATCGATAGAGTGGCCAGTATCCCGAATCCACCGCGAGTTTTTGCTGTTTCACACCGTAAGCCAGGTCATAACCATGGGCAATACAATGGGAGTAAGCGATGATGAGCGAGGTACCCGGGTAGGACTCCGCCTCAAGGAAGGCCTTCACCGTCTGCTGATCCCTCGCTCCGAAGGCCACCCGAGCCACATAGGCGGTTCTATAGGTCATGGCCATGAGCCCCAGGTCCTTCTTGGGGATGGCCTTTCCTGCCGAAGCGAACTTGGCGGTCGCTCCCAGAGGTGTGGCTTTGGACTGCTGGCCTCCAGTGTTAGAGTACACCTCGGTGTCGAGCACGAGGATGTTGACGTCACGACCCAGGGCCACAACATGGTCAAGGCCCCCGTAGCCGATATCGTAGGCCCATCCGTCTCCACCGACGATCCACACACTCATCTTGAGGAGGTAGTCAGTGAGCAGCCCGAGCCGCTGAGCCTCCGGGGTATCGATGCCTCTAAGTGCCTTCCTGAGAGTGGCCACTCGTTCCCGCTGCGCAGAGATCCCGGCCTCGGCTGACTGATCGGCGTTTAGGACTTCGGTGACCAGTTTCTCCCCAATTCGAGGGGCCAGCCCCTCCAGGAGTTTTCGGGCCTGTTGGTTGTGGGCGTCGAGAGCCAGGCGCATGCCAAATCCAAACTCAGCCGTGTCTTCAAAGAGCGAATTGTTCCAGGCCGGGCCGCGACCTGCTGCGTTGGTTGTGTAGGGAGTTGTCGGTAGGTTGCCTCCATAGATTGAAGAGCACCCGGTGGCGTTGCCGATGAGCACCCGGTCGCCGAATAGTTGCGTCATGAGCTTGAGGTATGGCGTCTCACCGCAACCTGCACAGCAACCAGAGAATTCGAACAGGGGCTCCAGGAGCTGCGAGTTCTTCACGTCTACCTTCATTTGCGAACGGTCAGGCTCAGGCAAATCAAGAAAGAACTCCCAGTTTGCACGTTCCTGTTCCCTGAGAGAGATCTGCGGCTCCATGTTGATGGCCTTATGCTTGGGATTCGATTTGTCTTTCGCTGGACAGGTCATCACGCACAGTCTGCAGCCGGTACAGTCCTCCGGTGCCACCTGGACAGTGAATTTCTGCCCTACGAATTCCTTGCCCCTGACCTCCACAGACTTGAATGTGGGGGGCGCCCCCCCCAGGTGCTCTGGATCGAAGACCTTGGTGCGTATCGTGGCGTGGGGGCAGACAAATGCGCACTTGCCGCATTGGATGCAGACATTGGGATCCCAGACGGGAATCTCCAGACCAATATTACGCTTCTCCCACTGCGCAGTGCCCACGGGCCAAGTGCCGTCTACAGGCATGGCACTCACTGGCAAGAGGTCACCTTTGTCCGCCATCATAGGAGCCTCCACGCGTTTCACGAAGTCGGGTGCCTCATCGGAGACAATCGGTGGACGCCTACGAGTGGTCGTGGCCGCTTTTGGCACTTTGATCTCGTGGAGGTTGGCTAGAGTGGCGTCCACAGCCTCGAAATTCTTGCGGACAACTTCCTCGCCCTTTTTGCCGTAAGTCTTCTTGATGGTGTCCTTGATCTTGGCAATGGCTTCGTCACTCGGGAGAACCCCTGAGATGGCGAAGAAGCAGGTTTGCATGATGGTGTTGATGCGCACCCCCATTCCACTTTTTTTAGCCACATCGTAGGCGTTGATCACGAAGGGCTTGATCTTCTTCTGAATGATTTGCTCCTGGATCTCTCGGGGCATGTGGTCCCACACCTCTTCGGGTTCGTAGAGGGCGTTCAAGAGGAACACGGCGCCGGGAGCCGCATAGTCGAGTACGTCGAATTTGTCAAGGAACACAAAGTGGTGACAGGCCACAAAGCTGGCCTTTTTGATGAGATAGCTCGAGCGGATAGGGCGGGGACCGAAGCGCAGATGTGAAATTGTCATACCCCCCGATTTTTTCGAGTCATAGACGAAGTAGCCCTGGGCATAGTTTGGGGTCTCCTCGCCAATGATCTTGATAGAGTTCTTGTTGGCACCGACCGTGCCGTCTGCGCCCAGGCCGAAGAAGACCGCTCGGACGACGTCATCGGGTTCGATGTCAAAGTCCGGGTCGCAATCAAGGGACGTGTGGGTCACGTCGTCTGTGATACCCACGGTGAAGTGGTTCTTAGGCCTCTCTTTTTCGAGTTCTTCGAACACGCTCTTCACCATGGCGGGATTGAAATCTTTGGAGGACAGGCCATATCGACCTCCGATCACCTTGGGGTCCTGTTTCAAGGGCGAAAAACCCTGATCTCTAGCCTCGCGAAGTGCACTGATCACGTCCACATAGAGAGGTTCGCCCACAGCTCCTGGTTCCTTAGTGCGATCGAGAACGGCCAGGGTCGTTACGGTAGGAGGCAAAGCGGCAGCGAAGTCCTTGACGGAGAAAGGCCTGTACAAATGCACCTTCAAGACACCCACCTGATCGTCACGAGCCACCATCCACTCCACCGTCTCGTGAGCCACCTCGGCTCCGGATCCAATGGCGACAATCACCTGTTCTGCCTCTGGGTGACCCACGTAATCAAATAGATGGTACTGCCGGCCAGCAAGTCGGGCGAAACGGTCCATGACCTGCTGCACAACATCGGGGCATGCTAGGTAGAAGAGATTACACGCCTCCCGTGCCTGAAAGAAGGCGTCCGGATTCTGAGCTGTTCCCCGGATGATCGGGTGATCAGGGGTAAGAGACCGCTCCCTGTGGGCCTTGACCAGGTCATCGTCGATCATCTGGTGCAGATCCTCATCAGTGAGCTCCTCGATCTTGGCCACCTCGTGGGATATGCGGAATCCCTCAAAAAAATGAAGGAAGGGAATCCGGGACTGAAGAGTTGCCGCGTGGGCCACGCAGGCGAGGTCGTGAGCCTCCTGAACGGATCCCGCCGCCAACAGGGCGAAACCTATCTGCCGGCACGCCATCACATCCGAGTGATCCCCAAAGATAGAAAGAGCGTGGGTGGCCAGGGTCCGGGCCGAGACGTGCATGGTGTAAGCGGTCAGTTCCCCGGCAATCTTGTACATGCTCGGGATCATGAGTAGAAGTCCTTGAGACGCTGTGAAAGTGGTAGTAAGCGCCCCGGCCTGGAGTGCTCCGTGGACCGCAGCTGCAGCTCCAGCTTCGGACTGCATTTCGGTGACCTCGGGCACTGTACCCCAGATATTCGTTTTGCCCAGTGCAGACCATTCATCGGCAAACTCCCCCATTGGGGAAGAAGGGGTGATGGGATAGATCGCGATCACCTCGCTCAGGCGGTGGGCGACCGAGGACGTGGCCTCGTTCCCGTCGACGGTGATTATGCGTCGCTTGCGCATGTTAACTTCTCCTCGGAGTGGTTTTGGCCTGGGTGATAGGGCGATAAGGCCTCGCCTTTATCGATGCCAGGTCTTGAGAGTTAGATTTCAAATCCGGGCTTCTCAGCCCTTTTTTCGATAGTTAGAAATGGCGATCCAAAACGGGGCCTCAATGTTGGCACATATCCTGAGTGGGTGGTTGTTGTTACAGCGGTGCGCAATCATGGGGCACGGCTTCTTTCGAAGCTAAACCTGGGGAAACCCTGAATCTTTCTCTTTGTTGTTAGCCGCTGTGGTGAGGGATCCTCCTGAAGGAACCGCTTACTGTCCTCCCCTTCCCTGAATTCCCATTTCAATCCTGGACCGTGTAAGCCAAAGAGGTCTTTTGGGGTCGCAAAGCCCTTCGAAATCTCCCTTCAGGCGTGAAAATTAATACTATCACAGGCCGCCCCGATTGCCAAGGGGAAATCAATCGGAGTTTCCGGAGTTTGTGGTTTCCTTCTACGGAGTTAGGTGAATCGAAGAATCATTGGGGTCGTTTCTGTCGTCATGCCGCAGGATGAGCCCGTCGTTCAATGGCTGTTTTTCGTCCAAGACGGGTCAGATCAAGTTTGAATAAAACGAAGAGAAAACTGGGGAAACTCTCATTGTATCCATGGGGCGGGGTCAGGTGTGAATCCACCTCGAGAGGAGGACGTAAAAAGATCCCTCAGATGAGAGAGAGCTATTTTGGCTGCCTTCTCGTTGCTTTCTATCCTGTTGTCTCTCGTCGAAAGGATGAAGGGAAAATGACGATTCTACTCCATCTCCCTTCGCCCGTCCATGGCCTCAGACAGCGTGACGGTGTCGGCATATTCAATCTCACTCCCCACAGGCACCCCGGACGCAATCCGCGTTACCTTGATTCCCCTGGGCTTGATCAATTGGGTTAGATAGACTGCTGTCGCTCCCCCCTCTCGAGTGGGATTGGTAGCCAATACGACCTCCTTGACCTTCTGCATTTCCAGCCTGCTCAGAAGTTCCTTGATCTTGAGGTCCTCTGGCCCCACGCCCTCAAGGGGACGAAGAGTTCCGTGCAAGACATGATATGTCCCTTTAAACGCGCCAGTGCTCTCAATGGCGAGGACATCATTGGGCTCTTCGACCACACAGATTAGCTCCATTGTTCGCTCCCTATCCCCACAGATAGGGCAGGGATCTTCATCGGTGAGGTTGAAACACTGGCTGCATAGGTTGATCTTTTGCTTCACCTCGAGGATTCTGTGAGCCAACTCTTCCGCGTCTTTTTTCGGTATCCGGAGAATATGGAAAGCTAACCGTGAAGCAGTCTTCCGTCCGATTCCAGGAAGCCTTGCAAAGGCGTCAATGAGCCTATCAATAAGCGGTGATTGTCTCACAGGTAATTCTTCTCGAAATCTCTGAAACAGCCGCCCGACATTGGTCAAGTTTTTTTTGGCAATCCCTAAAGTCGCTCAGATCACATTTGTGAGCAGTCAGGGGCGGTTTCCGTGGAAGATTCAAATCGATCGATTTCCGATGCAATACACCAGACCGCTTACTTTGATGTTGACGAATGCGTGAGTTCCGATCCGTAAGGAATGAAATCCGGAGGCGCCGCGACGAACACGATCAGGTTCTTAGGATTGTTACGGAAAAAATCCTGGCCCACTCTCACAGCTACTTTTTCAGCACACCGGGACGCCCCTGACCATTCTCGCAGAGTCTTGATGAGAGCAACACTTTTGGCTGAAAAAGAGAGTATGAGGGGACAGAGTCGTCTGATTAAAACAGGCCTGGTATGCTCAGTCCTCCTGTAATCTTTTTCATTTCTTCAGCGACCATCTCCTGGGATTTTCGTATTCCCTCATTTACGGCAGCGACAATCAAATCCTGCAACATTTCAACATCCTGCGGGTTCACCACTTCGGGGTCAATGGCTACTGAGAGCACTTCTTGTTTGCCATTGATGAGTACAGTCACCATCCCACCTCCCGAAGATGCCTCCGTGGTCTTCTCGGCCATCTCCTCCTGTATTCGGCCAATTTGGGCTTGTAGCTTTTGGGCCTGCTTCATAATTCCGGCGAGTCCTTTTGTCATTGTACTTCTACGCCTCCTTTATTTCTTATGGCTCAAAACGAGTGCCTACCTTGACTTCCTCGATTTCTCCGTCAAAGATTTCGAGGGCATCTTTGACAATCGGGCTTTCCAAGACTTCCTTTCTGAGGCGGCGGTCGCGATCGGTTTCTCGCTCGCCCCTGTGGTCAGGGGAGGATTGGGAAGTCCTTTTGACAATCGAGAATACGGGTTGAAGGTCCTTTTTTAACAGAGACCGGCAGATTCCTGCGAAAGCCTTTTTGTTGGCCTCTTCTTGAATCCTCTCATAGTAGAAGGACCCTGGTGTGAAACCGATTTCAATGGATCTATCATCCAGACAGAGAAGCCGGCCATGAGACAGCAGCGCTCCAAGCACCGGATTCTCACGACTCGCGAATTCTAAAATACCCCTCCACGTTGATTCAAGGATTTCAGCGTTGCCCGATTGGGTTTCTTCCCTCTTGTTGTCGTCACTCCCTGATGGTTTGCCAGGCGTCCCAGGTTTACGCTCTGAATCTACATGACTGGCAGCCTTTGGCGACTGGGAGTCAGGCGTATCGGGTCGCTCCATTGGGCGGGATAGACGCTCCTCTAGGGATTCCAGCCTACTGAGGATTTCGTCCACCCTTACCACAGGCTGAATATCGACCATTTTCAGTAGAGCGATTTCCATAATAAGTCTTGGAAAGGTCGAGCGAGACAGGTCGCTATCGGTCTGAAGAAGTACGTTGAAACACTGTTGAACTTGCCGAAGATCAAATTTCTCCGTTTGATCCACAAGCTCATCCAATTCGTTCTTGGGGAGGTCGAGTAATGTCTCGGGGTTCTTGGCAATGTGGACCACCAGAAGGTTTCGGAAATGGTCAAGAAGGGATCTTGAAAACTGCCGGAAGTCGTAACCGTATTGGTTCAGCTCATCCAGAATTTCAAGGCATCTCTGCCCGTCGTGACTCGCAACGGCCATTGAAGTGTCGTAGAGGAGTCTCCGGTCGACAACACCGAGAACTTCGGCAACGTCCTCATCTCTAACCTTATCTCCGGCAAAGGATATGACCTGGTCGAGGAGGCTCTGGGCATCTCTCAAACTTCCCTCTGCTTCCCTCGCGAGCACGACGAGGCTGTTCTCACTGATTTTGATTTCCTCCCGGGCGATGATATCCTCGAGTCTCTGGATGATCTCCTTTAAGGAGATTCGCCTGAAATCAAACCGCTGGCAACGGGATAGAATCGTGATCGGGATCTTGTTTGGTTCGGTTGTGGCAAATATGAATACGATGTGGCCTGGTGGTTCTTCCAAGGTCTTCAGGAGCGCATTGAAGGCCTCGGGGGTTAACATGTGGACTTCGTCTATTATGAAAATCTTATGGCGGCCTCTCGCCGGGGCATACTTCACATTCTCTCGGAGTTCACGAATCTCGTTGATCCCTCTGTTGGAGGCACCATCGATTTCAATTACATCCATCGAGATGCCCGACGAGATCTCCTGGCAAGATTCACAACGGTCACACGGCTTTGGAGTTGGCCCGGTGGCACAGTTGAGTGCCTTTGCTAGAATCCTGGCAGCCGACGTCTTGCCAACGCCCCTCGGCCCGGCAAAAAGAAGAGCGTGGGCCACACGACCTCCAGTGATAGCATTTTGAAGAGTCTGGGTCACGTGGTGCTGCCCGATGACGTCCTCAAATACTTGGGGTCGGTACTTCCTGGCAAAAACGAGGTAGCCCATGGCACTCCCCATTTTGAGTTGATAGCCAGGCACCCCTGCGGCACACAAAAGAGGCTACTACCGCTGCTTCCTTCCGGACCTGACGGGGTTTGTAACCTTTTGTTGCGCAGGACCCGGCTATCAACTGGTGAAATCAGTTGTCCGTCGTCACTGGTCAGGGGTAACCATTGACATCAGTTAGCGCATGAAACAGTTTCTGGACGGTTCGGTCTATTTCTTAAACTACTGCTTGTATTGTCTTAGCGCCGTGTATCCCAAACTTGCGCATTGCGAGCATCAGTCATGAGGAAACTTTGTCTTCTGGCAACCGGCAACAGACCCCTGGCAACTGTATTTGATGACGGAGAGAGTGGGATTCGAACCCACGGTCCCGCGTTACGGAACACACGATTTCCAATCGTGCCCCTTCGGCCAGCTCGGGCATCTCTCCTCGAAACAGGGATCAGCTGTCAGAGGTCAGGTGTCAGAATAGAAGCGAAAACAGCTTCTACGATCCTGACCAATCATTTTATGGCGGAAAGGCCGTAACTCCTGAACTTCCCCACAGTCGATTGCTTGTCATTAAGTTTGTATTTGATCCCTCCTCATTTCCACAACTGACCCCTGATCCCTGCCTTCCGATCCCTGAACTTGGCGGAGAGGGTGGGATTCGAACCCACGGTCCCCGGTTAGAGGGACAGCCGATTTCGAGTCGGCCCCGTTATGGCCACTTCGGTACCTCTCCGAATGGTGTATCCTCGTGTCAATTGACTCGCTAGAAGTGTTTCAGACGGAGACACCCCCGTGGATAATACTCAACTAATGAATGGGAGACAGCTTGCATGGCACCGTATTTTCTCTCTTCTCTCTGAAAAATCCCTGAACCATCTCACGGCACTCGTCGGCAAGAACCCCTCCCATTGTTTCGATTCGATGGTTGAAAAGAGGGTTGTTGAGAAGACTGAGCCGGGATTGGACCATCCCGGTCTTATTCTCAAGGGCGCCGAAAACAAGCCTCGAAATCCTTGCCTGAATCATGGCGCCGACACACATGGCACACGGTTCCACGGTAACATAGAGATCAGAGCCTAAGAGCCGATAGTTTTTGAGCCTCTCTCCTGCTTCCCGAATGACCAAGATTTCAGCATGAGCGGTGGGATCCGTGGTCCCAATGCACCGGTTGTGATCCTGGGCAATGACCTTGCCGTTCAAGGCAAGGATAGCACCAATCGGAACTTCTCCGGCCTGCGCACCCTTCCGCGCCTCTTCTAGGGCCAGTTTCATAAAATACGAATCATTCCAACTCGCCATTCACACGGTTCCGATCGATAGGAGATCAGCTAAAATTAATCGAATACCTCTCGGATTGTCAAGTAGAGAAGGGGAGATGGCCCAGATTGGGCTGCCGTGGGAACCGCCGAATGGAGGAACAACAGGGCCAAAGGATATCTTTCAGAGCGATCTTATCTCCTGTCGCATAAACACCAGGTAAGAGATTGCAAAACAGATGGCCGTGATGGCGATAAGCGATATGATATAGGGCAGGACGACAGAGATACTCTGATCCAGGGGGAGCGGTCCCGAAAAACGGGCCTGAGAGATTCTCTCCAGCGGTCCCATAACGATGATGGAACTCGTCGTCTTTCGCAAGGGGTCGATAACAGTGGCTGTCGCATCGGTATAGAGCACCATGGGAGAGACAAGGGTGAAGGCTTTTTGGATTTGAGCCCGACGGATCAGTCCTTCATGGTGTGCCGGTGACTGGGTCTCACCGACCTCGGGTGTCATCGTATTTGCCAGCACGCTGGCACCCAGAGAGACAAAGAAGGAAAAGAAGATCCAGACAGCCAAGGCGGCTAACGCTGAGGTCGCAATGCTCCGAAAGAGGATTGAAAAGAGGATGGCGACGCCAAGCCAGAAAGAGACATATATAATGCTGATGACTAGATAAATGATAATCCGCCAAATCTCCTCGATGCCAGGCACCACACCAACCATATTGAGTCCCAAGCCCGTAATGACCAGAACAATGGAGACCATGATCACTGTGATCGTCGCGACGCCGGCCAAGAACTTTCCGTTGATTACGGAATCCCGAAAGATCGGTTGAGAAAGCAACTTACTGAGCGTTCCCTCATTCCTTTCCCGGTTGATCGTGTCGAAACCGAGAATCAATCCGATGAGAGGGCCAAAAAAGGCCACGAATTGGACCAACGAAAACAGCGCTCCCGGTGAAGTGAAGAGCATGAGAAAAACGAAACGTGGTTTGGCCACTCCTTCCAGATCCTGCTTGATGTTGAGACCCACCATATAGGCCGTAATCAGGCTTACCATGGCGATGAGTGCGAAGAGGATCATGAACCGGTAGCTGCTGAATTGATCGGCCAGTTCCTTCTTGAAGATGGTCCTGATGCCTTGCACGGCTAACCCTCCTGAAAATACTTCATATAGATTTCTTCTAAGGTATATTTCTTCGTGCCCACGCCCAGTTTTTCCTTTGCCAACCGTTCCATAGGACCCTGGGCCACCATCTTCCCCTTAATCATGATACCAACACGATGGCATACCCTCTGAACGAGATGCAACATGTGAGATGAGAGAAGGACAGTCATTTTCTTTTCTTGACAGAGCCGCTCGATCAGATCCATCATCCGGTTTGTTGCATCTGGATCAAGGCCCAGCGTCGGTTCATCCAGAAATGCTACCTTTGGATCTTTGATCAGTAACTCGGCGATCCCTAACCGTTGGCGCATGCCCCGAGAGTAAGCGGCGACCTTTTTGTCAACTTCGGCGTCAAGACCGACGGTCTTCAGGGCTGCCTCTATCCGCTCCTCCGCCAAATCCCTGGGAAGACTATTCAAATCAGCAATGAATCGGAGGGATTGCCTGGCGTTCAGATCACCGTAGAAGCCAGTGTTCTCAGGAAGATACCCGATCATCCCCTTCACTTTAATGGGGTTTCGGTTCGGATCGATCCCAAGGACCCGGGCCTTTCCGCGGGTCGGTTCCGTCAGACCGAGGAGCATAAGAAGGGTCGTGGTCTTCCCCGCACCATTTGGCCCAAGGAATCCGAAAACCTCGCCTTCCATCACGTTGAAGGAGAGGTTATCAACGGCCGCCTCCCCATTATAGGTTTTCGTCAAGTTCTCTGTCTCTATGATTGCTTGTTTCGCCATTTTAGCGCCTTCCCAGCCACCGGAACAAGCCGGTGAGTCCGGCTATGACCACGACGATGATGCCGATGCCAATCCATCCCCATGCGGTCGATGCCCTTACGGACACCCGGAGTTCTAAGCCCTTTGACGCCTTCTCGCCTTGTATGTCGACCCCCACAGAATAGTCTCCCACGAGAGCCTCTTCATATGGAGTGATAGTGAGCTCTACCTGCTTCAGATCGCCGGGCTCAAGTGTTGCAATGTTTTCAGGGTTGAATTCAATATTCCAATTCTCTGGCTTGAAGGACATGAACTTGATGTCGTTGTTCGGTGCGGACCCTGTATTTTTCACGTAGAAGGACATATTAGCCGTTTTCCCCTGTCTGGCATCAAGGGATAGAAGTCCCGTCGGAGTTCCCGCCTCCAGGTTGTATGTACCCGTGAGAGCGACAACGAGTTTGGCTTCAGCTTTGGCGTCACCAGAACTTATGCGGATATTGACGGGATATTCTCCGGCTTGTGCCAAAACCGACGGCTTGACCTCTACGGCCACCGACTGGCTTTGGTTGGCCTTCAGCCGGACGCTGGAAATGTATTTGGACTCAAAGGCCGGCTTGAAATTGACATCCCAGCCATCTGGTCCTTGCGCAAATAGATCGAAGACTGCGTCCTCGTCGAGTTTGCTGTCTACCTCGACCGAGAATTCAAACTTCGCATCGGACGGACCTCGCAGAACCGGATAGGAGGTGGTTAGTTTCACCCCTTTTGACTCCTTCTTTCCCTCTTCCTTCTCTTTGACAGCCACGACAACGGTCCGGGCCATCTTAAATCTACCATCCGGCGTCTGTGCCCTAATTCTGAACTCGTATTTGCCAGGTTTCAGACCTTCCTCGGGCTCAGCCTCAAAGGTAAGCGTCTTGTCATCTCCCGATGGCACGTGAACACCGGTCACCGTGAATCGAAAAGTCTTTACCCTGGCCTCCCATCCCTTGGGGACAGAGTCGAGGCTAACGTTAACGGTCTCATCGGATTTGCCCTTGTTGTAAAAGATGAGATCCATGTTGACATCATCCTCGGGTGAGATGACCACGCCTGGAAACTCTGCAGCCATTTCAATCAACCTGTCTGGTTTTTCCTCTTCTCCATAAACAGGATGAGACCACTGAAAAAGGATCAGTGCAAGCGCCACGGTAGTGAGTAGCGAGACACGCCCAAATCTTTCTCTGATCATACCTTACCCTCCCAGTCACGTTTAGATTTTAGTTTCAAACCAGAATTATACCAATAACAAATAATTATTCAATTTGACGGTGTCAAAAAAACAGTTCGCCCATGTTTCTCGATCGTGAAACCACAGAGTCCCCTCAGCAATGGAACCTTATGATTTCATACCCCGTCGATCGCCTCACCTGGCGAAGTCTATCTCTGACCTATTCAAGAAGAGGGGATCATGGCAAGGTGCTATAGGCTGGTATCTTTCATTTGGAGAACGCACTTGCCCTCTAATACATCCCCCCTCCTGGCGGCATCGGTGGAGTGGGTTCTTTTTCTTCAGGCTTTTGGGCCACCACTGCCTGGGTCGTTATCATCAGAGAAGCCACGCTGGCTGCATTCTGAAGCGCCAGTCTAACGACCTTCGTGGGATCGATGATTCCTGCTGCGACGAGATCGGTGTACTCCTCCTTCGCGGCATCAAAGCCGAAAGCGCCCTTTTCGTTTTTCACGCGCTCCACCACCACAGAGCCGTCATGGCCCGCATTAGAGGCAATTTGGCGAATCGGCTCCTCGAGGGCTCTTTTCACGATTTTGACCCCGATCGAGCGATCGTCGTCATATGTCAACTTTTCCAGGCTTCCAAGGCAGCGCAGATAGGCCACCCCTCCACCTGTGACAATACCCTCTTCCACGGCTGCTCGGGTGGCATTCAGTGCGTCCTCTACCCTTGCCTTGCGCTCCTTCATCTCGGTTTCAGTGGCGGCACCGACATTGATGACTGCCACGCCTCCGACGAGCTTTGCCAGGCGTTCTTGAAGTTTCTCCCGGTCGTAATCAGAGGTCGTCTCCTCGATCTGAGCTCGGATCTGTTTCACTCTCCCCTCGATGTCACTCGAACTGCCAGCACCCTCGACAATGGTCGTGTTCTCTTTGTCAAGGTGGACCCGTCTGGCCCGACCGAGATCCTCTATTTTCACGTTCTCCAGTTTGATACCTAAATCTTCAGAGATCACTCTCCCCCCGGTGAGAATAGCGATATCTTCGAGCATCGCCTTCCTCCGATCCCCGAATCCTGGAGCCTTCACGGCAGCACATTTCAGTGTCCCTCGAATCTTGTTCACAACAAGGGTGGCCAGAGCCTCGCCCTCCACGTCTTCTGCAACAACCAACAAGGGTTTCCCTGATTTTGCCATTGCCTCAAGAAGGGGCAGCATGTCCTTCATATTGCTTATTTTTTTCTCATGTAAGAGTATGTGTGCATCTTCCAACTCGGCTTCCATCTTCTCCGGGTCCGTCACGAAATACGGAGAGAGGTAGCCTCGGTCGAACTGCATCCCTTCGACGATGTCGAGAGTCGTCTCCATGGATTTGGCTTCCTCAACGGTGATGACCCCCTCTTTCCCGACCTTGTTCATTGCCTCGGCAATGATATTGCCAATCGTCTCGTCGTTGTTTGCCGATATCGTTCCGACCTGAGAAATCTCTTTCTGTTCTTTGGTGGGTTTGCTCAGTTTCTTGAGTTCCCCTACCAGCGTGTCAACAGCCGCGTCGATCCCACGCTTCACATCCATAGGATTGGCACCCGCTGTGACCACCTTGACCCCCTCTTTGTAGATGGATTGGGCGAGCACCGTCGCAGTTGTCGTGCCATCTCCTGCCGTATCGCTGGTCTTGCTTGCCACTTCTCTAACCATCTGGGCACCCATGTTCTCAAACTTGTCCTCGAGTTCGATTTCCTTGGCTACTGTTACCCCGTCTTTTGTAACTGTCGGCGAGCCCCATGATTTTTCCAGAATGACATTCCGTCCTTTTGGTCCCAGAGTTGCTTTTACCGCCTCGGCGAGTAGATCCAAACCCTTGAGAATCGAATCCCTGGCCTCCTGATCAAATTTGATTTCCTTGGCTGCCATTTTAAACCTCCCTTTCAACGGTTTTTAGGCCAATTTTTTCCAATAAACTCAAAAAAGATTGCGTCCTGGTGTGGTCCGATATTATTCTAGATATACTTGTGCCATAAAATAATCATCGCCCTTAGGAATGTCAAATGGCATGACCCAATTTGCCTTGACAACCAGAACGCATGGAGCCTATCATTCCCCAAAGACCACGGTTTCATGATGCACCGTAGAGAGCCCACTATCGAGACTGCGACCGGTGACCTGATTTTTTGGTGGGTATCTCTATGCCTTTCGTCAGGATACCGGGAGATTGCCTGGTGAAGGTGACGGGGAGCCGCCACCTGGTGTATTCCGGTTCAATCTGTTGTGGTCGTTACGGTTCTATCATCTCGTTGGTTCAGGCGGTCGGTTGACTCATTCTGCGAGGAAGTGCAGGTGACATCACATAAAAGGAGACAGAATGAAGGTTCGTAAACCCTGGGGGAGTTACACGGTGCTCGAAGGTGCAGATAGCTACAAGGTCAAACGCATAGAGGTGTTTCCTGGCCATAGGCTCAGCTACCAGAAACATGAGAAGCGTGCCGAGCACTGGATGGTTGTCGGAGGTCGGGCTCGGGTGACTATCAATGGAAGGGACGTGAACCTCTCAGAGGGACGGGCAATAGATATTCCACGGGGAGCAGTTCATCGGATCGCCAATCCGGGTACGGACCTTCTGACTTTCATCGAGATTCAAACTGGGGACTATTTTGGCGAGGATGACATTGTTCGTCTCGAGGATGACTATGACAGGACGGAAGTGGAATAATGTCATTCCGGGATACGGGGGGAATCCAGACACTCAAATAGCGCCGACGGGCTGACAGAGGATCTGAGTGTGGGAATCCGTGATGGGCGAGGATAACAATCACTTTCTCATTGGCATAAATTACTGGCCCAGGGAGTCGGCCATGTACTGGTGGAGCCGATTCGATCCGTCCATAGTCATGAGAGACTTCTCTGTCATGGCAGAGTATCGGGTCCAAGTCGTTCGGATCTTTCTGATGTGGGAAGATTTCCAGCCGGAAATTAGCCGGGTCTCGGTGACAGCTCTGAATCACCTCGTCAGTGTAGCAGACTCGGCTTATGATGCAAAGATCCGTCTTCTTCCCACCTTCTTTACTGGTCATATGAGCGGACTGAATTGGCTTCCAGGCTGGATGGTTGAATCATCCGGCGGAGAAGAGAGGTTTCCCATATTCTCTGCAGGAGAGATTCGAAAGGGATCGATCCGAAATATCTATGAAGATCGAGAGGTGTGGAAGGCCCAGAAGCGTCTGATCCACGAGACGACGAATGCCCTCCAGGGCCATTCCGCCGTCTGGGGGTGGGATCTAGGGAATGAACCCTCTAATCTCGTTCTTCCCCCCTCCAGAGATGCGGCACGGGGATGGCTCGAAGAAATGGTAACGGAACTCAAGCGGTGGGAGGAAGACCTCCCCGTCACGCTCGGCCTTCACCAGGAAGATCTCGAAGAGGATCGGAACCTGGGCCCGGGAGAGGCAGCGCAGTTCTGTGATATTCTCTCGATGCATGCCTACCCGGGATACGCGACCTGGGCTGATGGACTTTTGGATGACAAGGCTTCGCTTTTTCTCAGTTTGGTCACCCAGTGGCTGGGAGAGAAGACAGTTCTTCTCGAGGAGTTTGGTGTCCCAACCCAGCCCGCTTTAGAGATTTTTGATAGGGATGAACAGAAGAGACTTGGGAGAATCGTGTTGGTTTCAGAGGATGATGGCGAGGAATACTCGCGGAGAGTCCTCGAGCTTCTGAAAATCTACGGGTTTTTGGGTGGCTTTGTTTGGTGCTTTTCGGACTATGATCCAGCCTTGTGGGATATTCCCCCTCTGAATGACCGGATTTATGAAAGGTTTTATGGGCTCTTTCGTTGGGACGGGACTCCAAAGGCAGCAGCGAAGATGATTTCACATGCTTCCTATGAAAGTAATTCCAAGGAGTTGTCTTTGGAATGGATCGACATAGATCGCAGAGACTACTATGAGAGGCCTTTGGCGCATCTCGAGCACCTCTACGGAAACTTCCGAGACCGTTTTCAGGAGGTTTAGGCGATGGAATCAGTTTCTTCCAATGGCGAAGAGCAAGACGTTTCTAAGGATTTGGAGGAAGGTCTGAGGCAAAAGAACTTCGTTCGGGCCGAGGGGCTTGCGAGAATTCTCAATAGATCAGAGAGTGAGATTCGGGACTATCAAGAGAAAGCCTTTCGACACCATGTAGTGGAAGTCCGTAATCCTCAAGGTGCCATTGCCCTGGCCAGGGAGTTCAATTTCACCAAGGATGAGGTTGATCAACTTCTTGTAAAGATACTCCAGGAAGCGAGTGAGGAAGAAGCCCAGGGAACAGTCGAAGCCAGAAGAAGGTTCGATATGAGGACGAAAAGATATCTGGACCTAGAGGAATGGGTGAGGGAGTATTTCAAAGGTGGTAAATGGCAGAAACGATAAAGCAAGGGAGCCGGACCTGTTCGGACATATCTGGGCAACGGAGGATTTGGGATGAGAGAAGATTCGGGGTGTGAGAGGCTTGCGATAATAATTATGGCCGGGGGAATGGGAACCCGTTTCTGGCCTGCAAGTAGGGAGGGAATTCCCAAACAATTTCTACCCATTTGCGGGCCAAGGCCGATGGTGGAGGAGTGTTTTCTTAGGGTCGCTCCACTAACGGATCCTGCCAAGATCTTTGTCATTATCAACGTTCGACATCACGTTCTCGTCCGAGACACCCTCGGCCAGAGGGGCACCCAGATTGTCGAGGAGCCTTATGGCAGAAACACCTTACCGTGTGTCGGTCTAGGATGCGTCCATGTGATGAAGAAGTTCGGAGATCTTCCCGTCATAGCCGTTCCGGCAGATCATTTCATCTCTCACGAATCGAAGTTTCGGCGCCTCTTGAAGCAAGGGGTATCCCTTCTAAAGGATGGAGGGATTGTAACGATCGGGATTGCACCCACCCATCCTGAAACAGGATACGGATACATTGAGATCGGGCCAGCCCTCGACGATGGAAAGACTTTTCGAGTGAATCGATTTGTCGAAAAACCGAACGGCGAGAAGGCAAAGGATTTTCTAAGGAGTCAGAATTATCTGTGGAACTCAGGTATTTTTCTCTTTAGACCGTCAACGATGCTTAAGGAGATTGGCTCCCATCTGCCGCAGATAAAAGAGGGGCTTGATAGAATTTCAGAGGCCATCGACACTGACCACTACCTGTCAACTCTCGAAGAGGTCTATAAGGGGATGGATTCCATTTCAGTCGATTATGGAATTATGGAAAGGACGAAGGAACCCGTCCATGTTATTCAGGGAGATTTCGGATGGAGTGATGTGGGCAGCTGGGCTGCCGTGCAAAAACTGCGGGAAGCTGAAAAAGACAAACAAGGAAACGTTGCCCCCCAAAAGACGGTCCTTCTTGATACGGAGGGATCTTTTGTTCATTCCCAGACCGACCGTTTGACGGCAATTATGGGTCTTGACAACGTGTTAATAGTCGACACGGAGGATGTCCTGCTCGTAGCTGATATCAATAAGTCACAGAAGTTACGACATTTCCCAGAAACGTTGAAGCAAAAAGGCTGGGGGGAGTACGTGTAGAACGACAGGATTTGTCGGTTGTGATTTGGAGGTGGTATGTGCGGCCCGGGAGCTCCACGATCTTCATGGTAGCCTCATGTAGGAGTTTCCCTGGGGCTAGGCGAAGAGGGCTCGGACGAACTGTTCTGCACTGAAGGGTTGAATGTCATCTGGGGTCTCCCCGACGCCCAAATAATGAATGGGAATGCCCAGTTCATGACAGATGGCAACAATGATTCCTCCTTTCGCAGTGCCGTCGAGTTTGGTCAGGGCTATCCCTGTGATTTCAAGAGCGTCGTGAAAAAGCCTGGCCTGTGAAATTGAATTCTGTCCCGTGGTGGCATCGAGAACGAGAAGTGTCTCGTGTGGAGCATCCGGCATTTCCCGGCATACGATTCGCTTTATTTTTTTCAGTTCTTCCATCAGATTGGCCTGAGTGTGGATGCGGCCCGCCGTGTCGATAAACAGAAGATCCGCAGACCGGGCACGAGAGGCATGGATGGCATCGTAGGCCACGGCCGATGGGTCAGCCCCACTCTGGTGTTTGATGACATCAGCGCCGACGCGATCGGCCCAAATCTCGAGTTGCTCGATAGCCGCGGCCCGAAACGTATCACCTGCTGCAAAGAGAACTCGCTTTGCCGTGTTTTTGTAATGATTTGCAAGCTTCCCTATAGTCGCAGTTTTTCCGACACCGTTGACGCCCACGACCATGAAGACAAAGGGCTTTTTGTCGATGTGAACGGGCCGTTCCCCGTCGGAGAGAATGTCTAAGATTTGTTTCTTGAGGAATTCTTTGATTTTTTCCGGTTGATCGCAGTCCTTAGACTGTCGTCCCTCTCGAATACTGTCGAGCAGTCTGGAGACCGTTCGAATCCCCAGGTCCGCGGTAACCAGGATCTCTTCGAGTTCATCAATGAGTTCCTGATCGATCTCCTGTCTTCCGAAAAAAAGGCCGTCCAGACGCCCCACAAACCCTCGGTGCGTTTTAGACAGGCCCGTTTTCAGCCGGATAAAAAGACCGTCTTTTTCCATAGATCGACCTTCCTCAGAGCGAAAAAAGCGGCGAGAGACCACCATCAGAGGATTAGAAAAATCGCCGGACAGAAAAATGAGGCTGTCAACATTGAAAGAAAAGGGTGACGCTCAGGGGGGTTGCTCATTGCTTCTCGTCAGTGGTTCATCGGTGGTGGCCCTACATAATAAGTCTTAGAGGTGATCTTTCAGGTGTTTCACTCCTCGTTGAGGTACTTGAAGGACTTTCAGGTATTAAAGAGCAACCCCGTAGAACCTAGGAGATTCATGGGATCCTATTTCTCGTCTTTTACCTCTTCGAATTCTGCTTCCACCACATCGTCGTCCGACTTTTCCTTTTCCTTCTGGCCTTTCCCTTTTTCTCCCGTTCCCGCCTGTTCCTGTTCAGTTTGAGAAGCCTTGGAATACATGGCCTCCGCCAATTTGTGAGAAACCTGGGTCAGCCGATCGGCGGTGGATTTAATCGTATCGACGTCGTCAGACTCGAGCGCTTTCTTTGCATCCTCCACGGCAGCCTCAATATTGGCCTTTTCGGAAGAGTCGATCTTATCGCCATATTCATTAAGATTCTTTTCAGTCATATAAATTAGGCTGTCCAGATTGTTTCGGGCCTCGGCCAATTCCCTTTTCTTCTTGTCCTCGTCAGCGTGAATTTCAGCATCTTTCACCATTTTTTCGATTTCGTCCTCCGAGAGCCCGCTAGAAGCGGTTATCTTGATGGACTGCTCCTTATTCGTTGCAAGATCTTTGGCCGAAACGTGAACGATTCCGTTGGCGTCAATGTCAAAAGTCACCTCGATCTGCGGGACCCCTCTGGGAGCCGGAGGAATACCGACGAGATCAAATCGCCCCAATGTTTTGTTGTTTGCAGCCATTTCCCGTTCCCCCTGGAGGACGTGGATACTCACAGCAGGCTGGTTGTCAGCGGCCGTTGAAAAGATCTGGCTTTTCCGGGTCGGAATTGTGGTGTTCTTTTCTATCAGTTTGGTGAAGACGGCGCCAAGGGTTTCGATTCCCAGGGAAAGGGGTGTTACATCAAGAAGGAGGACATCTTTTACATCACCCTTCAAAACACCCGCCTGAATCGCTGCGCCCAAGGCGACAACTTCATCGGGATTAACACTCTTGTTCGGATCTTTGCCGAAGAGCTCCTTGACCTTTTGTTGCACTCTAGGCATGCGGGTCATGCCTCCTACCAGGATCACCTCGTTGATTTCTGAGGGGTTGAGACCAGCATCATTGATGGCGATCTTACATGGCTCTTCCACCATATCGATGAGGTCTTCAACCAACTTCTCGAGTTTGGCCCGCGTCAGTTTTATGTTAAGGTGTTTCGGGCCGCTTGCATCAGCCGTAATAAAGGGAAGATTGACATCAGTTTCTGTGGAAGAGGACAGCTCCATCTTAGCCTTCTCAGCCGCCTCTTTGAGGCGCTGTAATGCCATTCGGTCAGTTCGAAGGTCTATTCCCTGATCCTTCTTAAACTCGTCTGCGAGATAATCTATGACCCGCTGATCAAAGTCCTCGCCGCCGAGGTGGGTGTTTCCATTAGTCGATTTTACCTCGAAGACACCGTCGCCCAGTTCCAGAATGGAAATGTCAAAAGTCCCACCACCGAGATCAAAAACAGCAATTTTTTCGTCCTTCTTTTTGTCCAATCCATAGGCAAGTGAGGCTGCGGTAGGCTCATTGATGATTCTCTTGACTTCCAGGCCAGAAATCTTGCCCGCATCTTTGGTCGCTTGTCTCTGACTGTCATTGAAATAGGCTGGCACGGTTATAACCGCTTCGGTCACCTTTTCACCAAGGTAATCCTCGGCTGTTTGCTTCATCTTCTGCAGGATCATGGCAGAAATCTCGGCGGGACTGTAATCATTGTCTCTCGCCTTGACCCACGCATCGCCGTTCTTTGCTTTCACAATCTTGTAGGAGACGATCTCTATGTCTTTCTTCACTTCCGGGTCAGTGAATCTTCTACCGATCAATCGTTTTACAGCGTAAATCGTATTCTCTGAATTCGTAATGGCCTGTCGTTTGGCGATCTGCCCCACCAGCCTTTCGTCCTTATCAGTAAAGGCGACAACAGACGGAGTCGTGCGGCTTCCCTCTTGGTTTGAGATAACAATGGGATCCCCACCCTCCATAACTGCGACGCATGAGTTCGTCGTTCCTAAGTCGATTCCGATGATCTTACTCATTTCTGTCTCCCTCTCTGTTTTTTTCAATCGATGGCGTAATCTTTCAAAATACGGCAACTAGGCGAAATAGAAAGATCCCTTTCCTTTCTTATTCGGCGCCTGTCATTTGGCTATTGCGTCAATCAGAAACGATCGATCATACCTCCTCCTCTGATTGTTGCTTCTCCTCCTCCTCCTCTTCCTCCTCCCTGTCTTCCCCTTTTGTAGAGACAGAAACTCTGGCAGGGCGGAGAAGGCGGTCCCGAATGAGGTATCCCTTTTGAAATTCCTCGACAACTGTCTGTGGGTCATAGTCGTCGTTTTCCACTTGCATCATCGCTTCGTGGAGATTTGGGTCGAAAGGCTTTCCGACGGATTCTATCTGTCTAAGGCCGTGTTGTTCCAAAGCTTTTACGAGTTCCCTTAAGGTCAATTCGACTCCTTCAATCAAAGCTTGAGGATTGTTGTCGGTGTCAGACGAGGCGTGTTCCACGGCTCTTTCAAGGTTGTCAACGAATGGCAGAAGATCTCGTATCACCTCTTCCTTGGCATACCGTAAGCTATCGGCCTTCTCTTTTTCGACCCTTTTCTTAAAATTCTCAAGGTCAGCGTAGGCCCGAAGGAATTTCTCATAATTGTCCTGTGCGATCTGCTTCTGGTCATCAAGTTGTTTCTTGAGATCATCAACAGTCGCCTTTCGTTTTTTCTTAGGGGTCTCCCTTGGAGTGCCCTTCACCTCGAAAGATCCTGCCTCTTCCTGGGAACCCTTTTCCTGATTTTTTATATCAGGAGATGTGTCCTTCATATCGTCCTCTACAAGTCAGTTTCACCAAGGTTTTCCGTTAATAACTGAGCTGCATAATCGACCAGGGGAATGATTTTCGAGTAATTCATGCGCGTGGGGCCGATCACCCCAAGCGTTCCCCGGGGAGAGTCGGGCATACCATACGTGGCCGTTATAAGGCTGCAATCCTCCATTTCACGGAGGTCAAATTCGGAACCGATGATGACCTGAACACCTGGTGTTTTCATGCTCTGGTCTAAAAGTTCGAGGAGAAACCCCTTCTCTTCAAGAGCCTTGAGAAGTCCTCTCATCTTTTCGATATTGGTGAACTCCGGAATCTCAAAGATCTTGACCCTTCCGTCCAGAAACAGTTCTCTGTCTTCTGTATCGACGAGCGCCTTTTCGCTCAGTTTCAGTGCTCTCTCCATGAGTCGATCGTAAGCGATTCTCTCTTTCTTGATCTCTTCGACAATTTTGTTTCTCACCTCAGCCAGAGTCAGCCCCGAAAGGATGCTGCTCAGGTATCGAGTGATCTTTTCAAGATACTCCTGGCTAAGATCTTCATCGGTGTGAAGCATCTTGTTCTGGATGATTCCGGAGGTCGTAACAAATATAGCCATAACTCTAAATGGCGCCAGACGGACGAACTGGATGTGTTTGAACCGCATGTTACTTACCTTTGGCGTAATCACGAGGCCGAGGTAATTGGACGCCGAAGAAAGGAGCCGGCAGGTTTCTTGGAAAGTTTCGGTGATATCAGATTCTGACGGATGGTAGCATCGTCTCAGTCTCTCTCTTTCCAGGATTGTCAGGTGTTTGACGTTAAGGATGGAATCGACGTAATACCGAAAAGCTTTGTCAGTTGGAATCCTACCGGCAGAGGTATGAGGCTGTGAAAGATACCCCATTTCCTCGAGATCAGCCATGACATTTCGAATCGTCGCTGGGCTGATGTCGAATCCGTGCCGGCGTGCCAGCTTCCTCGAACCGACCGGCCGAGCGGAAGCAACGTATTCTTTGATAATGGCTGTCAGGATTTTGCAAGTCCGAGAGGAGTCGAGAAATTCGTTTGCCCTAGTCCGACGTGCTGTCATATCGTTTCCGATGAAATTTCCTTAAATATTCGATAATTATGTCTAAATCTCTGATAAAAATAACCATCCCCAGGACCATTGTCAAGTAACATTGTACGACGACTTTCCTGAGTTTTGGTTTCCTATTGACAGTCGAGTGGTCCAATTCTTTCGGGATGTCCAAGAATTGACTTCACATGTCAAACCAAATCGCAACGCCACGATGTGGACAAATTGAAATACCAATAGTTAGACGGTCCTAAGGATAACCCATCGATCAGCCACCGATTCTGTCAACCCCCTATCCCTGTTCTGTCATTTGAGCTTTGACATTTGGATTTCAGGCTTTGTCATTTGCCATTTCGGTTCTTCGCTCGTACTCATTGATTTTGGATGATTCGGCGGTGTTTTTTTGAGGAACTCCACTCGTTGTATAAAGAGTTTCCTTGGTTTTGTGGACGCTCATATCCCTGAGGGACGTATGTGGAGACAGGGGGTTGGACCTGCCCGGGCCGTTCGCAAATCACTTTTTTGGTCTTTGTCTGATGAAAGCGGGCTTCCATAAAAGCACCCGTTTCTCTCGCCCGCTCCCCTTCGGCCCGGCTCAGAGTCGCTCGAGCTCTCAGACCTTCCTTTTCTGCTTTCCGGTGAAATATTTTGAAAATCACTTCGACACAAATGGTCTGAGGGATCTGGGCAACAGCCCGTCCCCACCTGTTTGGCCGCGGGTGGGAAGAGAGTCAACTGAAGGGTTAGAAATTCTCTTCTTAGAAAACTCGGGACACTCCTCTGATTGTATCCGGAATTATACTAAAACCGGAGAATGGCGGGGCCTGTCACAGCGCCCAACGATATGCCTGGATATTTAGTTTCGAGGAAACCCTCCATCTTTTTGGGATGGGGCGTCCTTGTGACCTGACTGGGAGAAACAAGAATGTGGTCTTTCGCGCATGTCTTGATCGAAAAACTCTTTTTTTTTGTGAGCGATTGAAGATCGGTTTCTTCTAAACTTGGCCCATTGGTCCAAGAATTAATCGGGAGTCGATCGTACGATTGACGTTTTCTTTTGCAGGGGGATCGGTGAGTCGGCTAGACTGGGCTGGCAGCCAGGGCTCTGACCTCTGATTTGGACGAATTACAGGTGGTGATGTTTTTCATCGAATCTTTTTGGCATCGATTCTGAAATGATCATGACCTAGCCGGGACGGCGAGTAGGCTCTTTTGTTTCCTGACAAGAGAGATATTTTTTTGGGATGGGAGGTGACATCACCGACAGGATAGACTGGAAAGTCAACATTTTCGGAACGAGAAAGGGCGATTTCCACAGTTTTTCTTGGAGCCGTAAAAAGCAGTTCATAGTCCTCGCCTCCTCCCAACGCCAGATCGATGGGGCGGACGCAATAGGAGGGCGCCAATTTCTTGAAGGCACGGGAAAGTGGGATCTGATCCACCCAGAGGTTGGCCCCCACCCGGCTCTCTTCGGTGAGATGACCAAGGTCAGCCAGGAGGCCGTCACTGATATCGATCATCGATGTAGCACAGCCTAGTGCGGCGATTTTTCTGCCCTTGTGAACCGGTGGTGGAGGCGCTAGATGCCGTCGAATCAGACCAAGGAGGTCTTTTTCCTTTCCTCTCGTCTTTCCATCGGCGGCAAAGTCTCTGGGCCCGAGGCCTCTTTTGTGAAGGATTCTTAATCCA
The DNA here is from genome assembly GCA_964348095.1 of uncultured Thermodesulfobacteriota bacterium. GTDB lineage: Bacteria > Desulfobacterota > BSN033 > WVXP01 > WVXP01 > WVXP01. The sequence continues at coordinate 14,755 of CAYGBK010000040.1, read as the reverse complement.
AGGGCTGAATCTCCCAATGGGCCGGTGACAAAGATATGGTCGCCGGGCCGCGCTCCTTTCCTATAGATGATCTTGTCCGGTGCGCAGTGACCGATAACAACGGCACTGATCATAAACGTAGAGGCGGCGGTGAGATCTCCGCCGACGAGAAAAACATCGTAGGCCTCTGCTACGTGTGAGACCCCACGGTAAAAGCGGTCGACAAAAGATAAGGGATAGCTTCCGGGTAAACCCAGAGAGAGGAGAAAGAAGCTTGGGGTACCTCCCATGGCAGCAATGTCGCTGAGATTAACGGCGAGCGCTTTTGCTCCCAGAAAGTAAGGGATTGTCCCTTTCAAAGTAAAATGGACGTCCTCGATCAAGGTGTCTGTTGTGACCAAGGTGAGACTATCGGAGGGAAGATTCAGCGTTGCCGCGTCATCTCCCATACCACACAGAACTCGGTCCGAGGATTTCGAATATCTGCCACGGATCCTCCGAATGAGTCCGAATTCGCCGATGTCTCTCATGTAAGTCTTTCTTGCCATGTGAAAAATAGCCTCCACTTAATCTTCGGCCAAGGGACTGTCTGGTGGGTCCTTGGCAAATGGCATCCTCAAAAGGATTGTATCTTCATTGACTGTCTTCGGCAAGTTGGATGATCATGGTACGAATCTTGCAAAACCGCTGGCATTATGAAAAAGAAAAAAACCCTTCTTTTGCGTCTTTTGCTGTTCATCCTTTTTGTAGTGCTTGCGATCTACCTTGGAAGAGACAAACCACCAGAGATTCTTGCTTTTTCAACCAAGGACCACCAAAAGGTGCTCCCAAAGACGCCTGAGCAGACTCCATTAGATAAGCACAAGAAATCCCCCGTGGCGACGCTACCACCGTCGGCCTCCTTCTCGGAAACGCTCGATAAGAAGCCAAAGGCGCTGCCCTCTGTGCCGCTTAAAACGGACCTCACCCAGCCAGTTAATGCGACGTCTCTGAAGAAACGGTCTGTTCCAGAGACTCCCCCTGTCGTTCTCCCTCCGGAAGAGACTTCATTGGTTAAACTGTGCGGTGGAGAGCCTATATCGCTACCGAAGGGCTTTAATTTGACCCATGGTGACCTTGCACTTGTCTTGCTCAATGTCCTGGCTCTGAGGACAACACAGGTTTATGAAGAGGCCTTTCAAATCCTCTCATCCTTGCACATCGGCCCTGTGGGTGGATGGCCAAAAACAAACCCTGAGAAACCAATTACCCTCAAAGAGGCTGAAGAGATCCGATGTTCCATCTCCCTGGCCTTTGAGGACGGATCGATTCGAGTTGGGCCTTCAGTTGTGACCACTGCCCTAAACGGGTTTTTTCAGGATTTGCAGGTAACTGGTCGTGCTATGGACCAATCAGGAATTACGAAAGAGGAGGCGAAGAAATCCGTGGAGACTGGGTATCAGGGCGGCCGGGAGGGAGTGTCTAGTTCCCCGTTCTAAAGTTTTCTTTTTTGGGAAAAGTGTGATATAGCCCTTTCTATGTCAGAGGAAAATGGCCTTCTGGCTGCCGGACTATTGGCTTTATTGATCTTGCTTCCCTCTTCAAGTTGCTTGGCAGCAAACATCCATGTGGGATCCCTTGACATTCACCCGTATGTAACAGTCTCAGCCGGACATACGGACAACGTCTTCTTGACGAGAACGAATGAGGAGAGTGATACCTTCTACCTGATTTCTCCAGGGATCAAGGTGTTTCTTCCGATTCAGAGGCATAGCTTTAATCTGGACTATACGGTTGACAGTTACATATACAAAGAAAGGGACGAGGCGGATCGGACGATCCACAATGTAACAGGAACGGCTGATCTGAATCCCTCAACTAAATTGAACCTCCAGCTCAGAAATACCTTTAGCCGTTCCGCAGATATACCGGATTTCATGAACGACCGAACTTCTCCATTCATCTGGAACAGATCTAGTTTTGAGGGTGCCTATGACGTCACGAGCCGCCTGGCTTTCGGTGTGGATTATCAGCACGGAACCAAGAGGTACGATCGCACAGAGGACCGGATTGATGATTACGACGAGAATGGCGTCTCGGGACGAGTGTACTATAAGGTTCTTCCCAAGACTTCTCTATTGATCTTCTATCAGTACAGTGTCAAAGATTACGAAAAGAGACGACCCGAGGACAACGATGCCCATCGCGTGGAAGGTGGAGTCACGTGGAAAATCGGGCTCAAGAGTTTGGGAACAGCCCGGGTGGGGTACATGAGAACAGACTATGACGACATCAATCGGACGGATGAGGCCCTCTCCTATTTTGTCAATCTCACCCACGAGTTAAGGCCAAAAACCATCCTCGCTCTGGAAGGACTTCGCGAAATCTTGGATACGAGTAACGCAGACGACAATCTGGCCTTCAGTAATTCCTATGTTTCGACCCAAATTGCTGGGACAGTGTCTCATGGCTACCGGAAGTTTACGGGACGACTGAAGGCGGGCTATATTTGGGATGAATATCTTCATGACGACCTGGCTGTGGGAAGAGAAAGACGGGATAATCTATTCTCTGCAGAGGTTGGAATCGACTATGCCCTCCGGAAATGGTTCAATCTGGGGGGGAGTTATCGGTTTTCTCGTCTCGATTCGAATAACGATCCAGAAGAGTATGAGGAGAATACTTACTTGTTTTATCTCTCCCTGATCCTCTAGGTCAGAATTAATCTGAGGTGAGGTTTTTGTGATAAGAAAACCCTACATCTTTTTTGGCACCCTGTTTTGTCTTCTGATCTTAACCTTTCCCATACCGGATAGCCGGTCAGAGACAGAGTACGCCATCGGGCCTGGTGATGTCCTAATCGTCAGGGTGTGGGGCCACGAGGACCTGACGCAGGAGGTTGTTGTTTCCCCGGAGGGGGGCTTTCGTTTCCCGCTGATCGGAGAGGTCAAGGCAGTTGGTCGGTCCACGGACGACGTGAGAATGATCATTACCGAGCGTTTGGGTGATGGATACCTTGTGGATCCCCAGGTCGAAGTCATTGTAAAGGAGTACAAGAGTCAGAAAGTCTATGTTCTTGGTGAAGTGGTCCGGCCAGGAGCCTATTCTCTGGACAGGAGGGCTTCGATCGTTGAGATTATCTCTAAGACCGGCGGGTTAGGACCGGATGCTGGGGATGTGGCACAGATCGTCCAGGGCAAGAAAGATTGGAAAGGGGACAAGCCACTAAAGCCTGGTCAGGAAGGCGTGGGGAAGGTCATTCAAATTGACCTCCGCGGCATGCTCGCAGGAAGTGTGGATAGGGGGACCGTTGAAATCCAGGATGGTGATACACTTTTTGTTCCAAAGGCTGAGGTCTTCTACATCTTTGGTGAAGTGGGTCAGCCAGGAAAGTATAGATGGGAGAGGAAGCTCACGGTCCTTAAGGCCGTAATCACTGCCGGGGGATTCACAGACATCGCCTCGAAGAGAAGAATAAAGATTCGGAGAAAAGGTTCTGAAGAAGAAGAGAAGATTCGAGCCAAGCTGGACACGCCAGTTCAGCCTGGAGATACCATTATTGTCCCGGAGAGCTTCTTCTAGTCATAAATCCAGCGACGTTGTTGCTGATCGCTTGGAAATTCCTCTTCATGTCGATTATGGTCCGACCCTTACCGTCCTATCCGTATAGCCGTCTCTGAGAAATACGCGTGAAGTTGATTTGTGGTGGATCCTTAGCTCGGTTTTTTGGAGGAGGCTTTTGGGGTCTACTCGCAGTTTTTGACGATACGATCGATGAGGGTTGTCGTTGAAATCCCTTCAACGTAGGGGAGGACCACGACTTTGCCGCCTTGGGCCTCGACAATATCCCTTCCAACCGTTGTCTCCTTTGTCCAGTCTCCTCCCTTGACCAGAATGCTAGGCTTTAGAACGGATATTATCCGATACGGATCGATATCGTCGAATATGGTCACATAGTCCACACAGGTCAGGGCCGCAATCACTTCAGCCCTCTCGTTCTGGATGTTGATGGGACGATAAGGCCCTTTAAGCCGGGCAACTGACCGATCACTATTGACTGCCACCACCAAGATTTCCCCCAACGATTTTGCCTGCCGCAGGTAGCGGACATGTCCAATATGGAGCAGGTCAAAGCAGCCGTTTGTGAAGACAATCCTCCTGCCAGCAGCCCTCTGTTCGGTCAGTTCCCTGACGAGTTCTTTTTCCTTCTTGATCTTTTGGATCATCGATCTATTTGCCCACCTGGTACTTTGTAACAGACTCGCCTCTGTTGTTCAACCGATTTCCAGAACCTTTGGTGCCAGAACAGATCTCGTCTTGTTCAGAGCTTTCTGAGTCTGGAACGTGAGGGATTGCACCCCTTCTGATTCTTGAGGGGAGTGAATCGCTGCAAGGGGCCCTCATGTTTCTTTGGTTCCGTGCACTCCCATCGACCCTGTCCCCCGCAACGAGACAGTTGGGGGATACTCACCATTCTATTGCGACGGTCCCTCATGGAGATAGGTCTCGACGAAGCTGAGAAAATCCCGTAGCGGTTTTGCTCTTTGGCAAAAGGAAGAAGCTGTCTTAGTTTCTTGGTTTCCTTCGAAATCCATTGTACTATAAGATCATTAAACCATTCGCTTCGTCGAACCACAGAAAGTCTGCAGCCGATCATGCGAGTTAGCTCTAAATTAGAGGGGTATGGCCAGGAGGGGGTTTTCTGCCAGAAGGGCCCAAGGAACAAGAATATCCTTCGGTCTCGTGAGGCAATTCCTGGCAGAATGTTTGAGCTCGGGTGAGGCGGCCCGTCTTCAGCTACAATTAGATAAAGGGGGAAAGCCTGTGCGCTCTGTAGCCCTCCGTGGTAAATCAAGATCTGGTAAGTAATTATGGACAGATGGCTCATTCTCGCGTCGGCCTCTCCTAGGCGACAGACCCTTTTGGAACTGGCCGGAATTGAAATCGAGGTGGTCCCTAGCGGGGTCGAAGAAACCCTTCGGAAGAATGAGGATCCGAGTGATCACGTTCGACGGATGGCACAGGAAAAGACCGAGGCCGTGGCCGGTCGATTCCCCGACCGATGGGTGATTGGCGCCGATACGATCGTGGTCATTGATGGAGAGTCTCTTGGAAAACCCAAGACCCAAAAGGATGCCCGAGAGATGCTCTCTCTTCTGAGTGGTCGAATCCACCAGGTTCTGACAGGTTACGCAGTAGCGATGAAAAAGGAGTCCCTTTTTGTCAGCGATGTTGTGGAAACAAAAGTGAAAATAAAACATCTCAGCCTGAAGGAGATTAGCTGGTACGTGCGCACGGGGGAACCCATCGACAAGGCCGGAGCGTATGCCATTCAGGGAGCAGGGGCCTTCATGATCGAAGAAATCCGAGGGTCCTATACCAATGTCGTGGGACTTCCTCTTTGCCAGGTTTTGGAATCACTCCGCGCCTTGGGTGCAATAGATCTGAAATAAGCGAGAGTTTCTCACTGCATTCTCTACCTCCATCCACACCATTCCATCTCCGCACGCGGCAGGCCAGGTGCCTACACGCTTTGGGTCAAAATTTCACCTTCCGACGCACTTTTGCCCTGCCTAACCCCCGGTCAGATTTGTCATCACGCCATAAGTGATTGGTGAGTGACATGTAAGAGCAATCGGCGGTGTTTGAATTTGAGTGGGCAAGACCTTCGCACTCCGACACCCGAAACTTTATGCCCATTGTTTGATCCCTTGAGCGGTGGTACTTAAGTGTTTTTCTACTCAGGCAATCCGTTTGAGGTCTGGCGTTCTTGTCTAGGAAATCATGGCGGTTTATCCTCAGAGCCTTTAGCAGAGTGGTGAAAGGTATTTAAATTTTGGTAACACCCTGTTAATATTTATTGATCACCAGCTGGCAGGGGCCGAGAAATTGGACAACATCAGAGAGAATGTACTGAGGGTCAAAGAAGCCATTGAAAAGGCTGCACAGGGGATTGGGCGTGATCCAGGTGAAATCCGCCTGGTCGCTGCATCGAAGACCGTGGACACTGACCGGATTCGCAAGGCCGTTGAAGCCGGTATCGGCATTTTTGGTGAGAACTACGTTCAGGAGGCAAAAAGAAAGATTGAGGTTCTAAGGAGTCCAGTGGCCTGGCATTTTATCGGTCATCTCCAAAAAAACAAGGCCAAGTACGCGGTGAAGCTCTTTGAAATGATCGAATCTCTCGATTCCATTGGTCTGGCGGAGGAATTGAACAGAAGGGCAGGGCAGGGTGGTCGCAAGATGGATGTCCTGGTGGAGGTAAATCTCTCAGGTGAGACTTCTAAGTGGGGCGTGGGAGAAGGGGAAACCATTCCACTCGTCTGCCGGATCAACGACTTGGAGAATCTTCAATTCCGGGGGTTGATGACTATGCCCCCATACTTCGATGACCCGGAGGACTCGCGACCTTACTTTACACGGTTGCGCCAACTTGGAGAAAGGATCCTGAAGGAAGGCGTCCATTCAGGTCCTCTGGAGCTTTCCATGGGAATGTCCAATGACTTTCTGGTAGCCATCGAGGAGGGATCCACCCTTGTTCGGGTGGGGACCGCGATTTTTGGACCGAGACCGTGAGACGCCGGTGCAAGTTGCTCCATTGGTTTGGAAGGATCATAACGACAAATGCTAAGACGCGGAAACTAAATAGATGCCTGATATTAAATAACGACTCCAGTATGTTTGGTTTGCAGAGCCGGTTAGGTGCTTCCGAATTGGTTTGTCCCTCTGAATGCACTGCGGTGTGAACCGTTTGGAGGTTTTGAATTATCTGAGATTTTGTTTCCGGCGTGAGATGGCAATGACGGGAAGGGATGTTCCAGCGTGTTCAATGCGATCAATCTTGACGTATAGATCTCTCCTGTGGTCAGTGGCATTGCTTGCTCTGCTTGGCTGTGGAAAGAAAGGGCCTCCGATTCCCTATGACGTGACTGTTCCGGAGCCAATTTCAGATCTTGAAGGTGTGGTTAGAGAAGGGAAGGTTCATATCAGATGGTCGAGGCCTCGCGAGGCCTCTGATCTTTCCAGGGGGGCGGCGTTGATCGGATTTGAGGTTCTGAGGGCGGAGGATGTTCTAACCCATGATTGGTGTGACGAATGTCCTCAGAAACTGGTTTCTGTCGCTGTTCTCAGGTTGGATAAAATGGACAACTTCGCCTTCGCCGCGGGCAAGTTTGTCTATCGAGACAGATTGGTATCCCATGGCCACGTGTATGTCTATCAGGTTATCTCACTCACAGAGAAGGGATACCCGAGTGAGCCTTCCAACAAGGCTGTGATCTTTTGGGATGTCCCCCCTGCCCCCCCGCGGGGGTTTGAGGGGACGGCAGAAGACAGGGGCGCCAGGCTGCGTTGGGACCCAGTTGAGGGGGCAGGCGGGTACCGGGTCTATCGACGGGAGGACGGAGGTGATTTTGGAGATGTCCCAGTTGCGACGGTCGGAGAAGATGAGTTCTTCTATCGCGATACTGACCTGTCGAATGGGGTCGCCTACCACTTTACGGTTAGGGCGATCAGGAACGTTGTGAAGACCTGGGTGGAGGGTCGTAGTTCAGAGGAGATCTCTGTGATTCCGCAGGATCTGCGAGCACCAGCTTCTCCTCAAGGGCTCGTGGCGATTCCTGTGCCAGAAGGGATCGAACTGAGTTGGCAGAGAAACACAGAACCTGATCTCCTGGGTTACAATGTGTATCGTAGAGATTGGGAAGGGGGCGATTACAACCGTCTCAATGAGCTCCCCCTGGACGTGACCATCTATGTTGACGAGACGGCCGAACTGGGCATGCGTTATGAGTACGCTGTGACAGGGGTGGACAATTCCCCCCGGAGAAACGAGAGCGACTTTTCGGAATCGGTAAGTGTGGTCAACATTAGATAGGTATGTTCGTGTCACCGACAAAACCCCTTAAGATTAAGGAGTGAATTGTGCATTTTTTCCAGTACCGAAAGAATCTACTCCACTGTGAAGATGTTCCGGTCGATGCGATCGCACGGGAGGTCGAAACGCCGTTCTACTTGTATAGTTACGGAACGATGGAACGGCATTATCGCGTCTTCGATTCTGCTTTCAAATCGGTTCCCCATCTCGTCTGCTATTCGTTAAAGGCGAACTCCAATATCGCACTCATTCGGATTTTTGGAAGACTGGGCAGTGGGGCTGATGTGGTGTCTGGGGGGGAGCTTTTCCGGGCTCTCAGGGCAGGCATCCCCCCGTCGAAAATAGTCTTTTCAGGAGTTGGAAAGACTGGGAAGGAGATCGAATACGCGCTGGAGAACGGAATTCTCCTGTTCAATGTCGAGTCCCTTCAGGAGCTTTCGGCGATCGATGAGAGAGCGAGGCAGATGGGGGTCCGAGCACGGATTGCCCTTCGCATCAATCCTGATGTCGACCCAAGAACCCACCCCCATATCTCGACCGGTCTTAGGGAAAACAAATTCGGTATCGCCTTCGATCAGGCCCTTTCAGCCTATAGGTTTGCCAAGGAGTTAAAAAACCTCGACGTCATCGGTATAGACTGCCACATCGGTTCCCAATTGATAGAAGTGGGACCCTTTGTGGAAGCGCTGAAGCGATTGAAGGAACTTGTTCGGGCTTTGGAACGGGAGGGGATCGAGATACGTCATATGGATCTGGGCGGGGGGCTTGGTATTACCTACCAGCACGAAGCGCCTCCACACCCGACAGAATATGGACAGGCCATCTTAAGGGAGATGGAGGACCTCGACGTCTCTCTCATCTTTGAGCCCGGTAGGGTGATCGTTGGCAACGCCGGAATCCTGGTGACCAGGGTGCTTTATACCAAGAGGACCCCTCAGAAGATCTTTGTCATTGTTGATGCGGGCATGAACGATCTCATTCGCCCCCCCCTCTACGGATCATTTCAGGCAATCCTTCCAGTTGTTCAGCGCGAGGGAAAAGAGATCGTGGCCGACGTGGTGGGGCCAATCTGTGAGTCCAGCGACTTCTTTGCCAGAGGCAGAAAGATCATCGAACCACAAGAGGGTGATCTGCTGGCGATCATGAGCGCCGGGGCGTATGGATTCGCTATGTCCTCTAACTACAACTCTCGCACCAGGGTCTGTGAAGTCCTGGCGAAGGGGGAGACCTTCTCACTCATTCGGGAGAGAGAGACCCACGACGATTTGATCAGGGGAGAGAGGATTCCTGAGTTCTTGGCGTAGAGGAGAAGTTACCATGGTGAAGGCAATCGTTGTTGGAGCCGGGGGTAGGATGGGCAGAAGAATAGTCCACACAATCCTGCAAACCCCCGGCATCGAGGTGGCTGGAGCGGTGGAAAAAGAGGGTCACTCCGCCCTAGGAAAGGATGTCGGTGAACTGGTCGGTGAGGCCAAAATCGGCGTGATTGTCGATTCCGATTTGAGAAGTGTCGCTGACAGGGGAGAGCTGATCGTCGATTTCACTGCGCCGGAGGTCGCCCTGAAAAGCCTTGAGGTTGGAGTTGAGCGTAACCTGGCCCTTGTTATCGGTACCACGGGACTATCTTCTGACCAGATGGGACAGGTCAGGGCGATGGCGCCCAAGACGCGTTGCGTGATGGCACCGAATATGAGTGTCGGGGTTAATGTGATGTTCAAGATAGTCGGTGATATAGCCAGGATCTTAGGTGACGATTACGATGTAGAAATCATTGAGGCCCATCACCGCTTCAAGAAAGATGCGCCCAGTGGAACTGCAATGAGGCTGGGGGAGACGGTTGCCGATGTTTTGGGACAGGAGTTAGACAAAATCGGTGTGTGGAGTCGAAAGGGTCTTATTGGTGAGAGGACGCCGACCGAAGTAGGCATGGCTGTTGTCCGCGCGGGCGATATCGTCGGTGACCATACTGTCATATTCGGTGGGATAGGGGAGCGACTGGAGGTCACTCACCGGGCGCATAGCCGAGACAACTTTGCCCGGGGTGCCGTCAAGGCTGCGCTTTGGGTGATTGAACAACCTAACGGGCTTTACGATATGCAGGATGTTCTCGGTCTGAGGGAGTAGAAATGAGAATTCTTCGGTTTCGATACAAGGGTCGAGTTGAATACGGGGTGTTGGATGGAGACGATGTCCGGGGGCTCACCGGAGACGTGTTTGGAGAGTTTGAAGAGGGGCAGAGGATTGCACGCTTCGAAGAGGTTGCCCTCTTGGCTCCTGTCCGTCCTGAGAAAATCGTGGCGGTGGGGGTGAACTATAGAGATCACGCCGAGGAGATGGGGGCAGAGATTCCTGATGAGCCCCTGATCTTTCTAAAACCCTCAACGGCCGTCATCGGCCCTGGTGAATCTATCCGCTATCCGCACATGGCCTCTCGAGTCGATTACGAGGGAGAGCTGGGTGTGGTCATTGGAAGGGAGACGAGACACGTATCTCCGGCTCAGGCAGGTGATCATATTCTCGGATACGTCTGTTTCAACGACGTGACGGCTCGGGATCTCCAGAAAAAAGATCGACAGTGGACGCGTGGCAAGGGCTTCGATACATTTGCTCCCCTGGGGCCCTGGATTGAGACGGAATTGGACCCACAAAATCTGAGATTAGAAACATTTCTCAACGGTGAGCTCAGGCAGTCGTCAAACACAGATAATCTCATTTTTGACTGTTACCAGCTCGTCGGCTTTGTTTCGCAGGTTATGACCCTGATGCCAGGAGATGTTATTGCAACGGGCACGCCTTCTGGAATTGGCCCGATGGTAGTTGGCGACCGAGTGGACGTGGCGATTGAAGGCATTGGAACGCTGACAAACACAGTCGTTAATGACGAGTGAAGATACGCGGAGTTCGGGTGGATGAAACACGTTAAGGGACAAGCATAAGAGATTTCTAAAAAAGTCGCTCTTCGCTGCTCAGAACCTTTTTTCGACAGTTCTAAAGCTCAGTTTCACTGCAAATCCAAAACTCGCCCTTCGGGCTCAAACAGTTGCATTTGCGGACGTTCCACCTCGCCAAGAACTGTTACCGAAAAAATCTTGATTCGCGCTCAGAGCTTGCTTTTTTAGAGTCTTTAATGAGGAAAACTGACAATTGAGATGACAGGCTTGTGGCGTGTGTCATGTCAAGGAGGTGATTATGAAGACGAGGAAGTCAGAAGCGCTTTTTGTTGAGGCTCAGAAATGGATTCCAGGTGGGGTAAACAGTCCGGTTCGTGCGTTCAGGACGGTAGGAATTCCCCCGCGTTTCATCGATCATGCCGTGGGTTCGAAAATCGTCGATACGGACGGCAATGAGTACATCGACTACGTGGGATCCTGGGGCCCCATGATCCTGGGACATTGCCATCCAAGCGTGGTAAAAGCGTTGAACGACAGGATTGCCAAAGGACTCAGTTTCGGTGCGCCCACGTCTCTAGAGGTTGAACTTGCCCAGAAGCTTGTTGAGGCTGTTCCTTCTATGGAAATGGTCAGAATGGTGAATTCGGGGACTGAGGCGACAATGGCCGCCATCCGTGTGGCCAGGGGCTACACGGGGCGGGACAAGGTGATCAAGTTTGAGGGCGGCTACCACGGCCATGGTGACTACCTCCTGGTAAAGGCGGGCTCGGGAGCGACAACTCTGGGTGTGCCAGATAGTCTGGGTGTTCCCGCAGATTTCGCAAAACATACCCTGACGGCTCGCTTCAATGACCTTGATGCTGTGCGCGCCTTGGCAGATGAACATCCTGGAGATGTGGCCTGTATGATCCTAGAACCCGTTGCTGGGAATATGGGGGTTATTCCCCCCCGGGACGGGTTCCTGAAGGGCCTTCGCAAGATCTGCGACGAGCGGGGTATGGTGCTGATTTTCGACGAGGTCATGACTGGTTTTCGTGTGGCATATGGCGGGGCACAGTGCCTCTATGATGTCATGCCAGACATGACCTGCTTGGGGAAGATCATAGGAGGTGGTCTCCCTGTTGGTGCATATGGGGGCAAGAAGGAAATCATGGAGCATGTCGCTCCCCTTGGAGGGGTCTACCAGGCGGGCACACTATCGGGGAATCCTCTGGCCATGACCGCCGGCCTTGCGACCTTGAAGGCCCTCAAGGGAGAAGGGGTCTATGCGGCGCTAAACCAGAAGGTTGATTTCCTTTGTAAGGAGATTAGTCAGGCGGCCAATGACTGCGGTATCCCTGTCCATTGTTCCCATGTGGGGGGGATGTTTACCGTCTTTTTCACCTCAACGACCATTGAAGACTATCAAACCGCCAAGACCAGTGACACAGAGGCCTTTTCTCGGTATTTTAAGCTGATGTTGGAGCAGGGCATCTATCTCGCCCCCTCACAGTTTGAGGCTCTTTTCGTTTCTCTCGCCCATGGTCAAGAAGATCTGGAGAGAACGGTGGCAGCAGCACAGACTGCTTTCAGGCAGATGCGTTCGTGATGGGGCACATGTTGAAATGAGGCCAAAGATTCTACTTCTTGTCTCCCTTATCCTTCTCATGTCTCTTGTGAGATTCTCCCGGTTATCTGTTGCCGCTGAACTCGCCAATGAGGGTAATCTTGAAGGCCGGGTGACGTTGATCGAGAGGGAGCGTGAGGAGAAAGATCGGTTCTTCCGGGAAGCACCTTCCTCGCCCCTGACCCTCAGAGACCAGAGGGGTTTTCAAGGGCTGCGGTACTACCCCATCGATCTTCGGTACCTATTCTCAGGGAGGATCGAAAGATATCCGGAAGCAAAGAGAGCATATGTTAAGCTACCAACCAATAAGGGAAATTTTCGGACCTACATCAAGGAAGGGATTTTCAGGTTTAGAATCGACGGGATTGAGTTCGGCCTCACGGTCTATCGATTCTTGGGAAGATCGAGGTTGTTTTTGCCATTCAGGGACAAAACGAATGGCGAGGAGACTTACACATACGGACGGTATGTGGATGTTGAAGTGACGAGCGATAATGAGATCGTCGTCGACTTCAATCGGGCCCACAACCCCTTCTGTGCCTACAATCCAAAGTACACGTGCGCATACGCCTCGGAGGAAAACATTCTCAGCGTCCCTATTCCTTGTGGTGAGAAGAACTTCAGTCGGTCCCGTTAGAAGTGCCTTTTTCTGGTCTGTACCAAAACAAAGGGCATCATATGGGGAAATACTAGGAGCGTGGGAGACATACCGGCTCTTGAAGGAGATGCCCGACGGCGGGGGTGATGAATGCCCCATGGGTCCACCTGTTACAGAGGGTATTTGAAGATGCTGAGAAAACATGGTATTTTGCTAGCGAGGCGAGTTGAGAGCGTATTAAAATGAAGTCTGGGGGGGGAGCTTATTATGTATTCTGAGACCGTCCTCGAGCATTTTCGGAACCCGAGGAACATCGGCGAGATCAAAGATCCTGATGGGGTTGGAAGTGTTGGGAATCCAGTCTGCGGCGACTTAATGGAGGTCTATATCAAGGTTAAGGATTCGAGGATCGAGGATATCAAGTTCAAGACATTTGGTTGCGGGGCGGCAATTGCCGTCTCTAGCATGATAACCGAGATGGCCAAGGGAAAGACGCTAGACGAAGCGATGACAATCACAAACAAGGCAGTTGCCCACGCCTTAGGAGGGCTGCCGAAAAACAAACTTCACTGCTCAAACCTTGGGGCTGATGCCCTCCATTCGGCCATTGCTGATTACTATGAGAGACGAGAAGGCAAGGTGCCGGAAAGGGTCAAAAGCAAGGTTCGTCACGTGGAGGAGCTTGAAGCATGCTACTGTCCTTATTGTGACATTGAATTGCCAGAGGAAACTCCTTTCTGTTCCGGTTGCGGTCGGGAGATCACGGAAGAAATGGGTTAATGGTGGATTCTTAACAAGGTGGAACGTGGAAGAGGAAGCTGAATCGGTTTGATGGGGGTGGATCTGATGAAGAGAGAGGAATTTTCTGAAATCCGACGGCGTTTGAAGAAATCTCAGAGACAGATAGCTCAGCTGCTTGGAACATCGCTTAAAGCCGTACAGAGTTTTGAGCAGGGATGGCGAAAGGTTCCCACCCATGTGGAAAGACAGATATTGTTCCTACTGGCCATGAAGGAATCTCGCGAAGAGCGAAGACCCTGCTGGGTGGTTCAGGCCTGTCCCGCCGAGGTGAGGGAGCGGTGCCCGGCGTGGGAATTCGACAGCGGGGATTTCTGCTGGTTTATCAATGGGACCGTGTGTCAGGGCGAGGCTCAGGGAAGTTGGGACGAAAAGATGATTATATGCAGATCCTGTGACGTCTTTCGTGAGGTGGTGCCCCTCGAGAAAGCCTCTCTATGAACGGTCATCAGAGCTCACTTGGTGCTGGTCCTATTGATCTCCGGGATGTCCTGGTATTCCAAAAGAGAATTGAAATTGGCATTGCCGCGGGCATAGAAGGAACGTCCATCGGTGAGTAATACTTAGATCCACGATTTGGCGCAAGAGGCATGATTCGTGGAGGCATGGAAATGGCCGGGAGAGTTCAGGCAAACGCAAAGGAACTAAGATCGTTTGACCAGAGGAAGTTTACCCCCCAAAACCTTCAAGCTGGGGAGATCAAAGCAGTTCTCGCTTATTCTAAGGTAGGGCAATTTATCCCGGCTCACACACCGAATGTCGATGTCATCTTATGTATCCTAGAGGGCGAGGCAGAGATTCTGGCGGGAGATGAAAAGTTGGTCGCCACAGAAAACGATGTGGTGGTTGTCCCCAGGGGTTTAAGAAGGGGTGTTAAGGCTCTGGCAGCGCTCAGCGTTCTCCATATCATTCAGCCTCCCCCATCCGAAGAGGACCATAGCGCGGATTATTCACGAAGCCCGATTTGGGCGCTGGCAAGGCCAGCAGGGGTGAAGACGTACTCATGTACTTCGAACCTCAATAACGCA
>CAYGBK010000039.1:0-34409 GCA_964348095.1 uncultured Thermodesulfobacteriota bacterium | reverse complement strand
CTCGCGCCAGTTTGCCAAGACGCCTTGCTTCGGAGTGGATCGAGGGCGGGATTACAAGAACGAACAGAGAGAGATGAGGCCCCGCTGAGGGGCCCGTCATCTATTTTTTGAACTCATCCCAGGGATAGTCAATCAGTTCCAAGAGAACGCCATTGACATCCTTGGGATGAACAAAGGCGAATTCACAATTCCTGAACGGCCTCGCACCGCCGATGAAGTTGTAGCCCTTGGCCTTCAGTTCATCGATGGATTCTCGGGTGTTGTCGACATTGAGGCCGATGAGCATGATACCTTCGCCCCTTTTCTCGATGAACTTGGCCACGTCACCATCAGGGCTCGTCGATTCCATCAATTCGAATCCGACGTCACCGAGCCAATATCTGGCCACCCTTATTTTCTCGGGCTCGTCCACGTAGGGGTCGTCAGGTTTGGATTTACCGAGAATAGGTTCCCAGATCTTTCGGGCAGCCTCCAGGTCTTTTACTGCAATACAGATGTGATCAATCTTGTTTACCTTCATAGGGCATCTCCTGTCTTTCTTAAGCGCTCACCTTCTGGGAAAAAGAAGCAATTCTCTTGGTTCGTAAATTCCTGTGGATCACTCCCTGAAACCTGCAGTCTATGGTTAAACTCGTTGTTTCTGCCGATAGCTGACCACTGAGCCCTGAATGCTGGTTGTTTTAGCGTCTGCTCATGTACTGCAGGTTGGCCGTGTGATACCCGCCATCTGGGATCTCATTCTTGATAGCCACGTCCGGACAGACAAAGGCGCAGATGCCGCACTCCTCACAGAGATCGAGCAGAATGGTAGCTTTCTTGTTGAAGAGAGTAATAATATCGACGGGACATTGACGAACACACACACCGCATCCGGTGCATTTGTAAACATCAACCCAGGGGAACATAACGACTTCTCCTTCTTCTCTTTCTCGCTCAGTGTTTGATTCTGTGATAAGTTTGGTAAGGTTCGAAATCGACTCTCATTCCCATCCGATAACCGTCATGAATGGCTCCATAGGCCCGCCTGACCTGAACGGCGTCACCAACCATGTAAACGTCCTTTGCATATTTCCCATATTTTACGCTTCTGTTCGGTAGAAGCATGGCGATGACTACGGTATCAGCCGGGATAGTCTCCTCCTTACCGTCAGGTGTTACAATCAGAACCCCCTGATCTGTGATCTCTTTGACCTTTGTCCTGGTAATCTGAGTGACATTTCCATCTTTCAATTTCAGCATATATCTCCAGATGTAGGAGGGGTTGACATCTGCCCCGAATTTTTTCTGCTCACCAACAATAGACACTTGGCAATCTTTGTGCTTATCAATGATATAGAGGGCCGTTGAGATGCCTATTCCGAGCCCCCCCGCGATCACGATCTTCTTTCCGAGTTTCGCATTTCCCTCAAGGACGTCGAGGGCTCCGACGACATGCTTCTTGTCACAGCCGGGGATGGTTTCCATGTCATGTTGGGCTCCAGTAGCAATGACGACAGTGTCCGCCTTTTCTTTTTCGAGGAGGTCCTTATCCACCTCTTTTTTAAGGACAATCTTGGCGCCGTGTTTTTTGCACTGAGCCTCGGCATATTTGACATATCGCATGAGCTCATCATCTCCCCAGGGGCCGTTCGCCGCCGCCGCAAGTTGTCCACCGACGTGATCGGTCTTTTCATAAACGGTCACGTTGTGACCTTTCCCCGCTGCCACAAACGCTGCGGTCAGTCCCGAGGGGCCAGCTCCCACGACAACGACTTTCTTTTTCTCCCCCGACTTTGGAAACCCGTAAAAACCCCATTCTGGCTCAGCTTCATGGCCAAGGGATGGTCTCACGGTGCAGCAGAGCTCGGTATCGCGGAAGAGTCGGGCCAGGCAGACATTGCAGGCGATACACGGGATGAGGTCTTGCTGCCGGTCTTCCATAATCTTTCTGGGAAGATAGGGGTCGGCGATCATGGGCCGACACATTTCCCAGTAGTCCAGCTTTCCTTCGGCAATTGCCTTCTCGGGGATATCTGGTAGAAAAAGCCGATAGGCCATGCTTACCGGGATGTCGATCTGCTGTTTCAGCTCCGCTGAGATGAAGAGCCAATTCCCCATGGGAACGTCCCTGGTGATGACAGGAATCAGAGACTCCTGCCAGCCTGCTGTGACGCTTATGTAGTCACAGCCAGCCTCGACGGCGAGTTTTATTGATTCTAAACTCTCCTCTGGCTTATTGCCATTCCGGTCATCCAGAAGCTCTCGACCACACAACCGGATTCCGATCGCTACATCGTCGCCGATCTCCTTACGGATACCGCGGATAATATCGATCATGAACTTGGACCGTCCCTTAATGTCTCCCCCGTACTCGTCCGTCCGTATGTTGGTGTACGAGGAGATGAAATTTGAAATCAGATAACCCACGATGCCGGATATTTCAACAATGTCGTATCCAGCCTCAACGGTTCGTCTCGCGCCATCGACGTGCTCCTGAATGCAGATCTCGATCTCCTCTAAACTCATCTCCTTGGGGGGTCGAAAAATAGGGAGCTTTTGTGGGACGTCGGAAGGTCCATGGGTATAGGGAAGTTCAATACCCCCAACCCGTCCGCAGTGCATCAACTGTAAGCAGGCTATCGAATCGTGTCTATGAATCACATCAGCGATTTTCTTGAGCCCCGGGATGTACTTATCATCCCAGATCCCCATCATCCCCACGTAGCCTTTACCAATCCCCAAGGGATCGGTATAAGCTCCCTGGGTTGTTACGATTCCTGCTCCACCTCGCGCTTGGGCCTCCATGTAGGCCACTTCTTTATCAGACACAAAGCCATCTCTGTAATTGAAATTTGTCTCGGTGGAAGCGTATTTGATTCGGTTCTTCGTCTCTACCTTACCGATCTTTCCAGGGCTAAAAATTAGAGGGTACTTCTTGACACCGGGGAGCTGCATGTCTTTCCTCCTCACTGCGGGTATTCAGAAACACTCAGAAATCGATAAAGGCTTTGTTTTTTAATCGGAAAACTTCTCAGAAAACCAAGATGGGGTTGATCGCCTTCCATCTCACCCAGAATTCTCGGAATCAACCCCAAAGGCGCATATCGCTTTTTGTTCTTTTTTTCACTTTGAATAACATACCCGATGTTTTGAAGTCAAGAAAAATCCTGCCCCCGTGCTTTGAGTCCTGGGAGGGCTTGTTTCCCACGGTTTTTGCCAAGAAGGCGAGGCATCCGCGGAGACTCTGACGAAAAGCCTGTCCGCAGAGCGGCGGGGAGCACCTTATCCAGTTGCAGCGCACAGGGTCATATCTTTTTCCTTGCCTACTCGGTTGACAGGGGCGCTACCTTTTCTTTAGTATAGTGGCGCTCTCGTCATTGCTCCGTATTGGAGGTCGGTTCTTGAAGAGTCTGAAAGATAAAGATCTTTTTGTCGTTTCTGTCATTGGTCAAGACAGAGTCGGGCTTGTCTCTTCAGTTACAGGGCTGTTGTTTCGAGAAGGTCTCAACATCGTCGACATCGAGCAGACGGTCATTCACTCCCAGTTCACCATGGTGATTCTGGTGGAACCGTTCGGGGAGGGGTTTGATGAAGATAGGTTGAGAGGTGGCCTGAGATCGATCGCACAGAGTCAGAAGATGAATATTTCATTCTTTCCTTTCAGGGAATTCAAGGGCCTCCGATTTGCAGAGACCAAAAGAAGTTTTGTATTGACTATTCTAGGAACAGATAAGCCGGGCGTGGTTGCTACGATTTCCAAGGTCCTCAGTGATTTTGAGGCGAACATTGAACGGATCAAGATGATCGCCAGAGGAGAACTCCTGGCCATGGAAATGTTCGTGGACGTTCGGGGGGCAGACTTCGGGAAACTAGGGAACGCCCTGATGGGAGCGGCGGAGAAAATACAGATGGACCTCGTCGTGCAACCTGAATGGGCCTACCAGAAAAGGAAGAAGTTGATCGTATTCGATATGGATTCAACCATCGTCGATGCGGAGATAATTGATGAACTCGCCAAAAAGACCGGAGCCGACGACAAGGTGCGGGAGTTGACGGCGCGGGGGATGGCTGGGGCGATCGACTACGAAAAGTCCCTGAGAAAGCGGGTCAGCCTTCTCAGGGGATTGCCATTGGTGGCTCTTGACACAATGGTCAGCACCCTTAAGTTGACCAAGGGAACAGAGGAATTGATCTCCGCCCTCAAGGAAATGGGGTTCAAAATTGCGTTGATCAGTGGTGGGTTTACCTATTTCACCGATGTGCTGAAGAAGCGTCTGGGCTTCGACTATGCCTATGGAAACGAGTTGGAAATAGAGAATGGGGTACTCACGGGGAACATCAAGGGACCCATTATCGATGGGAGGACAAAGGCCGCTATTGTTGAGGAGATATGCCAACAGGAGGGTATGAGTCAGGATGAAGTCGTTGCCGTGGGAGACGGTTCCAACGATCAGATCATGGTGGCCAATGCGGGTCTAGGTATCGGTTTTAATGCGACGGAGGTACTAAAGAAGGTGGCTGCCGGATCGATTTCAAAGGATCATCTGAAGGGGGTAATCTACTGCATGGGTATTACCTATCCACACAAGGAAATGCCAAACACATAGTAACGATGGTGCTACCCGTTATGACAAAGAACGTGACCATGAATGACCGCCAGGTTGGTGTTTTGACCTGGACGAGTAGGGTCGTGGATAGCCAAATCGATCGAATGTTGGCAGGATGGAGGTTAGGTTCATGGAGAAAACAGCTATTTCAACGGATAAGGCCCCCCAGGCAATAGGCCCGTATTCTCAAGCGGTTAGAGTGGGAGATTTTCTCTTTCTCTCCGGCCAAATCTCGATAGATCCGTCGACTGGAAAGATGGTTGAAGGGGACTTTAAGGAGCAAGCCCTTAGGGTCATGGAGAATGTAAAGGGCCTGCTGGAGTCTCAGGGCCTCGGGATGGATAGCATCGTGAAGACCACCATCTTTCTCAAAGATATGAAAGACTATCCAAAAATGAACGAGATCTATGGAGGCTACTTTCATGATAATCCGCCTGCCCGATCTACTGTCGAGGTAGGCGGCCTTCCTAAGGGGGCAGCTGTCGAGATTGAGGCAATCGCCCTGGCCACTCAGCCTTATTCCTATTGAGTTCTCTTGGAAAACTGCATGAGGACAACCAAACGAGAACCATTGCAGGATCGGGAGAATCTTTTTTAAGAGAAACAGTGTGGAGGGCCCTACAGAAAGCGGCACAGAAAGGCCTTCACAGGGTCGTAAGATCCTGGGCTTTGCCTGTTGACTCGCTAGAGGGGCTGACATACAATAGACTCGCTTTTTGTCCGCTGAGAGGAGCCAACCCATGAAGAAATATCTTTTTTCGCCTGGCCCAACCATGCTGCCGCCAGAAATCCTTTTGAGAATGGCTGAGCCGATTATGCACCACCGCGAACCTGAGTTCTCGAAGATTCTGGCAGAGGTTCGGGAAAACCTGAAGTATCTCTTTCAGACGAAAAAAGAGGTTCTTGTATTCACTGCGTCCGGGACCGGAGCAATGGATGGCGCAGTTTCGAATCTTCTCAGTAAAGGTGAGAAGGCACTTGTTGTGCGGGGTGGTAAATTCGGCGACCGGTGGATGGAGATTTGTGACGCCTACGGCGTTCAGGCAAAGGCAATCGATGTGCCCTGGGGTGAGGCTGTGGACCCCGATCAGGTGGCAAGGGCGTTGAAAGGTGATGGCTCGATAAAAGCTGTTTATACGACGGCGAGCGAGACGTCAACTGGGGTTAAGCATCCGATAAGAGAGCTTGCCAAAATAACACGACAGTACGAAGACACGGTGATCGCAGTCGACGCGATCACTGGGATAGGAGTCTTCGACCTTCCCATGGATGAATGGGGGATTGATGTGTTGTTAACAGGTTCTCAGAAGGCCTTAATGCTTCCTCCGGGGTTGTCTTTCGTGGCACTCAGCGACAAGGCGTGGCGACTGGTCGAGCACTCCGACCTTCCAAAGTATTACTTCGATTTCAAAAAGGAACTAAGAAAGTTACAAGACAATGACACCTCCTTTACTCCTGCCATTACGCTCATTGTCGGGCTGCGGGATTCTCTCAGGATGATCAGGGGGGAAGGGCTGGAAGCACTCTTTTCTCGCCATCAGAAGCTCGCCGACGCCACTCGAGAGGCGGCCAAGGCTCTCGGATTGGAACTCTATGCTGAGAAATCGCCCAGCAATGCCCTGACAGCCGTAAAGGTGCCAGAAGCAATTGGTGCCAAGGAGTTGAAGGGTCTCTTTTATGAAAGATTTGGGATCACGGTCGCAGGTGGCCAGGATCAGGCTAAGGGGAAGATTATTCGTATCGCCCACCTCGGCTATTACGACCGGTTAGATGTGATAATGGTTGTCTCTGCCCTGGAGATGCTCTTAAAAGAAATGGGCCACAGTTTTGAACTGGGTGCAGGGGTAAGGGCTGCCGAGGAAGTTCTCATTTGAAATTGGCCAGCCGCGCGTCATATAGCGATGTGGATATAGACAAAGGGTTTGCTCATGGGTGTCCACAAGGTCCTGGTTAGTGACAAGGTGTCGGAACAGGGGCTGAGAATTCTGAGAGGGGGAAAAGGGGTCTCTGTCGATGTCAAGACAGGTCTCACCTCGGATGAACTCAAATCGGTCATCAAAGACTACGATGCCCTCGTGGTGAGGAGCTCCACAAAAGTCACGGCTGACGTGATCGAGATGGCCGATAGGCTCAAGGTGATCGGCCGGGCTGGAATCGGTGTAGACAACGTTGATGTTCCTGCTGCGACCCGGAAAGGAATCGTGGTGATGAATACGCCCCAGGGGAATGCCGTGGCAGCTGCAGAGCACACGATCTCCATGATGTGCGCCTTGGCTCGCAACATTCCTCAAGCGACGGCTCTTCTCAAAGCTGGAACGTGGGATCGGAGCCGTTTTATGGGTGTGGAATTGAACAGCAAGACGCTCGGACTCATTGGGATTGGCAATATTGGAAGCATTGTGGCACAGAGGGCGCAGGGGCTGATGATGAAGGTCACAGCCTATGACCCGTACGTGACTCAAGAGATGGCGAGGGGTCTGGGGGTCGATTTGGTCTCCCTCGATGAACTTCTGGCCCGGTCCGATTTCATATCGGTTCACACCCCCCTGACGGATGAAACAAGGGACATCATCGATGAAAAGGCTTTCAAGAAAATGAAAGCGGGGGTCATGATTATCAACTGTGCACGGGGAGGTATCATCAAAGAGGAAGCCCTGTACAAGGGGTTGAAATCGGGCAAAGTAGCCGGCGCAGCTCTAGACTGCTTTGAAGTGGAGCCCGCTGTTGAGAATCCCCTTTTTGGGTTTGACCAGGTGATATGCACCCCACACCTCGGGGCCTCCACCGGTGAGGCTCAGGAGAACGTGGCGATCGCCATTGCGGAGCAGTTGGTCAACTATCTGACCAGGGGGGTTTTGCAAAACACGGTTAATGTTCCGAGTGTCGCCCTGGATCTACTTCCACAATTGATGCCTTTTTCTGATTTGGCGGAAAGGCTTGGAGGGTTTGTTGCGCAGCTTTTTCAATCTGCGATTGAAAATGTCGCGATCAAATACGTCGGCGAGGTGACGAAGTTTCCACTGGCTCCACTCAAAGCTGCAGTTCTCAAAGGCCTTCTCCATCCCCATATAGGCGATATTGTGAATTTTGTGAACGCTCCCCTGATGGCAGAGGAGAGAGGCATAAAAGTAACTGAACGGAGTACCTCAAAGGCCGAAGACTACTCGAGCCTGATCACGATCTTTGCGTCTTCAAGAAAAGAGTCTCACTCGGTTATAGGGTCTCTTTTTGGGAAAAGGGAACCCATGCTCGTTGAGTTGGACGACTGTCCTCTCGGCGGCGTTTTGGCCGGGCATCTTCTGCTCGTTCGAAACTATGATCGACCGGGTGTGATCGGCAACATTGGCACCATCCTCGGAAAGAAGAACATCAATATCTCCTCCATCAAGATGGGTCGCGATCGAACAGGCGGGACGGGAATGACCCTGTTGAAGTTAGATGAGCCCCTCCCACAGAAGGTCCTCGACGAAATGGCCAAGTTCCCGCACGTTCTGCTCGTGAAACAGCTGGAACTTCCATAAGCAACGATCGAGTCCCCTTAAGTAAGCTTGGGACAGAAAGGGTAGGGAAAGGATAAGGTGAACAGGGAGAAGCCGAGAAGCGTTGTTGTCGTGGGTGCCCAGTGGGGCGACGAAGGCAAGGGCAAGGTGATCGACCTTTTGACCGAATTCGCCGACGTCATTGTTCGATTTCAGGGAGGAAACAATGCGGGCCATACGCTAGTCGTGGGCGGAGAAAAGTTTGTCTTTCATCTCATTCCATCGGGGATTCTCCATGAGACCAAACGGTGCGTCATAGGAAATGGCGTCGTTATTGACCCGAAAGTCCTCATAGACGAAATCGATGAACTCAGAAAGCGGGGGTACTTCTCGAAGGATTCTCAGCTTCTCATCAGCGAAGAAGCCCATCTGATCATGCCCTATCACAAGAAGATCGATGTGGCCAGAGAAAGCATTCCCGGACCCGATAGGATCGGAACGACGGGCCGAGGGATTGGTCCGGCCTATGAGGATAAGGTTGGCCGGTTTGGGATACGGGTCGTGGACCTTCTCGATGAAGAGGTATTTGAAAGAAAACTGGAGAATAATCTTGTCCAGAAAAACTTCCTCTTGACCAAATTCTTCCACGATAATCCCTGTTCTAAGGATGAGGTCATCGAGGAATACGGGAGGTTTCGAAAGAGAATCGAGCCTTTTGTCGCCAATACATCAGTATTTCTCAGCGATACAATTGATAAGGGCCAGAAGATTATTTTCGAAGGAGCCCAGGGGTGTTTCTTGGATGTGGACCATGGGACCTACCCCTATGTGACTTCATCCAATACGGTGGCCGGTAATGCGTGTGCTGGTGCAGGCATTGGGCCTACATGTATCGACTACGTCCTCGGCGTTTCCAAAGCGTATACGACCCGTGTGGGCGAAGGTCCGTTTCCTACCGAGCTACAGGACGACATGGGAGAGAGAATTCGGAAGCGGGGAGGGGAGTACGGTGCGACGACCGGTCGGCCGAGACGATGTGGGTGGTTTGATGGGGTTCTTGTTAAGTCCGCCATGAGGCTGAACGGCGGTAGCGGGCTTGTCATCACCAAACTCGATGTTCTCGACGAGGTAGAACAGATCAAGATCTGCACCGGTTACAGGCATGATGGGAAAGTCTTGACGGCGGCCCCCGCCAGCGTTGATGTCCTGAGTGAATGTGAACCGATCTATGAGGAGGTCGACGGATGGCTTGAGAGCACCCGGAATGCCAGAAGCTTCTCTGAGCTGCCTGAGAAAGCGCAGGCTTATGTCAAAAAGTTAGAGGATTTCACAAGCACCAAGGTCGTGGCCATTTCGGTGGGCTCTGATAGGAAAGAGACCATCATGATCGAAAACCCTTTTGGATGAACCGCGCACTGCTCGATCCCAGTTGAAGATGATGACCCTGCTCGGTTGTCCTAGGGTTGCCTTTTTCCGTCTCATGGGCTACGATTCCAATTTGACCTGGACCCTGACTTTTGACTCCTGGCAACCGGTATGAGGGGCCGTTAACTCAGTTGGTAGAGTATCTGCCTTTTAAGCAGAGAGTCGCTGGTTCGAGTCCAGCACGGCCCATCGCCGTTTGCGTCCCCATCGTCTAGTCTGGCCAAGGACACCGGCCTTTCACGCCGGCAACGGGGGTTCAAATCCCCCTGGGGACACTGAATGATTTCTAGGGGTTACTTCCTGAGTAGCCCCTTTCATCTTAAACGCTTTCAAAGTGCCGGGGAGATGTTTCAGTTCAATCCGTGACCCCAGGAGTTTTCCTCTCTCGTGCTATATGTCAAAGACAGAATTTTGCTAATGAAGAAGGATTATTCACAAGAGAATTCGGCAAACTGGATTGAAACTGCGATAAGAGGATTTCTCGATAGGTCCGAGGAAAACACCCTCAAGGACGAGAAAAACAAAAGGGCATGGGCGGATCCGATTGTTGGGTTTTCGAGCGGGGCTGATCCGCTCTACCAGCAGTTTAGAGAGCAAATCGGAGACTTCTTCTGGACACCCTTAGAGATATTCAAGAAGACCTTTTCCCCTGAGAGAGTGACACCTGATGAACTGACGGTCATAAGTTGGATATTACCGCAGACTGATGAGACGAAACGAGTCAGCAGAAAAGAGACCGTTTATCCTTCTGAAAGTTGGGCAAGAGCTCGAATCTACGGTGAAGCGGTCAACGTTCGGCTCCGCCAGCATGTAGCGGAAACGTTGACGGCCTCCGGATACAATGCAATTGCCCCCCAGCTCTCCCCTTTTTGGGAAGAGAGAAGGTCTGAACGCTACAGGGATGCGTCAACCTGGTCTGAAAGACACGCTGCCTATGTTTCGGGGCTGGGGACCTTTGGCCTCTGTGACGGATTGATCACGCCTAAAGGGAAGGCGGTTCGGTGCGGATCGGTCGTCGCTCAAATCGAAATTCCTCCCTCCACAAGGCCTTACTCCGAATCTCGTGCATACTGCCTTTTCCACGCCAAAGGAATCTGCAAAAAGTGCATTCCCAGGTGTCCTGTGAGTGCAATCGATGAGTTAGGCCATGACAAGGCAAAATGCAGAGATCATATCTTCCGCGTGACCACAAAGCACGTGCGTTCCCATTACGGGTTCGATGGGTACGGCTGTGGACTGTGTCAAGTTGCAGTTCCGTGCGAATCCAAAATCCCCACACCTTCTGATATTGAGTGACAGCTGAGACCAGCCCAGTCTCGGTGCTCTTTTGTTATCGACGAAATGGACGGGTGGTATTGGCTGGTCTTCCGTTCAAAGAAGAGAAAAAACTTTAAAAAATAGACTAAACATTTGTTGACATATTCATCCGTTTATGTTAAGAACATAGCATGGGACGATTTGCGTGACCCAAATACGTGGATGGAGGACACGTGCACGATGGTTTGGATAGTCTGTTATCATCGAAAAAACCAACCAAAAGTGGAAATCTCTGTGTGCCAGCGGTGCCGATATTTGAGAGGATGCAAGGAGTTCAAGAATGCCATCGAAAGTCATCACTTCGAATCTAAGACCATGTACAGGGAATGGACGACTCTTTCGAGATCGAGGGACACGAAGGGCAGGCTCCTTCCTTTGTGAAATCAATCGCTTAGACCATCCGTTTGACCGTCTGATAGGGTAAAGCGCTCTTGCCTCTAGGCAGAAAGACTCCAGCCACCCGAATCCTCCATGACTGACCCGTATGCTCAGAATTACCCATGCGGTCTCTCCTGGTCCTCTGTCACACTTGAAGGGGAGCCGCACATTCGATAGATTAGGTAACACAGAAGTCGATGGGAGCACCTGAGGTTATTCTCTCTTGATGGGAGTGGGGGCAAAGGACCTCGGGACTCCAATCAGGCTGTCGCGGCAAAAGAGGTGAATCTATCTGACACCAGGAGTATGGGTATGGGACCTTTAACTGGTTACAAGGTAGTCGAGATCGCGGGAATAGGGCCGGGCCCGATGTGTGCCATGCTGCTCTCAGACATGGGAGCAGAAGTCTTGCGGGTTGATCGTATTACGCCTGGCGGCCTCGGTTTACAGATTCCTCCCAGGTTTGATTTGCTAAACCGGGGACGTCGATCCGTGGCTATCGACTTGAAGAAGAAAGAAGGTTTGAAGGTTGTGCTCCGCCTGGTGGAACAGTCGGATGTCTTGATCGAAGGCTTCCGTCCAGGCGTTGCTGAACGGCTCGGTATAGGTCCGCAAGACTGCTTCGCTCGCAACCCGAAGTTGATTTACGGACGTGTCAGTGGGTGGGGGCAGGAAGGGCCGTTAGCGCATGCCGCTGGTCACGACATAAACTATATCGCCCTGGTTGGAGCACTGCACGCTATTGGCCGAGCAGGAGAACCACCGGTACCACCCCTGAACCTTGTTGGAGATTTCGGCGGCGGCGCATTGTACCTCGCCTTTGGCATCGTTTGCGGTTTGCTGGAAGCCTCGAGGTCGGGCCAAGGACAGATCGTTGACACCGCTATGGTGGACGCCGTTGCGTCATTGATGACTGTCTTCTATGGCCTCCAGGCGATGGGTATCTGGACCGACCGGCGGGGGGAAAACATACTGGACAGTGGTGCCCATTTCTATGATGTATACGAGACCGCAGATGGCAAATATGTCTCTATCGGGGCGATTGAGCCGAAGTTTTACGAGGAGCTGTTGCGCCTTACCGGATTGGCCGGGGAAGATCTGCCCCATCAAATGGACCGAACGAGGTGGCCTGAAATGCGCAGACGCCTTCGAGCTGTGTTCAAGACCAAAACCCGGGATGAATGGTGTGAAATCATGGAAGGCACCGACGTGTGCTTCTCCCCGGTCTTGTCGATGGAAGAAGCACGGAACCATCGACATAACAAGACGCGTCGGACTTTCGTTGAAATCGATGGCATGGTCCAGCCAGGCCCGGCACCGCGTTTTAGCCGGACTCGCCCGGAAATCCAGGGTCCGCCTCCCACCCCGGGTCAACATACGGACAAGGCACTGGCCGACTGGGGCTTCGCTTTAGAGGAAATCGAAAAAATGCATAAGACGGGGGTGGTGGCCTGAAAAAGCAGGATTGGCACCTCGGTTCACCTGATTTCGTGGAGAAGATAGAAACTGTCGGTTCTTTCTGAAAAAGCTAAACTCAGTGTTTACCGTAGTTTAATGTCTTTCCTTTGCGTTGTGCGAGAATGTAGGCTTCCAGTGCCCTCATTCGGGGATCATCGGCTTCGAGTGGTTCGCCTCTGACTGCTTGTTCGATGCACCAGTTTACCATGTCTCGCAGCAATGCCACACGACCCATCTGCACCTGGAACTTCGGGTAGGTCTCAGGATGGGTGTTGGCCGCGTCTGGATGACACATGTCGCATGAGACGGCGATTGTGCTCCCGAGCAAATCGGCATCATGGAAAATGCGAGAGCCTTCTACCACGAGCTTCTCAAGTTCTCGTGCCCACATAAGGATGTCTTGCTCGGTGAACTTGCCATAGGCATGTCCCTCGCCTTGTTCCCCCTCAAGGAGATCCGAGTTGTCCGCTGGGGGCATGATCGTGTGGCGTTCCTTTTCCTCAATCACCCAATCGCGATTTGGATTTTCCCGCTTCCACTCTGCCATCAACCTGTCGGCAGCAGCTCGACCTTCAGAGCGCGTTTCACCCGCGGCCTTCGTCGTCTCATGGCCACTCCCTTTTGATGTATCTCCGCCGTAGCCCAGCCCCACTAGCCCAATGGCAAGGCCTGCACAGGAAAGGGCGACCAGAGTATTTCTCACATTCCAAAACATGTTTTCCTCCTTATGGTTTTGCTTTTGATCCCTTAGTAGCTTGCCAGATTGGGTTTCGGCGGCATGCCTTCCTTACCCCAACTCGCTGTGTAGGCGCGAGGAATGGTGACAAGGTTTCGGTTCCACAGGTTATAGATCTTGTCCACAAGACCGTCTGAGTAGACCCTCACCTCCCCATCACCGCATCCGTCATTGGGGTTGAAGGGGTCGGACCGGTTCATCTCTATGGTTAGCTCGGGCATCCCCTCGGGTGCGTAGGGCCAGGGCCAAGCAGTCGACAGCATTCCGTGATAATGGATATTGCCGATCCGATTGGTCAGGAGCTGGTGGGTGTGCCCATGAATGACGACGACTTCGTTGAAACGCTTCAGTACCGCCTGCACTTCTTCGGCATCGTCGGTCCAGAAGTTCCAAAACTTGTAGAGCTTGTAAAGTGGGGAGTGAGAGAACACGATAATCGGCGTGTCGTTCGTGTAAGTGGCCAAATCCGCACGCAGCCATTCCCGCTGCTCTTCACCCACCATGAAGGGACTCTGTACGCCGTTGTCTAGGCCTGCCACGGTTTTCATCCGTTCCATCGGTGTCATTCCCCGCTTTGTCCAGAAATCCCGTTCAACAACACTATTCAGTGTTACAAAGTGAATCCCCTTGTAGTCCCAGGAGTAAGTCGGTTTACCAAAGAGTTCCTGCCATTTCTCCCCCATGTCTAAGTACCAGTCGTGTTCCCCAACCATCATCTTTACGGGAGCTTTCAGGTTCTTGAGGATCTGAGCACCGAGTACCAGCTCCATTGGCTGACCGAGCTGAGCCAAATCGCCTCCATAAAGGACGAAGTCTGGCTGAGGGTCTAAGTTGTTAACGTCATCCACTGCTCGGAGAAGGGAACGGACAAAACGGTCATTGACGTCCTTCTCATAGAGATGAGAATCAGAGATGTAAGCGAAGCGGAAAGACTCAGCTGTTCCAGCAGAGGCCTCGGCCTGGTTGACTCGTGCAGGCAGAAAATTCGTGGGTGGGAGGAGGCCTCTGGCCAGAAGGGCTGCCACGCCCACTGTAGAAAATTTTAAGAAACCCCGACGATTGAAATCTTTGGGCGAACTGAAAGGCCCCTCCTCCTCCCTATATCTGGTCTCAGCATTTCTCTGCTTCTTTCTCATCAATCTCCCTCCTTCTCACTTCTGGAAGCCTTGAGGGCCAAACACCCGTTTCTCAAAGACCAGGGTTCGTCGAAAGGCCAGGTCCTGATCACGGAAAGGACGTTCTTTTTCTGCACGGGCCTTTTGCTCCGCAAACTGGTTCTTGTTCTCTTCGGCAAAACGACTGTCCGTCAACGAGAAGAGAAAGGCTACAATCTGGTCAACCTCCGATTCCGTGAGGGCGAGCGGCTCCATTCCTCCGTCCAGAAAAGGATTCGCTTCGCCTCCTTTGTTGTAATGGTCCATTACATCCCATAGCGTATTCATGGAACCGTCGTGCATGTAGGGCGGAGTGATACCGACATTCAAAAGCAAAGAGGTGCGAAAAGCGCCTATATCTGAGCGATTTTTGGTGACCATAAAACGCCCCAGCTCGCTCATGTCCGTGCCGAGGGCCAATTGATCGAGAGACTGCTCAGACGGGTCTCGTGCTAACGCCTTGAGCGCCCGACGAGCTAGCACCTCGAAGTCCTGATGGCGAGCGGAAACCCCGATATTATGAAACCGGTTATCCGTGCCCAGAGGGTTTGAAGGGTTGATATGATGACACGTGACGCACCGGGCCTTTCCGTTGAATAGGTCCCACCCCTTTTTTGCGTCTCGGGAAATAGCCGCCGGATCTCCCCTCAGGAAATGCATGAATGGTGACTCCATAAAAATGAGGATTCGTTCGAAGGCTGCTATGGCTTGGCCGATGTCCTCTATATTCACCTCTCGGCCATAGGCTTTCTTGAATCGATTGCGGTATTCGGGGATCTTCTTGACAGCCTGTTCGACGGCCTCGTGGTCGTGCATCCCCATCTCGATCGGGTTTATAAGGGGCATTCGTGCCTGGTGTTCCAGGCTAGACGATCGACCATCGAGAAACAGTGTCTGAAGCAATGCCACATTGAGAGTCGTTGGTGAGTTCCGGCGACCAAGCTGGCCTCTGATGCCTTCAGAGACCTTCCGCTGATCTGAGAATCCACGGGTCACATCGTGACACGTCGCGCAAGCGACCGTTCCGTCACGCGATAACCGCACGTCAAAGTAGAGTTCTCGTCCTAGTTCCACGCGCTCGGGTGTCATCTTGTTCGTCTTCGGAATGAACGCTTCCCAGACAACCGGGTCTAGTCCCTGGGGTGGCTGGGTCACATCCACATCTCCAATCAGGCCCTCGAGTGCCGATTTTTGGTATTCCATCGTCGCGGCTCCATGGGGTCCGAGAGGTGCACGCCCACGCTCCTTGCCGTCTGCAATGAGAAAGGTGCCCATGAGTCCTGCTGCTAAAAAAACCAAAAGAGCGACCTGTCTAATGCGAAGGCTCGTCCTGTGTTTCATGAACATCATGAGATTTCCTCCTATGAAGGATGGTCTCGATGATCTCTCTCATGGGCCCCGAAAGGGTGTCCCTGATTCGAGGGAGAACTTCGAGGTGGTGAATCTATCTCACTAGGTGGGGTCGGGGTAGGTTCTCATGGCTTGTTTAACAGGATTACCCCGCCACAGACCGACTCGTCAAGATGCGCAGATTTCTCCCTTGTATAGATTATCCGACATAAACCCTGGGTACCCGTTTGCCAACAGCGCAAATGATTTCGTAGTTGATGGTACCGACCTTGGCAGCGATCTCATCGACCGAGATTTCCTCGCCGAATAGGATAACCTCGTCTCCGGGCTTGACATTTCCTGCTCGAGATACATCGATCATGCACATATCCATACAAACGCGACCGATCAATGGGACGCGATGGCCTTTGACTAACACTTCCCCCCGGCCGGACAACAGTCGGCTGTAGCCATCCCCATACCCTACTGGAAGGGTCGCAACCGTCGTTTCTTTTTTGGTGACAAATGTTCTGCCGTAACTGATTGGGGTCCCTGGAGGAACGGTCTTGAGAAAAGATACCCGTGTCGTGAGGGTCATGGCTGGTTTCAGCGCTATGCTGTGGCTGACTTTGTCTGACGGGTAGAGCCCGTAGATCATGATTCCAGGCCGCACAAGATCGTAGTAAGCCTCAGGAAGGTCCAGAACGGCGGCACTATTGGCCATATGTTTCTGAGGTATTGTGATGCCCGAAAGTTCCAATTCGCGAACGACGTGATCAAAAACCTCGATCTGCCTCTTGGAAAAGATCTTATCCGCTTCATCGGCGGAAGGCAAGTGGGTGAATATCCCTTTTATCTTTAGGTTCTTAAATTTCAGGATTCTACGAACGAAGTCAGACACGTCGCCAGGTTGCACTCCAATCCGGCCCATTCCAGTATCAACCTTCACGTGGACATTGACACGGACAGAGGCCTTACGGGCTTCCTGGTGTAATGCTTCGGCGGCTTCGACGGAACAGACGGTTTGGTCTAGGTGTGAATCGATTGTCTTGTGAGCCTCCTTGGGTTCGATTGAACCTAAAACCAGGATGGGGACATCGATCCCCGCTCGTCTGAGGATTGCCCCCTCCTCTGGTAGGGCGACCCCAAGGCTGTCAGCCCCGCTCTCCAAAGCTGTTCGGCTCACTTCCACGGATCCGTGGCCATATCCGTCCGCCTTGACCACAGCCATGAGGTTTCTCTTGCGGCCAATCGCTTTTCGGATTTTGGCTATGTTATGGGAGATGGCTCGAAGATTGACAACTGCTTTGGTTGGCCTGTCGATGTTTGTCGCTGTTTCTGGCCTCGATCTTTCCAAGAGCTGTCCTAACTAAGAGGAGTTATCCTGTTCTTGAATGAAGCGTTCCCCTATGAGGTGGATTTTGTTAAAACTCGAACTTAGGAAGTGGATTCTCATATCCCTTCACTCCCACCGTCTCGCGGTGACCCTATCGCGGTTCGCAGGTGGGCAAAGCCTACCCCTTCCCCGCTCTAAAGGCGGGGCCTTCCCCTTCCTGCTCAGCTTCGATGGGACCCCACCGCTTCCGCTGACGCCGCTCAGGGACAAGAGAATCCCCCACAACTGAAGAAGGTGCTCACATACTTACTGGTTAACCGCCTATTCTTAAAGGAACTCCTTTCCCAACTAACGGTTAATATTCAAAATCCGTGCGGCATTCAGCCCGAGAATCTTGGCTTTGGCATCCTCACCAATTGGTAGGTTTTGGATGGCTGTAACGTTGTCCTGGATGCTCTTGATCCCAGGCCAGTCAGATCCGAAGAGAATCCTGTCCTGATTCTTTTCCAAATCCGGGAAGTACTTAAGGAGATTCTTGGGGGGAAGACCCGTGATGTCCATATAGACATTTTCGTGTAAGACACTCAAGAAGAAAGCACGATCATACCAGAAGCCTCTGCCGCTGTGAGACTGGATGATGATCAAGCGCGGGAAGAATACGGCGACTTCGTCCAGGGCCAGGGGATCTCCGTATTTCAGAAGGGCGTTGGGAAACACGGAGGACCCGGTATGAAACATGATTGGAATTCCGAGTTCCTGAGCCCGGCCGTAAACTGGGAAGAGCCGGTTGTCATTTGGGTAGAAGTGCTGGTATGTCGGGTAGAGTTTGATACCTCTGCATCCAAAATCGGTGACACATCGGTTCAGTTCCTCCACGGCATTGAAAGTCACAAAGGGGTTGATACTGGCGAAGGGGATGAGGCGTTCGCTGCCTTTGCAGAAAGCGCCGACTCTCTCGTTCGAGCAAACACCTGTCACCATGGGATTGTATTCCGCCAAGGCGACGGCAAGGTCGACTCCCTGTTGGTCAAGGAAATGGAGGATCGACTCGGGTGAGGCAAGAATCTTCCGGAGATTGACGATCGTGTCGGGGCCGTGCATGTCGCTAGCCCATTTGGAAAACCATTCGTTGTAATCGTCGAACTTGGTGATGTGAAAATGAAAATCGATGATCAGCACTAGAAATCTCTCATTTGAAAAGGATCTGCTCGGATCACGAGGATCTTTCGGTTCATCACACAAAGAAACCCCTCGTTGGCTAAGACGATCCGGAGGATATCCGTATCCCCGTCAACTGGACTTGTCGATCTCTTGAATGCTCCAAGGACAGCCTCAAGAATGGCACACTCATCTTATCCTAAATTGATAAAGGAATCGACACCAGATTGATAATGCAAAAAGTTTTTGTTGTCTTCAGTCCACCATGCCCATAAACTAAAAGAACCACGACGCCGGGAGATTCTCAGAAAGTTTGCGACTTTCGAATAGGTGTGGTCTTTTCATTTCGTGACAACCTGCATCGGATAGCAGGAACAGTGTATATTGAAGATCAACGATGAGCGTGAGTGCGCGGTGATGCGATTTGGCACGACCAGTCGGGCGGCTGAAAATGGCGTGACAACATTGGAGGTGTGTCATGGGTTCCGGTAAGAAAAGCATAACATCCATGATGGACGAAACGAGGAGGTTCGATCCACCTCAGGGTTTCATCCAGAAGGCTCATATCAACAGCAAGGCTCAATATGAGAAAATGTATGCAAGATCGGTCGAGGATCCTGAGGGGTTTTGGGCTGAGTACGCCCAGGAACTGTCGTGGTTCAAGACCTGGGACAAAGTCCTTGAGGGAGATCTGACCAACACAGATGTGAAATGGTTTGTCGGGGGAAAACTCAATGCATCGGTCAATTGCCTCGACCGACACCTGGATACGCCGGGAAGGGAAAAAGCCGCGATCATTTGGGAGGGGGAACCCGCTGGCGAGAGTAGGACTTACACCTACCGTGAGCTTCACCATGAAGTCTACAAGTTTGCCAATGTCTTGAAAAAAAAGGGGATCCAGAAGGGTGATCGGGTAGCCTTGTACCTCCCGATGATCCCAGAGCTCCCCATTGCCATGCTTGCCTGTGCACGGATCGGCGCAGTTCACAGCGTTGTTTTCGGGGGATTTAGCTCAGAGGCATTGAGAGATCGGATAAGGGATTGTGACGCGAAGCTCTTGATCACCTCAGACGCGAGCTTTCGGGGGGGACGAACCATCGGGTTGAAGAGAAACGCTGATCTTGCTCTTGAGGGATGTCCAACCGTGAAGCACGTGATCGTGGTGAATCGGGCGAAGACAAATCCATCGATGCAGCCGGGTCGGGACAGTTGGTGGGAGGATGAGATGGTTGCAAAGGATATCCACCAGGATTGCGAAGCAGAACCTATGGATGCGGAAGACCCTTTGTTCATTCTCTACACGAGCGGGAGCACGGGAAAACCGAAAGGCATCGTGCACAGCACTGCGGGCTATCTTCTTTATGTAAAGAAAACCTTTGAGTGGGTCTTCGACTACCGGGCCGAAGATATATTCTGGTGTACGGCAGATATTGGGTGGGTGACTGGCCATAGCTACATTGTGTACGGTCCACTCGCTGCTGGCGCGACGAGTTTGATGTTTGAAGGTGTACCCAACTACCCAAAGCCAGACCGTTTCTGGAAGGTCGCTGAAAAACACCGTGTGAGCATCTTCTATACCGCTCCGACAGCCATCCGGGCAATCATGAGGGAAGGGGACGCCTGGGTGACGAAACACGATCTTAGCAACATAAGACTTCTGGGCTCGGTGGGCGAGCCCATTAATCCAGAAGCATGGATGTGGTACCATAAGGTGGTCGGACGCGGGCAGTGTCCTATTGTAGATACCTGGTGGCAGACAGAGACGGGTGGCGTGTTGATTTCACCTCTGCCCGGGGCAGTTTCTTTGAAACCGGGATCAGCAACAGTTCCATTTTTTGGGGTCGCCCCTGCTGTGGTCAGAGAAGACGGATCGGAATGCGATATCAACGAGGGGGGTTACCTCGTCATCCGGAAGCAATGGCCTGGGATGCTGCGCACGATCTTTGGTGATCCCGAGCGGCTCAGAAAGACGTATTTTATCCAATATCCAGGCACGTACTTCACCGGTGACGGAGCCCGAAAGGACGGGGATGGCTATTTCTGGCTCATGGGTCGCGTAGATGACGTGATTAATGTTTCTGGGCATCGAATGGGCACCGCGGAGATAGAGAGTGCCCTTGTCGGTCATGGGGCTGTGGCAGAGGCGGCCGTGGTGGGTTTTCCTCACGACGTCAAGGGCCAGGGGATTTACGCGTTCGTGACACTTAAGCTAGGGATCGAGAGAAGTGACCGCCTGAAGAAAGAACTCGTAGAACATGTGAGAAAAGAGATTGGGCCCATTGCGACGCCAGACAAAATCCATTACGCCGATGGACTTCCCAAAACCAGGAGTGGAAAGATAATGAGACGGATCCTCAAGAAGATTGCCTCTGGTGAGGCCCGTGATTTTGGAGATACCTCTACGCTGGCGGATCCGGCAATCGTGGACGAACTTGTTCGAGGGAAGCAATAGTCGAGGGTTCAGACGATTATGTATTGAAATTCACCTGGCGAGAGAAAGGGTGCTTCCCATTGAACTCGACCCGGGATATCCAAAGAGGATGTATTTCCTGGGGTCGACAGCGACGTTGTTGACCAGGACCTCGTAATGGAGGTGGGGGCCCGTCGATCTTCCTGTGTTTCCTACCTCTCCGACAAGAAGTCCCCGCTTCACCCCTTGACCGATCTTGACATGAGCCTTGTGGAGATGGCCGTAACGAGTCGAGATGCCGTAACCGTGGTTGATGACGATGACCTTCCCATACCCGTACTCTCTTCCCACTTTCACGACCAAGCCATCGGCAGGCGCCACAATCGCTGTCCCAATGGAGTTTGAAATGTCGATGCCCTGATGCATCTGAACCGTTCCAGTAAAGGGAGAGATTCGGTAGCCAAAGCCCGAGGAGATCCACCCTCGGGCAGGCAGTATAGACGGTGTCGACGCAAGCTGTTCCCGTTTGCCCTCTAGCAGGCCTTCAAGGCGCTGGAGGCTAGCCTGCTCCACCTGAATCTCCAATGATAACCTCTCAAGATCCTTCTTCATTTGATCGATAAGTCCGGGCTGATCTTTCTGTAGAAGCATCTCTTCTCGGATGTCTTTGGGCGTCGGGCCACCGATACCTAACGTTGGAGGAGGAAGGGGTTCGAGATCCGCGAGGACCCTCACCTTAGAGTCAAATTCGCGAACCCCTGATATCTGATCTTCCAGGTGGGAGATTCGGTCTACGAAAAGACCGATTTTGGCCTTCTGAAATTGACTCTCTTCTCGTAGCGATGCAAGGCGTCGCCTGGCCTGCCTGGCCTCAGAGTATTGCCAGCTTAGATAGACGAGGACAGCGATGAAGGCGCACAAGCACATCGTCAGGAGACCGAGCCAGATTCCTGAAATCTTCATTCTTCTTACTTTTGAAGACTTTTTTGAGAATACCAGGATGTTGTATTGGCGCTCTTCCTGCACACGAGACCTCTTTCCGTCACGGTCAGAGCCAGTTCTGAGACCTATCCCATATCAGAGCCTTCTTGTCAACCTTCAATCTAATTCCCCAACCTCAGACTGACGGAACAATGCCCAGTCCTAACCGACAGACATGAGTATCGATCTACCGGTTCTTAATCCATCGTGGGTGGGTGATTCCATGTTTCTTGATCTTATAGTGGATGACTCGTTTGCTGACGCCTAGCAGACGTGCCGCGTCTTGCTGGATCCAGTGCGTTTTCTCAAGCGCTTCAAGAATAGTGCTTTTCTCCAGATCGGTCAGTTTGGCGACACTGCTTTGAGTTTTAGTAGCTTTCGTGACGGGGGATATTTCTGCGAATCCGCCATCGAGGAGAAGATCTTCCTCCTCGAGAACATCTCCCTGCGCCATTAAAACGGCTCTTTCGATTACGTTTCTCAACTCCCGGATATTCCCTGGCCACGGGTAGTCTCTTATGACTTTGAGAGCTTGTGGACTGAATCCCTTAATGCTCCGATTGAGTGACCGTCGGAATTTTTCCAGAAAAAAACTCGCCAGGAGTTCAATGTCACCCCCCCGTTCCCGCAAGGGAGGCAGTTCAATATGAATGACATTGAGTCGAAAATAGAGCTCTTCCCTGAAGGTGCCCTTCTCGATGGCATCGATGAGGTTCTTGTTTGTGGCAGCTACGATGCGGAGATCGACCCTCAGTGTTTTGCTGCCTCCCAACCTTTCAAATTCGCGCTCCTGAAGGACCCGGAGGATTTTAGCCTGGATTCTGAAGCTCATATCTCCAATTTCGTCGAGGAAAATCGTTCCCGTGTTCGCCTGTTCAAGCCGCCCGATTCGCTGTTTGACAGCTCCTGTGAATGCTCCCCGCTCGTGGCCAAAAAGTTCGCTCTCAAGCAGTGTCTCTTGAAGGGCAGCACAGTTAACGCTCACAAAAGGCCGAGTTCGTCTCTCGCTGTTATAATGGATCGCTCCTGCGATCAATTCCTTGCCTGTCCCAGTTTCTCCAGTTATGAGGACTGTCGCATTGCTCTGGGTTATTCTTCTGAGGACATTGAAAATCTTGTCCATCTGTGGACATTTGCCAATGATATCGCTGAACTGATGAATCAGGCCCGATTCATGACGAAGAAAATCGACCTCGTTATTCAGGCTTCGGTTGTTTAAAGCTTGTCTAACCTTGATCTCCAGCATGTCCATGCTCAGGGGCTTCTGTAAGAAATCGTCCGCACCTATTTTCATGAGATCAACAGCCTTCGAGACAGAAGCCGCGTCGGAGACTAGAATAACCCGAGTTGGGGGATTCTTTTCTTTGATGGCATAGTAAATCTTGTGGCTCTCCGGTTTGGTTAGGCCGATGTTCTTGATAACGACATCGAATATAGAATCGTGAATACAACTGAGAGCGGTCTGAGTATCTCTGGCTCCGGCGACTTCGTAACCTCTCTGGGCAAAGGTCGTCACCATACGGGTGTATTCGGTTTTGTTCTCCTCTATGACAAGAACTCTCGGCATTTTTCGCTCCCAGCGAGATCTTCTTCGGTCGTCTGCCTCATTAGCAGGCCGAACCGAGCCGTATGCTGTTGATGCAGCGGAGGGCACCTGGCCGGTACAGTATCAGTCCGGAATTGGCCAGTTGACGGACTAATTCGAAGAGGGTGAAAGCAATTTTAGTGCCATTAATCCTGTATTTTTTGGGCATTTTCTTGAGTGCAGGCCGCTGGCAATTACCTATCTCCGGACTGGGGCGACGTGAGCGATAGGTGGCCGTTCTTGGATAAGGGGTGACTGTGAGTCTATTCTCTTGCCTTCAAAATCCAGGGTTGTTGGCGGATCCCTAAGGGATGTAATACCCATTGAACGTTTTCGGTATGGACATTTTTTCAGTTGGGAAGGACCGAATGTCAGATGGGTGAGGTTGGGGGATTACTCGAGTCCCTTCAGACTCTTGAGACGGTTGATTTGGGATTCCAGTTCATCTATTTTCCTTTTGAGCTCAACCATTCTCATTTCGCGGTCAACGGTCAGTTTGTGCCACTTTTCGAGCTCCTCCATCCTCTCTTGGAGCTCCTTCTCGGCACGTTTTCTCTCGGTTATATCCCTGGCGATGGCTTGAACCCCGATGATTTTTCCCTCTTTTTTGACCACATTTGCATTGAAGTCGATGAATACGACTTCTCCTGTTCTCCGAATAATCCTAAACTGGTAATTGCTGGGCACATCTTCTCCTGCTAACCGTCTGCGATGGCGATCTGTTACCATGGGAAGGTCTTCCGGATGAACAAGTTTGGAGAGGTGAAGGCTTTTGGTCTCTTCCTCAGAATAACCGGAGATTTCACAGAATTTTGGATTGACCAAAGAGAATGTTCCGTGAGGGTTGATCACTGTAATCGCATCATTGGCATTCAAGATGAGGTTCTCGTACAGGGTCTGCGTTTCCTCTAAAGCTGCTTCTAGGTGCTTTGTCGCAGTGATGTCTTTGAAGAAAGCGGCAACAACCTTCTCTCCTTGAAAGGTGTCATTGCCGATCCGTGCCCCGAGGATATGCCGAGATCCGTCACGATGTATCGCCTCCACTTCACTGGTATGCCACGTCCCATTGGCTTCTTTTGATTTCCTCTTGAAGGTATCCGGAGCGTGCTCCGGGAAAAGCTTGGATACGTCCATGTCGATCAGGTCTTCGCTTGAATAGCCAAGTAAATCACCGAAGAAACGGTTTCCATACACGATCTTCGTGCCATCGATGGCCAGATACCCCTCAGACATGTCTTCAATAATCTGCACCTCTCGCCACATCGATGCCTTTTCGATCGACTGGACGAGATCTTGAAATCTGAACGGTTTTGTCAGGTAATCACAGGAGCCGGCCTTCATAACATTGACAGCCCGGTGTTCGTCTCCATAGCCTGTAATGGTTATGACCGCTAGGTTCCGGTCTATTTGTCGGATTTTTTTGAGAATCTCTGTACCCTCGGCATCTGGAAGGACGAGATCCAAAAGCACTATTCGTGGCCTCTCAGAGGAAACCTTTTCTAGGGCCAACTCGCCCGTGTTGGCCATCAGGGTCGTGTAACCTTGGTTTTCCAAAAAGGCCGCTGTTACGGTCGTAAAATTTTGGTCGTCATCGATTATGAGGATTTTTGCTTTGTCGGTCTCTTTCTCCATAACCAGCTCAACTCCGAGGGCCCAGAAACATCGAGTCCCTGACTAGTACCCTACGATCTCAGCTTCTTCATGGTCCTTCTCTGCAAGAAAACTGCCATCCCCTCAACTATTTGTAAGAAACAACCACCTCCGAGGGAAAAGAGAGGTTCACCACATATTCTCGTTGGATGTCTCTGAAATTGAACTCTTCAAGAAAGGGTTCAGCGAGTACCCCCCGGCACTTACTGAAAGCCTGGGGATACACACGGAGGATCCACTCGAGCATTCTGTCTCTGGTCTTTTCGGGGGGTGTGGTATTTACCAGAACAAGGCGCCCATCAGGCTTCAATACCCGTCTAAATTCTTTCATGATGCTGCCATAGTCCGTGACAGGCAGGATGTCGAACATGTATTGGTTGATCAAAAGATCGAAAGTGCGATCGGCAAATGGGAGGCATCGGCAATCACCAAGCTGGAGACTGTAATTCCGAATGCCAGTTTTCAAAGCCCTTCTCTTGGCTCTTTTTATCATCCTGTCGGAGATGTCGATGCCATCATTCCAGCCGTCAGGATTCCGCCTAAGAATCTCCTGAAAATTGAGCCCCGTACCGACGGCAACTTCCAAAATCCGTTCACCATTGGTAATTTCTGAGACCTCCAGGGATCGGGCACGGGCTTTCGACTCTATTATGATCCCGAAGATGTCATAGATGGGTGAAATGAGATTGTACTTCTGAACCATTCTTCGGTGAGAGACTGGCGGGCCGGTCGGAAAAGGATGCCCCATGTCCGGTTCTCCTGGAAAAGTTCCTACCCGGGGATTTGATTTTTCGCGTACAGATTCGACAGCGGAGAACGACGAGTCTATATCACGGATTCTCGGTTTAATCAATCCTCCCCAACCCCGTGTGTCCCACAAATCTTAAGATCTCCTAAGCCACAAGCGTCAGACTAGGGGGTAGCCCCTTAAGGCTTCGACCAGCGCAGTAGTTCCAAGGGCCTAGGCCTCAAGGATCGTCAGCCTTGGTGGGAAACCCACAAGGGTGACGGCAATGGCCAGACCACGTGACAGGGCGGTTGTTGACCGAGGAGGTTGTGTATATAATGATTGAGGGAACGCTATTGAACAATGCTGGGGAGTGGGTATGCTTATCGAAGAAATCACGATGTCCGATTTTGAGGAGGGGATGAAGAAGACGCAGACCGTTCTGATTCCTGTTGGATCCGTGGAGGAGCACGGTAATCACCTGCCCCTGGCGACGGATACGCTGGAGATCTATGAGCTCGCCAAAAGAGTGGCTGAGAATGTCAAGGTCTTCGTGGCTCCACCAATATACTACGGTGTTCTTCGCAGCACCCGCGACCATCCTGGATCGGTGGGGATCTCTGGAGAGACTCTCAGGGCTCTGATCCGGGATATTGTCTACTCACTCCATAGGCAAGGGCTTCGTCGGTTCGTCATTATTTCAGGGCATGGGGGTTCATTGCATGTTGCCGCTCTGAGAGAGGCAGGTGAGCTTTTGATGGATGAACTGGAGGGGATTGCTGTCGCCGTTTTCTCCATTTTGGACCTGGTGACTGAGGAGGTCTCACAATGGATAGAAACACAAAACGACTCACACGCGGGTGAGGTAGAGACCTCTGTCATGAAGTTTATCATGCCCCATCTTGTTCAGGGAACCTCCAAGGCCGAGTTTCCCAAATTCCCAGAGCCAATCCTGGTGAAAGACAAAAAGAGATACTGGCCTGGTGGGGTATGGGGGGATCCGAGTAAGGGAAATGAGGAGAAAGGTAGAAGGTTAATTGAATACGGCGTCAAAAAGGTGTGTGATTTGGTACGGTCCATTGAGTCCCATCCGCAATCGTAAAGCGGTTTGTTGGCCATGGACGGCTGCAACCTATTGAAATCTTGTGGACTCTTTCTATGGCGTTCTTGGTTTTTTGACGATAAAGGTTTACAATGACGTCACGACCTAGTGTGCTGTCTCAGTAATAACTTGCATAATTTATCCGATCGCACGGTGTCCTGAGAACCGACATCTTAAATCCGAAATTCGAATATCGAAATGCGAAACAAATCCGAATATCAAATGACCAAAACCAGTCGGCTGAGCCTTCGACCCGAGCCCCTCGGCCTGAGCTCGGGTCGAAGGCTCAGGCCGAGGGGCTCGTCATAAGCCCAAGAATGTTTAGAGAATTGGAGAATTAGAATCTTGACATTTTTTCGGATTTCGAATTGATCCCTGTACGGACATACTACGCTCGTGCTTTGGATTTGAAATTCTGACATCTCAATACATGCGATCAGTTTTGATGTGATTTTCATAAATTACTTTTGGGACGTGCTACTAGGACGGAGGCGACATGAAGGGGTCGACTCTATTGACAGATCTTTACCAGCTTACCATGGTGGCAGGGTATTACCAGGAAGGCAAAGCACAGCAAAGGGCCAATTTTGACTGGTTTTTCAGAACACTGCCCTTTGGCGGCGGGTTTTGCATACTCGCTGGTCTG
The DNA here is from genome assembly GCA_964348095.1 of uncultured Thermodesulfobacteriota bacterium. Lineage (GTDB taxonomy): Bacteria > Desulfobacterota > BSN033 > WVXP01 > WVXP01 > WVXP01. Next base: position 6,952 of record CAYGBK010000039.1, on the reverse strand, counting down.
GATCAGCTGGTCGACTATATTCTCAATCTACGATTTGAGGACGATCAGATCAAGGCCCTTGAGAGTCTGGGGATATTCTCGAAAGAGACCCTCAGAGAATTCGAGAAATTCAAGTTCACAGGAGATGTGCATGCCATTCCTGAAGGAACGGTCGTCTTTCCTCACGAGACTCTTATCCGGGTTACGGCGCCCCTTCCCGAAGCGCAGATGATTGAAACGACTCTCCTCAACACGATGAATTATCAGACCCTGATCGCGACAAAGGCGGCAAGGGTTTGCTTGGCCGCCGAAGGAGACCCAGTTATCGAATTCGGTATGAGACGGGCCCAGGGGCCTAACGGGGCGATCAGTGCCGCCCGGGCGGCATTCATTGGAGGATGCGAATCCACATCCAACGTACAGGCTGGCCTCTTGTATGACATACCCGTTCGAGGAACACATGCGCACAGTTGGATTGAGAGCTTTCCCGATGAGTTGGAGGCGTTTAGGGCCTATGCCAGATCATTTCCAGACTCCTGCATCCTGTTAGTTGATACCTACGACACACTTAAGAGCGGCGTCCCCAATGCCATTCGGGTCGGGAAAGAATTGGAGAAGGCCGGCCACCGGTTTATGGGAATTCGCCTCGATAGCGGAGATTTGGCCTACCTGAGCAAAAAGTCCAGAGAAATGCTCGATGAAGCGGGCCTTAAACGCGCCAAAATTGTCGCCTCTAGCGAACTCGATGAATGGATCATTGAGAGTCTGAAAAAGCAGGATGCCAAGATTGATATTTGGGGCGTTGGGACGAGGCTAGTTACCTGCTGGGATCACCCTGCCCTCGGCGGTGTCTATAAGCTCAGCGCAATTGAAGAGAATGGTGAGATGACCCCTAAAATCAAGGTGTCGGCCGATCCCGAAAAAATTACCAATCCCGGTCGGAACAAAGTCGTGAGGATATTCAACCACAGCACGATGATGCAAGGAGACATCCTCTTTCGCGAGGATGAACATGTCGACGGGTCCCAACCACTAACGGCCTGCCATCCGATGTATCCCCATGTCTCTAAGATCTATAAAGCCCCTTTTGAAGGAGAGGAGTTGCTAGTTCCTATCTTTTTGAATGGCGAGTTGGTCTACGAAAGACCTAGTCTCAAGAAGATTCAAGCCAATACGCTGAGGAATCTGAAGTGTTTGGAACCAGAGTACAAACGTTTGACAAACCCCCACATTTACAAGGTCAGCCTAAGTGAGAAGTTGAATCGGGCCAAAGACCGACTCCTGCTGATGCATACCTGAACCCTGGGTTCGGGAGTGAGACGACAGAGGCGGATCGGCTAATCAAAATCACCGTGAACGGTGACGTGTTGTCCTCTTCTATCAAGAAACTGAGCCCCGACCCCTGACAACTGAACCTAGGATCACTGTATCCATTCTGGAGGTTGGTGGGAGGTGGGGGAGGATCAGCCCATGGGGAACGAGAGGCAGGGCCCCTATCAGCTGCTTGACACCGTTACCGCTCTCTTTGTGACGGTCCTCCTCGTCAGCAATATTGCCTCTGCGGCGAAGATCGTTGACCTGGGAATATCCTTTGGCGGTTTCCCCCTGGCCTTTGATGGAGGGACGTTCCTCTTTCCGCTGAGTTATATATTTGGGGACGTATTGACCGAAGTATATGGATATGGAAAGAGTCGAAAGGTCATATGGACGGGGTTCGGATGTGCTGGGCTCATGAGTCTCACCTTCTGGATCCTGGGCAGGCTTCCCGGTGAGGCCGCCTGGGAGAGCATCGCCGGCCAGGAAGCGTATGAGAAGATTCTCGGCTCCGTTGGAAATGGAGCCATTATCGTGGCAAGCCTTTCAGCCTATTGGGTAGGAGAATTCTCAAACAGCTATGTCCTCGCAAAAATGAAAATCGCGACCAAGGGTCGCTGGCTCTGGACACGGACAATTGGGAGTACCTTGGTAGGGGAGGGCCTGGATACGCTCCTCTTCGTGGGGATTGCCACCGTCCTAGGTGTGTTCCCTCCAGAGGCTATGGTGAGTATTCTCGTGGCAAACTATATCTTCAAGGTTGGCGTGGAGACGGTGATGACTCCAGTGACATATCGCCTGTGCAGCTTTTTGAAAAGATGTGAGAGGGTAGACGTCTACGATTATCACACGTCCTTCAATCCATTCAATCTCGAGCTCCGTAGATAATCCTTAAAACCTCAAATAGTCAATGCGGTCGCTGAAGATGGTTCCATGATCTCTCTTCAAGTTGGAATCTGAGACGCGAAGCGGCTTCGGTATGCTACATAAGGTAGTAGAGAACCTATCCTACATCACAGATCCCATCTCCTTTATCTTTCGGGTCCTAGTTTGATAGAGCAAAGGCGAGTAGCAGCCAGCGCGATTTTACCTCAACCGCATACACTCACGGCTTGACGCCTCGTTCCATCGCCTTGAGACGTCGGATTCTCTCTTCAATGGGAGGATGGGTGCTGAAGAGTTTCATCAAGCCCTTCCCCCGCAGGGGATTGACGATGAACATATGGGCTGTTGAGGGATTCGTTTTCATTGGGATTCTTTTCGCCGACTGGTCCAGTTTCTCCAAGGCATTGGCCAGATATCTCGGATGGTGAGTCAACTGCGCTCCTCCACGGTCTGCCAGATACTCCCTCGAACGGGAAATTGCCATCTGAATGAGCATAGCCGCCACCCCTACAAGAATCGAAACCACGACGATGACCAGGAAGTTACCACCCCGATTGTCGTCGTGACCACCAAACCCGCCAAACAGGGCTCCCCACCGGGCCATCATACTCATGTAACTTATGGCTCCCGCGAGGGTAGCGGCGATTGTTCCAACAAGGATGTCCCTGTGGCGAATGTGGGACAATTCATGTGAGATGACGCCCAAGAGTTCCTCTCGGGATAGAATTCTCAATAAACCCGTTGTTACAGCCACGGCAGCATTTTCAGGATTCCGCCCGGTGGCAAAAGCATTCGGACTGTCGTTTTCGATGATGTAGGTTTTTGGCATTGCCATTCCCGCCCTTTGAGCAAGTTCTGCAACGGCTGAAAAGAATTCGGGGGCTTGATTGGGCGTGATCTCCCGCGCCCTGTACATTTTCAGGACAATCTTGTCACTGAACCAGTAGGAGATGAGATTCATTGTCCCTGCCAGAATGAGAGCGATGATCATTCCATTCCTGCCTCCCAGTAGGTCTCCGACCCACAGAAAAAGGAGGGTCAGGACCCCCATCAGAAAATAGGCACGAATTGTGTTCATAATCTTTCACCCCCTCTTCTCACCCGAGGCAAAACGCACGTCAGAACCTCCCCAAACTCCTTTCGCATCGCATCAAAGCGGTAAGGGATAGAAACCGAAGATTGGGACTCCTGAGCGGCGGCAGCTCTCCAAAAAACGATCGGAGAGGCGGGATGGTTCGATCACAAATAAGATCATGAATCCATGACCCCAGGAACTGCATACCCCACTACCATCAAGATAATCACGGTCCACCCAGAAATCAAGGGACCTCACCAGGGCAGTCCATGGGACACAATTGAGAGAAGGGCTCTCCCCCTGAGGCCTCGATTCAACCTCCCTCGAAGCTGTGATCCTCTACCTTGCGATGCCAGGAGGCAGGATCTGAAAAGTACTCTTCTGTTTCCTTGAGAGACAGATAGTGCTCGTGTTCTATCCGCGAGAGGAGATCGAAGAATTGCTTCTCTTTCTCGGCGGAGACACTGTCGCGGAGTTTGGCGTAATAATTCGCCCCATTAGCTTCAAATTCGATGGCTGTTCGAACGGCCTCCAGGTCGTTATCATCTCCTACTTCCTTCTCGTCAACCTTCTTGACAAAATCGAGTAAGATGTTCCTAACGATGGTGTTCTTGACTCTAAGAGGAACAGTCTCCGGCCATTTTCCCTGTTTTTCCCATTTGTCGTGGAGTTGTTTGAGCCGTTCGAAGTGTTCGAGTTCTTCATCTCCGATTTGCTTGAACATCGCTTTTCCAAGCGGGTTTTTGGTTCTTTCTGCGTTCTTGAGATAGAATGCACGCTCTCTCAACTCATTTTTGAGAGCGACCTCCAAAGCATTCAATCCTTCCTTTTCATCCATGGTCACTCCCTCTATTCTCGGTCGTAGGATCTCTTGGACTGTGAAAGACCAGACTGTACACCCTGACGGGGGCGGCAACGTTCTTGAATCTCTTTTCCCCTAGATCTTTTAGATGTGCGCTGCCATTCAAACGCCTTGCCGTTTCCGGACCGATCAGAATCTCGCCGTTTTCGGCTGCATTCGCGATCCGGGCTGCGAGGTTGGTGACTGAGCCAGTCGCTGTATAGGTCATTCGGGACCCCACCGAGCCTTCGAACCGTGTCATTCCGACGAGGGCAGCCCCGGAATTGATCCCCATGTTGACAGTCACAGGATCGAATCGACCTTCTAATTCTCTGTTTATCTCGAGCGTCCGTTCTCGGATGGCGATGGCAGCCTGGATCGCCTGGTGTGCGTTTTTGGTCGGATCCGGGTCTTGGAAGATGATCATGAGTCCATCACCGGCCGTCTCATTGATGTCTCCGTCAAACTCATAGATAGAATCGAGATAACTCGAAAAATACTTCTCAATGATAAAATTGACCTTGACCTTATCCATGAGCTGGCTCATTCGGGTATAGCCCGCGATATCGAGGAACAACACGGAGACATCCTTCTCCTTTTTTTCAAATTCCGGCGAGTCGGGGTTTTTCTTAACGATCTTCGTTACTGAATCAGGAACAAACTTCTCGATGTGCTCCAGAATCTTATCGGTCGTCATCTTGTCCTGAGATATGGCCCAATGCCGTTTGGCGTTCTTGATGACATTGGTAGCAAGGTCGGACAGATCCTGGAGAAGGGCGATATCTTTCTTGCCAAATCGGGTGCTTCTATCCGTAATGAGGCTTAAAACAGCCAGAACCTTATCATCCTCGTAAATGGGGAACGCGATCTCACGACCAATCTCGGGAAAGTTCCCGGTGCCCGGTTGATTGCCACCCTCTACCCAGGATTTCTTGGATATCGCCTCGCGAATGATTTTTCGGTTTGCCTTACAAAGGCGGCAATTGATTCTGTCTTTAAACACGGCGCAATGGAGGGGTCGCATGTAGTCTTTAGAGCTCTTATCAAACATGACGAGGCAGGCTTCTTTTGCCTTTGGAAAGATTATCCGAGCCTCGTCACGGATCTCCTCCAGAACCTCTCCTATATCGAGAGAAGAGGTGATCTTCTGCGTGACCCGTTTGATATTCTCAAACCTTTCTTTGTATGAGGCCTTCATGGTGTCCTGACCGTCAATCTTCCGATCTTTCATTCTACTTTGGCTCAGCGGGCAATTTCAAGCGGGTTTTGAGGGGCCCACCCCGGTCGATTATGGGGCAGGCGGCTCGGGGGTATTCACAGGTGGCTTGAGGACTCCGCTAACCTTGAGTGCCTTTGCCTCTTTGAACATGGGGCCGTATAGAAGAGTGCTCGTTACAAAAGGGAAAAGATAGTAAACGATACGATAGATAAGAACTGCAACAATTGCGACTTCCAGAGGCACGCCGAGGCTGTAGTAAATGGCGGCCATGGAGCCTTCCATGATTCCGATCGCTCCTGGAATCAAGGAAAAGAGGGAAACAAATAGACCAATCGCAAAGCCGACCAACAGAATGCCAGGGGAGATAGAATGACCGATTGCGACAAATGACCAGTAGAGGGCGAAAAGGCAGCAAAACCAGTCGAGAAATACGTAGATGGTAGGAAGGACCATATCACGTTTCTGAGCCAGAATCAGTGAAATTCCTTGGTGAAATTCCTCCTTGAATTCAAAAAGGGAGGCTTTCTCAAAGACAGTCCTCTTTGTTAGTTTGACCGAAATCCTGTTGATCCACGTGTAAAAGAAGTCGATAAAACGGTCTCGGAAGGCTTTGTTGATTAACGATCCCGTGGCTAATACGGAGAGCGTCAGGGTAAGGGCAAGAACAGCGCCGGAGGTCACATGATGGTATAGTCGAAGTCCCTTGGTAGTTAGGAGATAGGCAAAGCCGAACATGACGAATCCAATAAGCACCCCATTGAGCAACAGGGTGTGGACAAAGGAGGCTAGAAACGTCTCCGTAAACGGGATTCTCTTCTTTCGTAGAAGTAAGATGCGCATGGTTAAGCCCCCGATACCCCCGGTGGAGACGAGGTAATTGAGGGCGGTGGAGACCCATGAGATAGCAAACATCTCCTTGAAGGAGAGCGTCACATCCACTAACTCCAGCAGCTTCTTTAAGGCGAGGCCGATGAAGAGGTAACTCAAGACGGTGGCAACTAGGGCAGAAAACAGAAAGAAAGGCTGTATTTTCTGGGTTACCCGGGCAATTTTATGAATGTCAGAAATAGTGAAAACTAAGCCGAAACCGATAATTAAGGCAACAAGGATCTTGATGATCGGCCTGGACAGAGGCCTTGGGTTTTTGGCGAGCGTTCCCACTGGTCTCATCCTACCTAGCTCTCGTAAGAATGGGACCTCATTCTATTCTTTTCAGCCACATCTGGCAAGCATCTCCAACCTATGCGTGGTGGCGTCCAGGATTTTCTCTCACCTGGGGTGTGAGCGTGATAGTTTGTGGAAAAGTGAGGGCAGGGATTTCCTTCGACGTCTTCTGATCTTCTCTGAATCGCGAGCCTCCAAGAGACGTGATGGATGGGGAGAGCCAGGGAGGAGGGAAACCATGCACCGTCCCTCCTCCTCGGCTCGGCTCATTTGGGAGAGACAGTTACAAAAAGGCTGCTCTCGCCTCGTCTAATCAAGAAGAGAATACTCTCCTGGCTTTTGGCTTCTTCGATGGTTTGGCCAAACTCTTCAACGTTCTCGACAGGTTTTCGGTTTACCTCTTGAACGACATCGCCTCGGCGCATGCCAGCCTCCGCGGCGGGGCTGCCGGGTGTGACCTGGGTTACCACGACTC
>CAYGBK010000038.1:0-38053 GCA_964348095.1 uncultured Thermodesulfobacteriota bacterium | reverse complement strand
CAGAAATGGCCAGCAGAGAAAAGCTGGCCTATTGTACTTAAGTGCCTTTAAAATAAAAACAAAAAACGTGCCGGGAGGCGGAATCGAACCACCGACACGGGGATTTTCAGTCCCCTGCTCTACCGACTGAGCTATCCCGGCATCAAGAGACCTATGCACTATATGACAGCCGAAAATAGGTGTCAACGAAAAAAATGTTGGGTCTCCATATGCGGCTGGACACGGCCCTGGCCCAACCGTGGGCCCTCGAGAGAGGATGATTTGGAATGGAAAACCCCTCACAGGATTTCTCCGAGATGTTCCTCTCACCCGTCCCGTAGGCGTTTTCATTTTCTTGCTGGGATGTTTTTTTTCTGCTATAAGAGATTCCTGAACTATCAGAACCGGCGAGAATTCTGGTCGTATCAAAAAAGTGAGCGATCAGAGACGAGAGGGACGCCCATAAACCGGATAGGGGTTATCGAAAGTCGTTTCAGGGAAGGGATGTTCTCGGAGGGTGCCAATGAAACAGATCGACATTGCAACAGTCATACCGAAACTCCGTATTCTGTCAGAGGAACAGATGCCAGCTATTCATCAGGCGACGTTGGAGATACTGGCAGGTATCGGGGTTCGGGTAATGGATGCCAAAACCCTGGCTGTTCTCAAAGAGGCTGGCGCCTTCATCGGCGAAAACCAACGGGTTAAGATTCCTCCCCATCTCGTAAAGAAAGCCATGGAGACAGCCCCGGAAACAATCGTTTTGTCAAATCAGAGGGGCCAAAGGGTGATGTTCTTGGAAGAGGGAAAGACCTATTTTGGAAGTGGTTCCGATACCCTTTTCACCATCGACGTGGAGACGAGGAAGCGACGGAAGGTCTGTCGAGAGGACGTGGGGCGGATGGCCAGGCTCTGCGATGCCCTTCCGAACATCGATTTCGTCATGTCGATGGGATGTCCTCATGACGTTCCCCGTGCCCATCTGTACCTGTACGAGTTCGCCGAGATGGTCTTTAATACCGATAAACCGATCGTTTTCACTGCCAACAACGCCGACGATGTGGACGACATTGTCAGAATGGCCTGCTATATCACGGGAGGAGAAACGCAGCTGCGGGAGAAGCCTTTTCTCCTCCACTACGTGGAGCCTATCTCTCCCCTTATTTTCCCTGAAGCATCGATCCAAAAATTGGTTCGATGCGCAGACTATGGAATCCCTGTTGCCTTCCCCTCTGGCGCCAATGCCGGGGGAGGAGCACCGATTACCCTGGCGGGAGCGATTGCTGTGGGAAATGCAGAATGCCTGGGAGGCCTGGTCATTCACCAGTTGCGAAACCCTGGCGCTCCATTCCTGTACGGATCGAATGTATCGATTGTGGACATGAGGACTGCGATCGTTAGCTATGGCAATCCGGAGTGGAGTCTCACTGTCGCAGCACAGGCTGATATGGCCCGCTATTACAAACTTCCTTCCTGGGGATTTGCAGGAGCGAGTGACTCCAAAGTTCTCGATGCCCAGGCAGGTTTAGAGGCCATCTTTTCTGTCTACAATGCCATGCTCAGTCGAAGCAACCTTGTTCATGATGTTGGCTATTTGGAGTTTGGAACCACCTCCTCAATGGAACTGATTATCCTGGTCGATGAGATCATTACCATGTGCCGTCGATTCATGGATGGTATTCCCGTCAATGAGACGACCCTTGCGATGGACGCAATAGAGAGGGCCACCCACAAGGGGGGATTCATCGACGATGACCACACCTTTGAGAATTGGCGAAATGCCCAATATCAACCTAAACGGCTCGATCGAACGCAGTATGATCTCTGGGTGGACTCAGGGGCGCTGGATCTCTATGATCGACTCAACCAGGAGGCGAGAGAAATTATGTCCACCCACGTTCCGGAGCCAAAACCGTCCACTGTCATTAAGAACATATCAAAGATTCTAGAAAGTAAGGAGTGAGAGTATGATCGAGTCTTCCTCAATATCAGAACGGCTACCCATCGCCTCTATTCTGTCTCAAGATCATGTCCATGAGATCCATCGAGCCTCTCTCGTGGTCCTGGAAAAGGCGGGTTACAAGATTCTCTGTGACGACGCGCTCACCCTTCTGAAGAAGGCTGGCGCTCGTGTGGATGGTGAGATCGCTAGGACGCCCCAGCACATCGCTGAGGAATGCATCCGTCTGGCTCCCAAGGGTTTCGTTCTCTATGACCGGGAAGGCAATAGGGCCCTTGAACTCGAGGGACGGAAAAACTATTTTGGGACCTCCACAGCCAGCCCAAACACGCGTGATGCTCTGACCCAGGAGATCCATCCAACCCGGGTTGAGGACATTGCCAGGGGCGCCTTGATCGCAGATGCCCTACCCAACATCGATTGGGTGATGCCCATGGGATCCTCCCAAGATGTCCCGGGCCAGGCCGCAGAGCTTCACGAGTTTGAGGCCGTCGTCCATCACACACGGAAGCCCATCGTATTTATCGCCTATTCACCTCGGGGCCATCAGATCGTCTATGACATGGCTGCTGAGGTCGCCGGCGGAATGGATCGGTTGCGGGAACGTCCTTTCCTCATCGGCTATCCGGAACCGATCACTCCCCTGGTCTATCCCCGTGGGGTTGCCGAAAAGCTCCTCTATACGGCTGGTCTCGGCATGCCAGTGATTGGTGGGCCTGCCGACCAGGCAGGAGGAACGAGTCCTGTCACACTGGCCGGCACCCTGGTTGTCATGAACGCCGAAACTCTCATGGGACTGGTTCTCTCCCAACTCAAAAGACCAGGTACCCCTTACGTTGTCGGAGGCGTTCCTTCAATCATGGACATGGCCACAGGGAATCTATCGATGGGCGCACCCGAGTTAAGCCTCATGACGGCTGCCTATGGTGACGTCGCTCGATTCTATGGCCTCCCGACCTGGGGAACAGCAGGATGCACCGATGCCAAGACACCTGATCAGCAGGCGGGCATTGAAAGTGCATTTTCTTGCCTCGCCCAGGCACTCGCCGGAATCAATCTCATCCATGATGTGGGATATCTCGATATGGGAATGATCTGTTCGGCTGAAATGCTGGTTATGGGGGATGAGGTCATTGGCATGGTGAAACGTTTTCTCCAGGGCATCACGGTGGACGCAGAGACCCTCGCCCAAGAGATCATTGAGAAGGTAGGACCTGGGGGTAACTTCCTCTTGGAGGATCACACCGTCAGGAATTTCCGAAAAGAGCATTGGATTCCCACGCTCATGGCTCGCCAGAAATACGACACCTGGGAAGATGAAGGCGAGAAAACAATGGGAGAGCGGGTTCAGGAAAAAATCCGGACCATACTCGACACCCACCGGGCACCCTCACTGGCCGACTCGGTCACGGAGAAGCTCGCCCAGCTCAAAAGGGAAGGAGAAAGGGAGTTAACCGGCCAGTCTAGATAGACCAAGATTCATCTATAGAACGCTCTTGAGGGCCTGGATGAATCTTCGGTTCTGATCCATCGTCCCGATGGTGACCCTGGCAAAGGTATGATAGTTCCACACATAACCGGGCCTGATGATGATTCCCTGTCGTAAGAGAGACCTAACGAGTTGCTGGGAATCCCTCCCATAATCCGCGAGGATAAAATTGGCATGGGACGGAATGTATGAGACCTTCATTTTCTCGAACTCTCTATAGAAATAGGCTTTCCCCTCTTCATTATTCTTGATGACCTTCTCTCTAAATTCTTTATCATCTAAAGCCGCCACCGCAGCGACCTGACCGACACGGGAAACGGGAAAGGGCTCTCTTACCCTATTCAAGGCAGTAATGATCTCTTCACGGGCCAACGCGTATCCGACCCTGAGGCCTGCCAATCCATAGAGCTTTGAGAAGGTCCTCAAAACAATCACGTTGTATCCCCCCTTTATATAATCGAGGCCGTCCGGATGGTCACTGTCCGTGACAAAATCAGCATACGCTTCATCTAAGACAAGAATGGTGTGCTCGGGTAGGGTGGTGACAAAATCATCAAGTTGGGCTTTTTTCACTATGGTGCCAGTCGGATTGTGCGGATTGCAGACAAAAATGAGCTTTGTTCTCTCGCCAATTTTCTTTCGCATCGTGTTCAGATCATGGGTATGGTCTTTCAGTTTTACGGGCACGGAACGACCTCCCATGATTTTCGCAATCGTTCTGTACACCAGAAAAGTTGGATCTGCCATCAGGATCTCATCACCTTCATTGATGAAGGCACTTCCCACCAACACGACACAATTGTCCGATCCGTTTGAGAGGGTTATCATGTTTTTGTCTATACCCAGCCTCTTCGACAGTACCTCTCTGAGCAGGGTACATGGTCCTTCGGGATAGAGATGGAGGTTCTTGAGCTCTTTTTCGATGGCAGCCACGGCCCTGGGGGATGGGCCAAAAGGGTTCTCGTTGGATGCCATCTTGACCACTTCAGACAGCCCAAATTCAGCCTTGACGTCCTCCAGAGGCTTTCCGGGTATATAGGGATCAATGTCGAGTATCCCCCTTCGAAGAAATCTCGTAATGTCTGTCATTGTTACACCGCCTCTCCACCTGAGCACAGGAGTCACCCGAATGATGGCTCCCACCTGGTCAAAAGCGTGTTGGAAATGTTGAAATCCGCTTTAGCCTTTTCCCAGCATTATCCGTGCATCGGCAATGAAGTATCCCCTCTCGAGTGGTAAAACAGGATTCAGATCGATTTCTTGTATGGCCGCTTCCTCCAGACCCATCCGGGAAACAGAAACGAGTAATTGGCTGAGAGCCTGAGGATCGGACGCCTTTCTTCCTCGCTCTCCGGCAAGAACAGGAAATCCTCGAGTTGAACGAATCATCGCCTCAGCTTCCGCTGATGACAGGGGAGCGATGCCATAAGCGAGATCCTCAAAGACCTCTACCCAGATACCCCCTAGCCCGAAGGTGACAACCGGCCCGAACTGGGAATCCCGGATCATACCGACCGAAAGCTCTGTGTCGTGGGGCTGGTAAGGACAGAGGAGGACTCCCTCAACTTTACGATCCCCGTCATCAAGTGAAACGAGGCGGGAGAACGCCTCGGTTACCTCTTCTTCACGGTTTATGGGCAGGATAACCCCCCCAATCTCAGTCTTGTGGAGGATATGGGGAGCGACAACTTTCATGACGAGGGGCCACCCGAGATCCTTTGCCGCCAAAAGGGCCTCCTCTTTCGTCCGAACAACCTCGTGTCGTGGAACCCAAATCCCGTGCCCCTCGAGAAGATCCAGGGCCTCCGGTTCCAGTAGGTGACGTCCTTCTCGACGTGCCCTTTCAATCGAGGGATGCATGTTTCATTCCTTCGAGTAGTCCTTTTCTCTCGGCTAACTTCGACACAACAAAAGCACACCGTTCTCCGGTTGCAAGATTCACAATCCCGGCTTCTTCCAGGATTACAATCGCCTCCCAAACGATTCGGCCAGCCATGAAGTTGGTAAGGACGGGCTTCTTGGTGCTTTTGGCCCCGTCGATTATTCCCCGCGCGATGCCGGTGGAGTCGAGATAGGGTGTTGCCACGTTGATTACAATGACGGCGTCGTATTGAGGAATGACCCTCTCAACAGCACTACGATATTCCTCATACCCTGATTCAACAGTCAAATCGATTGGATTTTTCAATGAGGCGTGAGGAGAGAGATGGGACTTTAGGTCCTCCTGGAGGCCCTCCGAGGGTTCGGCAACCTCTAGGCCCAGCCCTTCTGCCCTATCTGCGGCAAGGATTCCGGGCCCTCCCGAGTTGGTCACTATAGCCACCCGACTTCCCTGAGGCAGGTGGCACCCGACCAAGGCCTGACAGAGGTCAAACATCTCCTCGATTCCCTCCACCCGCAAAATCCCAGCCTTCCGAAAGGCCGCTTCATAGATCTGGTCGGTCCCTGTCAGCGTCCCCGTATGGGAGGAAGCCGCCCTTGTCCCGGAACGGGTTCGACCCGATTTAATAGCCACGATCGGCTTCTTCCGGCTCACCGCCTGGGCTATCCGCAAGAATTCACGCCCCCCCTCGATGCCCTCAAGGTAGAGAGCAATCACACGGGTCTCTGGATCGTCCACCAGATAGGAGAGCAATTCCGTGTCCCCGATATCACATCGATTCCCATAGGATACGAATTTGCTAAACCCGAACCGGCGCTCTTCAGCCCAAGCGAGGGTGGCCCCGCCCAGGGCCCCACTCTGAGTCACAAAGGCCGTATGGCCGGTTAGGGCACGAACCTCGATACTTGGGAAGTGACAGTGCCAGGGATTCATCAGCCCCGCACAGTTTGGGCCGATAACTCTGATCCCCCATTTTTTCGCTGCTCCAAGGAGATCCTTCTCTGCGTCGTGATTCCCCACTTCGGAGAATCCCGAAGATATCACGATAACCGCCTTGATGCCCATCATTCCGCTTTGGACGATCGCATCGACGACGGCAGCCTGAGGGAGGCAGATGACGGCAAGTTCCGCCTTTTTCAGGGTTTTGGATGGCGATGTGTGTACGGAGTATCCCAGGACCTCTCCTCCGGCTGGGTTGATGGGATAGACCTCTCCCCGAAATCCTCCCTCTCTCATACTTCTGAGGATCTCGTAGCCGATTTTCCCTGGCTTGATCGACCCAAAGACGACGACTCCCTCAGGCTCGAAAAAGGAATCGAAAACGTCACCGGTCATCCAGTCGCTCTCCCTTTTCCACGAACTGGTGGCCTTTCCAGAAAGCCCTTAGGCTTGGTTCGGCAAATTCCGGATTGGTTTGCCCTATCGCACCAGTAATCGATTCGGTTTTAAGAAAATCATTACCCCGGGAAAAAGCGCCCATCATCACCATGTTGACCGCCATGGGGGCTTCGGCTTCTTGCGCGAGTCGGTCCCCCGGAATGAGGTGAAGATCCTCGGTCTTCAGCCGAACTGTGGCTTCAACTCGTTCCTGATCCGGATAAGACTGAGGGTCCAATTTGCTGTAGTAGCTATGGATTTTTTCCGAACTCGTCCAGACCTGTCCACCCGATTTCAAGTAGTGGATCACCGCGACGATTTCTGAAATCTCGAGACTGACGATGGCATCTGCCTCGCCTACCGGTATTCTCGGGCTATAGGCCTCCCCGAACCGCACAAAGGCATACACCCCGCCACCTCGCTGGGTAATACCTGTCCCCTCAAAGAACTTTACTTTCAGGCCTTCAGTTGAGGCCGCAGCGGCAAGAATCTGGGAGATCGTCATCACGCCCTGACCACCCAATCCCGCCAGTACCAAATTCCAATGGTTCAAGGGTGAACCCCTCTCGTCCAACCCTAATCCGCCCAAGATTCGAAACTCCCAGTCACGGCGTGCCATCCTTCCGGGGCCAATAGGAAACAAATCCTGACCGCGAATACTCTAGAATCATATTGGATACGACGGTTTTTCAACCCCAGAGATGCAAGATTCTCAAGCATTTTCGTTTTGATTTCTTCTGTTCTTTTCCATTGTTTCGGATTTCGCTATTCGGAATTCGAATTTGTTCTTGACTTTTCTCTTCCTGAAGAAATACAACTTCAGTGTCCTCATAGGATTTCAGTAAGGCCTCATCAGATGGCGCCATGGGGGCACACTCGATGACAGAGACCGCAGGCGATACAGGTCTTTGGGTTGATGAAGGCCCTCCCATCTTCCCCTCTCTCCAAAGCCGGACAGCCGAGAACCGCAATGCAAGAGCGCTCACAGGCATCCAGCCCGATGCATTGGTCTTTCGTGACGGTGAGAGATCTTCTTTTCTTTTTCTTCATTTTTCGGATAGCACACTCGGCATCGGCGATGACAACCGAAACCTCCGGAGAGCAGAGAGCCTGTCTCACGGCCTCGATCATCCGCTTGGTCTGGAAGGGATTCACCTTAACGACGTTTTTCACTCCGGCGGCCCGAACGATTTCTTCGATCGGTATGATGGCTTTGTTGTGCCCATACGTGGATTCTCTCGTTCCGGGGTGGGGCTGCATCCCGGTCATGGACGCCCAGTGGTTGTCGAGAATAATGATGGTCATGTTCGTCTTGTGGTGAGACGCATTCAAGAGGGCTGGGATGCCACCGTGAAACAAAGTCCCGTCGCCGATGGTCGCGACCACCGGAGTGTCGATTCCAGCATATTTGAATCCCTGAGCCAGGCTGATGCTCGACCCCATAGAGACTTCCGTCCAGCATGACCCAAAGGGGTCATTCATTCCGAGGATTGTGCATCCAATGTCCCCGGTCACGATCACGTCCCCCTTCTCATATCCGAGTTCTTCGATCGCTCGATTCAGCGCGTAATAGGTAGCCCGATGGGGGCATCCGACACAAAAGGTGTTGAGTCGCCTGACCTTCGCAGCCTGTGCCTGTCCGACAAGTTTTTTCGATACCTTCGGGGCTCTGACCCGTCTTCCATAGACTGCACGTAGGGCGGAAGCAACAACCTCCACATCATAATCACCCGTCAGTAAAAGGGGGCCTTGGATCTTGCCAATGACCTTGACCCGATGATCCAGATCTCCCCTCAACGCCAGGACCGCCTCTTCAATCAGCGGCTCAAGCTCTTCCAAGACGATAACCGTGTCGGTCTGTGAGAGAAGAGCCTTTATTTTCTGTGTTGGCAATGGATGGACCACCTCTACTTTCAAGGTCGACGGATCGAGTTGATCTCGGTGAAGGACCTCTTCAAGGTATGTCCAGACAACGCCAGTCGCGATGACCCCCACCCTGCTTCCATCGAGATCGAGAGGGTTGAGATGCTCTGTGAGAGCGCCGAACCGCGCCAGGGCCGCAAGGGTATCTCGATGCTGGCGCACGCAGGCACGGGGACCTGCCTTCGCGTATTTGGCGATGTCAAATTCAAAGACCGGTTCTCTCTGGATGAACCTTTTCTCCCCCAGGATCACCGGCTCGGAGGCATTGGCCAGGTTTGTCGTCCCACGGATCATCACCGGTCGCCCGATCCTCTCAGATAACTCAAAGGCGAGTCGTGTCAGATCGAGAGCGTCCTGAGGTTTGGCTGGCATGAGCATGGGAGATAGGGCCAGGCGAGCGTAATGGCGAGAGTCCTGTTCAACCATGCCGTAGTAGACGTTGGGATCGTCAGCAACATAGAGGACCAGGCCCCCTGTTGTGCCGCTCTGCTGGACGGAGAGAAACGCATCGGCTGCCACGTTCAGTCCCGACATCTTCATCGTCACCAAACTCCTGAGCCCGGCCCAGGAGACACCGGTCGCCAGTTCGAGGGCTACTTTTTCATTGATGGCCCATTCCACTCGAAAGCCGGGTTCAGGAACTCGAAGCAGTTTCTCGATAACATAGGTGCTGGGTGTTCCTGGATAGCCGGTAACAAGGCTGACCCCGCCCTCGATCGCCGCTCGCGCAATGGCCTCGTTTCCCGACATAAGGACGGACTGGTCTTTTGCGGATCCCTTTATGGTTGTTTTTCGTCCCATCACAGAACGCTCATAGTGATCCTTGGATCCTCTTTGAAATCAGACGAGCCGTATGGACGACCTGATCTCTGATTTCTGTCGTCCTCTTTTGTCCCATTCTCTGCTTTGGGACCGTCGCACTGATGGCTGCTACGACATTCCTTTGACCTCCAACCACTGGAGCGGCGACACACCGGATTCCCGCAAAGCTCTCCTCATCGTCTACGGCGTAACCCTGTTTCCGTACTCGATCGAGTTCCTTCAGGAGTTTTGGTACCGTCGTAATTGTCGCAGGGGTGAGCCTGACCAAAGGTCCTACAAGGACATTCGTGAGTTTGTCCGAAGGAAGGCCCGCCAGAAGTGCCTTCCCCATGGCACACGCATGGGCAGGGCTTCTTCCCCCTATTTTCGTCGATACGGTGAGGGGCTGCCCCTCCCCTTTCTTGTCGAGGTAGACAATCTCGTTTCTATCCAGGATCGAAAGATGGATGATCTCGTTGGTCTTTCTCGCTAGCTCCTCCATGAAAGGGCCGGCATGACCTCTCAAATCATACCGGCCTAAAACCTGGTTCCCCAAATCGACCAGCTTCAGTCCGAGCCGGTACTTGTTTGTTGTCGGGTCCTTCTCGACAAAGCCTTCCGAGACTAACGTACTCAGAATTCGGAAGACAGAACTCTTATGGGAATTCACAATGTTGCTGATCTCTGTCACACCCAATTCTGGTTGATTCGCCGAAAAGGCTCCCAGTATTTTTAAGGCTTTCTTGACGGAGGAGAGGTGAATCATTATTGTCTCTTTATAGATAACGTCGTTTCGTTATAGTAAATTCACAGTACGACTCTCAGCATTCCTTGTCAAGACAGTTCAATCGGGAGTTCCCTGAGTTTTCAAAAAGCAAGTTTCTAGCCCGCCCGTTGACTGTCTTCCCGCCCGTGGCCGAACACGTGGGGACGGGCTGTTGCCCGAATTCCTCTGTACCACTTGTACCGAAGTCATCTTCAGCGGTTTCCGCCAGAAAGGGGGAAAGGAAGCTTTGAGCGCGAATCAAGATTTTTCCGCCAAAAATATCCCCGCACAGTGGACGTCTCCACAATCTCTCACAGAGCACACAGAGCCTCAGAGAGAACGTCCTCTGGATTGGTGAGAGGCCAATCCAGAGGAAATGACTTGGCCTAATTTTCCCCCTCAGAAAATTAGGCCAAAATCCTGGTCCTCCAGTTTTCCCACTCTGCGAACTCTGAGAGCTCCAGCGATACCCCGCAGATTCCTATGGGGGAGAGCGGGCGAGGGGAACGAGTGCTTGTATGGAAGGCCGTTTTCATCAGAAAAAAGTCGAGAAAAGGGATTTGCGGACAGCCTGAGGGATACCAACCCCATTTTTCTGCAAACGTCCCTCAGGGATATGAGTGTCCGCTCACCTAGGGAGGCCTCCCAGGTTCAATTGAGCGAATGACTCCAAGAGAATAGGTCCTGAGTCGTCGGAATACCCAATCGGGCCACTGTCTTTGAAATAGAGACTCTCGATGCGTCGAAGGTGGTGGGGTTTATGGGTGGACTCGCTTTTGCCCGGCCTCGAGAGACGAGATGTCGGTCGGGGCTATGGCGTGAACTGCGCCACGACTTTCTCGATCCGCTCAAGCTTGTCCGTCGACAGAGGTATTGGCTTGTGCTCTTTGAGGATTCGAAGGAGTTTCCTTCTGGACCTGTCCCTTAGCGTAAGGGCACCCGAACCGCTCCATTGATCATACCCATCCCTGCTCAACAGGGTCGGCCGCCATTGTGCCGTGCGGACATGTCTGGCAGTGTGTTCCTCTGTGAGAAACTGACCTCCCGGACCAACCCTATCGATCACGTTCAGGCCTAGTGTTTCATCGTTCACCGGAATTCCCCGAAGAAGTCGCCGTACCTGGTCGATAATCTCGTCCGTAACCACCACCATCTCCAGGCTTCCGGCCCGCCCAAAATCGAGGTATCCCACATCATGATTCAGGTTTGCTCCTGCCATGGCCGCAAGAAACGTTATATAACCCGCTTCCAGGGTTGCCTGACCGTCGGGAGTTTGTGAATCGGTCGTCCCAGCATACCCCCACGAGGGAAGGTCATAGAAGTGACTCATCTCTACCGCAGCGACGTATGAGAGATAATACTCTGGAGCGTTATAAGAGCACTCGCCCGACACCATGTCCAGGACAGCAGGCCCCATTCCCATGATAAACGGCGCCCCCCGTCGCTTCGACTGGTGGATCACAAGCCCACAGAGACATTCCGCCAATCCCTGAGCCACATGTCCAGCAACCGTGATGGGGGCCGTCGATCCAGAAATAGGAGCTGGAGAATAGACAAGGGGAATTTCATGCTCTGCGCAGAAGAGCAGTTTATCAACACCTGAAAAGGCCTGCCGTAAGGGGCTTATGGGTTCGGCATAGTGAATGAAATAGGGGTTCATCCGGAGCTGTTTTTCCCCATTCCGGACGATTTTGGCGATGTCCCACATCGCGCTCAGGTCACCCCGGCCCTCGGCTGTGCACACGATTGGTTTTTGGGTGTTCTCTACCATGGCCTGAAAACCACGGAGATACGCCTGGTGGGGGGTGATATCCGACGGATGGGAAAAGGACATAACAAAATCGATGTTTGGAAGGGCGTCAGATAGCCTGGCGGCGACTCGAACATCCTCGAGAATACACTGCCGCCGCTCCTGGGTATCCACATCGATGGTGTAGAGAAGATCAGACCCCGTTCCGAAATAGGATCGGTAACCGCCCAGATGCATCGATGGGTTACCGTCCCTATCATCGATCTTGATCTCGTGGGGCGCCCCCTGGATGGCCTGCTCGACCAGAGCCTCCGGAATCTTGACAATGTTCCCATGCCCGATAGAGCATCCACCGCCCTTCAGGAGATCGAGGGCCTCCTGGTGGAGAATCTCCAGTCCTGTCTGGTGAAGAATCTGGAGGGTACCTCGGTGGATACTCTGTTTATCCTCGTCGGAAAGGAATGAAAGGACCGGACGACTACCGTATATCTCTTGCACGGCGTAAACCCTTTTTGTCCCCAACCGAAACAGGACGACTCGCCACCGGGAGATAGGGTTTTGAGATCTCTCGTCTCTTCTTTCTCACTTTCAGATTCCTCTTCCTAACTATCCCTGGAGACTTTAACAAATCTAATGAGGTCAATTTTTCTTCCGAGGGATACCCGGCCTCATCCCACCCCATGACCCGATAGAAATCCCTTACCATAGGCTCAAGCTGAACTTTACTTCCCTCAGCCGGCCCCTGATCAACGGCTTCTTCAATGAATTTGCCAGGGACGGTATCGTCTTTTGCCTCGGCACCGATTCGCAAATTAAAAAGCCTCTCCAGGTTGACGATCCTCTCCCCGACAAGCATCAGATCGTCAGCATTCACATTCCACCCGGTCATAGACGCGGTTAGGAGAGCCTCGTTCTTCAGATCGAAGTCTCCAATCAAAGTCAAGGCAGGAACTTTGCATATGCCAAGGGAATCGAGAACGGCGGTAACGAGAAATGCCCTTTTTATCATGTCCCCTTTGCCTTGTGGAGAAAGGCGGTTAACAGCCTGCGCGGTACCGAATTCCGCTTCTGCTCTTTCAGTAGACCATCTGTACTCGAGGGTCGCATAGAAGCTATTGAAGTCCCCGCCGCGCTCTGAAACGGCATAGCCAAGGGCCGTTCCAAGTAGTCCCCGCGGATCATATCCTGTCAGTTCCAACCCCTTTGTATGGTAGGCAAACCTCTCGGATCCCCTGCCAATGATTTTAGCCCCTTCCCGCACTCCGCGAGACAAAATACCTCCCAGGCCTTCTCGTCGCACGATTAGATTGATAAGCTCTTCCATGGCTTCCTGGTTGCCCCAGGTCAACTCAAGTCCACCGGTGTCCTCACCCGTAAGAATCTCCCGGTCGTAGAGATCCATGGCAAAGGCGATGACGCTCCCCGTGGAAATCGTGTCAATGCCCAGGCGGCCACAGAGATCATTGAAATACATGATGGCATCTGCTCGATTCAGCCCACACTTTGAACCAAGCGCAATGACTGACTCAAACTCCGGCCGCGTCCCCTTCATCCCTTTGAAACTTCCACTTCCGATGGCAATTTCGGCCTTGCAGTGAACGGGACACCGATAACAGCTTTTGAGACGGGTCACATGCCGCTGGATCTCTCGGCCCTCGATCTTGTCAATATCTTCAAATTGCACATCCCTGTAGTTTCGGGTCGCCAACATACCCATCTCATTGGTCCACCGAACGTCAATCGCGCTACCGTAGGTGCTGACTTCTCGGAATCGAGGCGTTTTCCTGATTTTCCGGATATAGTCTTTTACGGCAGAAGCACTCGATACGTCGAGAGATAGCCCTTTCTCCTGCCCTCGGACAGCGATGGCCTTAAGGAATTTCGATCCCATCACAGCACCCATACCGGTTCGCCCAGCTGCGTGGTCACGATCGACCATGATAGAAGCAAAGGGAACCAAGTTTTCGCCGCCCGGTCCGATAGCGACGACTTTCAGGCGCTCAGCGCCCAAATCCCTTTTCAAGCGGTCTTCAGTCTTCCAGGTGTCGAGCCCCCACAGGGATCTGGCGTCTCTGATTTCAGCACACCCGTCATGAATGAAGAGGAAGACAGGCTTGTCGGCCCGACCACGGACGATGATGCTATGGAATCCGCTCGATTTCAGTTCAACAGCGAATCCGCCACCCGCATTGGAATTCCCCATGAGACCCGTTAATGGCGACTTGGAACTTATATGGAGTCGCGACGAGGCAGGAGCTGCCGTTCCGGTGAGAAGCCCACAACTGAAAAGAAGGATGCTTCTTGATTCTAGGGGATCGACCTCCTCTCCAACGTTCTGATACAACAACCAAGAATTCAGTCCCCGGCCTGCGAGAAACTTTCGAACGACCTCCTCATCGAGATCTGAAATGAGAATTGTACTGTCAGTGAGATTCACATCGAGGAATTTCCCTATGAACGCCATATGATATGCCTCCGAATCATAACCACCAATCTTTTTTTTCAGCCCTCTAGACGAACGGGCCAATAGCCATCTCAGAACCGGAAGAATTCCGTCCTAAACCGGTTTCTTGGCAGAAAGGAGAATCCACTCAAAAGAAGATTTGATTCGTTCTAGAGGAGATTAATCTAACTGGAAAAAGAAGCGGTTATGGGGGGAACGCCAAGGCCTCATAATACTGCGGTATGCGAAGAAACAAAATGGAAAGGATTAGACATCCTCTGACTTTCATTTGGGATCCCTCCCATTCAGTGAATGATCCGCTATGAATAGCATGGTTCATTCATTATTTCAACAAAAAAATCACCTCGGAGTTTCCTCAATTTTCTGAACGCTCATATCCCCGAGGGACGCTTGCAGAGACAATTGGTTGGACCTGCCCGGGCCGTCTGCAAATCTCCTTAGAACACTCTGGTCACGGCTTCGCAAGAGTGACTTGCCAGAGCGGCGGAAGGGAAGCTCTGAGAGCCAGTCAATATTTTCTCGGCAAAGAAATCCTAGCACAGTGGACGCCTCCACAATCTCTCACAGAGCACACAGAGCCTCAGAGAGAACTTCCTCTGGATTGGTGAGAGGCCAATCCAGAGGAAATCACTTGGCCTAATTTTTCCTCTCAAAAAATTAGGCCAAGAGCCTGGTCCATCAGTTTTCTCACTCTGCGAACTCTGCGAGCTCGAGCGATCTCCTCCCCAGATTCCCTCGGGGGAGAGCGGGCGAGAGAAGCTGGTGCTTTTATGGAAGCCCGTTTTCATCAGACAAAAAGCGAGAAAAGGGATTTGAACGACGGCCCGTTCCCACTTGTTCGGCCAACAGTGGGAAGAGGGTCAACGGGAGAGCACGGGAGCGAGGAGATATGATAGTTCTACTACCCAATTGAAAATTTCGTGGAGACATTAGAGAGTTAGAAATTTCTTTCTTTAAAACTCAGGAAACTCATCCAAAATCCGTGGCTTGAATTCTTATCTTTCACACAGTGAGTGATCGAACCAGTCAACGAACCGTTGCGATGCATATCGATCATTACCACCCTCTTTCCCCTGTTTGTGACTCTTCCCGACTCGGCTTTTTCGTTTCTCCTTGACCTCCAAATCGTCTCCCTGCTATTTTTGTAATCGGTTCTCTCACGTTATCACGGATGGATTCGAGAGAAAAGGACTCCCTTCTCAGAAAGGCCCGATCGATGAGCGGGAAGAAAAAGGATGACGAGGAAAAGGCAATTCTGTTTCTCCTGTGGGGACGGAAGGGGTGGGAAGGTTATAAGGACCCCACACAATGCGGATTCTCCATCGAGAAGCTATTTGAATTTCTGAAAGCCCAGAAAAAGGCCGACTCACGCTCATGACATCAAAGGAAAGATTTTGGAAGGCCGTGCATCTTGACGAACCAGATCGAGTTCCCGTGTCGCCATACATCGTCTATTTGGCGGCTACCCTGGCCGGAATGGCACCTGCGGAGTTTGGATGGAGCGTCCGGAAATCCCACAAGGCTCTCCGTGACATCTATGAATACTTTGGCAAAGAGATCGATGCCCTGAACATTCAGAGTATGCGTTTCGCATTCGCTGATGTTTTCCCGTCCCCTTACAGTGCCCTTTATTTCAACTGGGAATTCCCACCGAACACGCTTCCACAATTCGTCCAAAAAGGGGCCACATACGGACCCGATCTCTATGATCGGATTCTCGAAGAGGGATTTACCTCCCTGATTCTCCCATCGAGAATCTCCATAGAGGAAATAAGAGAAACCTATACCCACCAGAGTCAAGAGCATCTTGAGTGGATGAAAATGTGGGAAGAAGAGGATGTCGTCAACATTGCTGGGCCGACGACGACAATCCCATCCGATATGCTAATCTATGCCCGCGGGACTGAAGGGTTTCTGGATATGCTTCTTTGCCCAGAGAAGCTAAAAGAGGTCAATGATCTGATGACCCCCGGTATGATTGCTGTCAATAAGTTCTGGGGGCGGATGGCAGATTCGAATATCCAAAAAATAAGTATTCAGAACTTTACAGCCGACCTGGTGTCGCCCACTGTGTTTGAAGATCTCTGTTGGCCCTGGATGAAAAAGATAGTCGAGGAGTTTCTCGAAGAGAACTGTACGGTCATTCTTCATCTCGATGGAAACTGGACGCCTTTGCTCCACTTCTTCGAGGATCTTCCCCCTAGGCGGATTATCATGGAGTTAGAAAATACAGATATGAAAAAGGCGAAGGAGATTCTGGGAAATACCCTCTGCTTGAAAGGTAATGTCCCGTGCACCGACCTCGCATTTGGAACTGTCACTCAAGTAGAGGACAGATGCAGGGAGCTCATCGATGAGTGCGCTGGTGGTGGTGGATTCATTCTGAGTTCTGGGTGCGAAGCACCAGCAAACGCGAAACTGGAAAACATTGAGGCCATGATCCATATGGCCACAACCTACGGCACGTATTGAAAAGCTCTGGCCCTCTTTCGCCGTCCATCGTCCATCATTGCCTGGCTGGAGTATCAGGGGCAACCAAGGGGGTCAGAAGGGACTCACCCAATGCCGTTCCTCCTTAGATAGGGCGACGGTGTCTGTGCAATCGACCACTGACACCCGATGGCTGGCCAGTCAGAAAGTTCCAGAGACTCCTTCCATATCATCCACATTGATCTCGCGATCCTTCAGAATATTTCCCTATAAATCTCTCTGACCTCGTCGAGACTGAAGGTGCGCGGATGAGCCTCAAGACACCCAACCATGTATCCTGTCGTATCCTCAGCCAGGTCATTGAGATCTGATTCCATGACGCCATAGTCACTCAGTCTCAGTTTCAAGCCGATTTCACCCAGGAGCCTTTCTACGGCAGTCACACTTCTCTTTGCCATCTCTCTCAGACTCAATCGACCCCTCACGACGTCCATGGCTTCTGCGATTCTTGCAAACTTGTCTAGGTTAAGCTCCCAGCTATGCTTCATTACCCCCGGGAGTACCATTGCCATTGCCTCGCCGTGACCTATGTCAAACCGTCCACTGATCGGATGTCCCATCGCATGAATCAGGGTTACATTGCCGTTGCTTATTGCAATACCACCCAACGTTGCGGCCCACGCCATTTTCGTCCTTGCCTCCAGGTTATTTTTCTCGAGTACCGCTGTTGGCAGACTTGTTGAAATCAGTCTCATCGCTTCAAGAGCAGCTATTTCTGTCACACCGTGAGCACATACGTCAAGGTAAGATTCAATCGCGTGACACAAGGCGTCAATCCCAGTCGATGCCGTCAACCTCGAGGGCAGCGTCAGTGTTAGCTCAGGATCTACAATGGCGATTCTTGGAAAGATGTGTTCACCCACAATGGCACATTTCTCTGAGGTGTGCGGATTTGTCAAGATTGCAAAGGGCGTAACTTCTGACCCTGTGCCCGAGGTTGTTGCGACAGCAACGACGGGCAGCGTTTTCGCTGACGGTCGGAGAAGACTCTTTCCTCTCACATTCACATAGCTCCAGATCTGCTCTTCATGGGACAGGGCAACCGCCAATCCCTTGGCGAAATCGAGAGAACTTCCTCCGCCCACGCCAATAACAACATCAATTCTCTCCCCTTTCATCGTTTTGGCCACATTGTCTATTACGGTAGAAAGTGGATTGGGGGTCACCTCCGTGAATTCGACGGCGTCAATTTTCTTTTCCTCAAGGTACGCTCTCACCCGATGGGTCACACCCAGATCGACGAGCTGTTTGTCAGAGACGAGGGCCACCTTTCTTCCGAGAGACTTGACGAGCTCCCCTATTTTGGATAGTTTTGCGGAACCGAAAAAGAATCTTGTTGGCAAGAAAAAATCAAAGTTTCTCACGACAGGGTCTCCATTTTCACAATTATTTCTACCAGGCGGAGGGAGAGGGGATGTCGTACGGATACAACGGAAGGATTCTACATGTCAACCTCTCAAAAAGAACGCTCACGGTGGAGGAACAACCTGACCAGTTTTATCGAACCTATATGGGAGGAAGTGCGTTCAATCTCACGTATCTCCTCAAGGAGATGCCCGCTGGTGTGGACCCCCTGAGCCCTGACAATGTTATGGCCCTCAGCCTGGGGGTAACGACCGGTGCCCCCATTTCAGGTCAGAGCCGGATGACAGCCACCGCCAAATCCCCACTCACCGGCGCCATTGGGGATTCTCAGTGTGGTGGGTTCTGGCCAGCAGAACTTAAGTTCGCTGGATTCGACGCGCTTATCCTCAAAGGAAGAGCGTCGTCACCCCTATTCTTATGGATCGACAATGGGAAGGCCGAACTTCGGGAGGGGTCACACCTGTGGGGAAAGCATACTGGTGAGGCCGAAAACGCAATCAGGAAAGAGCTTGGTGATGAGAAAATCGAAGTTCTCCAGATCGGCCCTGCCGGTGAGAAAATGGTGCGCTTTGCATCTCTCATTAACATGTGCAATCGAGCCAACGGCCGCACGGGTATGGGCGCGGTGATGGGGTCCAAGAATTTGAAGGCTATTGCGGTCCGAGGAAAGGGCAAACCCCTTTTGGCAGATAGGAAGGCCTTGACTGAATTGGCACGGTGGGGAACTCAGAGTTTTCCCACGTCCGGTGTCGCTGGCTTGGGCAAATACGGCACTGCAAATGTGGTTGACGCCCAGCAAGCGGCGGGGGGGTTACCAAGCTTCAACTACAGAAGCGGCGTCTTCGACAGATGGAATGAGATTAGTGGCACGACAATGTACGGCCGCATTCTTAAAGGCTGTGCCGAAGGCAAACAAGACAAAGAAGGCCGGGACACGTGTTTTGGCTGCATTATCCGGTGCAAGCGGATTGTCGATATCAATGAGGGACCATACCGGGTGGATCCTCTTTATGGCGGACCAGAATACGAAACCGTTGCCACCTTCGGCTCTTATTGCGGCGTCGGTGATTTGGCTGCTATTGCCAAAGCAAACGAGATGTGCAACAAATACGGCATGGACACGATTTCATGTGGTGCCACAATCGCCTGGGCCATGGAAGCCTTTGAAGCAGGGGCCCTAACCGAAGAGGACACCGACGGCCTGGAACTCCACTTCGGAAATGCCGACGCCATGGTGAAGCTAACAGAGATGATCGGAAATAGACGAGGGTTCGGCGATGTGCTCGCAGAAGGGTCTGCCAGGGCGGCAGAGCGACTCGGCCGGGGAACAGAGTTTCTCATTACCAGCAAGAGACAGGAGGTACCGGCCCACATGCCCCAGGTGAAACGGAGTCTCGCACTGATCTATGCCGCCAATCCTTTTGGCGCCGATCATATGAGCAGCGACCATGACCCATCTTATGAAAAGGGCTTTGAGAGTTACCGAGATAGATTTCGCCCTATGGGTTTGACGACACCCCAGGAGCCCCAGAGCCTGGGACCTGAGAAGGTCAATTTTGCTCGCAAGACACAGCATATGCACAGCCTGCTGGACAGCCTTAACCTCTGCCAGTTCGCGTGCGGGCCCTCATGGCAACTCTACGGTCCGGAAGAGATCGTGAAGATGGTTCGGGCGGTCACGGGGTGGAAGGTTACCCTGAATGAATTACTCACCGTGGGGGAACGCCGCCTGAACTTGATGCGAGCCTTCAATACCCGTGAAGGGGTGACCCGGGAGCAGGACAAACTCCCCGAAAGATTCTTCCGACAAGGGCTTACGGGTGGCCCAAGCGACGGCTGGAAGGTTAACAAAACTGAATTTGAGGTGGCGTTGGGTGAATACTATCGTCAATCGGGGTGGGACCCGGAGTCAGGTACCCCAACACGCCAAACCCTGCAGAAATTGGACTTGGACTGGGTGGCTGACATTCTGGACTTGTAGAGGAAATCTGTCGAAAGCTGTCCCCAAGACGTCAAGAAATGCCCTCCAGTTCGATATGGTGAGGGCATTTTTCGGTCATATCTAACTAATTTACCCGTGGAGGATATCCAAGTGAAACAGGCAAATCTCGATGATGAAAGTTTGAGTATTCTCGGTGGATTTGAAAGGGCAAAAGCGATTTCCGAAAAGTCTCTATCTCCGCCGCTGTATCAGACCGTTTCCTATCCCCTAGAAAGCGCAAAAACCGCATCGAGAATTTTCGACAAAAAAGACCCCCATATGGATTATCTTTACACCCGACGTAACAACCCGACCACCCATATTTTCGAAGAACGGATGGCCTTGCTCGAAGGCGGAGAAGTTGGATTGGCCACCTCCTCCGGAATGGCAGCGATCTTTTGTATAGCCAGTTATCTGTTAGAGCAAGGGGCGGAGTGTGTCATCTCAAATCGGCTCTACACGCGTGTCTTCGAGTTGTTCACGAGAACCTTCGTAAAGTTCGGGGTAAAGGTCCATGTCGTGGATGACCCGACCGATCTGTCAGCATGGGAAGAGAAGATCGGCAAGGATACCCGATTGATCTATGTCGAAACGCCCAGTAATCCAGGATTGGTCATCGCTGACCTGAAAAAACTCTCCCATATTGCAACCTCATGCGATGTGCCGCTGATCGTCGACAATACTTTGGCGACACCGGTCAGCCAGAAGCCACTGAAACTCGGGGCAACAGCTGTCATAGAGTCTGTCTCCAAGTACATCACCGGCAACGCCACGACGCTAGGCGGTGTTCTTGTAACCCGAAAAGACTGGATCGATGAGATCAGAAGAACCGAGTATTTGCAGTACGGAATGGCGCCATCGCCTTTCAATTCCTGGCTCTCTCTTCTCGGCCTCGAAACCCTCAAGTTGAGGATGATTCGCCATACGGAGAATGCCACAAAGGTCGCACAATTCTTGGCCGACCATCCAAAGATCGCCGCGGTGAAATACCCCGGTCTCAGCAGCCATCCGCAACATGACCTGGCCAAAAAGCAGATGAACGGCCTCTTTGGGGGGCTTCTGTCATTCTCCCTCCATGACGGGATCGAGGAAAAAGCCTTTGCCTTCCTTGATTCGCTAAAGACGATTACCCATGCCATCCACGAGGGTTCTTCGAGGAGCGTTATCTGTCATCCTCCCAGCACAAATTTTGCGGATTTGACCCACGAAGAATTAGAAAAGGCCCAGATTCCAGAGAGCCTCATCCGGCTATCAGTGGGGCTTGAAAACGTAAATGATCTTATCGAGGACCTGGCTCAGGCATTAGACAGAATGTGATCCTGGCCCTATCAGTCGCCGTTCCTCCGTTTTTGGGTTTATTGCTGGTTGTCGAGAGACCACAGGGATACAGTCTGAACACGGACCGATCGATCTCATTCTTGTATGAGCGATTTAAGGTGATCACACCACCGGACCCCTGACAGCCGATAGGTGAGGCCTCAGGAGGCTCTGCTGATAGGGTCATGCACCGCTTTACTAGAAACCGTTCACCAGCCTTGGGATCCGAGAGCAGGGAAAGACGCCATGAAAATCAATACGGATTCTCGTCATGAACAGAGACCGCTACTGGCCTACCTTTCTCAAGAAAAAAAAGAAAGAATCCATCATGCCTCTCTCGAGGTTCTCGAGCGGACTGGCATGGATTTCAATTCTCCAGAAGCAATCGACATACTGTCAGCTTCAGGTGCGAGAGTGGTCGATGGCAATAGGGTCAAAATACCGTCATCCCTGGTGGACGAAGCACTGGCGAGTGTGCCCAAGAGCGTGGTCCTCAATGACCGAGATGGCAGAAAGGCGCTTTTTCTAGAGAGAAATAATGTCTACTATGGACCGGGGTCCGAGACCCCTTTCACCCTCGACCCCTATACCGGAGAGAGAAGACCAAGCCTGAAGGAAGACGTTGTCAAGGCGGCCAGGGTCGTGGATTATCTACCCAACATAGATTTTGTCATGTCCTTTGCCCTAGCGACAGACATCCCCAAGAGATGTGAAGACGTCCATCACTTTGAAGCCATGGTACGGACAACGACAAAACCGGTTCTTTTTACCAGCTGGGATCTCGACGGCATCCAGAGCATATACGAGATTTGCGTGACCGTCAGGGGATCTGATGAGGCGTTCAAAGCGAACCCTTTCATCTGTCATTATGTGGAACCGATTTCTCCGCTGAAACACCCCAGGGAGTCAATCGATAAGCTGTTCTTTTCTGTCGACCATGGAATCCCTGTCATGTACGTGCCTGCACCCTCAGCAGGCGGCACGGCCCCAGTCACGTTAGCCGGCGCCTTTGCCCTCTCGAATGCTGAAGTCTTGAGCGGATTGGTTCTCGCCCAGCTCAAGAAGAAAGGGGCTCCCTTTGTCTATGGCGGTGGTCCCAATCTGCTCGATCCGCGAACCGCCGTCTTTTCCTATGGAGCACCTGAAACGTTCATTAGCCGAATCGTCAGAACAGAGATGGCACATTTCTACGGCCTTCCCGCCTTTAGCACGGGTGGATGCACTGATGCCAAGACGCTCGACCAGCAGGCGGCCTTCGAAGCCGGTAATAGCCTGATACTGTCCTCTCTCGCAGGATCCGATCTAGTGCACGACGTGGGCTACATGGAATCGGGTTTCACATCTTCCCTGACGCTCTTGACATTGTGCGATGAGATGATCGGCAGTGCCCGGCGGGTGCTTCGAGGTTTTGACGTCTCTGAGGAAAAACTCGCCGTCCACGTCATTGACTCGGTGGGACCAGGGGGCAATTTCCTTTCCTTGGAACACACCCTAAAACACTTTAAAGAAGAAATCTGGATGTCACAGATCTCAGACCGGCAGGATTATAAGGGGTGGAAGAACGGGGGAAGCAAGACGTTCAAGGACAAGGCCGAGGAGAAATTGAGATGGATTTTGGAGAATCATCGACCCAGGCCCTTGAAGGATTCAGTTCAGAGTCAGGCCAGTGAGATCGTTAAGGACCTTGACGCCAGAAGGCAGCGGTCGTCGCCCTAGGGCTTTTTCCCAAAATAGGTTCACTTAACTGGGGGCCAAGAAATCCGCTTTCTCTCGTGCGCTCTCCCCCAAACAACTCTGCGGGGGATCGCTCGAGCTCTCAGAGATCTTTTCCTGACGCTGTCAGTTGTCGGTTGTCAGTGGTCAGTTGTAACTATCAATTCACCTCATTCCATTGAAAATGAAGTACCCCGAAGCCCCTGTTTGAATCCCGTGGATGGGTAAATCTTAGTTTTCTTACCACAAACAACGGACGACGAACCACGAACAACAAGTTCTGGTTCAGAGTTTCCTTTCCCCCTATCTACTGGGAACCTCTGGAAATGACTTGGCATAAGTGGTCTAGAGGAATTCGGGCAAGAGCCCGGGCAGGTCCAACCCCCTGTCTCCGCAAATGACCCGCAGGGAGGTGAGCGTCCACAAAACACAGGAAACGCAACTATATTATAATGTTGACAAGCCAATCCTTTCGTGATATGGGTGGGCAGTCGTCCCCTCGATGAGATTGAGGGTTACGGTTGAACCTGGGGCATTGACGAGACGATGGCCTCAGATTCTGAGGTCAATGTAATTCCTATCTTTTTCAGAAATGGAGGGACTACTATGGACGAAAAGAAGAGAATGCACCCATGGATTCCTGAATTGGCTGAATTCCTCAGACAGGGAAAGCTGACACGCCGAGAATTCGTTCGATACGCAGCCTTGTTGGGTATGTCCGCTGGGGCAGCCAGCCAAATTGCAGGACTGACGAGGCCAAGAAAGGCCTTTGGGGCAACACCCAAATACGGGGGAACCTTGAAAGTCTCGGCCGCTGTCCAGAAGGTAACCCATCCGGCTCAGTTTTCCTGGATTGAACCCTCAAATCAGCTACGCCAGGTGGCCGAGTACCTGACCTATACGGACAGGGACAACATTACCCACCCTTACCTGCTCAAGAACTGGGAGGCTAGCGATGATCTGAAAACCTGGACACTGAATCTCGAGCGGGGAGTCAGGTTCAATAATGGCGATGAGTTTACGGCAGATGACGTCGTGTTCACCTTGAACCAGTGGCTGAACAAAGATGTGGGATCCTCTCTCCTTGGCATGATGGGAGTTTACCTCGACGTTACAGGGATCGAAAAAGTCAATAGATACCAGGTAAAGCTTCATCTCAAACAGCCGGAACTCGGTGTGCCGGAACATCTATTTCATTATCCTGCCCTTGTTTTGAACCACAAGACCTTTGAAGGAGACTTCATCAAGGCACCTCACGGGACGGGCCCATATACTTTAGAGGTCTATAAAGAAGGAGAACGTTGTGTGGTTCGGCGACGTAGCGATTACTGGCAGAAGGGGTTTCCCTACCTGGATACCATGGAGTTTATCGACATGGGGACAGAGATGGCCCCCCAAATCGCTGCAATTCAGGCCGGAGAGATCGACCTGATTGATGCCAGCGACAGCTCCCCCGTGAGCGCCTACCAGGCATTGAAGGACGATCCAAATGTCAATATCATCGCAATTACGACCAACCAGACCCGTGTACTCCGCATGCGGGTGGATATGAAGCCCTGGACCGACAATAACGTGCGGATGGCACTAAAACTCTGCCAGCACCGGGAAAAAATCTTGAGTCTTGCCTATATGGGGCAGGGCCTTCCGGGGCAAGACGTCCATGTTTCTCCTAAACATCCCGAGTACTGCGAGCAGCCTATTCCCAAATACGACCCCAAAAAGGCGAAAGAACTTCTGACGCGGGCGGGCTACCCCAATGGGCTGGATATCAATCTCGTTGTCGGAAGCGGCTGGGCGGATATTGTCCGGTGGGCCGAAATCCTCAAGCAGGATGCTGCCCCGGCAGGATTTAGAGTCAATATCCAGCCTATCCCAAACAGCCAGTATTGGGAAAAATGGACAGAAGTTGACCTTGGCATTACGACCTGGGCTCATCGCCCGCTGGGAACGATGGTTCTGAACCTGGCCTATATCGCCGATGACACGGGCAAACCGGTTCCCTGGAACGAGACCCGCTGGGTGGACTCGGAATTCTCTGCCCTTCTCAAACAGGCGAACGGGACGCTCGATCTGGAGGCCCGTCGGCAGATCTTCTGTAAATTGCAAAACATCCAGTGGGAGCGGGGCTCGATCGGATTGAGCTATTGGGTCAATTACTTCTTTGTGACTTCCAAGAGACTGATGGGGGTCAAGGGCCATCCAAACGGCTATATGCTCTTCAACAAAGTCTGGATTGCATAAAGCACGTTAGTCGCCAAAAAACGCCAGCCTGTCCATCCCATATCGCAGGGGAATATCTCTGGGCAGGCTGGCCCATTTAGGCTTCTCTTACCTTTCCTCTCTCGAAGCTGAGCTCAACGAAAGTCATGGCCAAATTCATCGTCAGGCGCTTCTTTCTTCTCCTTCTCACCATGCTTCTCGTCTCCGTTGCAGTTTTTCTGATCACCGAGGCTTCTCCTGGTAATGTAGCGCGGAATGTTCTGGGCGCCTTTATCACACCAGAGCAGGAAGTCTCTTTTCTCGCTCAGATGGGACTGGACAAACCCGTCTACCTTCGGTATCTCTACTGGCTCGCCGGGAGCGAGTGGCAGGCGCGCCGGCTAATCGGATTGCCTCTGAGGAGAATCACTCTAGAAGAGGGCTTCGAGGAATGGTGGGCCGTCGACGAGGACGGTGCCTTGGTTCGCTGGAAACTGGAGGGGGACAACCTCGTTGCACTAAGACGAGGGCCCGATGGCACGGTCTCCCAATTGAATGACAATGGCAGGTGGAGAACCGATAAGAAAGGCATCAGCACCTTTTGGGGTGTTGATACCCACAACACAGCCGTCCGATGGGAAAGAGGAACGGGTAGGAAGCGCTGGACATTCATTGTTGGTACGGGCTGGATGGAGAGTACGGGTGCCCCTGGCGAGTACATTCCTCTCAAGAAGGGTCTAATCCGGGGGGATCCCGGTCTCTCACTGAGAACCGGCCGACCTGTTTCGAAAAGCCTTTTCTTGCGTCTTCGTAACTCTTTAGTCCTTGCAGGAATCGCCTTTGTTATCGTCATGCCCCTAGCCTTGCTACTCGGCCTGATGGCAGGGTTGAAAGAAGGGAGCGTGAGGGATCGAACCCTCTCTATCGGCGGCATGATGTTTTCGGTGACACCGGAGTTTGCTACTGGAATCTTTCTGATTCTGATCATGGCCGTATGGCTGAAGCTCGTTCCAGGGGCAACCGTTTTTGGTGAGAAGGCACCCTGGGAGAGGCTCGACATGCTTATCCTTCCCGTAACAACTCTGACACTGATCGAGCTCGGCTACGTTCTGCGAATTACCCGGGCAAGCATGGTAGAGGCAATGAAGGCACCTTATATCCGGACGGCCTTCCTCAAGGGACTGCCCTACTGGCGGGTTGTTTTCAAACACGCGGTACGAAATGCATTGATGGCGCCGATTACTGTTATTATGCTTCATGTCAATTGGCTTTTGGGGGGAATCGTCATTGTCGAAGTCGTTTTCGGATACCCCGGCCTGGGCAAGTATCTGCTCGATTCCGCCCTCTACAAGGACATAAACGCCCTCGAGGCGAGTGCTATGATCCTCGTAACGGTAGCCGTGGGAACACAATTGGTAGCCGATATCATCTATACTTTCCTTAACCCACGCATCCGGTATCAATAGACCACACAGTATGTTAGAACAGTATGTGAGATGAGTTAATGGCAACCAATTCACAAGGGACGACACTGGCTATTTCCCCGACGCCACCCACCCTGATGGGTCGGATTGGCCACGGGATCTCTTTCATCTTCGCCTCTCGAACGGCGACTATCGGCCTTCTCATCGTCTCTTTCTGGGTCTTCGTGGCGATCTTTGCTCCGAGGTTAACCTCCTACACCCCTGTTGAGATAGATTGGAGAGCACCCAATCAGGGACCGACAGCCGCCCATCCTCTGGGAACGGATGAATTGGGAAGGGATTTGTGGTCGCGGTTGATCTACGGTGCCCGGGTCGTCCTCGTTATCCTGCCGCTCTCAGACCAAGCCTGGATTCCCGGGGGAACAGCCATTTGGGGAGTGTTTGCTTCCCTTGTGATCGGTGCCACACTGGGCTTAATTGCGGGATACCATGGCAGATGGATGGACGAGATCATTATGCGCCTTCTCGATGCCATGATGTCGGTTCCCGTCATTCTGCTCTATCTCATCATCGTTTCCGCTATCGGCGCATCAGCGGTGAATGTGGTTATCGCAATCGCCATTGTCGGCACACCCGGGATCGCCAGACTCGTTCGCAGCTTGACCCTCGATATCCGAACCCGCGAATACATTCGAGCTGCAGAGACCAGGGGGGAAAGCCCCTGGTATATCATGTTCGTGGAAATACTCCCGAATGCCCGGGGCCCTATTATTATCGATGCTATGCTTCGGGTCGGCTATGCGATATTCGCCATGGGAACACTCGGATTCTTGGGACTCGGCCTTCCCCCGCCGTCTCCTGACTGGGGAAGCATGGTTGCAAAAGGTAGAGAATTCATTCTAGCCGGCAGCCCCTGGGCAGCACTCTGGCCTTCCCTTGCCATCGCCTCGATCGTTGTTGGGCTAAACCTATTTGCCGATGGACTGCGAGAAGAGTCCATGCGGTACCAATAGAGAGGAAATTCAAACTGGGGATGAAATCACAGGTCCGAGACAAAAATCGTCACCATACGATCCTGGATGTGGATGATCTTTGCATCTCCTATGAAACCCGTCGGGGAGACGTGCCGGCGGTCCGCGGTGTGTCTTTCAAAGCTCACCGAGGCGAAACCATCGGCCTTGTTGGCGAATCGGGCTGCGGGAAAAGTACCATTGCATTTGGTATCGTCGATTTCCTCGGTCCCAATGGGAAGATCGTCGGGGGAAGTATCAAATTTCAGGGGAAGAATCTCGTTGGTCGTTCTGAAGAGGAACTACGTCAACTCAGAGGTAATCAGATTGCTATGGTCTACCAGGACCCCATGCAGGCTCTCAACCCGTCATTGCGCGTCGGAGAACAGCTTGCCGAGACATTGACCTTCCACCAACAGATCGGCAGAGACGAGGCCTGGGACAGATCCATCGAGATGCTAAAACGTGTCCATATGCCCGACCCGTCCAATGTGATGGTTCGATACCCCCATCAAATATCTGGTGGACAGCAGCAACGGGTCGTCATTGCCATGGCCCTTCTTAACAATCCGGTCCTCTTAGTCATGGATGAGCCAACCACGGCCCTTGACGTTACGGTTGAAGCCGCTGTTCTCGATCTGATTGAGGATCTGAAACAGGATTTTGACACCGGTATCCTTTACATCACCCATAACCTTGGCGTGGTGGCTCGAGTCAGTGACACGCTCTCGGTCATGTACGCAGGAGAATTGGTCGAACAAGGAACGACTCGAGAGGTCTTTAGTGATCCCCTTCATCCTTATACCCAAGGGCTAATGCGATGCGTCCCCAAATTGGGATCCAGTAAGGCGAGTGCAATTCTCTATCCGATTCGGGGCCGTGTGCCGCCTCCCGCCGAAAGGCCTGATAACGCATGCATCTATTCGCCCCGATGCGACTACGCCACAGACAAATGCCGATCGGAACGGCCTGAGCTTCGGCAGATCAAAAAGGGTCATTGCGCCCGCTGTATCTACGCGGAAGAAATCGACCGACATGCCTGGGCCCCGACTGCTGATGTCCTCAGCAAACTCCATTCCTCCGAGCCTGCCGAGGCATACAGGGACTATGTACTCAAGGTCGAAAATCTCAAAACCTACTACCAGCAGGAGTCGAAATCTGTCCTCGACCTATTGGGGTTGGCGAGGGAGAAGTACGTCAAGGCGGTCGATGACGTGACGTTCGAGGTGCCCAAGCGACGAACCCTCGGAATTGTCGGCGAATCGGGGTGCGGAAAGACAACACTCGTAAAAGCCATCATTGGCCTGGAGAAAATGGACGATGGGAAGGCGGAGTTTCTTGGACTGGACATCGATGTACCCCTCGAGGAGCGGAATATCAAGCTTATTAAAGAGATGCAGATGGTCTTCCAGAATCCAGATTCCACGCTAAACCCATCCTATCCTGTCGGAAAACAGATCTCTCGACCTTTGAAGCGATTCAAGATCGTTCCAAAGAATCAGATAAGAGATCGGGTTATCAGCCTCCTTCGCGCTGTTCGTTTAGATGGGTACTATTACGAGCGGCTTCCTCGACAACTGAGCGGGGGCGAAAAACAGCGGGTGGGTATCGCCCGGGCCCTCGCAAGTAGGCCGGATCTGGTTATTTGTGATGAGCCTGTATCAGCCCTCGATGTATCGGTTCAGGCAAGTGTTCTTAATCTCCTCATGGACCTCCAGGAGGAGTTCGGTACAACCATCATCTTTATTGCGCACGATCTCAGCGTGGTCCGTTTTCTCTCAGATTATGTTGCTGTCATGTACTTGGGCCAAATCATGGAAATTGGTCCTGCAGAAGCGATCTATGCACCCCCTTACCATCCTTACACCGAAGCGCTGCTCTCGGCAGTCCCAATACCGGATCCGACGGTGGAGCAGAAACACATCCGGCTGAGCGGGCCGGTTCCGAGCGCCCTCAACCCGCCCCCTGGATGTCCTTTTCATACCCGGTGCCCCCGGCGATCCCTGCTAGCTGGCAATGGAGAGATCTGTGAAGCTGAGGTGCCGCCGTGGCGTAGACCCGAGACAGCGCATCGTATTTTCTGCCATATCCCCCTGGAAGAGCTGGAAAAGTTTGAACCCGTCGTCTTCCGTCATACGGAAGTCGCATAGGATGGCTGGCCGAGGGCGGGATTAATCTAACAGCGACCGCACGCTGGTTTCATCTCTGAGTCGCTTCTGGAGTCTGTCTTTCATGCCCGCCAAGTCCTCCCAGGAGAATCCCTCCCAATGACACGGTAGGAGGGAGTTGTTTTGAAACAAGGGCTCTCTTTCTAAATTGTAGGAAGAATATCGCACAGCCTCCTCCCACAGGGGCGTGTGAGGAATTGGCGAGTACTCAGCAATTTTCGGGGTAGCCCCCCACTCCCAAACCTTGTCGATCCCTCTCTGCACCTCATTCCAGGGTTGTTTCGGAAGACCGGCCATGAGATAGACCCCTACCTCGTGGCGAGAAAAACCGGCGTCCCGCAGATATGCGATGGCCCTCCTGATATCCTCACCGTCAACTTTCCCTCCCGTTTCGATCTGTTTCAGGGGATCGATGGTCTCCAGTCCGAGGCGGATCGTCTTGAATCCAGCGCGGGCCATGAGTTCGGCCGTCTCTCGGGTGAGACTTCGGGCGTGGATTCCATTGGGCAAGTGAAAACGACAAGGAAGGTTTCTTTTCAGGATCTGCCGGAGAATGGGAACAAAGTGACGGGAGGCATCTATGGAGAGGGCGTCATCGTAGAAAGCAATATCGAACACATGAAATCTCTCAACCCAGTGGGTTATTTCATCAACTGCGTCACCAGGGCGTCGTTGACTGAAGTGCTCCTCGAGAAAAGGGGAAGCACAATAGAGGCATCGATAGGGACACCCCCGGGAAGTGACAAGGCAGACGTTGTCCAAATGTGAGTATAGATCAAAAACAGGGTAGGAGGCCTGCCTGTTACCGTGAGGGGGGGTATTGAGGACCTCATCGATCAGGGCAAGGGCACGGTCAACGCCACCTCCGGCAAACACGATATCAGCTCCCGATTTCGTCAGCGCATGGTCATAACAGAGTGTTGCATAAATCCCTCCGAGGATAACGGTGGTCTCTGGATACATCTCTTTCACCAGCTCAATAACACGGAAGGGGCCTGGGTACCAATACGTCATGAGTGACGTCACCAGGACGAGGTCTGGCCGTTCGATTTCCTGAAGTCCTCTCAAGAAGGCTTTTTCAGTCAGACCGTATCGACTGTAAGTTCGGGGAACGGACACCAGGGGGAGGGGTTTTTCTACCGGTTCCTTGAAGAATTTTCCGCAGTGATGAGGTTTCCTGGGCGGCTTCGGTTTCCCCTCCGCCTCCATCCACGGGCTGTGAACATCGAGGCAGTCAATCAGAAAGACCCGGTGCCCCCGGGTCCTCAGAAAACCGCCGAGGGACAGGAGTCCCAGAGGTTTCGACCAGAGATCATACGCAGCAAAGTCATAAATCCAGGGATTGATGAGGAGGATTTTCTTGGTGTGACCCATCGTACAACACTACCACGCAGCGAATACAGGAATTGCAGATTGCATCGTTAAGACCAAAGTCATTGCTCTTTGTCCATGGTCCGTCGGTCTCTCTTCAGAGACTCGCATCCCCGCACGCAAGATTAAGAACCACAGATGCCGTGTGTCGTTCGTTGATTTGAACTATTCCTTGCCACTGACCACGGACAAATGACAACTGACACCGTCACAAAAACCCCCGACGGAGTAAACATCGATTTCTTCAGGAGCCACTCCTAATGTTCTTTCTGGCCAGACAAGAATGTTTCACGTGAAACATTCATCAGACTACTTGCCAATACAGAACTGACTGAATATTCTGTCGAGTAGATCCTCAGAATAGATCTCCCCCACAATCTCCCCAAGCCGGTCTAAGGCCCCCCGAATTTCCAAGGCGGCAATATCCAGAAAGTCATGCCGCCCGGCCCTTTCTTTCGCCCTCTCCACCGCTTTTCGAGCTTCCTCTAGGGCGGATTTATGGCGAGCCGCCATCACGACTATTCGGTCCCCAGTCCCCTCCATGCCTTTCTGAACAACAAAAGCATGGATCTTCTCCCTGAGTGCCTCGACTCCTTCTCCTGTTCGGGCTGAGACCTCCGCCAGAGAGGCATCGGGACAAAGGGTGTCTAACTTGGTCTTGTCCACCCTCGGTGACAGGTCAATTTTGTTCAATACCATGAGATGCTTCTTTTTGCCTATCAGCTTGAAGATCACCTGATCTTCAGCACTCAGCGGGCGACTCCGATCTACGACGAGAAGAACGAGATCCGCTTCTCGTATCATCTTCTTTGTTCGCCGAATTCCCTCCCGCTCCACAATATTCCGCCACTGCTGGAACCCCGCCGTGTCAACAATCCGAAGCGTCAGCCCAGAGAGGCTCATCGTCTCCTCAATGACATCCCGAGTCGTCCCTGGAAGTGCCGTCACAATAGCCTTTTCGTCTCCAAGAAGTCTATTCAAGAGGCTCGATTTCCCGACATTTGTCTTTCCCACAATTGCCACGGCAAGGCCGTTTCTCAGAACCCTTCCGTCATCAAAAGAGGAGACCAGCCCTTGCAATAGTTCCGAGCACTTCTCCAGATCTCCATAAATCCCATCCGATCCGAGTTCCCCCAAATCTTCATCGGGAAAGTCGAGTTGCGCCTCAATCTCTGAAAGCACGCTCAGCAAGATCTCTTTTATCTCCAGAACTTTCCCGGAAAGCTTACCCTGTAGCTGCTCGTTGGCCACTCGCAATCCCGCGGGTGTCTTTGCTTTGATCGTCTCAATAACCGCCTCGGCCTGAGCAAGATCGATACGACCATTCAGGAAGGCGCGTTTCGTGAATTCGCCAGGCTGGGCCAGCCGTGCTCCTTCCCTCAGGGCGCACTCGAGGATCTTACGCAAAACCAGATACCCTCCGTGGCATTGAATCTCCAACACATCTTCTCGAGTATAGGTCTTGGGCTTTTGCATGAAAAGCAGCAAGACTTCATCGATGACAGTGTTATCCACCGGATCGACAATCTCGCCGTAGGTCACCCTATGGGATACGAGAGACTTCCTCCCATGTTTCGGTCGAAATAGTTTTCGGGCAATCTTCTTCGCCGCAGGACCACTCAACCGAACGACGCCAATTCCACTCTCTCCATAGGGAGTCGATATGGCGGAAATTGTGTCCCAATCAGACTGGATTATCATAGAGAATGGTCAAGACGATGCATGTTGACACGACCGTGTCAGGTGAGAGCGGCCAGGTCTTCGACCGACCGCCATGTCTTTTGAGGAATTCCTGCAGTCCGGCTATTCTTTTTCTTCAGTATCTGTCTCTTCAGTATATGGTCCTCGGTCCGCAGTCGCCATAGGACGGATAACAAGTTTCTTATAGAAACCCTCTCCCTTGCTTACGGTCTCCAGAAGCTCATCATTTTTCAGGGTCATATGAATGATTCTCCTGTCACGAGAATTAAAGACCCCAGCAACGAGAGCCCTCCTTTTTCTCTTTGCCTTTTCACCCAACCGCACGGCAAGATTCTCAAGGGCTTCGGCCCGGCGTTTTCTGTAGTTTTCCGCATCCACAAACACTCTCTCACCGTCTCCAAAACGCCGCTGATAGATCCTGTTAAGAATGTACTGTAGGGCATCGAGTGTCCGTCCATGTTTTCCGATCAGGAGTCCCCCGCTCTCACCACTGATGTCGAGGCGAATATCGCCATCTGTTTCTGCGGAGACGACCTGTGCCTCTAATCCCATTCTGAAGAGAATCCCTTCGAGAACAGACTGGACGTATTCGACCTTCCCCTCCCGCCGTTTCTTGTCGTAATCATCTAAGATGTTCCTATCTTCTATGAGAGGTTCCTCCGAGGGTTCGGCACCAGAGAGATCCGCCGTTGCCTCGGATTCTTCTCCATTATCGTCTTTGTGTTCTTTCTCGTCACTCTCCATCTCGATTTCTCCTCAACTCCCTTTCCTCTTGGTGTAGTACTGTTCTCCTATAGAAAGAAGATTCTGAACGAACCAATAAAGCACCAGTCCCGAAGGAAATCCCAGGAAGATAAATATGAACATGATCGGCATAATCATCATCATCTTGGCCTGCCGGGGATCACCCATGGTCGGACTCATCTTTTGCTGTAACAACATCGACACACCCATGAGCAGCGGTAGAGGTCCTACCGGGGTATTTCCGAGTATGGGGAGCGGCAGCTCGTCCACGAAAAAAGTATCTGCTGCCGAAAGATCCTGAAGCCACAGGACAAAAGGGGCGTGACGAAGATTAAATGACAAAGGCAATGCCTTGTAGAGGGCAATCAAAAAGGGAAACTGAACCAGCATTGGGAGGCATCCGCCCACTGGATTCACCTTTCTTCTCTTATAGAGAGCCATCATTTCCTGATTCAGCCTCTCTCGATCGTTCTTGTATTTCTCCTGGAGCATTTTCATTTCAGGCTGGATCTTCTGCATTTCCTGCATCGATTTGTAACTCTTGCGGCTCAGGGGCCAAAAGACGATTTTCAAGAGAATGCTGAGAATGATAATGTCCACCCCGTAGTTGCCTGTGAGGCCATGGGTAAACTCTAGAAAAAACAAGAGACCCTTTTCAATGGAACCGAGCCACTTACCGAAATTGATGGCCTTTTCAGCCTCGATATCGAGGCCCTTGAGTAACTCTGGCAACTTTGGGCCGATATAGATCAAGAAGGAGAACTTCTCATGTCCTCCAGGCATGACTTTTTTCTCGGGAAAGGTAAGCCTGTTCTCGAAACCAACCCCCTCCGTCTCTGGAATTTCCCGCCCCTGCACGTCAACCCTCACGGCATCTGCTTCCTGAGGGGCCACCATGGATAGAAAATAGTTGTCATCAGAGGCCATCCATTTGACGTTCTCCGTAAATGTCCTTCCCTTCCGAATCTCCTTAGGCTTGAGCCGTGCCACCTCGCCAGCCGAAAGAACCGACGGACCGGAGAATGTATAGCGACCCCCGGGCGCAACCACCCCCGACCAAATCATGGTCAATTGGGGATTCATGGGTCTGTCGGCCCTGTTGATCAACTCAACTTCCAGATCTATCCTGTATTGATCACTGTTGAACCAGAACCGTTTTACTACCTCCAGACCCTCTTCCGTCTGCCCAACAAACACAAGGGAGCCCACGCTATCGCTCTCGACAGTGAGTCCAGCCGTATCCACATCGAACACCAAATCTCTCTCCACTCCTCCGTTGAGACGAAGTTGTGTCGCCAAAGGCAGGTCCTTAAGGCCGCGGCCCGGAACCATCTCAATAGGTTGTGGCGGATCGACCTCTTTTCTCCTCCACAAGACAATGCTTTTCTTGGAATCCATATACTCACTCAAGGCCCAGCTCTTGAGTCTCGCCCCGGCGGTCGTCAGAACTGCCCGATAGAGGGGCGTTTCCACCACAACATCACGAACATTTGATTCGTCTCTTTCAGTATAGGTCGGGACCTCCTCGTCGCGACTCTCCTTTGGAACCTCCTCTCGCCTTGCCTCTATCGCGGGCTGCTCTTCCTGCTCCTCAATGACAGACGGCTCCTTGGGGGACGGCGCGAATATGAGCTGCCAAATTATTATGACCAACATGGATAAGATAATTGCGATTATCGCCCGCTTGTCCATAAAGGTCCCTCTCGCTCCCCTCCAGATTAGACGGGATCATACCCTCCCGGGTGAAAAGGGTGACACTTCATCAACCTCTTCAGACTGAGCCACGAGCCCCTGGCCACCCCAAATTTTCGCAGCGCGTCGATTGCATATGCAGAACACGATGGCGCGAATCTACAGGTGGGTCCGAAAAGTGGCGAGATAAAGATCTGATAAGTTCTGACCAGGACAACAAAGATTTTACTGAGCATATCGATAGTCAAAAGAAACAGAAGAATTCGAGGCCTCTACAGCAGTCGCTTCAACTCCTCTTCGACGTCGCCAAAGTTTTCAACCTGCGCTTTGGGTCGAGCAATCACAATGATGTCTTCATGGCGGCCCAACATGCTTCGGTGGATCCGAAAAAACTCTCTAACGAGCCTCTTTAGCCTGTTTCTTGTCACTGCATTGCCAACCTTCTTGCTCGCAACGATCCCGATTCTCGGACCTGTCGCTCTGTTCCCGCTACAGAGGATTGTAAAACTCTTCGTACTTATCTTTCTGGTCCTACCCCTCCTCGGGAGGAAATCAGCCCGCTTTAGAAGCCGAAACTCCTTTGGAAAACCGTACCGCTTCATCCCTGCACAATACCGACTAAACAGTCAGCCGCTTTCGCCCCCTGGCTCTCCTTCTTTTTAGTACCAACCTTCCGGCCTTCGTACTCATCCGTGCTAGGAAACCATGGGTTCTTTTTCTTTTGATGTTACTCGGTTGAAAGGTTCGCTTCATTTTCGACCACCTGACAGCGCTAAAACCTTAATAAAAATCACAAATAACCGAAATTGTCAAGGTGTCTCTCCGAGGAGTTTCCTGGCCTTTGGCTTCCTATTGACAGCCGGTCCGTCAAGTTTTTCCAAGGAGTCCAAGAATCAATTTCAGACGTCAAACCGAATCCCAACGGCTGAATCTCAGCAAAAGGATTCGGGCAATAGTCCGCCCGCACCCGGATCCACCGATGAGCACAGGGTTCAGCCTATTCGACGGGCAGATCCTTAGACTATTCGATATTTCTGCGCTATGGGGAGCCTCCGACCCATGCCGAAGGCTTTTGACGTTACTCGAAGGCCCGGAACTGCCTGTCGTCTTTTGTACTCATTGGCATCGACTCGTCGAATAATCTCGTTGACGAGTTCAGGGGAATAGCCGAGAGAGGCGATGGCCTCGGGGCTCAAATTGTCCTCCACGTACGCCTTGAGAATGCCATCGAGAACAGGATAGGGGGGCAAGGTATCCTCATCTCGCTGGTTAGGGCGAAGTTCAGCAGAGGGCTCCTTGCCTATGACATTCTCAGGGATTATCTCTCTGTCCCTGTTTACGTAGCGTGCTAAACGATAAACCAGAGTCTTTGGAACATCGGAAATCACCGCCAACCCTCCAGCCATATCCCCATAAAGGGTAGAGTAACCGACGGCAATTTCTGATTTGTTACCCGTGGTGAGAACCAGGTGTCCAAACTTGTTTGAAATGGCCATGAGAAGATTCCCACGAATCCTCGCCTGCACGTTCTCCTCGGTTACATCAGGCTCCTGGTCCTTGAAGATCTCTTTGAGAGAATCATTGTATGCCTGAAAAATAGAGGAGATCGGTATGACTCGATATTGAATGCCCAGGTTGTTGGCAAGGGTCTTCGCATCGGTGAGACTCTCCTCAGAGGAATAGGGTGAGGGCATCATAACCCCGAGGACGTGATCCTTTCCCAGAGCCTCAACCGCCAACACG
This sequence comes from uncultured Thermodesulfobacteriota bacterium, assembly GCA_964348095.1. Lineage (GTDB taxonomy): Bacteria > Desulfobacterota > BSN033 > WVXP01 > WVXP01 > WVXP01. The sequence continues at coordinate 744 of CAYGBK010000038.1, read as the reverse complement.
GCTGTCAGAGACGAGTCGATACCGCCACTCAGGCCTAAGACGACTTTGCTGAACCCGCACTTTCCTGCATAATCTCGCGTTCCCATGACGAGAGCCCGAAAAACAGAGGCTTCTTCTTGGGAAAGGGGGTGCACTTCTCCCTCCTGGGCTTCCGTATCATACACCACCATGTCTTCTTCAAAATCTCGACACTGCGCAACAATCTCTCCCTTACGGTTCATGGCAAAGCTCGCCCCGTCAAAGATCAGTTCATCGTTGCCCCCGACCTGATTCACATAGATCAGGGGGCGCCTGTATTTTCGAGCAATCTTTCCGAGTATTTCCTGGCGGAGTGCGAGTTTTTCGGTGGAATATGGTGAGGCTGAAATATTGACTAGTATCTCACCACCTTTGCGGATAAGTTCTTTGGTCGGATCTATCTGATAAAGCCGGCGTTTCCAAAAATCCTTATCATTCCAAACGTCCTCACAGATCGAGACGGCCAGTGCCACATCTCTGAATCTCAGGATCTCCCTCTCAGGAGCCGGCTCAAAATAGCGCGTCTCATCAAAGACATCGTAGGTAGGAAGAAGTGACTTATACTGCCGAAACATAACCTTTCCACCGTGGAGAAAAGCGGCAGCATTAAAGAGACTTCTTCCGGTTCCGCTCTGATTCCTGTCCACAAACCCACAGATAATACCAATCTCACGACTCCATTCAGCAAGTTCCTCGAGCTTTCGGAGGTTGTCCCCGATAAACGAA
>CAYGBK010000037.1:0-15364 GCA_964348095.1 uncultured Thermodesulfobacteriota bacterium | reverse complement strand
CGGGCCACCAAGGTTGCCGTGGGGATCGTGCACCGAGAGGGCACCGAGCCTGAGGTGATCGAGCGATGGTATTCGGAAGACGAGGATGTTCGATCCAGTCCGACAATTGGAAGAGAGATCGTCGACTTCATTGAGAAGCACGGGGTGAAGTCCTCGGTCATGACGGACCGAATCATTGGTTGTCCCCATGAGGAAGGCATCGACTACCCTGACGGTGAGGTATGTCCGAAGTGTCCCTTCTGGGTGGGGCATGATCGCTGGACCGGGGAGCATATTCATTAGAGGAGGCCCCACCAAACCACATGTTGAGCTTAATTCTCTCGATCAACGGGAGTATTCCGCGACTCTCGAAAGTCCCAAGGGAGGGCCCCTGAGATTTCTATCACGGAGAATAGTTGAATCGGAAACAAACACATTTCGGGTTGCTTCTGGCGCACGACAGCATCTCATCAAAGCTTGCTGAAGCCCTTAGACCCATTAAAGAGACACCTCCTTCTCTGCAAGTTGTATCAATTCTCTTCCTCTGATACCATTTCTCAAAAACCTTGTGATGTTATGGCATACTCTCTGATCACCTCTGGAGGCGCGTTCTATCTTGGACTCGTGGTGCTATTGGGAGTCGTCTCGTCGTGTACGAGTCTCCCAGAACCCAATCCTGGCAATGCTTCGAGTAGGCCAACCTCTACCGTCCTGACACACCCAAGAAAATTCAGAACCCTTGAGGTAGTTCCCCTCTATACCTATGAGATAGTTAACACCTATCCCCATGACCCGAAGGCCTTTACCCAAGGGTTGGCCTTTGAAGAAGACATATTATACGAAGGAACAGGGCTTCGGGGACAATCCACACTGCGTAAAGTGGAATTGGAGACGGGACACATTCTGAGGCTTCGTGAGCTACCTCCTGAATTGTTCGGTGAGGGAGTGACGATTTACCGAGACAAGATCATTCAACTGACTTTGCAGTCTCATATCGGTTTTGTATACCACAAAGAAAGCTTTGAGCTACTGCGAGAGTTCAATTATTCAGTAAAGGGATGGGGGATTACATACGATGGCAGGCGTTTGATCATGAGCGATGGCTCTTCAACTCTGCATTTGTTAGATCCTGAAACCCTCGAGGAGATCGGTTGTATTGAAGTCCATGACAGAAATGGCCCTGTGGCTAGACTCAATGAATTGGAGTACGTTCGCGACGAAATCTACGCCAATGTCTGGAGGACAGACCGCATCGCAAGAATTGCTCCCCAGACAGGTCAAGTGGTGGGATGGATAAACCTTCAAGGTCTCTTGAGTCCTGAGGACCTTAATGACCAGGTCGATGTATTGAACGGGATTGCTTACGATACAAAGAATGACCGTCTGTTTGTCACTGGCAAATTCTGGCCGAAAGTCTTCGAGATTAAACTGGTTCTTTCAAAAGAGTGACCGTTCTCATCCTCCTTCAGAAGTTCTCCGACAATCACTACCTGCCCTTTAAATCCGAACAGACGGGTTGCATCCACTTAACTTCCGCTGTGCTTGTCTTAGGACCTTTGCCTTTGCTAACTAAAGTACTCAGATACTGGCACCGTCACACTCTGTCTATTTGCGACAGAAACATTGGATGATCGGGGTTGGGGCCTAAGTTGCTGTTGGATCTTGGATTTAATACCTCCCCTATCGGTCCCAAAGCACTAGCAATTGGTACGCTCTTTGCTCTCAAACCCATAATAGGATTGCTCGCAAAACGGGTGAGCTAAAGGAGGGAGAACGTATTTACCATCGGATGCTTACTATTCCGGTGGTAAGCACTCAACCTATGGCTTTTTCAGAACCGAACCGACTTAGGACACAGTCCGTGCTTTGACGGTTGAGATTCTCACTGGGAAACGGCGGAGTGTTTCGAACTCTGGGTTTGAGAAATCGGAATAGAATCCGGCCTAACGCTCCAGCCGACCGGCTGCGTCGGCGGCCGAGTCTAGTCGTTCACAGGAGGCAATCAATGAAGATCAGGATCATCATAAGCGCAATCCTTACTCTGGCATCACCGTTGCTTCTTTTTGCCGAAGCTCAGCAGGTGACCAAGGTGTACGAGGTCGAAATCGATGGTCAATCATTCGACGTCCCGGGTGCAAAGGGCAGAACTGTAACCCTCAGCAATGGGCAGAGCACGCAGATCCGCGTTCGGGAAAAGCAGATTCAATCGTATCAGACTGATATGCTGCGATTTGATTACGATATTGGATTCACCTTAGAGGACGACTTCGCCAAACAAAATAGAAATATCCTCATGATTCATCCTACTGGATGTGTCGTCGTCATCACGGAGTATGGTTTTGCAAAGGCTTACGATGAAGCACAGCTGCTATCTGACCTGGCGTCAAGTTTAGAAATGAGAGCCCGAAGAGGCGTCGTAAACAATTTCAAGAAGGAGAAGGCGAGGCCGGTGAGATTCTCCCATTAAAAAGGCCGATCCATGACATTGAATTACCTTGATGAAGACAATGACAGGGTGGTCTACAGGATACATGTCTTACAGAGCAAGGAAATAGTTTTCTCGGTAATCGTTTTTCACGATAGAAAGGACGAGAGGGATTCTGAAAGGCTGTCGGAGATTGTCCTGCAGTCTATCAGAGCTATCTCATAGGGTTTATGGCTAATCGCTTGAGTCGGGCGTGAAAAACCACGCTGCTTCACTTGGCAATTTCTACTCCTCTCATCTCACGCCGTACACCCGTCTTGTACAAAATGTCTGATTCCCGCAGCAGGCCGAGAGGAGGAGGCCCGTGTGGAGGCCGCAGAGGTCCTCAGAATAGATCCCAAATTCTTTCTAGAGTAATTTGCAAAGATAATCTCCTATGAGAATCAAGGCGAGACAGAGCTCGTAATTGGCGCCTTGCGCAAGGCAGGGTTGCCGGACTGAGAGGACCTAGGGCTATCCGTTTCTCACCAGAGTGTTCCGGTAGCTCTCTCGGAATAGACGATTGGTAACTGAAATAAACGGTTATCACCCGAGTCCAGACCTGGTGAATTCCGGAAGAAATAAACACCGACCAACTCATCCTTCATTCAACCAAGTATCTCACTCCCTGTCCATTTTCTATCCTGTTGACGAGAGCCTCTCTACAGAAAAAATTTCTTTGACAATCCCTCACTGATCTGGAGTAGTCTGCGAGAACAAGAAGCAGCGAAGGCCCCTGGGTAAGGGGCCTTTAAATCCGTGGGTAGGCTTTTTTCTGACTGAATTCCCACCTTATGACCATGTTGTCTGGTTTGTCGTAAGGTACTCGTGGATGGAATTTGCCGCCTGTCTGCCCGCCCCCATAGCGAGGATCACTGTTGCAGAGCCGGTCACAATGTCTCCCCCTGCCCAGACCGCTCGTTTGGTTGTCTTGCCGTTCTTGAGATCCGCAACGATGTATCCCCTTTTGTTCAACTCAACTTCAGGGGTCTGGGTTGGAAGAAGCGGATTCGCTCCAGCCCCTATGGCGACAACAATGAGGTCACATTCCAGAGTATGCTCCGATCCCTGAATGGGAACGGGGCGTCGCCTTCCGGAATCGTCAGGTTCGCCGAGTTCCATTTTGACACATTCCATGCCTGTCACCCATCCGTCGTCCTTTCCAAGGAAACGGATGGGAGTCGTCAGGAGGTGAAACTCGACGCCTTCTTCTTCAGCATGATGAATCTCTTCAATCCGAGCCGGCATCTCCACTCTCGATCGTCTGTAGACGATACGGACTCTGTCAGCCCCCAAGCGAAGGGCCGTCCTGGCGGAATCCATCGCCACATTCCCTGCTCCGAGGACGCAGACATCCTTTCCCCGGGCGATCGGAGTGTCATATTCTGGAAAGAGATAGGCCTTCATCAGGTTCGATCGGGTCAGGTATTCATTGGCCGAGTAAACACCGCATAGGTTTTCCCCAGGGATGTTCATGAACATGGGCAGCCCTGCCCCGAGACCCAGGAAGACCGCGTCGAACCCGCTTTCTAGAAGGCCGTCAACCGTTTCGATACGTCCAATGACCGAATTACACTCGACCTTGACCCCGATTTTCTCCAGATAGTTGACCTCGGCTTCCACGATGGCCTTGGGTAAACGGAATTCTGGAATACCGTAGACCAAGACGCCACCCGGTTTGTGTAGGGCTTCGAAAATTGTAACATCATGACCTTTGAGAATAAGATCACCTGCCACGGTGAGACCAGCCGGACCAGAACCCACGATGGCCACCTTTTTGCCAGTTGGCTTGGCCTTTTCTGGGAGGATCATCTCTCCCTTGGTTCTCTCCCAGTCTGCAGCGAAGCGTTCAAGCCTTCCGATGGCCACCGGGTCGCCCTTTTTCCCAAGGATACAGACCTGCTCGCATTGATCCTCTTGAGGACAAACCCGCCCGCAAATTGCGGGAAGGGCATTCATTTCTTTGATCTTTCTGGCGGCACCGTCAAAATCTCGGTCCGCGACGAGTTGAATAAAGCCCGGGATGTCGATTTCCACTGGACATCCCTCGATGCACTTTGGTTTCTTACACTGGAGACAACGCACAGCCTCCAGTTGGGCGGTTTCAGGAGAATACCCAAAGGGAACCTCGTCGAAGTTTGCTCTCCGTTCCTCGGGTGACTGTTCTGGCATCTTCTGCCTCGGGATCTTTTCCTTTTTGGGTTTGTCTTGAGACATTCTTGTCCTCCGAAATTTAGCCCCGTAGCTGAAGGTGTTGCGTAATCGACAAGATCTCTGAAAAACCGGAAAAGCGAGTGCTCAACGCGACAGTAAAGAACAAAAGTAAAAGGGCAAAAGGTGAATCAAGGGGGCACCTAGCGAAGAGCACCTTCTTTCGAAGCCCGTCTATGATTCAGGTGAAACCTGGCCCATGAATTTTTCCATGGAGGTTTTTTCTTCAGTCAGATAGGCCTGCTGCCGCTCGGTGAGTTCGTCGAAATCAACCGCATGACCATCGAATTCAGGACCATCTACACAGCAGAACCTGGTTACCCCTCCAACCGATACCCGGCAGGCACCACACATTCCAGTCGCATCCACCATGATCGGGTTGAGACTGACGACTGTTTTCACGGCGTATGTTTTCGTCAGCTTGCAGAGAAACTTCATCATGGGAACGGGACCGATACCCACAACAAGGGCAACCTTCTTGTCTTGATCCAGGATCTCCTTCAATACATCCGTGACAAATCCATGGTGGCCATAGCTCCCATCATCAGTACATACACGCAGATCATGGCTGGCCGCCTTCATCTCACTCTCGAGGATGAGGAGATCTTTGGTTCGAGCTCCTATTATGGCGATGACGTGGTTGCCCGCTCTCTTGTATGCCCGGGTGATGGGGTGCATCACTGCCACCCCTGTTCCTCCTCCAACGCAGACGACAGTGCCAAGGTTCTCGACATGAGTCGGTTTGCCGAGTGGCCCGATGACATCTAAAATGGCGTCCCCGGCCTCAAATGTTCTCAAGAGAGCGGTCGATTTTCCCACAACCTGAAAAATGATGGTAACGGTTCCCTTTTCACTGTCCGTATCGGCCATAGTGAGAGGGATTCTCTCGCCCGTTTCGTTGGCTCGGACCACGACAAACTGGCCAGGTTCGGCCTTGGCAGCAACCTTCGGCGCGTCGAGGATGAATTCACAGACAGTTCCCTCAGCCATTTCTCTTTTGGAAAGGATCCTGTGCAAGATCATCCCTCCAATCTGATAAATTTTTCACAAGCTCTTCCAAAAAAAATGTCGATCCCCTTCTGCTGCGCAATACCCTTTTCTTACCACAAATCCCCCATCGAATCAACCAATCTGTCCTGGAAGCAAAACACCGCCTAGGGGGCCGTTGCCCGCTCGTCCCTCGACTTAACTTTTTGACCGATCCGATTCATGGCCGCCAGAAGAAAACCCAAGGCGATAAAAGCCCCGGGAGGAAGGACCATGACGAGAAAGGGGAGAAATGCCTCTCCCATCACAGGCAGGGAAAAAAATGTTCCGTTGCCGAGAACTTCTCGAATGCTTCCCAGGAGGGCGAGGGACAGGGTAAAGCCGATTCCCATTCCGAAGCCATCAGCGAGTGCGTGTAGTATCGGATTTTTGGAGGCGAAAGCCTCGGCCCTCCCAAGAATGACGCAGTTGACCACGATGAGCGGAATAAAAAGCCCGAGGGTCTTGTGGAGCTGGAAAATGAATCCCGCCATGACGAGGTCGACAATGGTAACAAATGACGCAATAATGACGATGAAGGCTGGCAAGCGGACCCGGGTAGGAATCAGCGTCCTGATCAGGGAGACAACGAGATTAGAACAGACGAGAACAAAAGTCGTGGCAAGGCCCATGGCAATTCCGTTGAGTGCCGTGGTGGTCACCGCCAGGGCCGGGCACATCCCAAGAACCAGCCGAAAAACCGGATTCTCTTTCCAAAGCGCTTTAGAAAACTCCCATGTCACTCCCATCGATTTTTCCTCATTAGGATCTGGCTGTTACGTGTCCGGGATCAGCGCCGGTGACCGAACCCCAATCCTTGATCACCCAGGGGACAGCGTTTGTCTGTCATTGCAAGACCTCGGTGCTCCTTTCCCTAAAAGCCTCCAATCCCGTCTTAATGGCCTGAACCACAGCACGGGGTGAGATAGTTGCCCCTGTGATCTGATCAATATCACCACCATCTTTCCGCACAGCCCACTTGGTGTTTGTCAGGTTCCTGCCAACAAACTGCTGGCGGAATGGCTTTTCGATTATCTTGTTTCCCAACCCGGGTGTCTCGAGATGACCCAAGATCTCCACACCCAGGATGGTTCCCTGGGTGTCAAGGCCGAGCATAACCTCAATTGTCCCGCCATATCCCTCGCGGGATTCGACAACAAAGGCTACCCCGGTCAGTTTACCTCCGGATCGACCCCGAAAAAAAGTGATCTCCTTTGATTCACTCCCCGGAGCTTTGCTAAAGGGGAGGCGAACGAGGTCTTTATCGGGCTCATTGTCAATGTCGGAAAGCACTGCCCGAATTGCCCTCAATACCTCGAGCCTTTTCTGGTAGGCAATAGGTTCCTTTGTCAGTTCGTAAACCTGCGACAGGGCGAGTGCTGCCGCAAAGCAGGTGGTCGTCAAAACCAACATGAGCTTGGGAACCTGTGCCATCTAGATAGCTCTATTCCGGTTCAACCCAACCAAATGGCTTGGGCGCCGTGAAACGATCGATCAGAGGTGTCGCGGCGTTCATCAGAAGAATTGAGAAGGAGACGCCTTCCGGGTACCCACCGAAAACGCGGATAACAGACGTGATGAGGCCGCATCCGATACCGAAGACGATCATGCCCTGTTTCATCACGGGGCTTGTCACAAGATCCGTGGCCATGAAAAACGCCCCGAGGAAAAGACCGCCCGTAAAAAGATGAAACATAGGATTCATAAACCGCTCTGGGTTGAGCATCCACAGAAAAGCCGTGGCTAGAAAAACAGTACCCAGGAAAGCGAGCGGGATATGCCATGAAATAACCTTCCGAGCCAGAAGGTAGAGGCCTCCAAGGGCGAGGGCGATTGCAGACACCTCGCCTATGCACCCCCCAATATTGCCGACAAGAGGATCTATGAGCCGGTCCATCGTGAACCCATCGAGCGTCCCCTTGAGCAGCAGGTGGGTTTTCATCTCTCCCAGCGGGGTGGCCGTTGTTACCACGTCAACATTGCCATAGAAGGGGATCCTCGGCTGCCACCACTTTGTCATTTGGACGGGGAAGGAAACAAGGAGAATAACTCTGGCAACCAGAACCGGGTTGAATGGATTATAGCCGAGACCCCCGTATATCTGCTTGCCCAAAACGATCGCGATTCCCGAGCCGAGAAAGGCCATCCACCACGGAGAGCCAGGCGGAAGGTTTAGCGCCATGAGTATGCCAGTGACGGCGGCACTCCAATCGGTGAGGGTGATCTTTCTTCCCAGGGCTTTCTGGCATATGGCCTCGATGGCCAGGGCCGAAGCCGTGCATATCAAAACGATCAGAAGGGCATGACGTCCAAAGAGGTAGACTCCCATCGCCGTGGCCGGCAGGAGGGCGATGACGACGGCCCTCATGATCCCTGGAACCGACTCTTCAGTGAGAAGGTGGGGGGAAGAAGAAAGGATAAACTGTCTATCGGTCATGATCTCTGCGCTGTCATTTAGTTTTCCAGAAATCTCCGGCTATTCATATAAGTGCCGATTGGAGAAGAACCGCCGCCTGACAAATCCAAAGCCCGAAGCACCCGCCAGGGGGAGACAGATCCGAATGTTGAAAAAGAGAATATGAAACGTGTTTTTGCCATTCAGATTCATCTTCCAATTTTTCGTATTTTGGATTCTGTGACGATTGTCAGCTCCCAGCGGAACCCCGGGCCTATCATGTTTTTGGGATCGCGATCCACCGAGCAGGTCTGATCATGCAGCCAGGGATTTCTTTTCCCTGCTTTTCTTCGCAAGAACCTCCGCCTTCGCATACCTTATGAGATGAACCAAGGGAATTCTTGACGGACATGCAAAGGCACATGAACCGCATTCGATGCATTCCATGAGATAATTCTTCTCGGCTTCATCGAAGAGACCCCTCGTGGCAAGAACACCAAGGACGTTTGGCAAAAGGTTCATGGGGCATACACTCACACAGGTCCCACATCGTATGCAGCTACGGGGTTCTTCAACATGGACCTGAGTTGCGGGTAGCACCAATACCCCGGATGTACCTTTTATCACCGCGACCTCTGTTGTGTATTGGTTAAGGCCCATCATGGGGCCACCGAGGATAAGCTTTCCCGGTCTCTCGGCGAATCCGCCGCACGCCTCGAGAAGATCTGTGATCGGAGTTCCGATCCTCACCCGGAGATTCTTTGGTTCCCGGATTCCTTCACCGGTGACGGTCATGACCCTCTCAATCAGCGGGATTCCAAGTCGGGCAGCCTGGTCTACAGCTGCCGCAGTTCCAACATTCTGTACCAGAACCCCGACGTCCATTGGGAGTCCCCCTGAAGGCGGCACTTCTCGGTTGACCAGCGTTTTGATAAGTTGTTTTTCTGCTCCCTGGGGATATTTCACTTCTAAAGTGACGACCTCTACGCGGGGCTCTTCCCTAAGGGTTTTCATCATCGTGTCGATAGCTTCAGGTTTGTTAGCCTCGATGGCTATGAAAACTCTCTCGACCCCGAGAATAGCGACCATGACCTTCATGCCACCAATCACCTTTTCTGGTTCTTCCACCATCAGACGATAATCGGCGGTAAGGTAGGGCTCACATTCAGCGCCGTTGATGATCAGCGTGTCGATTGTTTTGCCCTTGGGGGGACTCAGCTTGACGTGTGTCGGGAAGGCTGCCCCCCCCATCCCGACCAGTCCTTTTTCGCGGATAATAGCCCGCAGATCATCGGGAGAGAGTGAAAGGCAATCCTCTCTTCCATGAATATCATCGGCCCATTGATCCAACCCGTCCGATTCAATTTCCACAGCAGGGAGGGATCTTCCTAGAGGGTGAGGGAAATCTGCTATCTTCAAAACCTTGCCAGATGTTGGGGCGTGGACCGGTGAGGAGACGAATCCTTGCGCCTCGCCAATCTTCTGCCCTTTCTTGACGGCGTCACCAGGCGATACGATAGGCTCGCAGGGGGCTCCAATATGTTGCGAAAGGTGGACTACGAGACGTTGTGGAAGAGGCAAGATTTCAATGCCCTTGTCTCTCGAAAGCGCCTTACGCTCATGGGGATGAACCCCGCCTCTGAAATGGCGGGCTTTGGACATAGCTCTCAAAAACTCCTCTCGAATCTAGTCGGTTCGACTTCCTTGTGTCCAGGGAGAACACCGGTGTTCTTGAACCACTTCTCTGGAAAAAGGAGGAGGGATTCCCCCTCCGCGCGGCCCGACAGAATCACCGCAATCGCATATGAATGACGACCAAAGTTGTTCTCTTCGAAAAAAAACAAATTATGTCAACTCGACGAGTTGCAAGGTGCCCTTTACAAAAATCAGAAAACTCCAGTCACTCGGCGTTCACCATGGTGATAGCATGAACCGGGCAAACTGAGCAGCAGATTTCACAGCTAATACATCGATCCTCGTCAACAATATGCGTCTTTCCAGGCGTGCCGGAAATAGCATCTACGGGACAGACCGCCTCACAAAGGGCATGTCCCTGGCATAGATCCGGATTGATTTGCGATTTTGCGGATGTCTGGATCGCCCTCGTGATGTTGTGAGTCGGGCATTGATCAACACATAAACCACATTGTGTGCACCGGTTGTAATCCAGAACGGCGAGGCCATTTTCCATTGAAAGAGCCTCATAGGGACAGGCCCGAACACAGGCGCCGCAGCCAATACAGCCGACACTGCACACCTTCTTGACCTGCCCCCCTTTGTCGGGCGAATGGCAGCGAACATGAACTGTCATACCTTGGGGAGCGAGACGGAGGACATCCTTGGGGCAGTTTTCAACGCAGATCCCACATCCAGTGCACTTCTGCTCGTCGATTACCGGAAGGCCATTTGCATCTATTCGAAGGGCATCAAAGGGGCATAATCGCTCACACGTCCCGAGGCCAAGGCAGCCGTATGTACAGCCCTTTTCCCCACCGGCGACTATCATGGCTGCCTTGCAATCGGCGAGTCCGTGGTATTCAAATCGTGATTGGGTCTCACCTTTGCCACCCCGGCAGAGGAGAACAGCAACACGCCTTTCTGTCGGAGAAGCCTCAACACCAAGAATTTCACCAAGGAGACGAGTGGTTTTTTCTCCACCTGGTACGCACGCATTGACTGTTGCCTCCCCAGCAACGACTGCTCTTGCGTAGGCGTGGCAACTCGCCATGCCACAGGCACCGCAGTTGATACCTGGAAGTGCCTGTTCAACCTGCTCAATCACATGGTTTTGCTGAACGGCAAACTTCTTAGCAGCCAATCCCAGACCGAGGCTTGCCAGAAGGCCTATCCCACTCAAAGTTAGAACAGCTTCGACCATTTCAATGTCACCTGAGAACACCGCCTTGAGATAGCCCTATCGAGAAAAGGGTTCACCCTGAGAAGTTGACCCTTTCTTTGAAATACTGAGCCGTCCGTCGGAGGCTTTCAGCTCCTCGAGAATAGAACCGTTGCCTCCGTAGTCACCCGGCGCGTTTTTCCACGCCTTCCTTATTTTGATCGGTCAAAAACTTGAGTTTTCGACCGGGGCATCAACTCTAATTCAGCCCAATTGCTTATTTCTTGCTGGTTGTATCTATTTTACTAGGCCGGAAAACCCCATAAAAGCCAGAGATAGAAGGCCAGCCGTTATTAGGGCAATCGGTGTACCCTTGAAGGCTGCCGGGATGTCGGCCAGGGCTATGCGCTCCCTCAGCCCTGAAAAAAGGACCAGGGCGAGTGTAAATCCGACAGATGCACCGAACCCGAAAAACGTCGTTTCTAGGAAGCCGTGATCTTTTTGAATGTTGAGGATCGCAACCCCCAGGACAGCACAGTTTGTGGTGATCAAGGGGAGGTAAATGCCGAGGGCTTGATAAAGCAGTGGACTTACCTTCTGCATAACGATCTCAACCAATTGCACGAGCGCCGCAATGACGAGGATAAAGGCGATCGTTTGAAGGTATTCGATGCCAAAGGGCCTGAGAAACGCATTATGGATCACCCACGTTGCCAGCGAAGATACGGTCATGACAAAGACGACGGCAAACCCCATTCCGAGAGCAGTCTCGGTCTGTCGGGAGACACCCAGGAATGGGCAGATTCCCAAGAATCTGGCCAGAACGAAATTATTCACCAGGACAACGCCCACGAATAGAAGGATCAGATCCATGGTAGCTCCAAGGCTCGAATCATCGAAAAACCCCTCTAAATCTTAACATGGCCGCGAGAACGATCTCAATTGACCTCGGTACAGCTTGCTACTGCAATCTGAGGAGGGTGTCAAGGGTAAAAAGAGAAAAACCTGTTCTTGACATCATCAAATGTTTTTGATATTAAACATATCTGCCTCAGGGATGACCTGAAAAGTGAACTCCCCGCCGGAGGAAATAGTCTCCCTTCACCTAACCGTTAAGAAAATACCGCAATTATCCTGGTCGAAGAATCTGGGGGAGGGGCGTTCGATAAGGCCTTGACAAAATAGTATATTATTATTAATTTAAAGATTTTATATTGTTTCACCTGCGAGTCATTTGAATGCCAACGATAAACCAGTTAGTGCGCAGTTCTCGGAGCGCTGTAAGGAAGAAAACAACGGCTCCTGCCCTGAGGGATTGCCCGCAGAAAAGGGGAGTCTGCGTCCGGGTCTACACGTCGACGCCAAAGAAGCCCAATTCTGCCCTGAGGAAGGTTGCCAGAGTCCGTTTGACAAACGGAATTGAGGTGACGACCTATATTCCGGGGGTGGGGCACAACCTTCAGGAGCACTCGGTGGTCCTTATCAGGGGCGGTCGAGTTAAAGATCTACCGGGGGTGAGGTACCATATTGTCAGAGGAACCCTGGATTCGGTTGGTGTTCAGGACCGTCGGCAGGGGCGATCGAAGTACGGAACAAAAAGGCCAAAGTAGCCGGGGGGCTTTTTTTGTTTGAGAGGTTTTGAAGGTGCCGAGAAGAAGAGAGGTTCCGAAAAGAACGATCATTCCTGATCCGAAATACCACGATAAGATGGTTGCCAAGTTCATTAACGGATTGATGCTCAGGGGCAAAAGAAGCGTGGCGGAAAGCATTTGTTACGGTTCATTCGACATTATTCAGGAGAAAACCAGTCAAAACCCTCTCGAGGTCTTCAAAAAGGCCATCAACAATGTAATGCCCTCAGTCGAGGTAAAGTCCCGCCGAGTGGGTGGTTCCACTTACCAGGTTCCTGTGGAAGTGCGATCCGATAGAAAACTGGCTTTGGCGATGCGATGGCTCATCGGCTACGCACGACAGCGCGGTGAAAAGACAATGCGGGAGCGTCTCGCGTCTGAGCTGCTCGAGGCCGCGAGTAACCGAGGAGCTGCTGCGAAGAAAAGAGAAGACACTCACAAGATGGCTGAAGCCAACAAGGCCTTCGCACACTATCGCTGGTAAAAACAAATCGGTCTTTCATCTGAAAAGGTGAATGAGTTGACAAAGCTCAGTGTGCCTCAGAGCGCTTTTTTTTACGTCTTTTTCTGTCGACTTTTTCTTTTGAGGTTGGTCAACTTGGCACGAATAGTTGCTTTAGAGAACATACGCAATATCGGAATGATGGCCCATATTGACGCGGGTAAGACGACGACGACCGAGCGGATTCTTTTCTATACAGGGGTCACCTATCGTATGGGAGAAGTTGACGATGGCTCGGCCGCTATGGACTGGATGGACCAGGAACAGGAGCGGGGGATCACTATTACCTCAGCAGCAACAACCTGTTTTTGGAATGGACATCGGATCAACATCATTGATACTCCCGGTCACGTGGACTTCACCATCGAAGTGGAACGCTCTCTGAGAGTTCTGGATGGAGCCATCGCCATCTTTGATGGCGTTGCCGGGGTAGAACCTCAGTCGGAAACGGTATGGAGACAGGCGGATAGATTCGAGATACCACGGCTTGCCTTCATCAATAAAATTGACCGGATCGGAGCTGATTTTTTCAAAAGCGTCGATTCGATGAGGCTGAAACTGAATGCCAGGCCCCTGCCCCTGCAAATACCCCTCGGGGAGGGAGAGAACCTTCAAGGTGTGGTCGACCTGGTAAGGATGAAGGCTCACGTATATGAAGAGAGCTCATTGGGCGCTCGTTATGACGAGGTTGAGATCCCGAAGCCACTGCGTGAAACAGCCGAGAAGTATAGGGAGAAGATTCTGGAAACCGTCGCGGACCAGAGTGAGACCCTTTTGGAGTTATTTATCGAAGAGAGGGACATCCCTGTAGACGAGATCAAAAAGGCTGTTCGACAGGCGACCCTTAGCCGCAAGATCGTGCCTGTCCTGTGCGGATCGGCATTCAAGAAGAAGGGGATTCAGCACCTCCTCGATGCGATTATCGATTATCTGCCATCCCCAATGGATGTTCCACCTATCTCCGGGAAAAAACTGGATGGGGAAGAGGAGACAAGATTTGCCGCAGACGATCAGCCGCTTACAGCGCTGGCGTTCAAGATTATGACAGATCCCTATGTGGGAAATCTCACCTACTTCAGGGTCTATTCGGGGAGCCTTCGCAAGGGATCTTATGTTTTCAATGCAAACAAAAGAAAGCGGGAGAGGCTTGGACGGCTCCTGAAGATGCACGCCAATAAGAGAGAAGAAATCGAAGAGGTTTATTCAGGGGATATTTTTGCGGCCGTCGGGCTGAGACATACAACAACTGGCGATACCATTTGCGACGAGGCCAATCCCATCTTGCTCGAATCTATCGAGGCACCAACGCCCGTATTGTCGGTCGCCATTGAAGCTCGTTCTAGGGGGGAACAGGATAAATTGGGCCAAGCCCTTAAACGTCTGGCCATGGAGGATCCCTCTTTTCAGGTGAGTACAAACGGAGATACAGGGCAGACAATCATTGCCGGCATGGGTGAACTTCATTTGGAAGTACTGGTTGACAGGCTTCAACGAGAATTCACAGTTGGGGCCAGAGTGGGGAATCCCCAGGTTGCTTATCGGGAAACGCTGACCCGCCCGGCAGAGGCGGAAGGGAAGTTCGTAAAACAGACAGGGGGCCGAGGTCAATATGGCCATGTCAAAATCCGTGTTGAACCGGGGCCTCCTGGAGTTGGTTTTCGTTTCAGCAATGCCGTTGTCGGGGGCTCTGTGCCGGTTCAGTTTGTTCCGGCTGTTGAAAAAGGCATCTCGGAAGCCATGGAGAGGGGGGTTCTGGCGGGGTATCCGGTCGTGGATATTCATGTGACCCTGCTCGATGGATCATTTCATGAAGTTGATTCATCAGAGATGGCGTTCAAGATCGCGGGCTCTCTTGGATTCAAAGAGGCTGCCAGGCAGGCAATGCCGGTCCTTTTGGAACCGGTCATGTCACTCGACCTCATCGTCCCTGAGGAATTCCTCGGTGATGTTATTGGAGACCTCAACGGGCGGCGGGCCAAAATACTCCGGATCGATTCCAGACCGGGAACGCACGTGTTGGCGTCGGAGGTTCCCCTCGCGGAGACGTTTGGCTACGCCACTGATCTTCGGTCGAAGACTCAGGGGCGGGCGACCTTTACGATGCAATTCTCGCGGTACAGGCGGGTTCCAAAAGAGATAGACCAGCAAATCATTTCAAGAACAACAAAAAACATCCCAAACTCTTGAGGGAGGCTATTTGATAAGGAGGAGTTAAGATGTCGAAGGCGAAGTTTGTACGGACGAAGCCGCATATAAACATTGGGACGATTGGGCATGTGGATCATGGTAAGACGACGTTAACCTCAGCGATAACGAAGGT
>CAYGBK010000036.1:0-24733 GCA_964348095.1 uncultured Thermodesulfobacteriota bacterium | reverse complement strand
CCTCACAAAAGTAGGAGGACATAAAAGGCTTGACATCGACGAAAACCTGAGTTAGAAAAACAACATGTAAGTACTCTGAATCAATAGAAAAAACAGAATATGTTACGTATAGCTAACTGTATTAAACAGTTTCGGCGTACTCGAAAACTGACGATTTGCGATTGAAATAAACACCCACCTCCCCTGAATCTTTACCGTCACCTTCTGAATCCTGGGCACTTAGTCCTCCCTAGTTATACTGCCTTTCTTTCCTAAAAGCTCAATCAGTGCCTCCATCTCACGCATACAATCGATCTATAGAGCATTCCTTTAGGGGGAAGGGGGGTTGAATCTCTAAAAGCATGGGGGCCGTGACCGGGTGGGGGGTCACGCACGAATTCCCCCATTTAAAAAAAATCGCATGTCAAAAAGACCATACAAACCGAGAAGAATCAACACTCAGCCTATTTGCTCGATTTCACACCTTCCACGCCGTCACCATAGAGCTTTCTTTCCCTGACGGAATCGAAAAGAAAAAGCCTAAAGTCCAGTGTCAAAAAGTGACAACATGGGGTTATTTGGGCTTGCTTGGTGTTGCTTAATTAGCTGAAATCATTGATATTCCAATGTTGGGATATTTATCCCATAAATAAAAAAACGGGGCAAGAAAGGTATTTCTTGCCCCCATATAGATATCGCGCCGTCTTCAACGGATCGTTCCGTGATACTTGGTGGTGAGCTGTCTCTTTCTGACTTCTGGATTGGAATAGTCAGGAAGAAGCATCGGTGAGATCCGGTCGGTCTGAATGCCCGAACGCTCGAGCTCTTTGTGATACCTTCTTACGTGATCGAGATTCAGTCTCCCATCTCTCGCGCGATCTTTGGCATAGCGTGCCGCATTCTTTCCTGCAATCCTCCCGAAGACGGTGATGTCGAGCAATGAATTGCCCATGAGTCGATTCTCACCGTGGATGCCTCCGCCAACCTCCCCAGCAATGTAGAGCCCGGGTATGGTGGTCTCACACTCAGACGTGAATTCCAGCCCCCCATTCTGATAGTGGAGCGTGGGATATACAAGCATCGGTTCTTCAGAAATATCAATCCCATAGCGCTTGAAGAGAATGAATTTACCAGGGAACTCCTTCTCAACCGTACCTGGTCCCTTGAGAAGATCGATCATGGGTGAATCAAGCCATACACCGACTTTACCTGTTGGCGTCGACACCCCTTTCCCAAGCTCGCTGCACTCTCGGATAAGGGAGGCTGACTCCACATCGCGGGGTTCTCGCTCATTCACAAACTGCTCTCCATCGATATTGATGACATTGGCACCGGCCCCTCGAAACTTCTCGGTGATCAGAAGCCCTTCAGCCTGCTCAGGGAAGACTGCCCCCGTCGGATGGTACTGTACGGTGTGAAGGAAGTTTAATTTCACGCCAACCCGATATCCAAGGATCAGGCCGTCGCCAGTCGCACCATAGTGGTTGGTCGTCATGAACCCCTGGATGTGAAGCCTGCCGGAGCCACCGGTGGCCATGATCACTGCTTTTGCCTTGACGAGCAGGTACTCTTCTGTTTCCAAATTATATAGGACGGCTCCTGCGCAATGGCCATGTTCGTTCAGGATCAACTCAACGGCGGGGACAAACTCCAAGACAGTAATACTCGCTCCCCGGTTTCGGGCCTCGTCCCTCAGGGTGCGCATGATTTCTGCCCCTGTGATGTCGGCAGCGTAATGCATCCGTCTCCGGCAGGTCCCTCCACCGTGAAGACTTCTCAAACGCCCATCCTCAGATTTGGTGAACATGCATCCCAGATCCTCTAGCCAGGCCAATACCCTAGGGCCATCCATGACCAGTGTCCTCGCCAGTTCGGGAATGTTCTTGAAATGGCCGCCTCCCAACACGTCGAGATAGTGAAAATAGGGAGAATCCTTTGTTCCTTTAGAGGCAGCCTGGATTCCGCCTTCAGCCATCATGGTGTTTGCATCGCCGTGTCTTAACTTGGTCGCGAGTATCACCTGTGCACCGCACTCTTGAGCAATAAGAGCCGCAGATGTCCCTGCACCGCCTGCTCCCAAGATAAGGACGTCTGCCTCGTGATCAATTCGAGAAAGATCGATCTTGTCAGGATCCACCCGACTCCGGGCTTCAAGAAGGTCAACGATTTCTGGAGAGATTGCATAGCCCTTGCTCGGTCCAACTCGGATCTCTTGTCGGGCCCCCTCGACGAAGTCCGGGTGATACTTTTCGAGACGTTCTTCTCGCTCTTTCAGCGGAATCATGGGAAACTCTTCACCCCGTTTCTTCCGCTCGACCCGGACCGAACGGGTTGCCTCAACTTTCTTGATTAATTGCTTCAGTTCCTCTGTGTAGGGCATTCAGAAACCTCCAGATTAACCGACGTGACCCCTCAAAGTTTTGAGCCGTCTTCAGGGACCCACGCCTCATCAGCCTCTTCAGGCTCCATCTCTCTCTCTGTATAGAGCTTCCTCAATTTGTCCTCACTGGCCTGCGTGAGATCCTTCATTATTCGGTCGTAATGACCGCCTTCTATCTGCCCAACCATCTCCCTGAGGTGGTCGGCCTTCGGGGCGATAAACTTTCCGTAAAGCCGTCTGGCCAGAATCGCAATATTGTACTGGCAGATCTCTGCAGGACAACGAGACGTACAGAGACCGCACATGACACAGTCAAAAGAGAGTTCAGCCACTCTTGCGATGTCGCCACGCATGGCGGCCGCCATATAATCCATGACTTCAATATCCATGGGACAGGATTTGGTGCACACGTTGCACTGGAGGCATCGCAACGTCTCAGGATAGAGCTTGATAAGAGTTTCGAGGCTGGCTGTGAGTTTCTCCAGCTCGTAGTGCTTTTTGACGGCTGGGAAGAAAGGGATCTGGGTAATGTACATGTTGGGCTGGACCACCGTCTGACAGGCCAGGCCGACCTCGATCTTGTAACTATCCGGGAATCTGTAGACGGTGCCGCAAGCTCCGCAAATACCCCCTCGGCACCCACAGCCACGAATCCATTGGTATCCCGCATACTCCATTGCCTTCTGGATGGTCAGGGATTGAGGCACGTCATACTTCTTCCCAAGAACAAATATCGGGATGTGTTCGGAACGGTTTGTCTTCTCTTCCTTCTTGCTTGCCCCTTTCATTGAGTTCCTCCAAATACCTTATTCACCACCGAGGCATAGAGGCCAGAGAGGGTCACTTTCATTTTCCCACCGGGAGACTTCGATGGGCAAAACAAATGACCTCTGGAAAAACGGCTTTAACCCTACCTGACAAGAGTTGAGATTTTTTGTTTGTCGCCCTCTCCCGGCAAACAATCCCGCAAAGCGGGACTCCGTGCTCTCCATGTCTCTGTGGTGAACACATACTCAATCCTTTGCACCCGTTTCGATCTGAAGTTCGTCCTCCCTAAATGTTGCCACAGGAGGGTTCTCATCTGGATTCCGACCCGGGACATAGTCAAACAAGGCTTGCACCCCATGGCCCACCGTTCTGAAAAGAGTCGTCACGGGTAACTCGTTTGGGCAGGCGCTATCACAGAGCCCACAACCCACACAGGAGGTTGCCATATGGGCCATCCGGGTTAGATGAAATATCAAGGTGTCCGTGGGCATCTGGATACCACCCTTACGACCAGCCCATCGGAGGAACTGGTCAGATTGATGTTCAAAAGTAGGCGTCCGAAACACACACTCCTTGCAGTAGCAGATGGGGCAGGCCACCATACAGTTGTGGCATCGGATACAGGTGGACAGCGTATTTGCCAGGGCCTGGAGATCCGTCACCTTCTCCTTGAATTCATGAAAAACCTGGTCCCTTTGCTGCGTCCGCTGCTCGATCAACTCGGCGACCACCTTCTCTCTATCGCTAGGCTGGATCGGTGAGAGTTCGAGGATTCCG
Source organism: uncultured Thermodesulfobacteriota bacterium (assembly GCA_964348095.1). Classification (GTDB taxonomy): domain Bacteria; phylum Desulfobacterota; class BSN033; order WVXP01; family WVXP01; genus WVXP01. Next base: position 20,829 of record CAYGBK010000036.1, on the reverse strand, counting down.
CTCTGCTCAACATCCGCCTCTATCCTGTCACCAATAATCACCTCGATTTCCTTTGTCGGATCATGTCCGAATAGTCCGACCGTTATGTCGGCGTTGAGGGGAACCGGATACTCACATATACGGCAAGCGAGACGAAGGTCCATACCTTCCTGAGATTCTATCTGTCCCTTTTTGGCTCCCTTTAGGAGTCCCTCGGTGACGACGTCTCCTCCACCCTTGCCCTCGACGATCCGGGCATAGTCTTTCACCTCATATGTGCCAAGGCAGTCGACACCAATCGTGATCAGATGTTCCGATTCCACCTGGAGGAACTTGGCCAGTTCCACCACAGCTCGTAATTCGCAGGATTTGATAACAGCCCCAATCCGACCGCCCGGTTGACCGAGGGTAAGATGTGACGCGATCCGCCCTGACTGAACCGGCATCGTCGGTGCCAGGGGATGAGCATCTCCGAGCATCTCGGGATCCTTGATGAGGGTTTGGACATAACCACTCCCCGTCGGATGAGCTTTTGGGACGAGAATGGCGTCTACCAATTTGCTTTCGAGAACGCGCCTTAGGAATCCCCTCAACGTCTCAAGGGGGTCGCCCTTTTCAACACGAAAGATCGAAGCCTTCATGGAATCTCCTCATTGATCACACGGTCCACATACTTTTGACTGGATTGGGGCCTTTCTGTTTCAGTTCTTCAACCATGTTGGTCACAGTGTCGGCAAAGAGCTTCCCTTCACTGGCACTGATCCAGCGGAGCCAGATCCGTTCTGGATCGTATCCGAGCTGGGAGAGGATACTCTGGATGATCGCCACCCTCCTCCGAGCTTTGTAATTCCCCGTCTGGTAGTGGCAATCTCCTGGGTGGCAACCTCCAATAAGAACTCCATCTGCTCCATCAATGAGCGCCTTCAACACATAGATAGTGTCTACCGCTCCGGAACACATGAGATGGATAATCCGGACATTGGGAGGATACTGTTGTCGGGTGGTCCCAGCCAGATCAGCTCCAGTGTAAGTGCACCAATGGCAGAGAAATGCTACGATTCTGGGTTCGAAATCACTCATAAGAAATCCCCCAAGAATTCAGTTGTCAGGTGTCGGTTTTCAGCCAAACCATCTCCACTCATCCATGCTGACCCCTGTTTGATTCAGCTTTCAGGTGCCAGGGATCGGTTTTCAGCCAAAGCCTTCTAAACTCGTTTTTCTTTTAGGCCGTTGCTGACCCCTGTCAACTGATCCCTGTCCCCTGTATCTAATCTAGTGCTGCATCCACTGTGGCGAGAACCGTTGCCTTTTCGTAGTTCACCTGTTGGCACGCTCCGTTCCGACACGCTATGACGCAATTCCCGCAACCCTGGCACAGATCTTCAAAGACGTGAGCTTTCCAGGTTTCTTCATCAAGGACCCTGGCTCCATAAGGGCATGTCGTCACGCAGAGACCACACCCACAGCAGAGTCTTTCAATCATATAGGCCAGGTAAGGTTTGTATTCTACCCGCTGTTTTACGAGGAGTACCGCCGCCCGAATCGCGGCTCCATTGGCCTGAGAAATAGCATCTTCAATATGATTGGGAGAATGGCAAAGCCCACAAAAGAACTTGCCCCGATCTACAGAATCGAGGGGGGCACTCTTCGGATTGGCCTCCTGGAAAAATCCATCGCTGTTGGCCTCGACGCCGACCATGTCTGCCAATTCTCTATTGTCATTCGATTCGATGCCGGTACTTAGAACAAGGAGGTCCAAGGCCAGATCGATATCTTCACCCACAGCTGGATCCATAAAGCGGATTGTCAAACTGCCGTCTTCTGAGGCGACCCGCGGTTTCTGTTCCGGCTCATACCGAACAAAAATCACCCCTCGATTCCTCGCCTCCAGGTAGTATGCCTCATAGAAACCGTAGGTTCGGATGTCACGGTGAAGGACCACAATCGATACATCTGGATTCATCTCTGTCAACTTCAAAGCATTCTTGATGGCATGGCCGCAACAGATCCTGCTGCAGTAGGGATGTTCCTCATCCCTGGAACCAACACACTGAATCATCGCCACGGCTTTCAAACCATCGACGCGGCCGTCCCCATCATGTATCATTCGCTCAAGCTCCCTCTGGGTGACGACCCTCGAATCTTTTCCATAGAGATACTCTTTAGGCGGCGTCTCATGACCCCCGGTCGCCAGAATGACCGAGCCGTGAGTCAACTCCCGCCTCCCTCCGTCAACGGAGACAGTGGTGCGAAAGTCTCCCCAGTGGCCGGTGAATGATTCTATCTCTGCCTTCTTCCAGACATCGATTCGGGAGTGCCCTTCCACCTTTGAGACCAGGTCGTCGAGGAGAACCTGGGGATTAGACCCGTTGAGCGTAAAGAAAGAATGGCGAGCATTCCCCCCAAGATCGTTCTCCCTTTCGATGAGTGTCACATCGATCCCCTGTTCGGCGAGTCTCAGAGAAGCAGAGAGGCCGCTCACTCCTCCCCCGACCACCAAGGCATTCCCACGAACCTCTTTCTCTCCCCCCTTTGAGGGTCTCAACCACCTCGCCCTAGCGACAGCACTCCGGATCAGAACCTTCGACTTTTCCGTTGCCAGACGAGGATCATTCGAATGGACGTACGCGCACTGTTCTGCAACATTCACATGCTCAAAAACATGGGGACTGAAACCGGCCGCCCGGGCCATCTCCTCGACGGCTTTCCGAAATTCCGCGAGGGGGCTTCCCGCGATCACCACCCGGTTGATCCCCTTCTCACCTATCGCCTTCCGCATCTCGGCCAAGCCTTCATCGAGAGAGGTGGTGGAGATTTCTTCCACATGAACCACATCCCTCTCTGCCCGAATGGCCTCGGTAATCTCATTCACAGCAAGTATCTCCCCAAGGTCCTCTCCACCCGTCCAGAGGAAAACTCCAATCTTGGGAATAACCCATTCCAGTTCCCCCAGTTTAGGATAGGGATGGTCGCTCGTTCTTTTCCGCTCTAATTGCTTGAGTAAGCGGGCTGCACTGGCCGCTGCACTCGACCCCTCAACGACCGTTTCTGGGATATCCCTGGGCGATCTAAAAGCACCGGCCACAAAAATGCCGGGTCTTGAGGTGGCCGCAGGGTCAAATTCCTCGGTCTTGCAGAAACCGGAATCGCTCACTTCGATGCCGAGTCGATCTGCGAGTTGTTGGGCTCCTTTCGGTGCTGTAAAACCTACCGAAAGGACCACCATATCGAACTCCTCTTCCCTCAGGGTTCCATCATCGAGCCCGTAGGCTATGAGAAGATTCTTGGTTTGCTGAAGCTCGCGAACTGCAGAAATCGCACTTTTTTGATATCGGATTCCGTACCGCCCTTTGGCCATCTCGTAGTACCGCTCATAGTCCTTGCCCATGGGACGGATGTCCATGTAAAAGACCGTTGTTCCCAGATCTTTGGCTCGGTCTTTAGAGACCACTGCCTGTTTGGTGGCATACATGCAGCAGATAGTAGAACACTGAGGCTGGCCGCAGGACACATCACGAGATCCCACACACTGGATAAAGGCGATTCTCCTCGGAATCCTTCCATCCGAGATCCTGGAGGGGATCCCTCTCGTCGGGCCGGAAAAGCTCAACATCCTTTCATATTGAATGCTCGTCAGCACGTTGGCATATCGACCCCATCCATACTCTCCCTTGAGTTCTGCTCGAAAGGGTTCAAAACCCAAGGCAAGAATTATGCTGGCCACGCTGAATTTCTTCCTCACCGGCTTCTCATCCAGATCGATGGCCTCGGCTCCACACACCTTGACACATTCCCCACACCGCGTACAGGTATCTGGGTCGATTACATAGGATCGAGGAACCGCCTGAGGAACCGGTAGATATATGGCCTTTCTTGACTCCAACCCGCCACCGAATTCAGAGGGAACCTCAACGGGACAAACTTCGGTACAACGATCGCAGTGGGTGCATTTTGCACCGTCCACGAAACGTGGCCTTTGAGTAATAGCGGCCTCAAAACCCCCGGCGTCTCCCTTGACTGTCTCAAAATCGCAGTTGGGCATGAGTTCTATATTCTCATGGAGCTCACTTTCGTAGATCGGACATAAGGCGGGTGGGGTCGGGGTCATAAAACAGACACCGCAGGAGTTGGTTGGAAAAGTGCGATCGAGCAGGGGAAAGTAACCGCCGATCGATGGGGCAGAATCGAGAATGGCAACACGATATCCCATCTCGGCAAGGAGTAGGGACGACTGCATCCCTGCGATGCCCCCACCAACCACCAGAACGTCTTTATCCTCGGTGCCTTTCACGGATTTCCTTTACCCCGTTATATCAAGTTGAGGTTTCGCAGGGGTGGTCTTGGATCGATCATATGTTTCTTCCACCACTTGTCTTCGCCTTTCAACCCCATGGCCACACCCATGAGCTCCGTAAAGTAGAAAACCGGAAGCCCCTTTTTCTCGTCTTTCTGCCTCATTTCAAGATTCGCCTGGCAGAGCCCGCAAGAACAGGTGATGCAATCGGCCCCTGCCTCCCGGGCCATTTGGACAATGCGATTCACCATCTCCACGACCGTATCTCCGTGGGTGAGGGCCAAATCTGCCCCACAACATTCGGTTTTGTAAGACCATTCCACAGGAGACGCTCCCAACACCTCGATCACGCGATCCATGTACTTGGGATTCTCCGCATCATCGAGTTGCGTGATTTTGGGGTTTCGAACCAATGCACAGCCATAGTAACTGGCGACTTTTAACCCTGATAAGGGTCTTGTCACCTTTTCTTTGACACGCTCCAGGCCGATGCGATTGACTACCACGTCAATCAGGGCAAGTATTTCCGTATCGGGACGATACGTGAACCCGACTATTTCTTCGACCTTGTCAGCCAATTCTCCTCCCTTTCTTAGGGCGTTTTCGGCTCCCTTCAGATTATTAAAACACCCCGCACAGGGGACAACCAAAGGAAGGCCCTTCTCTTGCATCTTCGCAATATTCCTCGCTGGCAGGCAGAGCGAGAGAAGCCGATTCAGACTATGGGCAGCCGCGGCACCGCAACAGTTCCAGTCTTCTATCTCCAGGAGTTCAACGCCAAGAGCCTTCAGCACGGACTCGCTGGACATGCTGTATTCAACTGAAGTCGAGTGGCTTGTGCAGCCTGGATAGTACGAGAATTGCATATAAACCTCTCTTCCGGTTGTCAGGGGTCAGTTTTCAGTTTCCGGTAAAGGATCATAGACTCAAACCCAAAAGCAAAAAGTTAAAGGCAATACCTCTCTTCTGAACTCCTCCTCGTCCTCCCTTCTTCCTGTCATCTTTTCCCTTTTTCCTTTCACCTCTTATTCTTTGCCCGGCATTTAGATCTTCATGTGGGCATACGTCTTTTCAAAGATATTCCGAATTTCCTCGATTCCTTTCACCCGTGAGGGAAACAAAGGAATCTTTCCCTTGAGAAAGAGCTTCATCCCCGGCCCCAAATCTGTTGTGAAATCGCGGCTTTTCAGTTTATAGGAGGCAAGGATGGTCGCCTCATGGACCCGTCCCATTCGGCGAATCGATTCGACAAACTCCTGATGGAAAAGGACAATTTTCCGATCTGCCACAACCCCTTCTTCAATGGCCGTCTCCCGGAGGGTATCCATTATCACCCCCATGTCGATTTCATTGGGGCATCTGGTCCCACAGGTCCAGCACGACACACAGAGCCAAATGGCCTGACTCTTCAAAACCTTTTCCTTCTGTCCGTACTGAATCAGTCGAATCAGAGTGTTCAGGTTGTAGTCCATGATCGTCCCGGTAGGGCACCCCACAGAACACTTCAGACACTGATAGCAGAGCTGCAGATTCTGGCCGCTTCTTTCTTGGACCTCCTCCGCAAAGGATCTATCCATTGCCATGTTTTCGCTCTCCTCTCGGGCCTTTCAATCGATAAAGATTCCGATCATCCTTCCGACCTGGACAGAAGTGGAGTTTTTTAACTCACAGGCGTTATTGGGACACGCGGCCACACAGGCGCCGCACCCTTGGCACAGGGCCTCGTGAACCCTCGCTATTCTCACGTACGGATCTATTTCCCGGGCCTCATACGGACAAACTTCGACGCAGATCCCGCACCCGCTGCAGGTATTCTCATCGACAAAGGCCACGAGAGGATCCTGGACGAGCCTATCAGCCGATAGAAGGGCCTGAATCTTACCGGAAACTGCCCCGGCTTGGCCAACACTGTCTGTGATGTCTTTGGGGCCCTGGCCGCATCCAGCCAGGTAGATCCCGCGAGTGGCACTCTCAACCGGATAGAGCTTGATGTGGGCCTCAGTCAGAAACCCGTGCTTATCCGTGGTTGCTCTGACACTCGTGGCCAAGTCCTTGGCTCCGCTGCTGGAAACCAGGGCTGTTGCGAGGACCACCATGTCAGCCTCGAGCTCTATCTTATGGTTGGAAAGGGTATCGGTTCCCCAGAGCTTGATCATCTCCCCGTCCCGAAAAATCCGAGCTACCCTCCCTCGTAGATAGACTGGGTTGTCCTCCTCCATGGTTTCCTGAAAGAACTCCTCATAGTTCTTGCTGTCTGTCCGAATGTCCATGTAAAAAACAAAAGCCTGCCCGTCTTTGACTTTCTCTTTGTAAAGCTTGGCCTGCTTGGCCGTCTGCATGCAGCAAACCCTTGAGCAGTAGGGCATATACCGATCAGGATCCCTCGATGCCACACACTTGATGAACGCCACGGTTCGGGGGATCTTCCCATCCGATGGTCTCCGAATCTCGCCATTCGTAGGGCCTGTGGGACTCAGCATCCGCTCGAAGGCAAGTCCGTCAATCACGTCAGGGATCTTTCCGTAACCGTATTCTCCAATTTCCTCCAGCGGAAAAAGATCATAGCCCGTCGCCATGACAATAGCCCCGACCTGATCTTCGAGAACCGTAACCTCCTGATCAAATCGAATGGCCTTTTCGGGGCATGTGTCCGCACATGCTTGACAGTTCTTTCCCTCGAAGTATTGACAGATCTCCCTGTCGATCACTGGCTTTCCAGAGCATCCATTATTGCCCCAGAAATATATGGCTTTTCGTTTTGAAAGCCTCCGATCAAAAGCCGAGGGAGTATCGACTGGGCACGCATCCACGCATTCACCACATCCTGTGCAACTTCCTAGATCTACTGAACGGGGTTTTCTCTTTATTCGAACATCAAAATTTCCCACGTATCCCTTCGCTTCCTCTACTTCAGCATAAGTCTCGACCCGGATGTTGGGATGTTTTTCGATTTCAGCCAGTCTCGGCCCAAGGATATGGGCAGCATCTTCCAAATAGGGAAACGTCCTCGATAGCTGCAGGAGGCGTCCACCGATGGATGGAAGGCGATCCACCACTATGACCGGATATCCTCCATCGGCAAGATCTAGAGCGGCAGTTATTCCGGCAACACCGGCTCCCACGACAAGTACCTTCTTGTGGATCGGAACCCCTATTGCCTCAAGGTCTTGGTTCTCCCTTATTTTTTGTAAAACCGATCGTATGATCTCTTTTGCCTTCCCTGTCGCTTTCTCTTTCTCTTTCTGGTGAACCCAGCTACACTGTTCACGGATGTTCGCAATCTCGCATTGATAAGGATTGAGGCCCTCCAGCTGAACCGCTTTTCGAAAGGTATTCTCGTGCATGTTCGGTGAACAACAGGCCACAATGACTCCCTCGAGCCTTTTCTCCCGGACCGCGTCTTTGATTAGCTGCTGCCCAGGATCCGAACACATATAGATATAGTCCACGCTGTGAACCACATCCTCCTCTGCCCCCATATCCTGAGCGACTTTCGTGACGTCGACAATCCCAGCTATATTCACCCCACAGTGACAGACGAAAATTCCGATTTTTTTCATCCTCTCCGCTGGCCCCTCACACCCCTATCCTTTTCAAACAGGATGAGAATTTTGACCCACTCTCCCTTCGAGGATCGCTCTGCTTGAGGATTGAGGCTTCCATTCTTGAGCTCTTGACCTTTCTCCTCGTGCCCTCCGCCGTGCACCTCCAGCCTCTGACCGATCACGTCTCTCCCCAGATCCCTTGTCCGCGCCGTTCCGATGCTGTGCAAACAAGGACTGAACCTTACTGGCCGCAGCACTTCCCTGAGCCACCGTGTCCGCAATGTCCTTCGCTCCCTGATTGCACCCCGCGAAATAGATCCCCTCAGTGCCACTGTCTACGGGGTATAGTTTCCAGTGGACTTCGGTAAAGAATCCATGAACGTCCGTTTCGACACCGGGGAGAAAATGGGCCAAATCCCTGGCCCCTTCACTTGGTACCATAGCCGTCGCCAGCACAACCATATCAGCGGCGATTTCGACTTTTTTCCCTGTCAGCGTATCGACCCCCCAGACGATCACCTGATCTCCATCTTGAAAGACCCGGGAAACTCTGCCCCGGAGGTAACAGGTCCCCTCTTCTTCCATCCCCTGCTGAATAAACTCTTCATAGCCCTTTCCCGCCGATCGGATGTCCATGTAGAACACGTATGCCCGGCCATCGGGAACCTTATGTTTATAAAGCTTTGCATGTTTTGCCGTGTACATGCAGCACACCCGGGAACAGTAAGGCATGTAACGCTCTGGATCTCGGGAAGCGGTACATTGAATGAATACCAACTCCTTGGGAACTCTTCCATCAGAGGGACGCCGGATTTCCCCATTTGTGGGGCCAGATGCTGACAGGAGCCTTTCGAAAGCCAGTCCATCGATCACGTCAGCAATCTTCCCAGATCCATACTCTCCGATTCTGCTCAGTGGGTAGAGCTCAAACCCCGTGGCCACGATAAGGGCCCCGACTTCTTCCTCGAAAAATGTGTCCTTCTGCTCATAATCGATCGCGTCCGCAGGGCAGACTTTCTCACAGACCTTGCATTTTCCCTCTTGCAGATACCGGCACGTCTCGGCGTTGATCGCAGGCTTGTTTGGGACCGCCTGAGGGGACAGCGTATAAATCGCCTTGCCCAACCCCATACCCCGATCAAACCCCGACGGTGTCTTCTTGGGACACTTTTCCTGGCACAGTCCACAACCCGTGCACTTGTCCCAATCCACGTAGGCGGCCTTTCGTCGGAGGGTCACAACGAAACGGCCCACATCACCATCGATTCTTTCAACCTCACAGTAGGTCCTGAGTCTGATCCTCGGATGCTGACCCGTCTCAACGGTTTTAGGTGTCAGTGTACATTGAGCACAGTCGAGGGTAGGAAAAGTCTCGGAGAGCTGAAGCATGCGTCCCCCGATAGAGGGAAGCCGATCGACCAGAATCGTTTCATACCCAGCATTTCCCAAATCGATAGCCGCCGTCATCCCTGCGATCCCTCCACCAATGACCATCGCCCGTTCTACAAACGGTTTTGCCGGCCCGTGCCTCTTCGTTTCTCTCAAATCGTTCAGCGACCTCCTGATGATCTCGACCGTTTTCTTCTCTTCAGATGGGTTTTGGATCAGAGATCCCAACCCAACAAGCTTTGCCGTCACGTCACCCTGGAACTCTCTCCCTATCGTTTTTTTGATGGTCGGTCCTACCGACCTCGGCGCTACACACACGATGACGAGCCCTTCCAGTTCTTCCTCCTGAATCGCTCCTGTCAGAAAGTCGAGTCCCTCCGTGGTGCACAGGTCTGGGTGGGAGGACGACCAGATGAGACCCGGATCTTCTCTAAGGGCATCCAGAACTCCTTTGGATACGTCACGAACGGCGTATCCCAATCTGTCACAGAGACAAAAAACGACTCCTAGCCGATCCATCAATCCATCCAATCCTAAAGCAGGCCTTTCCCCTCCAAGAGTGGTCGGGGATCCATATCATTTCTCTCAAAACCCAGTGTGTCCGTGGGGAGATCGAAGGAGATTCCCATAAGCTGAGAAAAATAGAGTACGGGAAGCGTCTTAAAGTCAGAATATTTCTCTTTGATGTCCTTCTGTTTTGTGTCGAGGTTAAACTGGCAAAGGGGACAGGTCGACACCACGGCCTCTGCCCCATTCTTGACGGCAGATCTGAGAATGGCGTGACCGCAATCTATCGCCACATCGGGTGCCCCCACCGACTGGAAGGAGCCGCAGCATTCGATCTTGTATGGGAAATCAACCGGCTCGCATCCAATGCTGTCGAGAAAACTCTCTATTATCGTCGGACTCTCCTTATCATCAAACTCCATCTCCTCGGAGGGACGAAGGAGGAGGCAGCCGTAATAGGGCGCCACCTTGAGCCCCTTCAGGTCGCGCTTTACCTTCTCCTTTAAGCTTTCAAAGCCAATTTCATCTCTTAATATCTCGAGATAATGGGGAACACGAAGTCCATCCCGATACTCCATCTCGATAAAATCGAATATCTTCTCACGTTTTTCTGGGTCTGACTTAAGAAGATGGGAAGTTCTCCTCAAAACATTGAAGCAGACAGAGCACAGCGTGGTCAGGTCCCCACCTTCTTTCATGGCCGTCCCGAGTATTCGCGAAGGAGGCAAGAGGGCCATAATATTGTCCGTCGTCAGCGGAAAGGTCGCTCCACAGCAGGTCCAGTTAGGGAGCTCACGAAGTTCAAAACCCATGAGCTTCGCGCACTCTCGGGCAGCGACATCCAGATTCTTTGCTTTTGTGTAGAGGGTGCAACCGGGAAAGTAGAGATAATCCATAAGCTACGGGTATCGGCTGTCAGCGGTCATTTGGCCGAAGGAATCACGCTCAACGGACCGCGGATATGACCTGCTCACTGCTCCCTTTCCGAGTTTTTCAGGCATCTCTTCTCACCAACTTGCAAAATGACATTCCGATCAAGACAAAAACTTACGGAAACCGCTGATAAAGGCAATTTGAGGAGTGCGATCGATGATCTCATCGGTCAGATCTTCTACATTGATGTGATCCAGTCGCTCCTTCTTCCGCAAAACGACTGTTCTGACAGCCTCCATGATCCTGGCAATATCCAGCCCTTTCGGACACCTCGAGGTACATTGTAGGCAAGAGGCACATATCCACGGCGTATTCGAGTCCAGAACCTCTGGTTCGAGGCCCAGCAGGGTGAACCGAATGACCTGGTGAGGACCCAAGTCCATCGCGAAAGAAACCGGACAGCCGGCCGTGCAGTTTCCACACTGATAACATCCGAAGAGATTCTGCTCGCTAATTGACTCAACGGACCGTGCGAACTCATTATGGACCCTTTTTCCGGAAATCTCTATTTTCATCGCGCTCCTCTTGCTCTTTCACAGGGTCGAAGAATTGCTAAACTATATCATTCCCACCTGAGGAATCTCAATATTCTCCGTAAGGAAAAACGAACCTAAAACCGTAAGTATTTGAAAGTATGCATATATTTTTTGCGAAAACGTTTTCGCAAATCTGACCTCTCTTTATTCCAGTAGGTCAGTCAAACGGTCGATATCGCTCTCGGCGAGACCCAGGAAACCTTCCGTGCTCGTGGATTTTTGTCCATGGTCCGAAACAACTGACGACTGATAGCGGACAATTGACAGGATCTGAGGATACTCTTGACTGGCACAGCCAATACCCTTTCTGGTTTCGCCGCTTTAGTTCACCCCGCAGGTCTGCGATACTTCTTTGCTCCCTCGTCGTACAGATCATTCCCTCGGATGTCATTCACCAGGATGACAGGGAACTCTTCGACCTCCAGTTTCCGAATGGCTTCAGTCCCCAAATCCTCATAGGCAACGACCTCAGCCTTTTTGATCCGTCTTGACAGCAAAGCCCCTGCGCCTCCCACCGCTGCCATATAGATACACCGGTACTGCTTCATAGCCTCGATCACGTCTTTGGAGCGCATTCCTTTTCCAATCATACCCTTCAGTCCCAGTGCCATGAGGCGGGGGCTGTAAGCATCCATCCGATAGCTGGTTGTTGGTCCGGCAGATCCGATAGGATACCCGGGCCTCGGGGGAGTCGGCCCGACATAATAGATCACCTGTCCCCGAATATCGAAAGGGAGTTCTCCTCCCTGGTCGAGCAGATCGACCATTCGCTTATGGGCTGAATCCCTCCCGGTGTATAGCGTGCCACTAATAAGGATACTATCCCCGATCTTTAGGTTTTCCACATCGTCATCGTTGAGCGGCGTTGTCAGTCGAACTGGTTCAGACACGAAACTATCCTCTCTCGCAGCCATTATAGAAGCGAACACCGTCGTTTCTCTGCTCTGAGGCTTCTACGGTGATCGTTTCGGTGTTCGAATCCATGAATTGACCTCTCTATATCCTCTCGATCCTTCCTTCTCGCGGTCACTCTCTTGGCGCCGTTGGCGGGACAGGTAAAAAAAAAGGATATAGGTCAAAGGACAAAGGAAAAAGGCGAAAAACCAAGAAGTCCGAATGGATTATTCTTTAACCTTTCGCCTTAACCTCATCCCCGTAACGGTCGTGCATTCATGAGAGCCAAAGATAGCCAGACAACGCCAGAGCGTTTTGGCATAACCGCTTCTGCGGACATCCCTCAGAGACATGAGCGTCCACAGAATCAAGGAAACTTCTCATCATTTATCTCTTAGCCTTTCGCCTTCAACCTTGTGCTCCCAACTCTGGCGAACTCAAGGACCCTTGAGCCCTTAGAGGGTTATCTCCTTGTGTCTGTGGGCATGGCACTGAATGTTGACCGCCACTGGCAGACTCGCGATATGACAGGGCATCACATTCACGTGAACGGCTAGAGACGTCGTTCTTCCCCCAAGCCCCTGGGGGCCGATCCCAAGGCTGTTGACTCGCTTCAGCAGATCGTCCTCTAGGTCGGCTAACTCCGGATCGTCGTTTCGGTCCCCGAGAGGCCTGAGAAGGGCTTTCTTGGCGAGCAACGCTGCTTGTTCGAAAGTCCCACCGATCCCGACTCCAACGATCGTCGGTGGGCAAGGATTGGAGCCCGCTTCTCTCACTCGCCCCACCACGTAGTCTTTGACCCCTTCAATACCTACCGCGGGCGTCAGCATATCAACCCGACTCATGTTCTCACTTCCACCTCCTTTTGGGGCCGCGATGATTCGGATCTGGTCTCCCGGCACCATCTCAAGATGGATGATCGCCGGTGTATTATCGCCGGTATTCACGCGGGTAAAGGGATGACAAACAGACTTCCTCAGGTAACCCTCCTGGTACCCGTTGCGGACTCCATCTTGAATTGCGCTGTTCAGGTCACCTCCTATCAGGCGCACTTCCTGCCCAAGCTCCACAAAGACGACTGTGTATCCAGTGTCCTGACAGATGGGGATGCTTTCTTCTCTTGCAATTCGAGCATTCTCTTTGAGTTGCTTAAGTATATCAATCGCAACAGTTGAGTCCTCCTGACCAATGGCCCGGTCAAAGGCCTGAAGAACGTCGGCTCCCAGATCATAGTTGGCATCCATGCAGAGGTTCCTCACCGCATCTCTCAGTCCAGCCACATCGAATTCTCTCACAGATACCTCCTTTCCAATGCCTCACAACTTGAGTCCCAGAATACTCTTCCTGACGCTCTCGGCCGATTTCATGACCAGTTCCTTCTCGGAGTCATCTAAGTCGAGCTCAATAATTGATTCGATTCCCTCTGCCCCCAATTTCACGGGAACCCCGAAACAGATGTCTTCGAGTCCATATTCTCCCTCTAAGTAAGCACAGCATGGAAGAATTCTCTTTTTGTCCCTGAGAATGGCCTCGACCATCTGAACAACTGCGGTGGCTGGTGCATAGTAGGCGCTGGCGGTTTTCAATAGGGAAACGATCTCTCCGCCCCCTTTCCGTGTCCGTTCGATCAGGCGGTCAATTGTGGCTTGAGGTAGGAACTGGGTTAGGGGAATACCACCCACATTCGTATATCGAGGAAGGGGAACCATCTCGTCTCCGTGACCTCCCAGGAGAACAGCTTGAATCTCTTCAACCGACACATCCAGTTCCATGGCAATGAAAGCTTTGAATCGTGCCGTATCGAGGATTCCAGCCATCCCCATCACCTTATTCCTCGGAAACCCACTCCTCTTCAGGGCAAGATAGGTCATGGTGTCCAGCGGATTTGTGACCAGAATCAGAATCGTCTGAGGCGATTTGGCGACCACCTGATCCACCACCGACTCGATGATCCTCTTGTTGGTCTCGAGGAGATCCTCTCTGCTCATTCCGGGTTTCCTAGGCACTCCCGAAGTGATAACGACGATATCCGATTCGGCAGTCTCTTCATAGCTGTTCGAACCTATAAGCCTACAATCAAAACCCTCCACAGGGCCGGATTCCTGAAGATCGAGGCCCTTTCCCTGGGGAAGACCCTCAATAATATCGACAAGGACAACGTCTCCCAGCTCCTTGCCCACGATATGTTGGGCTGTTGTCGACCCCACATTTCCAGCGCCAACAACCGTTACTCTGTTTCTTCTCATGCCCCTCACCTCCCTGAGACACAAAGGCCCTCACAGCTGAAGATCCACTTCATGGCCCATCCGGTTGTGGTTCACCCTCTTTTGGATGTCCTCCTTATACCCCTTGTCCTCGTATCCGCATGATTCACGGACAATCAATTCTGGCTCCAGGATGATCTGCTTGATCACCCCGTGGCCCTCTCCCTCAATTCTCTCCACCAACGTCTTCACCGCAATCGATCCCATTTCATAGGTTTTCTGACCAATTGTCGTGAGCCCGATGTTCTTCATCCGACTGATTTCGATGTCATTGAACCCAACCAAAGCGACGTCGCGGGGAATTTCAAAGCCCTGCTCAGTGAATCCCTCGATTGCTCCGAGGGCCATGTAGTCATTTACACCAAAAACCGCCGTGGGACGATCTCTCATCGCGGAGAATTTCCTGGCTGCCTCAATCCCAGAGGGCATGAGAAAATCTCCCTGGAAAACCAAATCGGGCTCAAATTGGAGTCCATAATCGGCGAGTGCCTTCCTCGCTCCTTTTAAGCGCTCCACAGAGGCCGAAGACTGGGAAAGCCCTAAAACGACACCAATTCTCTTGTGCCCCATCCGGATCAAGTGTTCGGTAGCAACAAATCCCCCCTGGACGTTATCGACGACCACATAGTCCACGCGGTTAATCACCGACTCATCATGGATCTTTCGGTTCACGAGAATGAGTGGGAACTTCTCATTTATCAAACCCTCGATGTTTGGATCATGCCTATGGGTAGAGGTAAAAATGATCCCGTCAACGCCCTTCCCTCTAAGCATGTCAATGTACTGCCTTTCGAGAGTGATATCATAGTTCGTCGAGCACAGGATGATGTTGTATCCCATCTCCCTCGCAGTATTCTCTATGGCCTGAGCGAGCTCTGGATAGAATGGGTTGATGATTGTGGTGATCACCAGGCCCAGGGTTTTCGTCCGTCGAATTTTCAGGCTCCTGGCCGCCACATTGGGTTGATAGTTCAACCGCTTCGCGATGGCCAGGATTCGATTCTGGGTCTTCGGACTAATTCGGGGTTTATTGTTCAGGGCCCTGGAAACCGTTGTGTGAGAGACTCGTGCAAGGCGAGCGATGTCTTTTATGGTCGGTGTCCGCTCCATTTGCGTTCACGTTAACACAAATCGATCCATGAGTCAACAGTAACCTGATAGGGTCTACTCCAAAAACTGGGATGGCGTTCCACACCAGTTGAAACTGAATTGATCTTCGTGATGGCTGCTAGCCGGACGAAACAAATCGTGCTGCGCGAGGAGCGCAAATACCGAGGACTCACAGGAGGAGCCTTGATGGCATGCGGCACGAAAACACGCGCTTACACGCCGTCGGCCCCGACCTGGGCTACAAGACAATGAGCTTGCCATCCTCCGCCCATTCGATGTCAAGGTCACGCAGCCTTTGCAACAAGTCGTCGCTCATGTGAGTCAGCATGAGCCTGCGACATCCGAGCTGAGTCCGGTGGTCTTTCAGGGTTAGGTAGTCAAGGTGGTACTTGATCTTCTTGTCGAAGAAGTAAGCTTCGCAAACGAAGAGGTCCGCTCCCTCTGCGACGTGAATCAAGGCCTCGCTCCATTCCGTATCACCGGAGTACCCGATAACCTTTCCCCCAAAATCAACTCGTAAGGCATAAGAAGGGGCGCCACTCGCGTGTATGACTCGATGTGGGGTAACAACAAGCGGCCCGATTGTCGTTGCATCTCCGTCCGTGAGTTCGACGAAGTTGAGAGAAAATTTCTGTCGGACGTGCGAGGATCCGGGAAAGAGGACCTCCATGGCATCGCGGATCCTGGACTCAAGACCCGGCGGTCCCGCCACGACAAGCGGCCTGGTGCGCCGTGAGATCAGCTGCGCGTCCAACACATAAAAAGGAAGCCCACCGAAATGGTCGCCGTGGAGGTGCGTCAGCAAGATGATATCGATGAGTGAGGGGTTTACTCCCCAGCGCTTCATTGCCATCAGCGACGAGGCCCCACAGTCTAAAAGGAAGCGCACGGTGCCGTTGTCGACGTAGATGCACGGCTGAAACCGGCCTCCACTTCCGAAGGCGTCACCGCTTCCCAGAAACTGAAGATTCACATGGCTCATGATTGATCCCTTCTCGAGGCTGGTGTGGTGCGACAATCAATCGTATGTGCCGAATTCCTTGGCCGCCTCAAACATCGTCACGATATTCTCAGGTTTCACATCGTCTTGAATATTGTGGACGGCTGCGAGAACGTAACCTCCTCCTTTCCCCAAGATTTCTATCTGTTTCTTAACCTCCTCTCTCACATCACCCGGAGACCCCCGAGAGAGTATCCGGTGAGTATCAATTCCACCCCAGAAACAGAGCCGATCCCCGAATTCCTTTTTCAGTTTAGGAGTATCCATACCCTGTGCCGAGACCTGGACGGGATTGAGGGCATCCACGCCGATCTCGACAAAATCCCCCATAATCGGATAGATGGCCCCATCACAGTGATAGATGACTTTCGCGTTGCTGTGTGTTTTGATGAAGTTGAAGATTCTTTGGTGCCTGGGTTTAACCATTTCCCGATACTGTTCGGGTGAAAACATGAGACTCTCTTGAGTAGCCAGATCATCATGGACAAATACCAAATCAACGTACTTCCCGATAGCCTCGAACAGTCTCTTGCCGGTTTTCAGGTCAATATCCAAGATTTTATCCATTAGGGCCTGTAGAAAGTTTTGATTAGTGGCCATATCCAAGAACCAATCCTCATAGCCTCGAAGGAATTGGCTCAAAGAGACAACAGGCCTAGGAAACATCGCAACAACCGCCCAATCCGTCTCCTCCTTCAAAGCCCTCGCCTGTTCTCTTATTCCATAGTACCTTTCGGGATCATCGGGGTTCGGCCATGGATATCTCTCCAGGTCCTTGATGTCTACATCTCCGGCGAGTGGTGATTTCTTGATGAAATAATGTCCCCTATCGGGTTTTGCCCAGGTAATTCCCCATTCGTCCAAATACGACCCGTCAGGAAGGAGTTTCACCCTCCACCATTCATTCCATTCGTTCCCATATCTGGGAACGATCATGCGGGTATCGACATCGAAGTACCTTAGGATCTTCTCGTGTGGTTGAACCACTTTCGCCCATTTTCGAATAACATCGCCTCTTCCCTTTAATCCTAAGTGTCCGATGAGGTTTTCATATGCCCCGAGGGAGATACTCGTGGTGTAGGTTCCCCCTAAATCCACGGGAACACGATCCGGCTCCTGCCGTTCGATAGCCCTGAGCACCCTCTCCCGGTGCGTCAATCCCAAAACCTTCCCTCCGAGCCTTGATCCAAAATGATATCTGTTTCGAGTTCGAGACCCTTGGCGCCCACAATTGCCTCCTTTGGCCAACATCTTCTGTCCACCACCCACTGAGGTGAGTTCCTTTACTTGAGCCCAGCTTCCTCAGCGATCCTCAGGATTCGTTGAGCCATGGACACATGCACATTCTCGATCAACTGTCCATCCAGCTGTGTGGCCCCCCTCCCCTCTGCTTTGGCCTCCTCGAACGCATCGATAACCCTCTTCGCGTAAGTCACCTCTTCCATCGTGGGTGTAAAGATCCCATTAACCACTTCCACTTGGGAGGGGTGGATAATCGCCTTTCCATCATATCCCATGTCTCTTGCCTGCTGGGTGTGCCGAACCAAGCCTTCTGTGTCCTTGATGTCAAAGTAGGGAGTATCGATGGCGTCGATCCCGGCCATACGCGCTGCCAATAGAATCCGAATCAGCGGGTAATAAAGCTCGAGCCGCCCAGGAGTGATTCTTCCTCGGGTCTCCCGGGTGAAATCGGCCGCACCAAAGAGAAGACCATTCATTCTGGAACTCGCCGAAGCGATGGCGTCGATGTTGATGATTCCTAAAGGGGTTTCGATCAGGGCCACCAGCCCAATGCTCCCTGAAGAGAGACCTTCACTTTTTTCAGCCTCATTGACCAGAGTGTCATAATCTAGAATATCCTCAGGCCGGTTTACCTTTGGCAGCAGAAGAGCATCGGGATTACCTCTCGCCACAGCGGCTATATCCGATTTCCCGTATTCGGTCATTAAGGAATTAATCCGAACCACCTTCTCTTTGCCACCAAAATCTGCTGACCTGAGCGCCTCTGCCACCGCCTCCCTGGCCGAAGCCTTCTTATCAAGGGCCACTGAATCTTCCAGATCGAGGATGAGGGAATCCACATCCAGCCCCAACCCTTTGGTTAGGAGTTTATCGTTCCCCCCGGGAACAAAGAGCATCGTTCGCCGCAACCTTACCATTGTTTTCCTTTCCGGTTGACTAAGTACACTCGTTTATCATTACGGTGACGTATTTCAGGCAGTATCTATTCACGGCGGAGACGCAGAGGTCACACAGGACTCTGTCTTTTTTGCCCATCGGGAGAATGCGGCGGGCAAAACAACCCGCCCTTGCTGAAATAGTCATGCTCTCTGCCCACAGAGCTGATGCTTTTCGTTTGCCGTCATCTCCCGGGAAACGAAAAAACAATGCCTCCGCATTCTCCGTGTCTCCGCGGTGACGACAAATCCTGGCCAAGAAGGTAAATTCTCCTGACCCCGTTGACCATGCACTGTCACCACATTTACGACAACATGTACTAAGGCCTATCGATCTCGCAAAAGGAGCGGAGACCACCTCTGGAGATCGCGAATCTGCTCAAGTCTTCTTACCCCATCCACAATTCTTGAACGCCGGTCCTCCGTCATGAGTCGGCCGCTCAGATCTCTAAACTTCTCGATCATTTCTTTCCAAGAGAGGGGGTTTTCAGGATCTCCTTTGGGATATTCAATCTTTGCGAGATAAGTCTTTCCGCCTTTCGTGAGAATCTCGACCTTAGAACGCCACTGTTTAGGATAGGTTCTCTCCAGCTCAGGGTCCGCCACCCATTCAACCCGTTTCATCATCTGCTTTACGTCCTCCGATCTTATCTTGGACGGATGAAACTCCCTCAGACCGGCCTTTCGGTACAGCAGCGCAACGGCTGCGCCGAAGGGCATGCTAAACTGGGCATCTACGATCGATTGGGGATTATACTTGACTTCTTTTGGCTCGACGATGAGGCGAGCGCCAGCGCGCAGGATCCCCAGTCTGACCTTCTCCACCTGATCTGGCTGGAGGTCGTTCTCTTTCACTATTTTCAAAATCCCATCGATCGGAGGCTGCATATAGCGACAGCAGGCATGCATTTTCACCGAAGTACGAAGGATTTCGAACTGAGAGCCTATATTCTCCAAAACCTTGCTCTCATCCGATTCATCTGAGTAAGCATGAAGGAAACCGTCCCGACCCTCAACGATCGAGCTCGGACCTCTGAATCCCTTCCGAGCCAGTTGCGCGGCAATCATTCCACCATGAGCAGCCCATCCGGCATGAAAACGTTTGGTCCAGGCTCCCTGGGCCAAAAACTCCATGGATCCCCCCGCCTGACTACCAGCGATCCCCATGGCACTTATCATCCTTCCCCCTCGAAGGCCCATAATCTTCGAGGCCGCTACACTCGATCCGAAGACCCCGCACGTGCCCGTTGGATGGAACCCTCGTTTGTAATGCGCCTCCGGTCTAAGGGCTCTCCCCAGGCGCGTCATGACTTCATAGCCCAAGACGACTGCCTCAATAAAACGCTGCCCCGTAGCGCCGACCATCTCGCTTGTGGCCAACGCGGCGGGGAAAACCACGACGCCTGGGTGGAGAGAAGCTTCATTATGGACGTCATCCATCTCAATGGCATGCGAGGAGGTGCCATTCGCCAAAGCCGAATACACACAGGGGGCTTTCTCCTTTGTGCCAATGATCACGCCTGTCCGGGCGCCGCGTCCCATGCCCCTAACAACCCGAAACACGCTTTGGGAAGAATCCTCCCGAGACCCCCGGAAGGCCACACCAATGAAATCGAGAAAGAGGTACTTAGCTCGATCAACTACCTCCTCCGGAAGGTGATTGAACTTTAGCCTGCCGCAATAGGTGGCCAATTCCTGAGTGATGCCCATAAAACCTCTATTCGTACATCTTTCTGATGGTAATGGCAGAGGCCTGACACTTCTCTAGACAGAGGTTGCATAGAATGCATTCGTCTTCATTCTCCTCGAGCACGACCACCTTTCCCTGCCTCACGTCAAAGATGTTGACCGGACAGATCCGCAAGCATTCCCCACTCCTATCTGGCCCCAGACACTTCACATCATCGATACTCACCTTGATAAAGATTCCCATCCACTCCTCTCTATCTGATCGTCCCCTCGTAGTGACTGGTTAATTGCCGCTGTCTCACCAGGGGATTTGAATAGTCTGGGAGGAGAATCGGCGATATTCGGTTTCGATCAATCCCCGCCTCCTCCAGTTCTCTATGGAAGTTTCGAACATGATCCAGTGTTAAGCGGCCCTTATGTGACCTCTCTTTTGCGTAAAGCGCAGCATTCCTGCCAGCAATCCTCCCAAATACGAGCACATCCAGAAGAGAGTTCCCGGCTAATCGGTTCTC
>CAYGBK010000035.1:0-57170 GCA_964348095.1 uncultured Thermodesulfobacteriota bacterium | reverse complement strand
TCGAGAGTGAGTGATGGATGTAATGGATCGTTTTTGTTTTAACCCCGATTAGTCTTGGCGCTAGGCTCTGGCTAATAACCTTTTTCCAGAGATTTTCCCATGCTAGGGGAAAGATTATCTTTGATACTGACGCCGAGCCAGTTGAACTTGACGAGGCCTCAAGGTTGGAATAAATTATCACTTAAAGCGTCAAAGAGAGCTCTGTGAGGGTTCCATGAAGAAAACTCTGGTCAAAAGAATCCTCTTTGGGATGCTATGTCTCGCCCTGGGCCTTATGGCGGTCTCCGCTTTCACCGCTGCAGGCGTGTATATGTACTTCACCCAGGGCCTGCCGCAAATAGAAAGCCTAAAGGACTATCGACCCAACATCATCTCAACCGTATACGCCCTCAATGGCGAAGTCATTGGCGAGTTCTTCGACGAGAGGAGGATCGTCGTCCCCACCGATCAAATCCCGCAGTTCTTGATTGATGCCTTCGTCGCCGCTGAGGATTCACGCTTTTTCGAACACAAGGGCCTTGACTACCAGGCCATTATCCGGGCCTTTCTGAAGAATATTGAGGCGGGTGAAATCGTTCAGGGAGGGAGCACAATCACACAGCAGGTCGCCAGGTCTCTCTTGTTGTCGAATGAAAGAAGTTGGTCTCGAAAGATCCGGGAGGCGATACTGGCTGCCAGAATTGAGAGGGATCTGTCAAAGCAAGAGATCCTCTACCTTTATCTGAATCAGATCTACCTGGGACACGGCGCTTACGGTGTAGAGGCTTCAGCGGAGAATTATTTTGGCAAACGGGTTGCTGATTTGAATCTCGCTGAGGCTTCTATTCTGGCTGGTCTCCCCCGGGCTCCGTCCAGAAATTCACCCTACAATTACCCTGAAAACGCAAGGAAAAGGCAGATCTATGTGTTGGATCGAATGGTTGAGGAAGGGTACATCACTCCCGACGAGGCTGAAAAAGCCCTGGAGACACAGCTGGAGATCAAGGCCAGGAGAAGCCCTTTTCTCGAGATGGCCCCCTACTTTACCGAGCATATCCGCCAGATTGTGGAAAAGAAATACGGAAGGGATGTCCTCTACAGGCAGGGACTCAAGATCTACACTACCGTCAATGTGGAAATGCAAAAAATAGCTGAGGAGGCCGTTTCCGAAGGACTTTTCGCCCTCGACAAGAGGCAAGGATATCGTGGCCCCGAGAGAAGCCTCTCTGAGTCTGAGATTTCCCCGTTTCTGGAAGAAATCGACCGACAACTCCTCAACTCCTCGATTGTCGAGGGCCACGAATACCTGGGTGTCGTCACGAAACTAGCGGAAGAGTCCGTGGAGGTCATGGTGGGCCGTCGTGTAGGTCGTCTCCCTCTCAAGGACATGAAATGGGCACGAAAGCCGAACCCTCAAGTGGCCTATGACACGGTCAGAATTGAGAAGCCTGCTGAAGTGCTTAGCGTGGGGGATGTGGTCAGGGTTAGATTGAAGAGCGTGGATTCGCAGGGCCTCCTCCACCTTGCCCTCGAACAGATCCCAAATGCCCAAGGAGCCCTCATCAGTTTAGATCTAAAGACCGGCTACGTCATCGCCATGGTAGGAGGGCGAGATTTTCGGGAAAGCCAGTTCAACAGGGCGATTCAAGCCCGTCGGCAGCCGGGGTCGGCCTTCAAACCTATCGTTTACGCCTCTGCTCTCGATCAGGGATACACGCCGGCTACCATCATAATCGATTCACCCATAATCTATGGCGCCACCCAAGGCTATGAAGCCTGGAAGCCCAAGAACTACGAGGAGCGTTTCTATGGACCGACAACCCTGAGAAAAGCGCTGGTAAAATCCAGAAATGTCATCACGGTCAAGATCGCTCAGGATTTAGGGGTAGACTACATAATCGACTATGCGAAGCGGTTGGGCATAGATGGACCCTTCAATCGAGATCTTTCGACCGCCCTTGGTTCATCTGGGATTTCACTGATCGATTTGACCAAGACCTATGCCGTCTTTGCCTCTCAGGGGCGTGAGGTTACTCCTATTTTTGTCCGGAGGATCGTAGACCGGGATGGCAACATCGTGGAGGAGAATCTCCCCGAGATTCTCCCAGCAGAGGGGAATGGGGCCACCCAGGCACCCTGGCCCGATGATGAGGGTGAACCGGAGATCATCCTGCCAATCTCCGGGTCAGGTATAACACCAGCCGTCGATCAAAGGAGAACCGACCTGGCGGGGCTGAGAATCAGCCGGCAGATCATGAGTCCTCAGACGGCTTACATCATGACCAATCTCCTGGAGGGCGTGATTCAGAACGGAACAGGATGGCGGGCGAAGGCCCTTGGCAGACCGGCTGCCGGCAAAACAGGGACGACCGATAGCCTTTACGATGCATGGTTCATCGGGTACACCCCTGAGCTCATCGCCGGAGTCTGGGTAGGATTTGACGACGAAGCCTCTCTCGGAAAACACGAAACCGGATCCCGGGCGGCGAGCCCCATATGGCTGGCTTATATGGATAAGGTTTTGAAGGGAAAGCCGATCAGTGATTTCACGGTTCCAGAGGGTATTGTCTTCAAGAAAATAGACCCCGAAACCGGCCTTCTCGCCTCCTCAAAAGACGACGGGGCCATTTTCGAGTGTTTCAAGGAAGGAACAGCGCCAACGGTCCAAGCGGACAAGCCACCGACCGATCAACCAACCGATTTCTTCAAACTCGATCTCGATACAGGCAACCAGTCTTAGCTACCTCTTCGAGGGATCAAATCGTCCCCCCGAAATACTCTCTGATCTTCCCGAGAACGATCCTGGGAATGTCCTCTTTTTGAGCAACCGGGAAGATGCTTATGTTCCCCTTGTCCTCCATGGCCTCCTTGAACCGGAGGGCATAATTATTGTCTCCAATGTACACGGCCGTTATGCGATTGTTAATGCTAGATAGATAGCTGATAACCTTCCCCAAGTTCGTAATTTTCATGTCTGTGATCAAGAAAATGTCAGGATTTTGGGATATATCGAGAAGCGGGTCCAGATCCTTCAAATTCAAGGCAGTTCCTCCGCCAAAATACTTGCAGAGAACCCTATAGATTGCCTCCCGCTCAGAAGTAAAATCCAGAATAATCCGATTTCCCATAGGGGCGTCACTGAAATTATAGACCGCAACTCCGGAAGCGTTTCTCAGGTAAGCATCAGCCGCGCATGCGGCGCCAAGAACAGCGTAGGATAGGTTCTTTCTTGGGTTGATCATGCTTCCCGAAGAATCGATCAAAATGATGCAGTCAGGGGTACTCTCCTGGTCACCAAACGTTTTCCCCCACCTCTTTCTCCATGTCTGGGTGATGCCAGGCATGATCTTTCCGAAGCTCGTCCATATGTCAATATCCTGAACAGGCTTTCCCACCTCCCACGGCCGGTGAGAGTGCGGGTGCATATAGCCTCGCTTTTCCAACGGAGTTTTTCGAACCGGGATGGAATAGTTTTCGGCAAGCTTCATATAGTAGAGGACATCCGCATCAATCATCCCTCCCTTCCCTCGGCCCATTCCCCCCTCGGTGCCATAGCCAAGATCCTTAAGCTCACCGTCAAAATCCTCGACGATCTCCCTGAATTCTTTCAATCCCCGAGTCTCCTTTGCGAAGTCTCTCAGACCTTGGTCGATCTCCTCTGGGGAAAAATTAGAAAGGTCATGGTTACCCATCATGTTGTCTTTTTGATTGCCCTCTCCTTGAGACTGCTGCTCCTCCTCTTCCAGAAGCTGCTTAACGATGCGGGTGAATCGATGAACACTTTCTGGCCACCGCTTTCGATCAAGATAAGAGATCCGAGACAGACGGCGAACGAGATTGCTATCCCCCCTAGACTTAAGATCCAGACCCCAGATTTTCTGGTAAAGGGAGACGAGCACCTCCTCCAGCGGTCCTCGATCCATTCTGCGATAGAGTTCTGGAAGTTTCGTCTCATCTCTCTTTACGCAGTTCGTGTCAACGACGATATCCATGAAACAGCCCGCCGCTCGTTTCGCCATGGCCTTGTCTCCGACGACCTTCTTCGCCTCCGAATACAGGGCAAGGTGGGTCTTAAAATCCCATGGACAGTAAGAATGATGGCCCACGCCGTGGTCCAACAAGGCCTCAAGGGCATCCTCCATATTCATCTCTTCGCCGAGTCGATCCAGAACCCCCCCATCTATGGTGATTTGTTTGTTTTTCATCTCCATAGCGACCCTTCCATCCGTGTCTCCAACTATCGGACGGGGAATCTCTGGGAAAAGGTGCTTCTGCCGAACCTTCTGCCACAGTCGATCGAGCGCCTTAATTTCTTTCATCGCCTGCTCTGTAAACTAACACTCTAGAATCGAAAAGGCCGGATCTGTTTTTCCCTCATGAGAGAGAGGTTAGCCTCGTTCAACACTTCGCCGTGGAATACCGGCCATCTTTGGGATATATCAATTGGTCCCTTTCGTAAATTTTCCCATCCATAACATTGCCCAGTCCTCGAATTCTGCCCCCGACGGCAATCTCTCCACCCATCATCCACTCTCCCGTGTGATGTCCGATATTTTTGGAGATTGTCAGCTTTCCGCTTCGCATCCCAGCACCCGCGTAATTCTTGGCGCTTCCCTCTATGAGTAGTTCGCCACCCTCCATTCCAATGCCGACAAAGTCTCCCACATTCCCCTCGATCGCTAATTTCTTACCTGCCGGCAGTCGGTACCCAATGAGGTTAATCTGAGTTTTCATATCCTCCAGTTTCAGGACGATCTCGTTCTCTTCACAATGGTTGCACAAAGCCGAAATGTAGATCCCTGCCGGACCCGTTATCATATAGGGAATTCGATCGCTGCTGTCCAATTCATAACAGAAATCCTCAACGTCTTCGGGTTTGAATTTCAGATCCTTGATATTCTTCTCTGCATTCGCATAGGCCTTGATGACTGTGTTGTACTGAACCAGCCACACGAGCTCCTTGACCTCTTCCTCTAAGAGCTTCTCATAGCCCTCCATGATCCTAGCCATGGTAATGTCCCTGGACTTTACGATCTGGTCTAGAGGGATGTCTCTCCGTTTCTTCTGAAAATTCTCGAATTCTTCGAATGGGTTTTTCATGGATGCTCCATGTTAAGATCTTTCCTGATCTCCATATAGACCGGATGGTCCCCCTCAACGGGCTCGATGTCCTCACCACCGAGAATCCGAAAGCCGATGCCGAGGGCCTCCTTCACCCGATCCCGTTGCTCATCGTAACGACGTAGAATCTCCTTGACCGCCTCCTTGGCCAGGAAGATCATAAAAGGATTGTCCCGCTTGGCCTTCTCCATTTTGGTTATGTGTTCATCTCTCCATTGGATTCTATGGGCAAGTGTGTATGGAAGCACTGCTTTGACATGTTCGATACCGACCTCTTTCTCTTGGAGAAACCATGCGAGAGCCTGACTGTAACTTCTAATAGACATGGGCAGTCGGTTCGAAGCGCAGTTTTTGATCTCATGACAGAAATACCCCGTGTAGTGGCATCCTTCGGGGCAGTTTTCAACAGATCTCTTCTGTCCATGGTGGTAACAAAACGCGAGCTCTGCCAGGACCATTCTGATAAATGCACTGGCGTCAAGATTGAAATCCATCTGAAGCGTATGGGAGCGAATGAGATCCCTGTCCTTCTTGTTCAGAGAATCTAATCCGAGTTGGGACTGCAGAAATTCGCCAAAGCGGTTGCATACCTCTTCCACCTGAGGCAGTTTGTCATGATATGAAACCTTGGTATTCAGGACTCGCTGAAAATCTCTCTCTAATCCGGGATGGCGGAGGATGTTCTCCTTATCCCAGTATTTCCCGACAAGGTAGGAGATATTAGGTCCCGGATGACGGGATTCGACGAGAATATCGAACCTGTCAATCATAGGCGGAATGATGGTGTTTGTTCCCTGATCCTGATAATTGGCGGTTGCAAAAAGGCAGTACTCCTCATTGACAATCATTTCATTCAGATACTCCCAGTTGCCTCGATCAACGCCGTCGAGGATCATACTCTGTTTCGTTTCTGGAAGGCGATTAAGTTCGTCAACGATCTTGACAGGGAGCTGAGAAAAATGGGTCCATACCACCTCTTCTACCCCACGGTTCAGCTTTCCCAAGTCGGGCCGTCCAACGATCTTCTCCTCGGTTTGCTCCGGGTGCCCTGAGACCTCACTTCCCCAAATAACCCCAACGGGTATCTGATAGATGAGGGAACCGACAAACTCCGCTGAGGTCGTCTTTCCAACTCCAGGTTCTCCGATAATCAACTCCTTGCCCTTGATCAAGGCCGTCAGAAGTCCAAAGAGGAGAGAGGAATTGAGTCTCTTCCCATCGATTTCCAAGTCAGGACGGTTGAAATATAGGTTCTCCCCAATAAACTGATAGATAGCCCTAACCTTGCCCTGGTAGACGCCATCGCCTCGCACACCAGCTGCTTTTTTCTTTTTTGTCTGTTTTGCCATCTCCGATTGGAATCCTTACTCACCGGGTATGAGAATCCGGTTTCAGCATAACATGCGACCATTGCGAAATCAAGACGACATGGCGGTCCCTGTGCGCATGATTCGTTGGTATTCAATGAAAAAAGAAGACGCCAGAACCCCCTTGGATCAGAACGAGAAGGCAGGCGAGAAACTTCACAACCAGGTATTCCTGAAAACGTAAATCCCTGCTCATGAATTCTCTTCCGAGGTCGCAAAAGGGTCATGTGACGATGGAGGAGGGGCTAAATCGGGTGCAGATCGAAAGCTAGGCTTTACGGGCGAGAAGGCACGAGGATCCTTTTTTCACCATCCATCCGTCTTCCAAGGTGATCCTGTGTTTTCGATTCACATGAATCCCCAATGGTCCTCATGATGCAATCCATGTCACGGTCCATTCCGAATTCTTCAGACCATCCGCAGTATTTGTCAGAAAAGGCCCCATTTCACCCCAAAAACCACCACCCGCCGGGAGCTCTTCAGGAACTCGAGCGTTCATCGTTCGATCGGAGGCCTCCCATTTCAGATCTGGAACAGGCCGTACTTGATATGAAGTTAAACCGCACAATGCTCCATAGCGCTGAGACACCGTCCCTCCACCCGATTTTTTTACCCCCCCGGTAGCTCCGTCCCGAATAAGTGATGGGTACTTCATGGACCCGAACCCCCATTTTTGCTATCCTCGCCGTGATTTCTGGTTCGAAACCGAAACGGTCAGATGTGAGTCTAGTCTTCCTCAGGATTTCTGCTCTGAAAACCTTGAAACCGGTCTCCATATCCGTAAGATTGAGGTTGGTCATGAGGTTGGACAGTAACGTCAGCATTCGATTACCGAACGCATGCCAGAAAGGGTGGGATCCCGACGGTAATCCCAGAAAGCGTGATCCATATACCACATCGGCCTCTCCGTCGAGAATGGGCTTCAACAGTTTTGGATACTCCTGAGGATCATATTCGAGATCGGCATCCTGAATGATCACCACATCTCCTGTTACCGCTTCAAACCCCGTCCGGAGGGCCGCCCCCTTCCCTCTGTTCTTTTTGTGTTGAAAGACTTTGACGGGATCCTCTCTTTTGTCTGACCCATACTCTGAAAGGAGTTGACTCGTTCCATCCGTCGAGCCATCGTCGACAACGATGATCTCTTTCTTCAATTTCACCGCCTGAACCCGCTGGAGGATCTCGGCGACGGTATTTGCCTCGTTGTAAACTGGGATGACAACAGAAACTTTCATTTCATCCTATGTCGGCCTGTCGATCATTCCGCTATGGGACACCGCTGTGAAATGGTCACTGAATCTGAGCCGGCAAACCATGATGCGACGTTCCCCCCACCCGTCAATCTCGAGGTTAGAGACAAAAAATAGGCAAGAAGCATGCCAGCCATTCCAACGGTTATTGACGATTCGTACCGGAAAGGCAATCCCCTGCCCCTTTCTCCGGTCCTTTGTCGAGAAAACCCTGAGATCCTCTTATCCCCCCAGACTTGGACTATTCAATCCTATGGGGCAGACTATCCGCAGCGCCCTAGGCAGATTCCCGCTCTTGCCACGTCTCAGGACAGTGACTGGGACGATATTTGACACACGAGCCTTTACCCGGTATGGTTCACCCGAAATACATTACCTTCTGTTGCCCCCTCTCGAACTTCGCCTTAGCGACGAAGGCTGTTGTTCAGAAGCTGGGCACTCATATTTTAGCTGGCAGTGAAGGCCCTTGATTCCGAGCATTCTCATAACGCTGACAATTCTCCTGAGTGCCACTGGTTATGGTCTTTTTCTCCCTATCGGAAATACTCGCGAACACCTATTAATCCGCCTCGGCCTCGGCCTTTGGCTGATTGCCCACCTTGTATTCCTGCTGGGAGTCACTTCTCTTCTCTACAGGGGTGTGCTTCTCGTGGTTCTTTTGGCCGGCATAGCTGTTCTCTCCCTGAAGTGTTCGCCATTTCTCAATCTCCGTACTCTGGCCGCACATGTCAGACCAACCCTCCCACAAGGCCAACTCGAGTGGCTCACGGTGATACCGATTGTTCTGCTCGTCTTTCTTGCAAGCAGCGCCGCTCTCACCCCGCCTACCGCTCGTGACAGCCTGATCTATCATCTAGCACTACCGAAACTGTACCTTCAGGGTCACCGATGGCTGGAGATTGCAGAGAACATCTTCGGGTATTTCCCTGGCCTCATGGAAGCCCTTTATACTTTCACACTAGGCCTTGGAAGCCAGCATCCAGCCCTCATCCATAACGCCTTCGGCCTGGCCTGCCTGGGCGCCACAGCTGTTCTCGGCCGTGCCGTCGGTTTGCGGCGTGAAATGTGCCTCTTAGCGGTCGCTGCCCTGGTTGCCACACCTACCTTCTGGGCGGAGATGACCTGGGCCTACGTCGATCTGGCAAACACCTTTTACTGGACCCTCAGCGCTATCTGTTTTGTTCGATGGCAGGAAGGCAGACAAAGATCCTGGCTCGTCCTGCTCGGTTTTTCTGTTGGAGCCGCCCTTAGTTGCAAATACACCAGCCTCATCCTCCTTCCCCTGGTCCCCCTCGGGCTTCTCCTCGATTTGAGAAAATACGGTAACTCCGACCACCGTCATACCTTTTTTACGATGTCCGTTCCGCTCTTGATAGCACTGCTTGTCTTCTCGCCTTGGGTGGTCAGAAACCTGATCCTGACTGGCAATCCTCTCTACCCTTTCTTCTTGGACTTTTTCCCTTCTTCCTCGCCAGGATGGGATACGGAACGGGCACGATTGTATCAGATTCTGCTCACACAATACGGCGACACTGACAAGAACATGCTGGATTACATCGTCGCCCCGGTTCGGGTGTTCTTGACCGGCCAGTTTGGCTCCATTACCCATTATGACGGCCAGCTCAGTTTCTTTTATTTGCTCTCATGGCCCTTACTGATCCTCAAAAGGCAATGGTCCAACAAGACGAATTGCTTGCTCGGAGTGACGCTGATCTATTTGGTCTACTGGTCGGTCAGCTCCCAGCAGGCCCGATTTCTTTTGGTCATCCTGCCGGTCATGGCCGTCCTTGCCGGTCATTTCATACAAACTTCCACATCCTGGGTCGTATCAAAAATCAGCGGAAATCGTCTTCTGAAGGCGCGAGTTAAGGGGCTGACGCTCGGTGTTATGGTCGCGATTATTCTCTTCAATGGCCGGGGAATCGTGACCCTTTACCAGAAAGAAAACTACCTCGATTACCTAGCTGGCAGGAAATCAGCCCATTCCTATTTACAAGGAAAGCTTGGCTACTACAAGGTATACACGCACATAAACGAGAATCTACCCAAGAACGCCACGATCTTTTTGGTAAAAACGGGCAACCACGGCTACTATCTCGACCGTTCTTATTTCTCGGACGCAGTTTTCGAAACCCACACATTCGAAAGGATTCTGCGCAGTTCACATACAAGTAGCGAGATGGCCAGAAGGCTGCGACAAAAAGGTCTTACACACATCCTCATCAGGCTTGACGCTTTCCTGAGAGACCGTGGGCCCCTTATGCAGGAGGCCGATCTGAAGCGTCTGCACGGCTTTCTGAACAATCACGGCCATCTTCTTTTCAAGGACGGTCCCTTCTGGCTCTTTGAGATTACGAAAACAGAAAAGGACTAGCCAAAATAGGCTAGTCCCAATTCCTCAAAGTGCCGAAGGGGGGACTCGAACCCCCACAGGCATACACCCACTAGACCCTGAACCTAGCGCGTCTACCAATTCCGCCACTTCGGCTCGGACCCTCAGATGCCCTCGCCGCAGCAGGTGCAAAAAACTCGGCAGGACACCTAACCCATATACGAATTGTCGGGGTTTTGTCAAGATGAGTTTTCTGACGGATTCAGCACCTATTTCCACCCCGAGCAGGCTACCATGATTCACGACCGGACATTTCAAGCCTGCCCGTGCTAACGGTCCGCTTCCAGCCTGTCGCCCAAAAGGGGAATGCCCATGGGAGAGACGGTACAAAAATGAACAGGTTATCCACACGAAGGGTCGCGGAGCAATCAACCCGACTCATGGGTCGATTAAAGCCACACAGTGACTGTTTTACATAGTTTAACATTTTGAAATTAAATAGTTTTCATGTTGCACAAGAATGAGGCAAAATCCTACTTTTTCTTTTCTCCCAGTAACTTATGCAACGCACCCTACCGTTTATCCACAGGATTTCCCCGAATTCCGTGGGTTCTCGTGTTAAGTGTTCAGGAATATGGGGAAAATGGGGATGCAGCATGATTCAGAGGGGCACCACGTGCCATGAAGGGTGACAAGGTCCAGATCGAATCAATACCGCTCCCCTCGAGAGATTAGAAGGATGTCTTCAATTTCCTATCGGCGCTCCAAATACACCGTGACAAAGAAAGAAAGCGAGCCCTGAGTAGTCCTCCCGGACCCTGCTATTCTCAAATCAAGAGGGGGGCGATAACAAGAGAGACAACGCTCATCAACTTTATGAGAATGTTCATGGACGGCCCTGACGTATCTTTGAAAGGGTCACCGACCGTGTCCCCAATCACAGCGGCTTTGTGAGCCCCAGAACCCTTCCCACCGAAGTTTCCTGCCTCGATAAATTTCTTGGCGTTGTCCCAGGCCCCACCCCCATTGGCCATAAAAAGAGCGAGGAGAACGCCCGTGAGCGTCGCTCCTGCAAGCATGCCGCCGAGGGCATTGGCACCGAGAACAAACCCGATCAGGATGGGAGCCAGCACCGCCGTGCAACCGGGAATAATCATTTCCCTCAGGGCGGCTCTGGCGGCAATATCCACGCACCGGGTTGGATCTGGTTTCCCCTTACCCTCCATAATTCCAGGGATCTCACGAAACTGTCTCCGGATCTCTTCGACCATCTTGAAAGCGGCCTTGCCCACTGAAGACATAGTCAGGGACGCAACAAAAAACGGAATGATCCCGCCGATAAACAGGCCAATAACGACCAATGGATTGATTATGTTGACCATCTCCAGGCCCACTGCCTGAGAATATGCCGTAAAAAGGGCCAGGGCCGTAAGGGCAGCCGATCCAATGGCAAAACCCTTTCCGATGGCGGCCGTGGTATTGCCCAAAGCATCTAAGCCATCGGTAATCTTTCTGGTTTCCGGGCCAAGGCCAGCCATCTCAGTGATGCCCCCAGCATTATCCGCAACAGGGCCATAAGCATCAACTGACATTGTGGCCCCTACTGTCGACAACATGCCGACAGCAGAGATTCCGATTCCGTAGATGCCGCTGAATTTGGCCGCAAGGAACGTGGCCAGGCAGATACCCAGAAGTGGCAGTGCCACGCTTTCCATTCCCACAGAGAGCCCCGTGATAATCAGAGTGGCCGGTCCTGTTTCGGCCGATTTGGCAATTGTCCTGATCGGCTTTGCAGAGGTGTAATACTCCGCCAAGAGGCCGATGACGATTCCAACAATCAGACCTGAAACAAGAGCGTAGAAGACGCCCATTGGTAACCCAATTGCACTAACAATGACGTAAGTTGAAATGGCAAGAAATATGGCCGCGATATAAGTCGAATATCGAAGGGCAGCCTGAGGACTCATTCTCTCAAGGATCTTTATTGATAGAATTCCCAAAAAAGAAGCGACGATCCCCGCCATCACAACCAAGAGGGGAAGCGACATATAGGCTGGCTGAAGTGGCCCCTGACACATGGCCGCCGTGGCCCCAATTGCAATCGTTGCAATAATGGACCCCACGTAGGATTCGAATATGTCTGCTCCCATCCCCGCAATGTCTCCCACATTATCCCCAACATTGTCAGCAATCACACCGGGATTCCGCGGGTCATCCTCCGGAATCCCCGCCTCAACTTTTCCCACTAAGTCTGAGCCCACATCAGCACTCTTGGTATATATGCCTCCGCCAACCCTCGCAAAAAGGGCGATTGAACTCGCGCCCATGGCAAATCCATTGATGACATTTGCCGTCTGGGGACTGCGGCCAAATATGTAAAACAAAATTCCGACACCGAGAAGCCCCAAGCTGGCAACAGACATCCCCATGACAGCTCCCCCAGCAAAAGAGACGCTAAGCGCCTTTTCTTGGCCATGTTTGAAAGCAGCCTGTGCCGTCCGCACGTTGGCCTTGGTAGCGGCGTTCATTCCCAAAAAACCGGCTAGCATAGAGGAGACTGCCCCTGAACAAAAGGCAATGCCCGTATAGAAGCTGATCTTCCACCACAGGAGAAGAAAAACCACGGCGATGAACCCAACAAGGATTGAGTACTCCCTCTTTAGGAAGACCATGGCTCCCTTATGGATCATGTCGGCCAACTCTCTCATCAGGTCTGAACCTTCAGCAAATCTCATAATATAGGCGTAAATGAGTGCCGCAAAAATCAACCCACCAATGCCAAAAATAGGGGCGTAACCCACGATCTGCTCCATCGCAACCTCCCTCACGACAGCGTGTCATTTGCTCTTTTTTTCACAAGTCATCCCGACATTGAACACATTCATTGCCCTTTCAACACCGTCCAAAAGGATCGCCTCAACAGATTCGACCGCCCTTAGCAGGATCTCACCCAAGTAAGCCTTCTGCTTTTTATCAAAAGGGCGCAGCACATAGTCTTTTACATCCATGGAGTCTTGCGGGCGCCCGATACCAATTTTCAGACGAGTGAAATCCGATCTGCGGAGAGTTTCCAGAATAGACTCTACCCCTTTGTGGCCCCCATGGCCTCCTTTTTTCACGATACGAATGCGGCCAAAGTTCAGATCTAAGTCGTCGTGGACCACAATCAGACGGTCTAACGAACCCTCATAGAATCGCAGAAGGTCTTTAACCGGAAAGCCACTTAGGTTCACGTAAGTTTGGGGCTTAAAAAGGACAGCCCGTTCGCCCGCGATCTCCCCTTCCCCGAAACGCGCCCGGAACCTTATTCGAGATAGGGAGATCCCGTGCTTTCGAGCCAATCGGTCGACGACCATGAAACCCACGTTGTGGCGGGTGACCCTATAAGCCAGCCCCGGATTCCCCAGACCGACGATGAATCTCACCCTTCCTTATTCCTCTTTCTCTCCCTCTTCCATCTCTTCAGTCTCTTCAGCCACTTCCGCAGGAGCCTCTGCCTCTTCCTCAACCTCTTCGGGTACTTCTTCTGGCTCAGGCTCCTTCTCGACCGTCGGGGGAACCACAGTGGCTATTGTCATGTGAGGCTCTGTAAGGATCTTGAACTTTTCGGCCGAAATGTCTTCAACGTGCATCGAATCTCCGATTTCTAAATGGCTCACGTCAACTTCAATAGCGGGAGGGAGATCTTTTGGGAGACATTCGATCTCCAATTCTCTTCGGATCTGTTCGAGAACGCCGCCGATCTTCGTCCCCTCAGGCTTTCCCATGAGACGAATGGGCACCTCAACAGTCATTTTCTCTTCCATGGAGATTTCCAGAAAGTCCACGTGAATGGGTGCGCCCTTGAGGGGGTCAAGCTGGCATTCTCTCACCATGACAACATGGTCCGATCCGCCTTTTTTGCCATCCCCATCCTTGATTCTCAAATTGATCAGGACGTTCTGCCCTCGCTCCAGAATGCGAAGCATGTCCTTTTTCTCAATCACCACGGCTGTCGATGGGATCTCAGGGCCGTAGAAAACAGCGGGTATCAAGCCCTGTGCCCGTAATTTCCTAGCTGCCCCCTTACCCTTCGGCTCTCTCTTGTTGACAGTTATTTCGAATCTTTCCATTAGAAACTCCTCAATGTTCAGACAAAAAGCTCGCTCACAGATTCCTCTCTATGGATTCGGTTTATGGCTTCTGCCAGTAATTCTGCCAAAGAGATCACCGCAATCTTTTCACATTTCCTGGCCTCTGGCTCCAGCGGAATGGTATCGCTCACCACGAGTTTCTCAATTGGCGATTTGCTAATTCGCTCGATCGCCTTTCCAGAGAGAACGGGATGGACACAACACGCATAGACGTGCAGTGCCCCTTTCCTCCGGAGGGCTTCGGCCGAATGAACCAGTGTCCCTGCTGTATCCACAATGTCATCCACCAGGATTGCCACCTTCCCTTTAACGACTCCGATGACATTCATGACCCGAGAAACATTGGCTCCTTCCCGTCTTTTATCAATGATCGCAAGAGACGCCTTCATCCGCTTTGCAAAGGCCCTCGCCCTCTCCACACCCCCCGCATCGGGAGAGACCACAACAACGTCATTCCCAAAATTCTGTTGGAGATCCCTTACCATAACAGGGGAGCCGAATAGATGATCCACGGGAATGTTAAAGAATCCTTGAATCTGTCCGGCGTGTAGTTCCACTGTCAGGATTCGAGAGGCGCCGGCCGTGGCGATGAGATCGGCAACCAACTTGGCTGAGATAGGTGCCCTCGGGGAGACCTTGCGGTCCTGCCGAGCATACCCATAGTACGGGATAACTGCAGTGATTCTCTCGGCTGATGCTCTTTTGAAAGCATCGATAAGGATCAACAACTCCATGAGATTTTCATTTACTGGGTAACAGATCGACTGAATCACGAAGACATCCATTCCCCTGACACTCTCGTCGATTTCGACATTGATCTCTCCATCGGTAAACCGTCTCACCACCGCATCACCCAGCGGGACTCTGAGCGTGTTGACTATTTTGTGGGAAAGTTCCTTATTGGAATTCCCGGCAAATATTCTTAAATTATCGTCGCTCATCTTCGACATCGTAAGCTTGGAAATAGACGAATGGGACAATCGATATCAGCCTCGAATTCAAACTCAATAGGGAGCGGCAATCAGACTAGGCACGCCGCCCCCCGCATCTTGCTCCAGAAAGACTGGGGTGGGAGGATTCGAACCTCCGAATACAGGTTCCAAAGACCTGTGCCTTACCGCTTGGCGACACCCCAAGAGCTCCAGTTTACTCAGGCGTTCTATTGAGCTCTTTTTCGTATTGCGACAGGACTTTCGACTCAATCATTTCTCTTGTCTCATTATTCAGCGGATGAGCCGTATCCCGAAAGCTCCCGTCCTTTCTTTTTTTACTTGGCATAGCAACGAAAAGTCCGTTGTTTCCATGGATCACCTTGAGATCCCTCACGACGAAGCAATCGTCAAAAGTGATGGTCACATATGCTTTGAGTTTATCCTCACTGACAGGAAAAACCCGCACTTCCGTGATTTCCATGGTTGCCCCCCTTTGTTTTAGTGTCCAATACTTCGGGCTATGAAGACCTCCCAGTCTTTCTCGTCAAAGTAATTCTTCAGTTGATCATGAGCCTCTTCAGCGCGTCGTTTCTTGGAGAACAACCCATAAACCGTAGAACCACTGCCAGACATCAAAGAGGCTTCAGCCCCAACATCCAGAAGCCTTCCTTTGACCCGTTCGAGGACGGGATACTCTTTGACGACCGGCTCCTCCAAGTCATTTTTCAATAACCGATTTAAGTCCTTGGCGTCCCAGGAAAACGCTGGCATCTTATTATGATCGCTAGGGTTTGTCAACCAAAAATTTAACCGCTCGTAAGCCCAGCGAGAGGAAACATTGATTCCGGGATAGACCAAAACAAACCAAAATCTTGGCACCCCAACAAGGGCTTCGAGTTTTTCGCCAATGCCCGTCGCCAGCGCGGGACGGCCGAGGACAAAGAACGGCACATCTGCTCCGAGCTCTGTTGCGAGTGCCATGAGCTTAGAGCGTGTCAGACGAGCTCCGAGAAGCCTGTTCAGTCCCAACAGAGTGGACGCCGCGTTACTACTGCCCCCACCGAGGCCCGCCCCCACGGGTATCTTTTTTTCAATTCGGATCTTGAATCCGGTGCGTTTCCCACTGGCCTGTCGAATCAACAATCCCGCTCGGTAGGCAAGGTTCTTATCATCTTCGGGAACCTCTGCCCGATTGCAAGAAACTGTGACCCTATCATCCCCTGTCAGGGCAATATAGAGAATGTCTGACAAATCGATAGGCACCATAAGGCTCCGGATGCTATGGTACCCATCCGCTCTCTTCCCGAGAACCTCAAGTGTCAGATTGACTTTGGCCGGGGATGCTATTTTAAGGGACTGTGACCCGGCTTCCTGAAACACCCGCACCGACACTGCTTTTCACCCGGATTTCGCCGTCGGGGATATCGACTGGCTTTCTAAAAAAGACTCGACGAAAGACATACCGTAAACATGAGGAGATTTCGAAGTCATTGGAGCAACAAAGAATCGACGTGGTTTCAATCTTCAACTAGAGCAAGACATTCGGCAGGGCATTGCTTAACACACGCACCACATTCTATGCATTCCTCAGGGAAAACAATCTCAGCGATCTCTTTGCCAATGTGATATACCTCTGAAGGGCAGATCTCGGCGCAGATTCCACAATTGTCGCAAATATCAGCTTGAATCTTTGGATACATCCTTCAAGCGCCTCCCTGTTGTCGATATGGCGGAGACCGATGGGGTCGATTCCTTGTCCTGCCCCCTAGTCCTGGAGGGAGTCGACCCGGGTCACCCCGGGAACGTCTTGCTTGAGGGCTCGTTCAACTCCCATCTTTAAGGTCATCTGGGACATGGGACATCCACCACAGGCACCTGTCAACCTCACTTGAACGACCCCATCATCCTTGACGTCTATTAATTCAATATCTCCCCCATCGCGTTGCAGTGCCGGTCTGATCTTCTCCAATGCTTTTTCTACCATCTCTTTCATATATTGTCCCCCTGTTCCTGCCATCCTTCTTCTAGATTTGATCATCCTAATTAATCGTACCATAAGATGGAGGAGGATCAAGACCTGCCCCGACCGCTCCACTGGTGTCCGAGGCTAGACGTTCGCAGGATTGATAACCCATTTTTCGACGGCGAGAGAAAAGAAACCAAAGAGACCCCACAGAAGAGTTCATATGGGTACTGACCCCTCGCAACAACAAAATGGACTGAGAGAGATGCCTGACTGCCAATCCCTGACCCCGTTAACCGTCGTCCCGAGGTTCTAAGTCGTTCCCCCCTACTTGTCTTTCTCCTCGAGATACTTCTCCGCAGCAAAGGCCGCTGTTGCCCCATCGCCTACTGCTGTTGCAATCTGTTTCAAAAAACTCTTTCGAGCATCTCCCGCAGCAAAGACACCCTCTACCGAGGTCCTGCAGGAATCGTTGGTGACTATATAGCCCCATTCATCAAGCTCAACGACACCATTCAAGAACCCTGTTTTTGGAATGACACCGATAAACATGAAAACCCCTTCCGTCTGGATGTCCCTGGTCTCGTTGGTTTTTACATTTCTCACCTTGACTCTTTCTACTGTCTGGTTTCCACAAATCTCTTCAACAACAGTGTCCCAGAGAAAATTGATTCTCGGTTCAGCAAAGGCTTTTTCTTGATAGATTCTCTCGGCCCTGAGGGTATCCCGACGGTGAATAATGGTGATCTCCCCGGCAAACTTCCTCAGAAATAGGGCCTCCGTTAACGCCGAATCCCCGCCGCCAACAACAACGATCTTCCGATCCTTAAAAAAGGCTGCGTCGCAGGTAGCGCAGTAGGAGACTCCTCGCCCTGTAAACTCCTTTTCACCAGGGATTCCCATCTTCCTGTATTCCGTCCCCGGGCAAAGGATCAGGGCTCGTCCCTGGTACCGACTCTGACCGGTCCTCACAGTCTTAGTCTCTCCTTCGGCCTCGACTTCTATTGCCATCTCAGAAATGATTTCGCAATCAAAGCTTCTCGCCTGCTCCGCCATTAAGCGGGTCAATTCGGATCCTGTCACCCCTTCAGGAAAACCCGGATAATTGTCGATTTCATCGGTAGTCGTCATCTGACCCCCCACCAACGCACCTTCTAGCAAAACTGTGCGAAGTCTCGCCCGTCCGCCATACAGACCTGCAGTAAGTCCAGCCGGTCCGCCACCGACAATGATCAGATCGAAAAGCTTGTTCTTTTCCTCACCGGTTCCCACGATTGCCCCATTTCAATGTCCTGGCCTTACTCGCTGATTTCCAGGTGATTCGAGATGATCAACCTTATAGCGCTGTCTTTCTTTTGTCAAACTGAAACCGTACCGCCTCTTTTCTGTCCTCGGGGGGGATAGCATTCCTTTGAAAGCCACCGGCTCTCGCCGACAGCCACGGCTGACTTTTAGCCCAGAAGCCGGCTAACATCCAAATTGCTAAAACTATATATTTTAAGTAATTTAAATATAATTTGTTAAAGTCATATATTAAATTTATGCCTGATGGTCATGCCCCCTCCGACGTTTTACATATTCTATTCCCGAGTTTGACACAATCCTTTCACGCGACTACCACGCTGACCCCTGACCCGCTGTAGGTCTTGGGGGTATTTCCTCAATTTTTGACCGCTCATATCCCTGAGAGACGTTTGTGGAAGAATAGGTTAGTTTTCCCTTGGCCGCTGCCCCATTCCTTTAAAACACGCTGGTCACCTCTTGATAAGAGCATTTCACCAGAAACCGGAAAGGGAAGCTCTGAGTGCGAATCAAGATTTTTTTGCCAAGAATACCCTGGCACACACACTGGAGATCTCCAGAATCTCTCACAGAGCACACGGAGCCTCAGAGAGAACGTCCTCTGGATTGGTGAGAGGCCAATCCAGAGGAGATTACTTGGCCTAATTTTTCCTCTCAGAAAATTACGCCAAAAACCTGGTCCATCAGTTTTCTCACTCTGCAAACTCTGAGAGCTCAAGCGATCCTGAGCAGGGCCGAAGGGGAGCGGGCGAGAGAAACCGGTACTTTTATGGAAACCCGCTTTTATCAGAAAAAAGTCGAGAAATGGGGCTGGCCGACAGTGGGAAGAATGTCACCGCGAGAAGGAGGGGGCCGACGGATATGGGGGTCCCATCACCAGATTCAGAACAGTGTTGAAAAATGAGAGAGTTAGGATTTTCCTTCTTTGATAACTCAGGAAGTTCCTCAGGGGCTCGCTGTTGACAGCCCACTGAAGGAACGGATACATTTCCAATACCTTTTCCATCATTACTAGTTAGGGCCATGGACAAACGGATCGACATTAAGGGCATGAACCGGGAAGAACTCAGAGGACTCCTCAAGGAACTCGGTAAGGAGGAGTACCGTGCCCGGCAGATCATTCACTGGCTCTATGACCATAAGGTTGATGGTTTTCATGAGATGACTAATCTGTCAAAAAAACTAAGGGAGCTCCTCCACAGTAAGACTCGGATGGAGGGCCCAGCTGTCGTCGAGATAGAGCATTCAGAAGACGGTTCCCAGAAGTTCCTTTTCTCTCTGGAGGACGGATTGTCCATCGAGAGCGTGCTAATCCCCGACAAGAGACGTCTGACTCTCTGTGTTTCGACTCAGGTCGGGTGCGCTTTCGGCTGTAGATTCTGCCTCACCGGTCACCGAGGCTTTTCGAGGGATCTCTCCACCTCAGAGATTATCGGTCAGGCCCTGGCCGTGGGAAAAATCCTGAAAACCACGAGCCTAACCAACATTGTTTTGATGGGCATGGGAGA
This sequence comes from uncultured Thermodesulfobacteriota bacterium, assembly GCA_964348095.1. GTDB lineage: Bacteria > Desulfobacterota > BSN033 > WVXP01 > WVXP01 > WVXP01. Next base: position 37,283 of record CAYGBK010000035.1, on the reverse strand, counting down.
GCCCCTCGCAAACTTTGAGAACACCATGAAGGCTTTAGAAATCATGAGCTACAACGACGGGCTGCGGTTTTCAAAACGGCGTATCACCCTGTCCACAGTCGGGCTGATTCCTGAAATCGAGAAGCTTGGAAGATATCCGCGACGTTGCCGCCTGGCCATTTCGCTGAATGCCGTAGACGACCATACAAGGTCCTTACTGATGCCTATCAATCAAAGCCATCCCCTCGAGGATCTTTTGGCGGCCTGTCGCCAATTTCCCCTCGACCCAAGAGAGCGAATCACTTTCGAGTACGTGCTCATCAGGGGAATCAACGATTCCCAGGATGATGCGAAACGTCTCTCACAGATACTCAGGGGGATTCGGGCCAAGGTTAATCTAATTCCTTACAATGAATCCCCCCATCTCCCCTTTGAGCGGCCCTGTGAAGACCGCATTCTTGCCTTTCAGCACGCCCTACTCGAGAAGAACATGACCGCCATAGTTCGAAAAAGCCGAGGGGCTGACATTTCTGCAGCATGCGGGCAACTGATGGGGCAGTCCCAGCTTGTGCGAGGAGTTTCCTCAAAAAAGGCGGAACAGGTGACATAGCGCTTTAGGATGATATGGTGACCCGGTTTCGAGTGGTGCCAATCCATTTTTCGCTTTTCCCAAAGGTTTCGCGATGAATCTAAAGCTGCTCCAGGCAGCCTCAAAACGCTCCGCCCAAGGCGGAATCCTGCCTGACGAAAAACCGGCTCAAAGGCACGTGGGTTGACGTCCCTCAGAGAAAGACCAAAACTCAGGAAACTCCCGGCTTTTTGTGAATTGACTTCGTTTCAACGATTCCCTAAAATAGAGTCTTACCGAGGCCTGGAGGGGAATTATGAGTCGCTTGGGTCTGATTGCAGGCTCTGCCTATCGTGACCTCCTGTCGAAAAAAGAGGCAGAGATTGAAAAGGTCTCTACCCGATCTGGCGTGGCCTCGATCTGGCTGTCATCGTCAATGGCCTTCCTTCCCCGCCATGGCCTTGAGAATAAAACCCCTCCACACCGAATCAATCATCAAGCCAATATGTTGGCCTTTAAGAAACTGGGCATTGCGAAGATCATCGGCATTAATTCGACTGGCAGCCTGAAAAAGGGCCTTCCGCCGAGGGCTTTGATGGTTCCTCACGACTACTTCAATCCCTGGGGAATCAAGACGATCTATGATAGGGAGATTCGTCACATAACCCCAGGCTTGGACCACGACATGCGGGAATTAATCTTGAGAGGAGCCAGACGGAGGGGTATCGATATCGTAGACGGAGGCATCTATGTGCAGACGACCGGCCCGCGACTGGAGACCAAGGCCGAAATCGAGATGCTCAAGTCTGTCGGTGATGTGGTGGGCATGACGATGGCCAATGAAGCGACTCTGGCAAAGGAGTTGAACCTGGCCTATGCAAGCGTCTGTTCAGTTGACAATTTCTGCCATGGAGTCACGGCGACCCCCATAAGTGAAGAAGAAATCATTAACACTGCTCGGCAGAATGTTCAAATCGTCACGAAGTTGATTGAGGCAATCCTGGAGGAACTGAAATGACAATACTGATCAAGGGAGCGTCCCTTAATGGAGCGATCAAAGATCTCTATATCGAGGGGAATCTCATAAAGGAGATCGAGGATTCCATTGATCGCTCGGCCGAGGCCATGATCTCGGGAGCTGGGAAGGCGGTCATTCCCTCTCTGATTAACGGACATACACACGCCTCCATGACCCTTCTTCGTGGGTATGCCGATGACATGCACCTCCAGGAATGGTTAGAAAAGAAAATCTGGGTCCTCGAGGCGAAAATGACCGAGGAAGATATCTACTGGGGGGCGAAGCTGGCGTGCCTGGAGATGATTAAGACAGGCACCACCTTTTTCAACGACATGTACTGGTTTTGGAGAGGGACTGCGAGGGCGGTGGAGGAGATGGGAATTCGGGCCGCCATTAGTGCTGTTTTTATCGATTTTTTCAATCAAGAAAAAGCAGCTGAGCAGAAAGCCCTCAACGAGGAACTCTTCAGGGAAAGCAAAAGATTCAGTAATCGGATTCGATTTACCCTTGGTCCCCATGCCATTTACACGGTCTCGGAGGAGAGCTTGAGGTGGGCAGCGGATTTTTCAAGGGAGAATGATCTCCTTCTTCACATCCATCTATCGGAAACCAAGAAAGAGGTTGATGACTGTTTCCAGAAAAACGGGGTGCTGCCTGTTGAATACCTCGACAAGATCGGGTTCCTCGGTCCCAATGTCATCGCCTGTCACAGTGTGTGGCTTTCTCAGGCCGAGATCCACAAGATCAAACAACACGAGGTCAAGGTCGTCCACAACCCGGTGTCCAACATGAAGCTCACCGTGGGAGGCACCTTTCCCTATGAGCAGTTCCGGCAAGCGGGAGTCACGACATGCCTCGGCACAGACGGCTGCTCCTCGAACAATAATCTCGACATGTTGGAAACCGTCAAATTCGCGTCTCTTTTGCAAAAGCATCAACGTAACGACAGCACAGCCCTCCCAGCAAAAGAGGCCTTCGAGATGGCCACGACCCACGGGGCGAAGGCCTTTGGCCTTAACTCTGGACAGATTGAGGTTGGCTCTGCGGCCGACATCGCACTCATTGATCTCAAGAAACCTGAATTGACCCCCCACTTCGACCTCCATTCGGACCTCGCTTACGCTGCCAACGGTTCGTGCGTTGACACGGTGATTTGTGATGGTAAGATCCTGATGAAGGAACGGAGAGTCGACGGGGAAGAGGAAATTTTGGAAGGAGCCCGACGAACCGCATTTGACCTTGTCAGGCGGGCATCCCAATAGAATGGAAAAAAGGTTTATCGTCGACAACACCCTAGGAAAACTGGCTAAATGTCTGAGAGCTATCGGCTTTGATACCATTGTCTTTCGTAGTCAGGATCTGCACAGGCTAATCCAGATCTCGCAGGAGGAGAATCGGATCATCTTGACTCGGAATCGGAGGCTTGAGCCGAAGCTCTTTCTGGGGAACATTGTCATTGTCAAAGAAGACAAGCCAGATCTCCAGATTGGCACGGTCTTACGATCCTTGAAGCTTCATGTGGACAGTGAAAAACTTCTGTCTCGATGCCTCATGTGTAATGAGGAACTGATTCTCATCCCTCGGGGGGAGGCCGAAGGCACCGTCCCCGAGTTTGTATTCCACGCCCACACGCTGTTTCATCGATGTCCCTCTTGTCAGAGGATCTACTGGGAGGGCACGCATCCAAAAAACATGAAAAAGAAGATTGAACAGATACTGGGGGACAAAATCTCCTAAGTTTGAGCAGAACACCGCACTCTCCTTGCAACTTCTAACGACGCAAGGGGGACCTATCGAGGGTGAGTCGGCGTCGATGTGAGCCTGTGACGAGCTCAGCATTGACCCCCTGTGGAGCGGGACGAGGCAAGAATTCCTACGCTGTCCCGATATAGGCGGGAATAGACTCACCAGAAAGGCACCTCAGACAAACAGTCGGGGTATTCTCATATGGGGAACCTGATTGAGTTTTGACCCATGAGAATCATCGCCGGAAAAGCGAAGGGGAAAAAGCTGTATTCTCCGAAGGCAAAGGGGATTCGTCCAACAGCCGACCGTGTCAAGGAGTCCGTTTTCAATGTCCTCGGTGAGTGCTGGCATGGGATAAAAGTCCTTGATCTCTTTTCCGGCACGGGTAGCCTGGGATTAGAGGCCATAAGCAGGGGAGCCGAACAGGTTGTTTTTGTAGAGAAATCGAGGAGTGCCCTGAATGTTCTCAGAAAAAACATTGCCCTCTGCGGTTTTGGTTCACATGCCGTCGTCATGGCCATGTCTGTGTCCCGCAGCCTGTCTTTGATCGGCCGGAAGGGGGAATCATTTCAGGTCATATTTGCCGATCCACCATATGGCAGGGGATGGGTCGACAAGACCGTTCAAGAAATCCTCGGACAGGGGATTCTATCTGAGGGTGGGATGGTCGTTATTGAACACGCTACCTCTGAATCCCCGAGCACTGGGAATGGCAGGATGGCTGTTCTGAAGCGGAAAAAATACGGCGATACGGCCATTTCATTTCTCGGGTTTTCAGACGCTCAGCTCCTGTAGGGGATTGGCAATCCTGATTTTTGAATAAACCGTGTTGTTAATCTCATGGCATACAGTTGGCTTTCGTTCTATTTGATTCTGCTGAGAGCCGATCTCTGACCACCGAAAACTTAGCACGAATGGAGGCTATCATGGGGAAAATAGCTGTCTATCCAGGTTCCTTTGATCCGATTACTTTTGGACATCTCGATATCGTCGAACGAGCTCTCGAGTGTTTCGATGGTGTCATATTGGCCGTTGCCACTGATGCCCCGAAAGACGCACTATTCACCGTCAAAGAGAGAGTGGAAATGGCCAGAATGGCACTCAAAGATAAACCCGACGTTGTCGTTGAGAGTTTCAGTGGGCTACTCGTCAACTACGTGGCTAGTGCACGGGCTACTGTCATACTCAGAGGACTGCGAGCCACCTCGGATTTCGAATATGAATTCCATATGGCTTCTACCAACAAAAACCTGAACCAGTGCATAGAGACTCTTTTCATGATGGCAAACAAGGACTATTTCTTTGTAAGTTCACGAACCATCAAAGAGGTAGTTAGTCTGGGCGGATCAGTTAGAGGCCTTGTGCCTGAGTGTGTCGAGAAGAAATTGAAGGAGAGATTCGACACCCATAAGAGGAAGAAGTGACAGCGAAACAGATCAAGTTTTCTCCCCATCCTGCCGATATCTAGTAAAGCCTCATGTCATGAGGCTCGTTCCTCAAAGCCACCTCAAGGGAGAGTCTTATGAACGGGACAACCGGCAGAGACGGAGTTTTCAAGCTAACCATTTTGGCTATCCTTATTCTTTCGATTGTGATTCAAATCGCCGTTTCAGTATGGTTCTATGAAAAGCTCAAGAACATGGAAGACCGCCTCTCCCTTTATCCCGTCAACAAACCTGTGGAGGTTGACCTGAGAGTGACGGTCCCGGAACTCGTGGAAATTGACCGAAAAATAGACAAATTGCATCAGCGATTGGGCGTGCCCGTTACCTCTCGACGCACACCGACAGTGGATAAACAAAGGAGCGCCGAAGAAAACTCGACAAAATCTAAAAAGAAAAAGCTGAAACCTCGCCAGTCTACACAGGTAGATGTCGTTGAGAAAATCGACAATTGAAGGTCTTTTGACCTCGCTGAACAAACTCAATTAAAGGTCTCGTCATTAAAACACTGGCCTTCCTACGAGTCTCTTATAGGCTTCCAAGTATTTTTCCCTCGTCTTTTCAATTATTTCTTGAGGAAGCTCCGGTGCCGGGGGGGATTTGTCCCAATCGAGGGTAAGCAGATAATCCCTCAGGAACTGTTTATCAAAGCTCTTTTGGGGGCCACCCGGGGCATACTCATCTTTAGGCCAGAATCGAGATGAGTCGGGTGTGAGTACCTCATCGATGAGGATAAGCGAGCCTCCCAGAAGTCCGAATTCAAACTTTGTGTCAGCAATGATGATGCCCCGGTTGTCAGCAAGGTCTCTCGCCTTTTTGTAGATGGCCACGCTGGCCTCCCGGACCCTTTCCGCCAGGTCTTGACCAAGCTTGTCAACCACCGCCTCAAAGGGGATATTCTCGTCGTGGGCTCCAAGCTCTTCTTTGGTCGCGGGCGTAAAAATAGGTTCTTCGAGCTTCGATGACTCCACCAAACCAGCCGGAAGATCGATACCACAGATTCTTCCTGTTTTCTGATATTCATTCCACCCGGAGCCGGATAGGTAGCCCCTGACCACGCACTCCACAGGAAGGGGCTCGGTTTTTCTTACCAACATGCTCCGTCCCTCGAGTATGTCACGGTGTTTCTGACAGCCTTCGGGGAAGGCATCGACCGCTGTTGCAATCATATGATTGGGCACAATGTCTTCTGTCGTCTCGAACCAGAAACGGGAAATCTGATTCAAAACCCTCCCCTTATTAGGGATTGGGTTTGGCATGATCACGTCAAAGGCACTTATCCGGTCCGTGGCCACAATGAGAAGCTGGTCTCCTAAATCGTATATATCGCGGACCTTACCCCTTCCTTTGAGTTTCAGATCGGCAAAGTTCGTTTCCTTCACGGTCGATTTCATGAGGCATCCTCCCTGTCTTAGCTGTTTTGAGAGGTCTGGTGAACCCTGAGCGTCCTCAAGCGGTTGATCGCGCCAGCGAGCTCATAGATCCGGGGAATCGCTAGATTCCCCACTCTGTATGGAACGAGAATATCGAGTCCCTTCTCCTCGACATCTCCTAAAGCCCTTCTTAGGCCATCATGGAGATTGTTTGTATTATCGACGTACCGCCTCGCATAGTAGTCGATCAAGTATCCGATCGCACGGGTCTGACTCATGTCCACAAGTTGTTCGAGGCAGGCGAGATCGATGACCGTCTTACCGAACAAGATGCTACTGAGCCCCTTTGCGTCGATTTTTCGATCATGCTTTCCCCTCCTCGGATCGAAGCTCGACGCCAGGGGTTTACGGGAAACCACTGACCCGAAACGTAATCCCCCTTCTGTGACACGATGGCTAGCCTGTTCTCGGGCGATTTCCTTTGCTTGACTCGTAACGGCCTGCGGCACGTAGGTGTCCATCATGATCACAGTGTCCGCCACATCAAAGTAGTCCCCTGACCCTCCCATGACCATGACGGTAGAGACTCCCACGTCTTCATAGAGCGTCCGGACCTTGTCGACAAACGGAGTAATCGGTTCTTTGTCCTTCGCAACCAGGGCCTGCATTCTCTGATCTCGAATCATGAAATTTGTGGCAGATGTGTCCTCATCGAGAAGAAGAACTTTGGCGCCCACCTCGACGGCTTCTAGTATGTTGGCTGCCTGTGACGTGCTCCCACTGGCATTCTCAGTAGAAAACGCCCTCGTGCCCCTCCCCATCGGCAGATTGCTAATGAATGGCTCAATGTTTACCCTCTCGACGTTTCTTCCATCCTCGGCACGGATTTTGACTGCTCCATTATGGGTCACAACTCGCTCCCTTCCATCATTCGGAAGGTGACAATACACCCCCCGCTCAATAGCGTGGAGAAGGGTAGATTTACCATGGAATCCTCCGCCAACGATAAGCGTAACCCCTCGGGGAATTCCCATTCCATCCAACCGCCCCCGATTTGGCAGATCGACTCCGATCTCAAGTTCGGGAGGACTCATAAAGGAGACCACATTCTCCTCTAAAGGGCGATCATCCACTCCACTTCTCCGAGGGAGAATAGATCCGTTCCCAACGAAGGCCACAACTCCAAGATCATCGAGATGATCTCTGAGAAACTCCTGATCCTCGATGATTTCAACGTGTTTTCTCAAGTTAGAGATGGAGACCGATTCTGCAAAGAAAGATCCCTCCACGACCCTCGGAATTTCTTGGAAAAATATCGCAATGGCCTCCTGCCCAAGGATTGTCCGACCTGCAGCCGGGAGGCCGACGATGAATCTGGCCTCCAGATTTTCACCATCCATGACCACGGCCGTACGATCGAGGACTTCCTGCCCTCCTCGATCAATGCTGATGAGACCACTTTTGCCTATCCCTCTTTTTCCTTTGACAATGGATCTCACCCGCTTGTCAAAAGCCCTTGCAAGGTAGTCCCGAAATGCCATAGACCGAATTTTGTTCCTGTAAAACTCGGCAGGAAAACCGCTCCGTGTGACCTCGACGACCACCCTGACCCGTGAGGGCGAAGCAAAAGGGTCGCCTTGAACATGATCGATAACCAGACAGAAAGATCCAAAGTCATAACTGTCCTCTATGGCCTTGTACGCCCTGTATCCTTTGCCATCAATTCGGAGAAGCGTTCCCCTCAGATCCTCTCGTGAAGGCACCCCATTCGCTCCTTTCGCTATCGCCCACATCACGAGTCTTCAGCGTGGTGCAGAAACCGTGATCGGTCCAAGAATCCAATCAACCACCTCTCCACCCCCTGTTGCCCACAGTTCATTCCGATTTGCGGGGCGGGTTGGAGTTTCGATTTGAGGTTCAGTGGAGGCCTCAGAACCGGTCGGTGAGCGCTTCTAAATACGGGAAAGCATTTTATGACCCAGCTAGGGCAAGAATCAAGTTACAATGACCCAATGGGCGTGTCAAGAAAAGGAGGTGAGGAGTGTCCTCGATTTTGTGGACACTCATATCCCTGAGAGGCATTTGCGGAAGAATGGGTTGGTGTTCCCTTGGCCGCTGTCCCATTCCTTTGGGGCACGCTGGTCACGGCCTGATAAGAGCATTTCACCAGAAAGCGGAAAGGGAAGCTCTGAGCGCGAATTAAGATTTTTTTGCTAAGAATACCCTGATACACTGGAGATCTCCAGAATCTCTCACAGAGCACACAGAGCCTCAGAGGGAACCTCCTCTGGATTGGTGAGAGGCCAATCCAGAGGAGATTACTTGGCCTAATTTTTCCTCTCAGAAAATTAGGCCAAAAACCTAGTCCATCAGTTTTCTGACTCTGCGAACTCTGAGAGCTCAAGCGATCCTGAGCAGGGCCGAAGGGGAGCGGGCGAGAGAAACCGGTACTTTTATGGAAGCCCGCTTTCATCAGAAAAAAGCCGAGGAGGGGAGCTGGGCAGCGGCGGGACGAGGGTCACACCGATAAGGAGGGAGCGAAGGGACACAGGGATTCGATTTAGGATTTTGGAATTGTTCCAAGAAATCAGAAGATCGGACAAGCCTTGCTTTCAAAACTCAGGAAACTCGCGAAGGAGGCAAAAAACGCTTTGCTTTTTGCCCTCAAACCCATATAATTCTGGCCGACAAGCAAAAACCAGTAAGACCAGAACTCTGAATGACCGCCGATCATCATGCTGAGTTGGAAAATAGGCCACAGTCTCGATCCTCACATTACCAGGGTAGCCACATGGGTCATTCGAAGGCCCATCAACCCCAATTTTCTCACCTTTGGCGGACTTGTCCTCAACGGGATTGCTGGAGTTTTCCTCGCGGTAGGTCAATGGTTCGTCGCCACCTGGCTGATTCTCGGCGCGGGGCTGTTCGATCTGCTCGACGGGGCCATGGCGAGAAATCAGGAGGAGGTTACCCCTTTTGGAGGCTTTTTTGACTCGGTTGTCGATCGGTACTCAGATTTCTTTCTTTTTCTAGGGGTTTTAATATTTTACCTCAGGAATCGAGCCATGGGAGAGATGGCGCTGGCAATTGTCGCCCTTGGAGGCGCGATGATGGTCCCCTATACGCGTGCCAAGGCCGAGAATGTCATTTCAGAATGTAACGTCGGTGTCATGGAACGGGCCGAAAGGATAATCCTCTTATCGGCTGGGGCCCTTTTCAACTGGATGATACCTGTCCTCTGGGTCATCGCCATTCTCAGCCATTTCACAGTTGCCCATCGGATCTATTACACGTGGAGAAAACTCCATCGATCTGGGACAGGCTAGAAGCTCATGCTGTTTGTTTCATATCCCGAGCTGTCTTTTCTACTTCTGCCACAAGGACGTCAACCAGCTCGGACTCTGGATACCTTCTGACGACCTTCCCTTTCTTAACCAGGACACCCCACCCCTTGCCAAAAGCCACGGCCAGGTCAGCTTCCCGTGCTTCCCCCGGTCCATTTACCTCGCATCCCATCACGGCTACGGTTAAGGGGGCCACAACGTGCCTCAAGCGCCCCTCCACCTCCGCAACCACACGGACCATATCAGCCCCGCATCGTCCACATGTCGGACAAGACACGAGATCGATCCCCTGGCCACCGAGATTCAAGGCCCTAAGAATCTGCCATCCGATCCGAACTTCGTCCACGGGGTCACCTGTGAGTGAGACCCGAATGGTATCTCCGATTCCCTGTTGGAGAAGAATTCCGAGACCAACAGCCGACTTAACACTTGCGATCAGGGGTGGACCGGCCTCGGTGACTCCCACGTGGAGAGGATAATCAGTCCTCTCTGAGAGAAACTGATAAGCCTCGATAGTCTTGAGGACGTTCGACGCTTTGACAGAGACTTTGATGTCGTGAAAATCAAATTCCTCTAGGATCCGTATATGTCGGAGGCAACTCTCGACCATCGCTTCCGCCGTTGGATGCCCGAATCTTCTCAGAAGGTCTTTTTCCAAAGATCCGGCATTCACACCGATCCTTATGGGAACCCGCCGCTCCTTTGCGGCTTGGACAACTGAACGGATCTTATTTTTTCCGCCGATATTGCCTGGATTGATTCTCAACCCATCTACTCCTGCCTCCACCGCCTTGAGGGCGAGACGATGATCGAAATGAATGTCTGCAATCAAGGGAATTCTCGCTGCCTTTTTTATCTTCACAAGAGCATCACTGGCTACATGGTCCACAACCGCTAGCCGAACCAGATCACATCGGGCTGATTCGAGTCGTCTGATCTGTGAGACTGTTGCGCTCACATCCCGTGTGTCGGTCTTGGTCATCGATTGAACCGAGATCGGAGCGCCGCCCCCGATTCTTACTGCCCCCACAGAGATTTGCCGTGTCATCTTTCTCTTCATAGAATCCAGTCAACCATCTCCTTGGACGTGATATTGACTTTAGATATAATATCCTATTGTATCTTAACATCAGATCTATGTCCTGGAAAGAGAAGCCGATTGGTTATGAACCACCCACTCAGCTCCACTGAGCCTGTACTCAGTAGCCACAAGGGCTGAAAAAACTTCTTCACCGACGCTGAACCAGTGAAAAATCTAATCAAAATCTGCATTGGTGTGGCGATAACGGCCTTTTTTCTCTATCTCTCATCCCGGAAAATCGAAACCACCCAGCTTGCCCGAAGCATTGCTGAGTTCAGCGCTCTTCATCTTCTGCCCGTGCTTTTCTTTTTTTTCCTCTCTTTCTGGATAAGAGCCATCCGGTGGAAGTACATTGCAAAGCATGCGACAGATATCCGAACATCTGGTTTTTTCGAAATCATCATGATTGGTTTCATGGTGAACAATATCCTCCCCATTCGGATCGGTGAGTTCGCAAGAGCGTATTTGTTAGGAAGGAGACAAGACATTAGCAAAAGCCTCGCTCTTGCAACGGTTGCACTGGAAAGGCTATTCGATGGGTATGTCCTAGTCCTCTTACTGATTCTGGGGCTTCTCTTTGTCGATAACGTGCAGGGATGGCTAATCAGACTTGCTTTTACGGCAGCGGCCTTCTACACGACCGCATTTCTTATTATGATTCTACTGAGTCGATTTACCAAGAGATTCACGCATTTTGTGGCAAGAGGCTCAAATATTTTCGGAGACCGCGTATCACGTAGAATCACGGAGTGGCTTTTTTCCTTTTCCCGCGGCCTCGACCTTCTGAAGTCTAGGTGGGATCTCGCCGTTGTCGGAATTCTTTCGATCCTTGTGTGGCTATTTTTTGCAGTTTCCGTTTTTGGGATGATAAAGGGAGCACACCTGCCCCTACCATTTATTTCCACGTTTTCATTTCTCGGAATTCTCGCCCTTGGCATCACCATACCTTCCTCTCCGGGCTATGTCGGAACTGTTCAATACTTCTCTATCCTGGCCTTAGGGCTTTGGGGGATAGAAAAAACAACCGCTCTCGGCTTTTCTTTTATTTATCATGGGGTTACCTATTTTCCGGTGACAATTCTTGGTCTCTGGTTCATGGCAAGGGAGAACCTGTCCCTGAGGCGGCTCAAGCGGGACAGCCTGTAAATGCCTCAACCGGACCTGCTCATGTTTTCCGCCGTTTTCGAAATGCTGAGGCCGGGGAGGATACGCGTTGCAAGGGCGAGATTACAACAACCTTCTGGCATATTTTAGGGATAGGGCAAAGTATTTTGTGGCTCTCGACAGGGCCTTTTCCTTCTGCTCTTTCTCAAGATGTCCGTCGTCCAACCTGAAACTCTCGACCTTTCCCCTCACGTAGGCCCTATAGCATTTGTAGAAGTCGAGGACTAGGTAGATCTCCCGGTCCCCCGACCTGTCCACGTAGTGCCAAATAAGATGATCACCCAAATCGCTCCTTCCCCGATAATCAAAATCCATGGCGAGAAACCCAATATCAGCCGACACATCGGTGTATCGAAATCTCTCGTTGAACTCGATGCAGTCGAGGATCGAAATCTCTTTGTCGAAGAAAATATGCTCGAGTCGCAAGTCCCCATGGCAGTCCCTGATCCGATTGCATTCAATCCTCCGAAAGAAAACCTCCCTTTTCTTCTCTAAAAAGAAGTCTGTTTTCTGCCGAATCTCCTCAAACTGCTCCTTTGAGATGGTTGTGTCGATGTATTTTTCTGTCTGCTCAAAATTCTCGTCCGTGTCCTCTTTGACCCTATCCGGCCGTGCAAAACCTCGAATTCTATCGCTGGTCTCTGCCATTTCGTAGAATTCTGCAAGTTTCTTTGCGACTTGCCTCACCATATCCGGCGTAACCCGTCCCCTGCTGAGGAGTCTGTCCATCAAAAGGTCTTCCGATATCTGCCTCATTTTCACCGCGTATTCGATCGTACGCCCCCGGTGGTCGAGAACAACCACCCCATCCCTCTCCTTGATTTCAACGACGTCCAGGTAGATATCCCGGGAAAGTCTGCGGTTTAGACTTAACTCGAGTTGGCAGTAATGCCTCCTTTTCTTCAAGGTTGTGAAATCGAGGAACCCAAAATCGACGGGTTTCTTGACTTTATAGGCGTACATGCCCGTGAAGAATAGCAATGAAATGTGAGTTTCAGTGAAACCCACACGCTCGGGTCGTTCAGAATAGGCGTCGGGATTGAGCAGGGCCTTTTGAAGTTTCTGTATATCCACGGTGCTTTTGGTTGCCCTTACTTTCTCTCCATTCTCTTGATTACCCACCTCTCTGGCTCGTCGTACTCTGTGTCAATGACGAGGTAAACCACCGAAAGCGTGGGGAATCGTTCTTTGATCTTATGGAGGTTCACTTTTTGAAAGATAGCCTTGTTGTTGAGGTAGGCCTGTCGCGTCAAGGCATTCGATTCATAGTCCTCTTTTGTTCTCTTGAGAATCCGGCGAATCGAGGCATCCTCAGAGCAGGCCATCTCAGCAATCACCAAGGGCCTTGAAGCTCGATGCGCAATCTCACCAGCCCGAAGTCTCAGATCCTGAGTGACAAATGTGGCATCGAGGATGAGCACGCCCGAAGTCTCGGCAAGCTCTTTTTCCGCCTGCCTGAACATCTCCTCATACACCCGCATCCGGTTCTCCGTGTTCGACGCTACCTTCTCATCGAAAATATCAAGCCCCTTCAAAACCTCTAGGCGGACCATGTCCGACCTCAAAATCCTGGCGTGCTTTATTTCCGAAATCCTCTCCGTTACAGGGCTCTTCCAGCTGCCCGGGAGGCCGGTAGAAATCAAAAGGGCATCGTCCGGTATATGTGAGGCGATGACCTCCGAAAAGGGTCGATCCATCTAAAACCTCCTTTTGCTAAGGCATGATAACTTCACTGCAATTTATGAGGGTCCAGGGGGTTTGTCAAGGCAGACAATTGTGTCGAAGCCCTCCGTCTTTCTTTGGAACGCCCGCGCCGTAGACCAAAAAACCGACAACAGACCACATAGGTTTGTCGCCTCAGCCGGAAATCCTATGAACCTCTAGGAGGGTCATCTGCCGCCCAGCGGAGGGGAGACGCAGTGATAAACGGGGAGATTTCTGAAAAGGAGACCACCAGACCGTATACCTCAAGTTGATTTGCCTCATTCTCATAAAATTGAAAGTCGGTTCCCCGGTAACCAGTCTACCAGATATTCACCGTCTTTTATTGGGTGCTAGGCATCACTTGACGAACGCGGATATGACGGTCACGTCTCCTCTCTAGAGATCATAACAGGTAATCGCTCCAGATTTCACAAAGCCATTGGGAGCAAACCACATCCGCGGCCGTCCGTCCTACCACCCACTCTTCAATCGCTTATGCGCATGGACAACGAACCACAGCAAAGACCCGTCCTTGAGGCGTGGACGGCAAATAGAGTATGATCCATCTGAACCCGGATAAGTTGAAAGGAGGGAGCACCATGGCGGAATACCCAAAAAACTTTTTAAAGCTAAAAGAGCAATACCCGGAACTGGTTCGGGCATATGAATCAGCGGGAGAGCTCGGTAGAAGAGCTGGCCCTCTTGACAGCAAATTCACACATCTCGCCCAGATGGCGGCGTGTGTCGCCCTGAGATCGGAGGGGGGAGTCCACTCTCATACCCGCAGGGCTCTTGAGGCAGGGGCTACGCCGTCGGAGCTCTACCACATCCTGGTCGTCCTGATAAGCACCACTGGATTCCCAGCTGCGGCGGCTGCCTTCTCCTGGGTGAATGACGTCATCCAGGGAAAAGGTAAGGCCTAGGAATTCTGATTGTTCTCATGGGCGACAAGGTGGTGAGACCCTCAAAGGACGATTGTTCCTCGCGATTAGGGAGGTTTGTCCTATTCTCGCCTTCGAGTGACGAAAAGCCCCGGCGTCAATCCTAGGGAAGGGAGCCAACGGGGCCCGACAGGGGGAATTCGATTCTGTTTAGGTGAGAGGCTCAATTTCATTACCCGGGGTTTTCTCGAGAAGCCGTTTCTTAGGCCTTGCCATCTACCTGGCCTTTTCTTCATCAGTGCCTTGGAGGTGTCTCGTATGAGACTTTCTTTGGAAAGGGAGAGAGGGGTCGCCATACGGGCCGTCATCGCTGCATCGAATCTGTGCAGCAGGGTCCGAAACTCTATGGCCGATGGCTCCACCATGGTCAAAGGAGACAGGAGTCCGGTGACAATTGCCGACTTCGGCTCTCAAGCCGTCGTATGCAGAATCCTCAAGGAAGCCTTCCCCGCCGACCCGATAGTGGCCGAGGAGGACTCTCGAGAACTCGCCCGGCCAGAGAATGAAGAGATACTCAGAGAAGTCGTCCGACACGTCCAAGAAACTATTGATGGTGCATCCCCTAAGCAGGTCTGCTCATGGATCGATTTGGGACGCCAAAATCCCGCCCAGAGGTTTTGGACTCTCGACCCGATCGACGGAACCAAGGGTTTTCTGAGGGGGGACCAATATGCAATTGCCCTGGCCCTTATCGAGGATGGAGAAGTCCGTCTTGGCGTTCTCGGTTGTCCAAACCTCTCCGTTGCTGCCCATCATCGAAAAAAGAACAAGGGGGCAGTTTTCATGGCCTTAAGAGGCAGGGGAGCAGTTCAAAACGATCTAAAGAGAAAAACCCGGAAATCCATCGCAGTGTCCCAGGTAGCGAACCCTTCTGAGGCACGGTTCACTGAGAGCTTTGAATCGGCCCATTCCGACCAGACCTCTCATCAGCGGGTCGCTCGACGGCTCGGTATCGGAGCTTCCCCTCTTCGGATGGATAGCCAGGCAAAATATGCAGTCCTCGCCAGGGGAGATGCGTCCCTTTACCTGAGGCTTCCCTCGCCGGCCACACCGGACTATCGGGAGAGAATCTGGGACCATGCCGCTGGCTCTATTATCATAGAGGAGGCTGGGGGAAGGGTTACCGATGCCTATGGAAGGGACCTTGACTTCTCTGAGGGAAGCAGGCTCGAACGGAATCGAGGCATCGTGGCAACCAATGGGTTGCTCCACGATGCTGTTCTTAACGCGGTCAGATTCGAGCTCATGGGAGACCGTTGACGCCAATACACTGATCTGCTGCCTAACAGGCGAGGACACAAGGGGAAGAAATGAGAAGATGGGCGTCGAGATAAACCTTTATCCTTTGCTCATCGTGGAGATTTTCAAGACCGGCCAGTCGGGTCATTGTGACAGCGTGGCAACGCAGGAACAGGGGAATCGTTGTTGTCCCATTTACGTTCCTGCCTCATAATCAGTCAGATAAGCCTTCTGATCTTTGGTCAGCGTATCGATCTGAACGCCCATTGTTTCGAGCTTGAGCCGTGCGACCTCCTCATCTTGGGCCGGTTCGACATCATAGACCCTTGGAGCTAGGCTCTTTCCCTCCTTAGCCAGTCTCACCAGCCCCAGGAACTGGTTTGCAAATGACATATCCATCACCTCTGAGGGATGGCCTTCGGCTCCGACGAGATTGATCAATCGGCCCCTGGCGAGAAGGTATATTCTGTGTCCATTAGGAAGGGTATACTCATCGCAGTTATCTCTGATTTCACGATGGGACGTGGCCAGATCCTCTAGATCGGGGATTCTGATCTCACAGTCATAATGCCCCGTATTGCAGACTATGGCACCATCCTTCATGGTCTCAAAATGCCGTCTCACGATAACATCCTTCATACCGGTAGCAGTCACAAAAATGTCGCCAATGGCGGCCGCCTCATTCATGGCCATCACGCGGTGACCCTCGAGAAGGGCCTTGATCGCAGCGGTCGGACTGACCTCAGTAACGATCGACAGCGCTCCCATCCCCTTGGCCCTCAGGGCACACCCCCGACCACAGTGGCCAAAACCTGCGGTCACAAAGTTTTTTCCGGCCAGGAGAACCGAAGTGGTTCGCAAGATCCCGTCCACCGATGACTGGCCGGTTCCGTAGACGTTATCAAAATCCCATTTTGTCTCAGTATCATTGATGGCTAGAATGGGATATTTCAGGGCTCCGTCGTCAGCCATGGCCCTGAGCCGGTGGACACCTGTAGTCGTTTCCTCTGTGCCTCCCAGGATTGTCTCGGCCAGTTCAGACTTCCGCTGATGAACCGTCATGATCAGGTCTGCGCCGTCATCGAGGGTCAGGATCGGCTCTATTTCGAGAGTTTTCTCAATGCACCAGTAGAATTCTTCTTTACTCATTCCGTACCACGCGAAAATAGGAATCCCGTTTTCTGCAAGGGCCGCAGCCACATCATCCTGGGTGGAAAGGGGGTTACATCCGCACCAACTCACCTCGGCTCCGGCCGCCGTTAACGTCTCGGCAAGAACGGCAGTCTCCTTTGTTACATGAAGACAACCGGAAATACGCATGCCTCGCAGGGGTTTAGGCCCCTGAAACTTCTGCCTCAGGGTCATGAGAACAGGCATGCGTGATTCAGCCCACTGGACCTTCAGCCTTCCCTCTTTCGCTAAACCGATGTCTTTTACCTTATAATTCGCCATAACAACTCCCCATGGAACCAGTCTTCAGTTATCAGTTGCCAGGGTTAAGTCTCCCATGAACGAACGCCACTCAGCGTACTGCCTCGATGGCATCGTACCTAACACAACCCCGCCCTACCCCACAAAACTCCTCGGGCAGCAGAACACAGATCATAGAGTCACCACCCGTCTCTATGCCCATCGCCCTCGTTCACAATTCCCATTATCACTGACCCCGACTGCTGCCCCCTGGCCTCCGTGCCATTATTCCAGTTCTCCGGCATCCCGCAGTTCTTGGGCCATATTGGTTTTCTCCCAGCTAAAGTCCGGATCTTCCCTACCAAAATGGCCATAGCAGGCGGTCTTCTTATAGATAGGCCTCAGGAGATCCAGATATTCGATTATCCGTTTAGGCCTGAGATCAAACATGTCATTGACGATTTCAGCGATCCGGTCGGGTGGAATCTTCCAGGTTCCATTGGTGTTGATCATAACTGAGACAGGACGGGCGATGCCAATAGCATAAGCAATCTGAACCTCGACCCGTTCACATAGACCAGCGGCCACGAGATTCTTTGCGATGTGCCTGGCCATGTAGGAAGCGCTCCGGTCCACTTTTGATGGGTCCTTACCTGAGAAGCACCCACCGCCATGGCTACCATGCCCACCATAGGTATCAACGATAACCTTTCGTCCTGTCAGGCCGCAGTCTGCCATGGGTCCGCCGACAACAAATCGACCTGTTGGATTGACGTAGTATGTCGTTTTCGAATCAAGGAGGTTCTCTGGGATGACCTTCTTTATCACTTCCTCGATAATACCTTCCTTTAAGGTTTCATATTTCACTGTCGGCGTGTGCTGGGCCGAAATGACCACAGCATCGACCCGGGTAGGAACTCCATCGATGTACTCAACCGTCACCTGAGACTTGCCGTCCGGACGAAGAAAATCGAGAACGCCCTTTTTTCTGACGGTGGCGACTCTCTTTGTCAGCTTATGGGCCAGAATAATAGGCATGGGCATCAGCTCGGGCGTCTCATTGCACGCAAAGCCAAACATGAGGCCCTGGTCGCCAGCCCCCTGTTCGTGGTCGCCCGTTTCATTCACTCCCTGGGCGATATCAGGGGACTGCTGATCGATTGACGTGATCACGGCACAGGTTTCCCAATCAAAACCCATGGCCGAGTCATTGTAGCCAATCTCCCTGATCGTCTCTCGAACGATCCCCGGCATATCGGCATAACATTTTGTGGTGATCTCTCCAGCAATAACAGCCATACCCGTGGTCACCATCGTTTCACAGGCCACCCTCCCTTCCGGATCTTGTTCGATGATAGCGTCCAAAACCGCATCGGATATTTGATCTGCTACTTTATCAGGATGGCCCTCTGTCACAGACTCTGATGTAAAAAGAAAATCCGTCATTCCCATTTGAGCTCCTCCTTCAATCCTCTTCTCATGGACATCATATCGAGTTTTCGTCCCCGTGAGCTACTTTCAGATCTTGAGCCCACCTGTATGCTTCAAAGAAATCGTCTGGAAAGCGCTGAGCCATAGTGCTGCGAACATACCGTTCGATTTCACTCCCCGAGGTCATTTGAGATAGTTCTTCCAAGAAACCCTTGGCCTCCTCGAAAGATGACATCCGTAGGATCTTTTTCACCCTGGGGATGGAGAGAGGGTTCATGCTGATTTCATCCAAGCCCAGGCCGAGAAGAATCCACAAATACGCGGGTTCGCCAGCCATCTCCCCGCAGATAGCAACCTTTAAGCCGGCCCGGTGCCCCGACTCCACTACCTCCCGGATAGATCTGAGAACAGCAGGGTGGAGAGGCTCATAGAGATATGACACGTGCTCATTCACACGATCAACCGCGAGGGTATATTGAATCAGATCATTTGTTCCGATGCTGAAGAAGTCAACTTCTTTGGCCAGCAAATCTGCCGTCATGCACGCTGACGGGATCTCGATCATAGCACCTACCGGTATCTTATCATCAAAGGGAATGCCCTCTTGATGCAGTTCTTCCATTACCCCGTAGAGAATCGCTTTGGCCTGTTGAATCTCTTCAATACCCGAAATCATGGGGAGAAGGATCTTCAGATGCCCGTGGATGCTTGCCTTCAAAACTCCTCTCAGTTGAGTTTTGAAGAGCTCCGTCTCTTTAATGGAGAATCGAATTGCTCTTAAACCCATGGCAGGGTTTGTTTCCGGCGCAACTCGATTGTGATCGAGAAACTTGTCGCCTCCAACGTCTAGCGTACGTATAGTCACCTCATGGGGAAATACTGCTTCCCCTAGCTTCTTGTAGGTCTGATAATGTTCTTCCTCACCGGGTAGATCTTTACGACCGAGATATAGACATTCAGTCCGGTACAGACCAATCCCCTCGGCCCCCATTTTCTTGGCAGACTTAATTTCCTCTAGGAGTTCGATATTGGCTCCGACAGTGATCCGGTATCCGTCACGCGTCTCGCCAGGGAGTTTTGAAAACTTCATTAACTCCCTTTCGATGGACTGCCGCTGCTCGAGCTTCGCAAGATACTGCTCGGAGACTTCGTCCGTCGGGTTTATGATCACGACACCCGCATCACCGTCAACGATGAGCCGATCACCGCCGTTTATCTGGGTTGTCGAGATCTCCGTCCCAACAACCGATGGAATCCCCATAGACTTAGATAGTATTGCCGTATGCGAGACCGCTCCTCCAGCGTCCGTCACAAAACCGCGCACGTTTTTCAGATTGAGCTGAAAGGTATCGGCCGGAGAGAGATCGTGAGCAACGACCACGACATTTCCTTTGATGTTGGTGATATCGTCGTGGTTGTGGCCAATTAGGTTTCTGAAAATCCGCTCAGAAATGTATTTGATGTCGTTTTTCCTCTCCCTCAGATACTGATCCTCAATCGTGTCAAATGCCTTGGTGAGGCGTTCCAATATGATGTCGAGGGCCCATTCAGCGTTTACCTTTCGATTCTTGATCGTATCGATGGTCTCCTGGATCAACATCTGGTCTTCAAGAATCATGAGATGGACATCCAGGATAAAGGCGTGCTTTCTCATCTCCTCGTCGAGGACCGCGTTCTTGATCTCCACGAGTTGTGTTTTAGAGAGTTCGATGGCCATTTTGAACCGCTCTATCTCCGATTCCGCCTCAGCCGCGGTGATCGCCTTCTGTGGAAGCCGAACTCTACTCCTGTCGACCAGGAAGGCACGTCCAACAACGATTCCTGGAGAGGCTCCAATCCCATTGACGATTTGATTTATTAATCGTTCTTTGCCCATCAAATTCCAACCATCCGGTCTACCGGTCCTATCGTCCGGGGCAAAATCATGTGCCGGTCGTTGTCCGACCAGGCACGATAGGGTCATCCTATGGAAAAGGCTTAACTCTCACCAAACTTGTTCTCGATCAACTGACCGAGAGCCCTGACCGCCTTTCGGGCATCAGAACCCTCAGCCATAATCCTTACCTTGGAGCCTATGGCAGCAGCAAGCATCATTACCCCCATGATGCTTTTGGCATTTGCCACCATGCCATCCTTTTCTATGGAGATCTCAGCATCATACCTGTTGGCTGTCCGGACCAGTTGGCCTGCAGCTCTCGCGTGCAACCCGAGTTTATTCTTGATTACAAATGTATGTTTTTCCATGTCTATTTTCGCTTGGCACCCTTTTGCAGGATTTCACTGGCGATATTAATATTCTTCTGACCGTAGGATTTGATAAACTCTGCTAGTTCGGCCAGAGTCATGTCCCCCTCATATGTGGACAGTTTTAGAAGCATGGGAAGATTCACCCCGGTGACGACCTCGATTCGATTATCTTGGAGAAAAGAGAAACTTATGGTCGAAGGGGTGCCCCCAAACATATCGGTCAGAATGAGAACTCCTGAACCTCTATCCACCTTCCGAATCGCACCGGCTATCCTCTCCCGGATCTCGTCCGGGTCGCTCTTCGGATCAATGGATATTCCTTTGAAACCCTTCAATTGACCCACGATAAGTTCAGCCGCACAAATCAATTCCTCTGCCAATCGACAATGGGTCACCACAACCACGCCAATCATGATTCTCTTTCTCCTTCACCTGGACATGGACGATCAACAAAGGACTATTCGGTTTTCAGAATCACCACCGATGAACAACGCCCTGTGAAGTCAGTTCCAGCTTGACCAGGCTCCTACTCCTTTTCAAGGTCTCGGTGTTTTACCTCCAGGAGTTTTCCCTTATCCCCGAGGCTCTTTTTCAAAATTACCCCAAGTTCGCGCACAATGACAACCGAACGATGCCGCCCTCCCGTGCACCCGACCGCGATCGTAAGATAGGCTTTTCGCTCCTTTTCATAGAGAGGGATCAGAAACTTGATCAGGTCCTGAAACCTCCTGATAAACTCCTTGGCTTCAGGCCATTTCAGTACGTATTCACGGACACCTTTTTGCTCCCCCGTGAGTCGTTTCAAATGATCGACAAAGAAGGGATTCGGCAAGAACCTCACGTCCAGGATGATATCGGCCTCATAGGGAATTCCAAAGCTATACCCGAAGGACATCAGCGTAACAGCCATTGCCCGTCGGGGTGATTCCTTAAGGAAAAATCGTGTGATTACATCCTTGAGCTGGTGAACATTGAGATCAGAGGTATCGATAACTTTGTCTGCCAAATCCCTGAGGGTCACAAGACGCTCTCGCTCCATCCGTATACCGTTTTGGATTGACCCCGCGGCGAGGGGATGGTGGCGCCGGGTTTCCCTGTACCTTCCTACCAGGATCTCATCCCGGGCCTCAAGAAAGAGAATTGCGAGGGCAAAACCCTCCTCTCTCAGCCCTCCAATAATTTGCCTGGCATCTGCCATGAACTCTGCGCCGCGAATGTCGACCACCAGGCCGATCCTCGAGATTCTCCGGACCGATTGTTGACATAGCTCGAGGAATTTAGGGAATAGTACAAAGGGGAGGTTGTCTACGCAGTAGAATCCGATATCCTCCAAAGCTTTGATAGCCGTGGTCTTACCTGAACCGGAAAGACCGCTAATGAGGACAACCCTAAGATCCCTCACTCGATTTCATCCCTAACGGTATTTTTCTTCCTACGACTCGACAGCTTTGCCATCAGTTGTTTTTCGAATTCTCTTCCAGGATCGTATCCCATCACCCTCAAGAGATGGTT
The DNA here is from genome assembly GCA_964348095.1 of uncultured Thermodesulfobacteriota bacterium. Taxonomy (GTDB): domain Bacteria; phylum Desulfobacterota; class BSN033; order WVXP01; family WVXP01; genus WVXP01. Next base: position 15,084 of record CAYGBK010000035.1, on the reverse strand, counting down.
CCTGGCGGCAACCTCGATGATAGACGCCAAATTCCTGCCAGGGGTTACCGGTATCTTGACCATCGGAAGATTGATACCAAGAACCCGATAGGATTCCTCCTCAAACCCCAGGCGGTCATACTCCTTAGAGCTCTCCCATTCCACTAGCTCAACCACCATCTCGACGATTTTTCGCTCCCTGATCGCCTCAACACCAAAGAGTTTAGCCACGTTAATGATTCCCAGACCTCGGATCTCCATATGATATTTGACCGTATCAACGCCACATCCAAAAATGTTCTGGGGCGGCCTTTTGTAAAGAAAGACCAGATCATCGGCGACAAAACGATGTCCCCGCAGGATGAGATCCAGGGCACATTCACTCTTCCCAATGCCGCTTCCCCCAAGAATCAGAACGCCTACCCCAAAAACATCTACGAGGACTCCATGGACAGTTGTGCTCGGTGCAAGCTTATCCTGTAGGAATTTCGTGATTCTTTCAATTAGCTCCTGAGTCGAGAGATCCGTCTGGAAGAGGGGAATGCGCCGCCTCTGGCTCTCCTTAACAAGAAGGGAGGGAATTTCAAGGTTCTTCGTTACTACGAGACAGGCAATCCTCAGGCCACAAATCCTCTTTATGACCTCATCTCTCTTCTCGACACGAAGGGTCTGGAAGTAGGAAAGCTCCGAATTGCCAATAACCTGAACCCGAAAGGGTTGGACAAAATCGGTAGAACCGGCAAAAGCCAATCCCAACTTTTGAACCTGGGAAAACCTAATCTTTTTCTTTAGCCCCTTTGACCCAGCAATCAGGCGGAGCCTCAAGTCATACTCCCGGTCATGAAACAGGTCTTCCCCTGAGACTTCAGACATTAGCAGAGAACCTCCCTAGGACGCCAATTAATACTGGGCATCCTCTTCCGAAATAATCTCAAAAAGCTCCTCTGCGCCTTCTGCCTCCATCAGTCTTCTTCTGAAGTTGGGATCCTTTAGAAGTCTAGAAATCCTCGCTAAAGCTTTCAGATGTGCCCCTGCAGAGTTCTCTGGTGCAACGAGAAGAAAGAATAGGTGTGTCGGTTTCTGGTCGATAGACTCAAAATCGACACCTTCACGGCTTCTTCCAAATGAAGCAACAACCTGCCGAAGATCCCTGATCTTCCCATGGGGGATAGCGATTCCGTCACCAATGCCGGTACTACCCAGTTTCTCCCGATCAAGCAAGACTTCCACAACGTGCTCTAGGTCTTGCAGTTTGCCCTGGTTAACCAGAACTTCGGCCAGTTCCTTCAAAACACCCTTCTTGTTCTTCGATTGAAGGTTGGGAATGAGCAGGTGTTTATCTAAGATCTCAGAAACATTCATGCGCTGCGCCTCCAGGTCATAATCATCGTTCACCCTTACGAAATCTCAGGTTCAATGAGACCGTAGTTTCCATCCTTCCGATGGTAGACAACATTGAGCAATCCAGAATCGGGGTTAATGAAAATATAGAAATCACTCTCTTCCGCATCGAGTTGAAGGATCGCCTCTTCTACCGACATCGGCTTAACAGTGTATTCATCGTTTCTTATGATCCGAGTCTCTTGTCCCATGCCAGAGCCTTTTGCTGTGTGGACATTTACCCCCCGTCGGTGATTCTGATAAGGTGGACCAGACCTCCTGGGCTTCGTCTTGCCTCGGTACTTTCTGATTTGCCTCTCCAGTTTCCCGACCACCTTGTCGATGGATGAATATATATCATTTGTTTTTTCCATCCCATTGATTGTGTATCCATCCCCGGTGATCGTGGCTTCTGCGATATTCCTGAACTTCTCGACTGACAACACTATCCGTGCCTCAACAGGTCGTTCCAAGTATTTCTTTAGCTTCATAACCTTTTCTTTTGCATAGTTCCTGACCGCATCATCCGTTTCAAAATGTCTGAACGTCACGACGACCTGCATAGCGATCCTCCTTCGAACTTTTAAACTACTTCCTTTTCTATCGGCTGTCAATGCATGACGCCGGGTTAGCGTCGCTCGAAAAAAGGGGAGGTAGTTGGCTTGAGTTCCTAGAGGAGAAAAGGGTCAGCAGAAGGACTTTTCAGTCTCCCGGCCGGATGGCCCCGTAGGTTTGACTCTTTCGGATAATTCACAAGAGCCTTTTTCTCTCATTTGAGGACAGGATTCTTAATGACTCACGATACTTGGCAACCGTCCGTCGAGCAATATCGATATTCATCCCCCGCAGCATATGGACTATTTTCTCGTCGCTGTAAGGTTTTCTCGGATTCTCTTTTGCGATGATGTCCTTGATTAAGTTCTTGACACTCTCTGATGCAAAATCCTCCCCTCGAAAAGAACTAATGCTATTGTTAAAGAAATACTTCAACTCAAAGATGCCCTGAGGAGTATGCACATACTTGTTGTTAGTTGCCCGGCTTATCGTGGACTCATGCATTTGAATATCCTCTGCCACATCTCTCAGAACCATGGGTCTAAGATAGTTCACCCCTTTGTCAAGAAACTCTCGCTGAAGTTGGACGATACTCTTTGTAACTCGATAGATCGTACGTTGTCTCTGATGAATGCTCTTCAAAAGCCATAATGCTGAACGAAGTCTGTCCTGAATGTACTTCCGATCAGCCTCGGGCGTTCCCGTACTCGTGCTCAGAATGTTTCGATAGGTACTGTTTATTCGCAATCGCGGCATTTCGTCCTCGTTGAGGACAACAACGTATTCTCCTTCGATCTTGTACACAAAAACATCTGGGATAATGTTCTGAACTTCCTCCCCCGTGTACGCCCTGCCGGGTTTCGGCTCCAACTCAGAAATAAGTCGAATCGCCTCCATCACCGTATTCACAGAAACCCCCAGTTTCTTGGCAATTTGACCGTAGTTCCTATTTTTGAGGTGGCTGAGGTGGTTCAAAACAATTTCCCGCGCAATCGGGTCGGGCTGTGCCATCGTGTCAATCTGTGATAATAGGCATTCCCGAAGATCCCTGGCACCAACTCCGACAGGGTCGAAAAGCCGAATCTCTCTCAAGACCTCTTCCACCTTGTCAGAATCACACCCCAAATGGGTGATAATCTCTTCGACTGACATGCCGAGATAACCATTTTCATCTAGGTTGCCAATGACGAAGCGACCGATGTCCTTTCCTCTTTCGTCAAGGCTAGAGAGGCGAAGCTGCCACATCAGATGATCTGATAGATCTGTCTTGCGGGCCAGGAAGTTCTCAAAGGATGGTCGATCATCAGTGTCACGAGCGGTCGGATAGGGGGAAACATTTAGATTCTCCAAGTAACTATCCCAGTCGAAATCATCCTGCCCCTCCCCCTCTCCTTTCACTTCCTCGGTCTTCTCCTTCGCTGATTCCTCAACGGTTTGCTCCTGAGCGTTAGCCTCCTGTGGGGAGGCATCCATTTCTTCGGAAGGTTCTGACTCTTCTAATAGGGGATTTTCGTTCATCTCCTCCTGGATCAGATCCACCAGTTCCATCCGGGTCAGCTGAAGGAGTTTGATCGCCTGCTGAAGCTGAGGCGTAATCACGAGTTGTTGAGCCAGCCTAGGGCTTTGTTTGATCTCTAGCGCCATTATCTCATCTCTCTGTCAGGTTTTTTGCTCATGGTCACCCCTCTTCAGCAGATGTCTCACGCTTTTTTTGTCCCAAGGAAAAGGAATCTCCCAAATAGATCTTCCGAGCTTTTCTGCTTTTTGCAATTCTTTCCGGGACTCCAGATTCAAGGATCCGTCCCTCATTGAGGATGTATGCTCTGTCGCAAATCCCGAGAGTCTCACGCACATTATGGTCGGTCATAATGATCCCGATCCCCTTGCTCTTCAGCTGGAAGATAATGTTTTGAATGTCAGTCACCGCGATCGGGTCAATCCCTGCAAAGGGTTCATCGAGGAGGATGAACATTGGAGATGTAACCAAGGCCCTGGTTATCTCCACCCTCCGCCTCTCCCCACCGGAGAGAGAATACGCCTTTCGATTCCGAATCACACCCAATCCGAGTTCATTCAAAAGAGATACCAACCGCTCTTTCCTTTCAGAACCTGACAGGGGCAGGGACTCGAGAATGGCCATGATGTTCTCTTCAACGGTCAGTTTTCGAAAAACGGAAGACTCTTGAGGCAAATATCCAATGCCCTTTCTCGCCCTCATATACATCGGAAGATCGGTAATGTCCTCTTGATTCAAAAAAATTTTTCCCTTCTCCGGTCTCATCAAACCAATGATCATGTAGAATATCGTCGTCTTACCAGCTCCGTTCGGCCCTAAGAGCCCGACTACCTCACCAGCCTTGACCGTCAGTTCAACCCCATCGACGACCCTTCTTTTTCGGAAAGATTTGGTCAAATCGACGGCCCGGAATGCCCCATTCCCTCTGCCAACGGCTGCTCTTTTCGTTGTTGTCACCTCCACCTTGTCGCCACTCTCCCCTTCCATAAATTCACTATCCCCGCAATGGCGTGGGGCAACTCCTACATCTGACCACTCGGCTCATCCTTTTCAGGAATCAAGGTCACCTTAACCCGGTCCCCTTCGCCGCTCTCGACAACACTTCGGTTCTCATCAATGAAAAAGATCACCCGTTTGCCTCTCACTTCGTTCTGTCCCTGGCGGAGAACCGGATTACCTTCCAGAACAATGCTGTTCTGAGATCGATCATATACGGCTTCCTCACATGAAGCCCGCCGATCCAACTGAGTTATTCTCACATTACCTTTTGCGACGATGCGGGTCACATCGTTATTGGCCTCGTTGAAGTAGATGACGAGGTCGTCGGCGTATATCGTCAAATCCTTCTGCTGTGCCACAACCTCTTGGTGGAACGCAGCCTTCTGTTCCTTATGGTCCCACACAAGACTCTTGGCTGACACGCGAATCGGCTCCGATCCCGCCTCCAGATCGAGTCCCGCAGGCCGTTTTTTTTCGTCACCGGCTGCCAGAGCGTTTCCGTTCCAGCCCATAATGAAGCATGCCGTCACGGCGACCAAGAGAATAGTCTTTGAGAAATTTGCCATCACCCGGACCTTCAGCTACCCAGATTTCAGAGGAATATCGTAGATGAGGGATTCTACACCTCCAAGTATTGAGATCTCCTCGCTCGCTAGGTCCATTAGGAGCCCTACACCCGAGATCCTGATCCCTCTTCCGTCGATTCTCACCGGAGCATTTGTGGTGATCTCTCTTTTTTCGTGTTTATACTGGAGCGATTCAGTTCTCAGGCTGAGTCCATCGCTGGAGGTAACAAGAATACCCCCCTCCACCACAATGTCACGCGTCTTGTCATCGATGCTGCCCCGATCCCCCCTGAGGGTGACAGTTCGTCCGTCCCGATTATACAGGGTGACACGCAGATCCTCGAGTAGAGTCCGACCGCCCCTGTCAAAGGACTGGGCGATCTTGGCACTGAGCTCCCAGAGGATCGCGCCTGCTTTTTCTTCGGTAAGAAAAAGATTGCCAACCTCAAGATCGGCTCTGATCCTTGGAATCTTAGCAAGGCTGCTGAAGGACCTGACCTTTCTCCAATTCACCCATAGGAGGACCGATGTGGCCAGAACCAGAACCACCAGGCAGAGGACAATCAAGTTCCTTAGTCTCTTCACTGGGCGTACCGTGCCGTGACCTCCTCCCATTTCCCCTGTGATTTGAGGATCAGCTCTATGACTTCTCTAACAGCCCCCCTCCCACCTTCCTTTTCAGTAACGTAATCTGCGAACGGTTTGACTTCATCGACCGAATCGGCGACCACTGCGGCAAAACCGGCTCTTTTCAAAATGGGGAGATCAACAAGATCGTCGCCCACGTACGCCACCTGATGATCATTAAGAGCACTCTCGTTCATAATCTCTTGATAGGCCTCTATCTTGTTGTGAATGTTCTGATAGACTATCGAGATCCCCAGTTCTTTGGCCCGGCGTTGAGTCGCATTTGAATCGCGGCCAGATAGAAGCGCCACCTGGATATTCGCTCGCATCAGCATTCTCAGACCGTGACCGTCTTTTGCATTGAATGATTTTGATTCGACGCCCGTGTCATCGATCATGATCCGACCGTCCGTGAGGACACCGTCTACGTCCAGGATAAGAAGCCGAACCTTTTTTGCCTTCTCCCAGGCAGCTATGTTCTTTATCGGGCTCTTTTCTGACAATCTTTACTGAATCCGTTCCTTGGCGTCAAACCACCCCCGCCTTCAAAAGATCATGGAGGTGAATTATTCCTACCGGCCGTCCACTATTCGAATGTCGATACACGAAAAGAGAAGTTATAGAGAACTCCTCCATTATCTGAACAGCCTTTGCAGCGAGAGAATCAGCATCAATCCATTTCGGTGACCTCGTCATGACCTCAGAGGCCGTCCGATCCAGCAGATCGCTGAACTTCTCCAAACCCCTCCGGAGGTCCCCATCCGTAATGACACCCACGAGTCCTCCGGAACCATCCGATACGCCGGTCACCCCGAGCCTTTTGGAGGTGATCTCAACCACTGCGTCCCTCATCAAGGTGTTCTCACGAACCATGGGAAACGCATTTCCAACATGCATGAGATCACCCACCTTGAGGAGAAGCCTTTTCCCCAGCGTGCCCCCTGGATGGAGCATGGCAAAATCTTTCTCATCGAATCCTCTCTTCTCCATGAGTGAAACTGCCAGGGCGTCGCCCAGGGCAAGGGTAGCCGTAGTGCTAGCCGTGGGTGCAAGGCCGAGAGTACACGCCTCCTCTTTGACGGCAATATCGAGCGCGACATCACCGGCCTTTGCCAAGGTCGACTCAGGATGGCCGGTCATCACGATGAGGCGACTCCCAAATCTCTTGATCAATGGCACAACTTTGACAATCTCCTCGGTTTCTCCGCTGTTGGAGATGGCAATCACTACGTCCTGCCTTCCAAGAATGCCGAGGTCGCCATTCAGTGCCTCGGCCGGGTGAAGGAAAAACGACGGCGTTCCGGTGCTCGAGAGGGTCGACGCAATTTTTTTGCCCACAAGCCCCGATTTTCCCATTCCAGTCACCATAACCTTGCCCTGACATTCATAGAGAATGTCAATCGCTTGAACGAAGCGATCGTCAATCCTCTCAACCAAGTCAAGGACCGCCTGAGCCTCAATCCTCAACACTTCTCGAGCTCGCTCAATCGCCATTGTCGTCCTTCCCCAGAGCCGATTCGACTGTCTTCAACTGTTTCAAAAGTGAAGGAAGATCGTCCAAGCTCAGTGTGTTCTGTCCATCGCACAGTGCTTCAGAGGGATTCTCATGGACTTCCAGGAATATCCCATCGACACCTACCGCTATGGCAGCCCGGGAGAGAGGCGCCACAAATTCAACCTGCCCTCCCGATGCTTGACCCATGCCACCCGGAAGCTGAACGCTATGAGTGGCGTCAAAAATTACGGGATAACCGTACCCACGCATGATAGAGAGGGCCCGGAAATCGGTCACCAGATTGTTATACCCGAAACAGGCTCCCCGCTCTGTCACCATCAGGTCATGGTTTCCAGTCGACACGACCTTCTCGATGACGTATTTGATATCCCACGGTGCTAGGAATTGGCCCTTCTTCACATTGACTGGCTTCATGGTCCGGGCAATCTCCAATACCAGATCGGTCTGTCGGCACAAAAAGGCCGGAATCTGGACAACATCGAGTACCTGAGAAGCCGCTTTCACCTCATCGATCGTGTGGATGTCAGAGAGAACAGGCAGACCTGTTTTCTCCTTCACGAGTCTCAAGACGTTGAGGCCTTCTCTCAGACCAGGCCCCCGAAAAGATCCAACCGACGTCCTGTTCGCCTTGTCATAAGACGTCTTGAAGATGAGGGGTATCTCTAGGGTTTCAGAGATGGTCTTAAGTCTTTGGGCAATTCGAAGTGTCGTATCTTTGTTCTCGATCACACATGGACCGGCGACCAGCAGAAAACCATTGGCCCCCCCCACCGAAATGCCTTCTATTCTAACCTCCCGGGTAAGGGGCTTCATCTCTGCTCCCTCTTGCCTTTTTTCCCGCCTACTTCATTCAGAGTGGCCCTGATAAAATCACGAAAAATCGGGTGCGGATCCATGGGCCGAGACTTGAATTCCGGGTGAAACTGGCATCCCAGAAACCATGGGTGTCGTTTTTTGTCTATCTCTATTATTTCCACCAAATCACCGTCTGGGGAAGTGCCACTGAAAACCAGGCCTGCTTGAGCCAAGGCCTCCTTGTACTTGTTGTTGAATTCATATCGGTGACGGTGCCGCTCGTGAATCAGCCTCTTACTGTAGGCCTGATATGCATGCGTCTCCGAAGACAACCTGCACGGACAAGCACCGAGCCTCATCGTGCCGCCTAAGTCCGACTCAGCTGATCGTTTCTGAACCTTCTCGTCCCGATCGATCCACTCAGTAAGCAGGCTGATGACAGGATGAGCAGTGTCACTCTCGAATTCCGTACTGTGAGCCCCGTTCAATCCAACCACGTCTTTTGCAAACTCCACGACTGCTATTTGCATGCCAAGGCAGATCCCGAGATATGGAATCCGATTCTCCCTGGCATACTGGGCCGCCTGAATCTTTCCCTCGATTCCTCTGTTTCCGAATCCTCCGGGCACTAAGATCCCATTCATACCTTTGAGAAGGTTTTCGGGACCCTCCTTTTCCAAGTTTTCTGAGTCGACATACACCAGATTCACTTTACAGTCGCTCGCGATTCCTCCGTGAATAAGAGCCTCATGTAGACTCTTGTAAGAGTCTTTCAGATGGGTATACTTTCCCACAATGGCTATCTTCGTCGACTTCTTAGGGGTTTTTATCCGTTTGACAATTCTCTGCCACCCCCGAAGATTAGGTTTTCCAGTCCAGATATTGAGGCGTTCCACGATTCTGTCGTCCAACCCTTCATGGTGGAAGATGAGAGGAACCTCGTAGATCGTTTCCACATCTGGAGCCGTAATGACATCATCTCGGTCCACATCGCAGAAAAGAGCAATCTTGGATTTTATCTCATTCGAAAGGAGGCGATCTGTGCGGCAAAGCAAGATATCGGGCTGGATCCCGATCTCTCGCAACTCCTTCACACTGTGTTGTGTCGGTTTTGTCTTCAGTTCCCCTGATGTGGCAATGAAGGGGACCAAGGTGAGGTGAATGAATACCGTATTCTCTGTTCCAACATCACCCCTAAACTGACGGATTGCCTCCAGAAAGGGAAGCCCTTCGATATCTCCGACTGTGCCCCCAATCTCCACAATGACAATATCCACCTCGTCGGCTAAATCGAGGACTTTCTGTTTTATCTCGTCAGTGATATGAGGTATAACCTGAACGGTCCCTCCCAAATAATCGCCTCTCCGTTCTTTGGCGATCACGGCATCATAGATTTGTCCGGTCGTAAAATTGTTTCTTTTGCCCATTACGGCATGGGCATACCGTTCGTAGTGACCAAGGTCGAGGTCGGTTTCAGCCCCATCGTCAGTGACAAAGACCTCACCATGTTGGAAGGGATTCATCGTTCCCGGATCGACATTGATGTAAGGATCAAACTTGAGCATGTCAACTGTCAGACCGCGGCTTTCCATAAGCGCCGCGATCGAGGCGGAGGCAAGCCCCTTTCCCAGGGAGGATACAACGCCGCCTGTGATGAAGATAAACTTAGTCCTCAATACTGACCACCGTAGTTCTCCGTTTTTTGGCAAGACCAAAAAAATCGGGGTCCCTGCCTGGGGCCTTTTCGCACAATGGACTCCTAGCACAACCCCTTATGTCTTGGAATTTCCACCAGAAGTTTGAAATCTGGCTCAAAAACACCATTCAATGATTATCCCAAAAAATGGCAAAAGTCAACTAAGAGCGCACGCGTTTCCCTTCCACGATTCGAAACTGGTACACAATTTGCTATGCTCCCCAAAACTCGACTCCTTCCCCCTTCTCTGTGAATCATCGCCGGTACAACACACCAAAGATTCACCGAAAACCTTTCACCCCTCCATATTTTGCGCACGAGAACCCATTCAACGGTTTTACTGGAGTTTCCGGATTTTTTGGTCTCCCCCCTAAGAGGCTGCCCCAGTTCCCCATGAGTTAAAGATCTTTCTTGCTCACAAACCTCCCACCTGTGGCTGGAGAGTTTTGACAGGAAGTGATCTGGAAGGGTTCGAACGCCTGGAGCGAGCCTTAAATTTATCAAAAACCTCCGGAAACCGGCCAAAAGGGGCTTGGCGACAGGTTGAATCAGATTATCATACCACTATTCACGGATTATGAAATTTGTCCTGCCTTTTCCGAGGAAAATCCTGTCGGTTTTGTTGTTGACATTTAGGGCCAATTCTCGTATACAGGATGAATCTTGCAGAAAGGAAGGTGATCGTGATGACAGAGCCAAGAGTTGCACGGGTGACCGAGATCATTGCCGCTTCATCTAAGAGTTTTGAGGACGCAATACAGGTGGGGTTTACCAGAGCCACAAAGACACTACGAGGAATTACCGGTATTCGAGTCGTTGAGCAGAGAATCGCCATCGAAGACGCTAAAATCAGAGAGTATCGGGTTCGGCTTGAGGTCATATTCGTTCTTGAAACGTGATCGCAAGGCATTCCTCTGTTTCACTATGTCGGGGAAGTGATCCCCGACTTTTTTCTTGTCACAGAATCGTTTCATCTTTCCGGGAATTTGAGAAGCCATGACCATACAGTTCAAGACGATCACCAAGGAGACCAGTTTTCTCGACCCGACAAAGGGTTTCGAACTGACACGGGTTCGTTTTGAAATTCGATTCGATCCTTTGACCAACAAAACCGGGCGGATCGTGAACGTGGATAACCCCAGGGTCCATCACCCCGATCTGGAGGGGATTGTAAAGAAATCTCTGGAAATTGGTTGCCCATTTTGCGAAGAATCACTCGATCAGAAAACAGGACGATTCCCTGCGGACATTATTCCAGATGGACGTATCCAGAGGGGAAAGGCTACCGTAATTCCCAATATAGCACCCTACGACACCTTTGCTGCCGTCTGTCTCTTCTCGAATGATCATTTCATACCCCTGGAGGGGTTTGGCCCCGAAATCCTGACGAACGCCTTCTTGGCGTGTCAGGATTTCTTTCGACAGGTGTCCTCCAGGAAACCTGATGTAGCGTATTTTTCAATAAACTGGAACTACATGCCTCCGGCCGGATCGAGTCTAGTCCATCCCCACCTTCAGCCAATCGCCGGAGAAACACCGACCAATACACACAGGGAACTCATCAGCGCAAGTCACGAATATGTGACCCATTACGTGACCCATTACTGGAGGGATCTGGTCGAAAGAGAGGAGGAACTTGGGGAGAGGTACCTTGGAAAAACTGGGAGAATCACTTGGGTTGCTCCTTTTGTCCCAACCGGGCTCTTTCCCGACATGATGGCAGTGTTTTGGGAATGCGGGGACATACTTGATTTGGCGGACCAGGATTTCTCAGACTTTTCTGACGGCCTGGTCAAAGTCTTCCGGTATTTTCATTCCCTGGGGATCTATAGCCTGAACTTCTCCCTTTTTTCAGGCCCCAAAAACGAGTCGACTGTATGGGTTCATTCGAAAATTACACCCCGATCCTTTCCCCGGCCCATTGGGAACAGTGACGTCACCTATTTTGGAATGCTTCACAGAGAGCCAATATCGATCATGAAACCCGAGGAGATGGTGTCTCGATTAAAGCCTCAATTCTCCCCCTAGCGTTGTTCTTTCTTGAGTCATCGACCACTCACAGAAATCTGAAGCCCGACTCCGACGAATACCGAGTCAACAGCCACCAGGATGTGGGGATCGGGTTTTCGGATATGTGACGGGGTCCCCAGGTGCCGATCACTGACTTGTGTCAACTGAAAGGTATTGGTATTACGGGAGCTCCAATGAAAAACAATGGAGAGGTTGCGAGGCCCCATCCCCTATGCACGGAGAGAGACCCACGATAGGGTGATTAATATGATGAAAGAGGAGCGGCGGGGGGTAGTCTTGGATGTCCCAACAGGGACAGGGGCTTTAGCAGATCGACTGAGAAGAATGGACTTTGAGGTTCTGTGCTGTGATATCAATCCTTCCCATTTTATTGCGAGCGAATTAACCGTAAATAAAGGAGACCTAAATCAAAGGCTTCCATACTCTAGAAGTTCATTTGATTACATTATCTGCCTAGACGGTATTGAGCATACAGAGACCCCTGCCAATGCTATCCGTGAGTTCCAACGGATCCTAAAAAAAGGGGGGAAACTATTTCTTTCCACCCCCAATTTCCTCACGATCGAACGAAGGCTCCAATTCCTTCTTACCGGCACCTTTTCAAAAATACCGTCCCACGAAGTCATCAAGAATGTCTGGAAAGGTGATCTCTCGATGGTTCACATCAGCCCACTGGGGTATCCGTTATTGAAATTCATCATGGAGCATTATGGATTTCGAATCCTCCAAGTGGAAAAGGACCGGGGCAAGCCAAGAATGAAACGGCTTCTGCCACTGGTTTGGCTTACTCGTCTATGCGGACTCTTTGCCTCAAGAAGACGGCGGCAATACTACAGATTGAACGAGACCCTTTCGGATGAGATCATAATGGGAGGGAACACGTTGATCATCGTGGCTGAGAAAACAACAAACTGATTCTTGTTCCATTATCTCTGCTCTTTTGCTCCTTTCATGGCTGCTCTGAGCTCATCGAGAGTCACCGTGGCCGTGCCGACCTTGCCGACCACAACTCCTGCGGCAAAATTGGATATCACAGCTGACTCCGAAAAGCTGGCTTCCCCTGCAAGGGCCAGCCCCATGGTTGCGATGACCGAGTCTCCGGCACCTGTCACGTCAAAGACCTCTCGAGCCGTTGTGGGAACGTGAATCTCTCTTTCTCCCCTCTGAAAAAGAGCCATTCCATGTTCTCCTCGCGTAATCAGGACGGCCTCACAATTGAACCGGTCAAGGATCCTTTGGCCGGCCTCTTTCAGAGACCCTTCGTCGATGATCTCCACTCCGGACGCCACGCTCGCCTCCTGACTGTTCGGGTCACGATCGTCACGTCTCGGTAGAGATCGAAACGGTTTATCTTGGGATCCAAAGCAACAACCTTGTTCTCTCTCTGTGCAATCTGGGTGACCAGTTTGACCAGCTCCTCCGTCACGACCCCCTTTCCATAATCTGCCATGATCACAGTATCCGCGGAATGGATCATCTCCCGGACATAGGATGCCAACCTGTCTGCATAGCCCTTGCTGAGAGGTGTCTGGTTTTCACGGTCAAATCGGACAACCTGCTGACTATGGGCTATGATCCGGGTCTTAACCGTTGTGGGCCGCCGGGGATCAACGGGAACGCCCCCTGTCTCCACCCCACTCTCATCGAGAAGGCTTAAGATTTTCCGTTCCCTCTCATCGCCGCCGATCAATCCTGCAAGAAGGACCTTTCCCCCCAAAGATCGGATATTGTTGACCACATTGGCCGCACCACCGAGAAGCTGCGTCTCTTTTTCCACGGCAACGACAGGCACGGGCGCTTCTGGCGAGATCCGGTCCACCTTGCCCCAAATGAATTGATCCATGATGATATCGCCGACGACAAGCACACATCCACGGGAAAGTCCGTCAAGGAGACGTTCTATGTTCATCTGCCCCATAATGGTTCTGATCATATGGACTGACCCCAGATTGACACCGCCTCGACCTATCCTCTTGGTTCCTCGAGGATCCGGTCATTGCCCGAGTCTTGGTTTTGGTGCTCGATTGGCATAAACTCGGGGACAATATCCTTCACCGCCTCCAAAATCAACCGGTCGTTACCTTGACGTGCGAGATCCTCCAGTTGGCCGAGTCTCTGTAGAATGCTTTGGTCGTCGTCTCCATGCCCAATCTTCATGATTTTCTCGAATTCCCTTCCCACAATTCTCTCTTGATCGGAGACCAGGACTTCATGTAGCTTTTCACCCGGTCTTTTGCCGATGACTTCAATCTCAATGTCCTTATCTGGTTCAAAACCGGATAGGGTAATCATGTTTCTGGCAAGATCCATGATCCTGACCGGCTCTCCCATGTCGAGAACAAAAATCTCCCCTCCCCGTCCGATAGAGGCAGCCAGGATGACAAGCTGCGCAGCTTCGCCGATTGTCATGAAGTACCGTGTCATCTCCTGATGGGTGACCTTCACTGGGCCCCCAGCAGCAATCTGTTTTTCAAATATGGGCACCACACTCCCCCGACTCCCCAGCACGTTTCCGAAACGAACAACCATGAACAGGGTATCTGAGCTGTTGAGATTCAACATTCCCTTTTCGGCAGCTCGCTTTGTAGCCCCCATGACATTGACCGGATTGACCGCCTTATCGGTCGAAATCAGCATGAACTTCTTCACCCCCGACCGGATGGCTTCTTCAGCCACCCTCATCGTGCCAAGGAGATTGTTCTTGACGGCCTCGGCAGGATTGGCCTCCATCATCGGTACATGCTTATAGGCGGCAGCATGAAAGACGAGATCAGGCTTTGCCGTTCTCATAACCGCTTCCATTCGCTTTTCGTCCAAGATGTCACCCACAACCGGGTCAAACATCTTTTCTGGGAATTTTTGAACAACCTCTCCGTAGATGTGAAAAAGGCCATTCTCGTCTCTTTCGTACAGGACTATTTGTGAAGGCGCAAGTTGCGCAATCTGCCTAACCAATTCGGATCCGATAGAACCGGCTGCCCCGGTCACCAAGACAGTTTTTCCAGATATCTCGTTCCTCGCTGGGGTCAGATCGAGCCTGATCGAATCCCTCCCCAGAATATCCTCGATTTTCACGTCTCTGATCTGGCTCACCCGGACTGAGCCGTTGATCAATTCACCGACCGAGGGTAGCGTTCTGAACCTGACCCGCGCTTTCTCACAATGATCCACAATATGTCGAATTTGTGGTCCTGTTGCTGACGGTATGGCGATCACCACCTCATCGATGCCATACTCCTCTGTAAGCCGTGAAATGTCTTTTTTGCTTCCCCGCACAGGGACGCCATGGATCTTCCTCTTAAGCTTCTCAGGGTCATCGTCGACGAAGCAGACCGGCTCGTAGCCGAGTCTCGGATTGTGGAGTATTTCTCTCAATATCATTTCGCCTGCATCCCCAGCTCCGATTATCATAACCTTCCTATTT
>CAYGBK010000034.1:0-5824 GCA_964348095.1 uncultured Thermodesulfobacteriota bacterium | reverse complement strand
GAAACGTGATGTCATGGTTTCGGCTGGCCAATACGTTTATACTCCGGACGATGAACCGCTGATCGGACCCGTAGCTGATGTCCCTGGGTTTTATTTGAACTGTGGATTCTGGGCGGGAGTGATGCTTTCCCCTGCGGCTGGGAAGAGATTGGCCGACCTCGTCACGGGTCAGAACGATCAGAAGGACAATCCCCTCCGCCTGAGCCGTTTTGAGGAGGGGATTACGAAAAAAGGGGAGAGTTTCTTGCGGCATTGAGAGTCATTTCCGCTTCCGCTAATGTCGTTCAGGGACAAAAGTGTTCTCCATAACCCCTGGGAAGCTCCAGAAAGGGAGGTTTATTTTGGGAAAGGAGAAAACATCATGAGGGTGAACTACAGGGAGAATACGACTCCTCGCTATCAGTTGCTTTCAGACGATCAAATTGAGGAGATCCTGAGCGGGAGTTTTGAAGTCCTGGAGCGTGTCGGGGTGAAGGTTTATGAAAAGAAGGCGGTCCAACTCCTCAAAGAAGGGGGTGCATACACCCAGGATGACACCTTGGTGAAGATCCCCTCTTTCA
This sequence comes from uncultured Thermodesulfobacteriota bacterium, assembly GCA_964348095.1. GTDB lineage: Bacteria > Desulfobacterota > BSN033 > WVXP01 > WVXP01 > WVXP01. The sequence continues at coordinate 5,264 of CAYGBK010000034.1, read as the reverse complement.
TGGTCAAAAGAGCCCTTGGCACGGCTCCAGGGAGAATCGTCCTTGCGGGCCGGGACGGGAAAAGGAACGTTGTCCTTGAGAAGGACCGTATCTATTTCGGTACAGGCTCGGACTGTCCCTTTTTCGTGGATCCCCACACTGGGAAGCGGAGAGCAACCGTCTTCGAGGACGTCGTAAACGCCGGAAAGGTCACTGATGCCCTTCCAAACATCGATTTCTTTATGTCTCTTGGCCTCGTGTCTGATGTCCCACGAAAGCCTTATGACCGACACCAGTTCTTGGCGATGACCACGGGTACGGCAAAACCTCTGGTGATTACGGCTGTGGACGGTCACGGACTCTTGGATCAGCACGAAATGGCCTGCCTGATCGTCGGTGGGAGAGAGAATTTCCGACAGAACCCTATCTTTGCTGTCTACCTCGAGCCGAGTTCCCCTCTGGTCCATTCAAGAGAAGCGGTGGAAAAGCTGATCATTGCAGCTCAAGAGGGTATTCCAGCTGTTTACGTGCCTGCACCCAGTGCTGGGGGGACTGCTCCTGTCACCCTGGCCGGCGTCCTGGTTGAGGGACTCGCAGACACCCTGGCCGGTCTCGTCATTTCTCAGCTGAAGAGCCCAGGAGCACCACTTATTATGGGAGGGGTTTTCACCAGCTTGGATATGAGGACCACGGTTTTCTCCTACGGTGCCCCCGAGCTACTCCTCATGGATGCAGCACTCACGGATATCTCCAAGAAACTCGGGATTCCGGTATTCTCAACGGCTGGATGCAGTGATGCGAAAGAGCTAGACCAGCAAGCGGGCCTTGAGGCTGGTGTATCGATTCTGATGGCTGCTCAATCGGGGGCGAACCTCATCCACGATGTGGGGTATCTCGAGTCGGGTCTGTTGGGATCTCTTGACATGTTGGTTCTCTCTGACGAGACGATTTCAATGGTGAAGAGAATCATGCGGGGAATTAATGTCAATCCAGAGACCGTGGCTTTGGATGTCATTTCTCGGGTTGGCCCAGGCGGTCACTTTCTGGACGATGATCACACCATCGCCCATTTCAAGAGGGAGATCTGGATCCCCGACCTGATCGACCGGAGTAACCTGGAAGACTGGGAGAAGGGAGGACGCAAGAGCCTGGGCGATAGGGTTCGAATGAGGGTGCATGAGATCCTCAAGGACCATGAACCGCTGCCGTTGGAGGAGAAACTCCTCAAGGAGCTCAAAGCGATAATTTCCAGAGCAGATGAGAAGTATGCCTAGAACTGACTAACCCAATCTATCTCTCCGACATTAAGTCACGAGAGATCTTGGATGGCTGACGGAATAAGGGCCTATTGCGATCACTGAAAAAGGATGCTCCGAGCGCGAATCAAGATTTTTTCGGAAACAATTCTTAGCGAAGCGGAACGGATGCAAATCCAACTGTCTGATCCGCCTGAGGCGGAGAGTTTTGGATTTGCAGTGCAGCTGAGCCCTAGAATTGTCGAAAAAAGCTTTTGAGCAGCGAGGAGCGAGTTTTTTGGTGATCTCCGGGATAAATGTTGAAAAGAGAATGGAGGCATAACCAATGGCGAGATTTACCCACATGATTTCGGCCATCGACACCCACACGGCCGGGGAACCCACCCGAATCATCCTGAGCGGCCTGCCGTCCATACCTGGGAACTCTATGGCCGAGAAGAAACACTATATGATCGAATACCTGGACCATTTCCGGACACTCCTCATGGAGGAGCCTCGTGGACACATGGACATGTTCGGCGCCGTGCTCACGCCACCAACGACCGATCGAGGCCAGCACGGGATCATCTTCATGGACCACGGCGGTTATCTCGATATGTGCGGTCATGGGACGATAGGGATCACGGCGGCCCTTATCGAGATGGGGATGGTTACGCCAGAGGAGCCAGAAACCGTTGTGGCTTTTGATACGCCGGCCGGTCTCGTTGAAGGGCATGCCAGGGTGGACGGTGACCGAGTCGTGGAAGTCTCGGTCTCCAATGTCCCTTCTTTTCTCTATGCCCGTGATGTCGAACTCGAACTTCCGGAAATCGGGAAAATTACAATCGATGTTTCCTTTGGGGGGAATTTCTTTGCCATGGTGCCTGCAAGCCAGTTAGGAGTTTCAGTCGATCCTGGGAATATGTCACGTTTGATTCAGCTTGGCATGATGGTGAAGGGGGCTGTGAACGACACGGTTGACATACAGCATCCGACGGAGAGACATATTACGACAGTTGAACTCACTGAGATTTATGACAAACCTGACGCGACGAAACCCTATTCCAAGAACGCAGTGATCTTCGGCAACGGCCAGGTGGACCGCTCGCCCTGCGGCACAGGAACATCGGCCGCCATGGCGATGCTCCACGGTCGGGGTAAACTCTCCTTGGGTGAGGAATTCATCAACGAAAGCGTCATCGGCACGCGTTTCAAGGGAAAACTGGTGAAGGAGAGTCAGGTGGGCGATCACATGGCAGTCGATCCGGTGATTACGGGCGGGGCCTATATCACGGGGATTCAACAATTTGTCGTGGATCCCAAAGACCCGGTCAAGTACGGATTCGTCGTGGGACGTTAAAGATCTAACCCACCCTCGCACACAAGTAGGTATTCTTCCACAATCGGATTGGCCAATGCATCGGTTGATGAGTGCTTGCCTTGAGAATCTCTGGATGTCAGGTCTTTGGTGGGCGGGATAGGTGGAAATCCTCCGCTGAGAGAGACGATCGGTGATCATCCTTTCCTCCCGCCGAGCAATTCATCGGCCAGACCCGCCACGCTTCTGCCTTCTCCGCGCAACCGTCCACAGCAATCCCCTGTGTTCACCTTTTCAAAGCAAATGGTCTTCCACTCCATCACGGAAAGTCACCTCTTATCTTGAGGCAGGCTCCCCACGAACTCGCGCTCGATAAACGATCGTCGCAGGTCACAGAGCACGTGAGAAAGATACTCCATACAAAAATGAGTCCCAACCTTCTTCTTGTGATCTTTCAGTAAGACGCTTTGCTAGATGGGCTTTCATTGGGGAGATGGGCCGAAAAACTACTTGACACCATAGATCCCATGTACTATGGTCGATGGCAATTTAAGAGGAAAGGTGAGTCATGAAAGTACTTGAGACAAGAGCCGTGACGAAACGATTCGGCGGACTTGTCGCGGTGAATGATGTTTCCATGCATATCGAAGAGGGGGAGGTTTTGGGACTTATAGGGCCGAATGGCGCCGGCAAGACCACCCTTTTGAACGCTATTGCGGGGTTGGATCCCCCGACCTTGGGATCAGTATATTTCTTTGGAGAAGAAACGACGGGTCTGCCTCCGCAGGCGATGTGCCACAGAGGGTTGTCCCGGACATTTCAGATCCCTCAACCCTTCCCTAAGATGACCGCGCTAGAAAACGTGATGGTTGCCGCGATTTACGGCAACCATAAGGGCAGTATTCGCGATCCGGAGCATCACAGCCGGGAACAACTGGAGTTCGTGGAGTTTCCCATGCCCGAAAACACAATATCAGAGAGCCTCAACACCGTACAGTTGAAACGTCTCGATCTCGCCCGGGCACTCGCCAGTTCTCCCAAGGTGGTCATGCTGGATGAGTTGGCCTCTGGCCTAACAGAAATGGAGTTGGAGGATCTGATGGCCATCATCCGAAAGGTGAAGGACAGGGGGATTACGATCTTCATCATTGAGCATATTATGAAGTTTATTATGAGTCTATGCGATCGACTGGTGGTGCTTCAATACGGGAACAAAATCGCAGAGGGGCAGACACGGGAGGTGGCAGCAGACCCGAAGGTTGGCGAAGCATACTTGGGGGTTGAGGAATAGGATAGACTGGGACTCACCGCTCAGGAATTGCATCGGCTCGGAGTCTCAGAGGTATGTCATGAGGGGGGATACTGTGGATCAGGAAAGGAAAAGGCAAGACGGTCTTTTGCTCGATGTGAAGAACCTCGACTCGGGCTATGGGTTCTTACAGGTGCTGTGGGATGTCTCTCTGACCGTCGGGGCTGGAGAGTTTGTCTGTCTCATCGGGCCTAACGGTGCTGGGAAGAGTACAACCCTCAAAACGATCTGCGGCCTCGTGGAGCCCAAAGGAGGGGACATCCTGTTCAAGGACCAAACGATTGGCGGTCTGCCCGGCGACACGGTCAGTCGAAAGGGGGTCAGCTATATCTCAGAGGCGTTGAACCTCTTTACGGGCATGACGGTCGAGGAGAATCTGGCCATGGGCGCCTACACGATCAAAGACAAAAAGCGAGTGAAGAGTCACCTCAATTTCGTGTATGAGCTTTTCCCTCGACTCAAGGAGAGAGAAAAGCAATTTGCGGGCACTCTGAGCGGCGGTGAGCGAAAGATGTTGGCGATTGGACGGGGTATGATGTCCGAACCGGCACTCCTTTTGGTCGATGAACCCTCTCTAGGCCTTGCCCCGCAGTTGACCGCCGCGGTTTTTAGAGCCCTGAACACGCTCAACGAACAGGGAATGACGATTCTCCTGGTGGAGCAGAATGTAACCAAGACCCTGCAGGTGACCGAAAGAGGGTATGTGCTTGAGAAAGGGAGGATCGTTTTGGAGGGTAAGAGTTCAGAGATGGCGGAAAACGAGCACGTTAGAAAAGTCTATCTCGGCGTTGAGGGTAGAGAATCTTAGGTGATCTAACCTGAGGAAAGATATCATGGCGGAGATACAACAGTTAGAGATTGAGGAGTCCCTTACAGGTCGTATGTTCTCCTGGCTAGGATCCGCGGCGGGAATTACTATCGTCTGTACCTTTGCTGTCGCGATTCTCGCTGCAATCGACAAGGGTCCCTACATCCTCGTGAATACTCTTGTCACCGGTGGCATGTGGGGGCTGATGGCCCTTGGGCTTGCTTTGTGCTTTGGTGTGATGAATCTGTCGAATTTCGCCCATGGCGAGTATTTTATGCTGGGTACCTTAGCCGCCTTTTACATTATTACGCCTCTGCACAATGCGCTCTATGAGAGCTACAATCCCTTCTTGATGGTCATGGCGCCAATCATCGCGATTTTATCGGCCTTTTTCATCGGTGGAATAGCCGGTGCCGTAACCGACAAGGGGGTTTTTGCACCCCTTCGGAAGCGCTCCAAGGAGCAGTGGATGATGAACTGCTTCCTCGTGACCATCGGCCTCGGTCAGGTCTTGATCAACGGTCACCAGCTAATCTTTGGGACTGTCTTCAAAGGGATTGTCGCTTACTGGGATGCGCCATCTATCCCTTTGTTCGGTGTTTACATTTCGATAGA
>CAYGBK010000033.1:0-14134 GCA_964348095.1 uncultured Thermodesulfobacteriota bacterium | reverse complement strand
ACACTATCCTCAAACAGCAGAAAAAGGCCATTAATGAAGTCCTTGACCAGCGACTGGGCACCAAACCCGACAGCCAGCCCGATAATTCCTGCACCGGCCAGAATAGGCGTCACATTGACACCCAATTGGTTGAGAATAATGACCCCACCGACAAAGATCGCTGCCACGTTAACGAGCCAATGGAACAGTGGCACCAAGGTCTTCTTCTTTCTGCCCGGCTCAATGGTTTGGCCGTTCTGGTCTGTTCGGGTTTGGACGAGCTGATTCGTCATAAACTCGCTGAGATCGACAATCGCGATGACCAGCCCAACAACAATTCCGATAGCGATGAGCCGGGAAAGAATGGTGGATCCCAACTCAGATGTGACAAACCAGGATGCCTGCAACCCCCAGAAATCCAAGATGCTGCCGATGGCAATAACGATAACCACACCCTTGGCGACACGCTCCAGCGTTCCAATATATCGATTGGTCTTATCCTCCAGACCGGGGAATCGCGCCTTTATCTCATCTCCGAGACTGAACAACTTGCGAAAAAGCGGATCGATGGCCCACAGAACCCCCCACAAGATGACAAGCACCGCTGCTGTCTTCAGGGAGGCATGACCAACGTAAACGATTGCCTCCCTGATGTTGGCTACGATAACTACTGAATTCCCCCAGACGATGATTCCTGCTGCAAGAGGCCAAAATCGGGCGCAGTAATGGACGAGTTTATCCCAGAAGCGTGCCTCCCGTGTCACTTTCGATGGAACATACATTCTCTTTATCTGCAGGAGTAGCACTGTGGCAAGAATAGGGAAAAGGAGAATGAGAATTCGACCGATGCCAGCAGAAAACAAGGGAGGCGCCTCAAAAATCTCAAAGGACGCTGTCACAAAATAGTAGATGATAGCTAGGTTGAGAAACCGTTTTACCCAGACCCATACGTAAGCAGAAGTCTCATCCGCCAACGGGAGCACCCGAGCCCTCGGCTCAAATGGGTTGAGCAGAATCCTTGAAATATTGAAGATACCTCGATAGATGAGGAGGGTGAGCAGAAAGAGCATCGCAAACTCGTATGAAGTCCCGCGAACCCCTAGAAGTCTAAACACAAAAAATGCTCCAACAAAGAGGGCCACGTACGGACTAATGCGAATAACCATCCGTATGCCCGCCTCAGAGATTCGTCCTCTGACTGTTCGCTTCTCCTCCTTCAAAACAATTCCCAGCAGGGCCGATGTCAACCGTCTGATCCCAATAACAATGATCAGCGCCACGACGATCCCCAAACCAATGATCGTGACGGTTCGATATAGGGTGGCTCTTTTTTCTGGAGCTGAGAGATAGGTCCGGGTTCTCTTCACACCCTCGGGGGTTCGGCGGATAAAATTGAAAGCGCGACTGAAAAAACCCGCGGTTTCACTGGTCAATTGGCTATATTCAACAACAAACCGCTCAACGAGGCTGGGTTTTTCTTTCTCAGGGACTTCCTCTTGTTTTTGTTGCACTTTCTGATACTCCCTCAAGGCCCGTAATTCATCGAGGAGAACCTCCCTTTTTTCGGGGGTTTCAAGTGTCTCGATCAGTTTCTCCAGAGTTTCCAAAGACCTAACCGTATCGGTGGGCACAGACTCACCCTCTTGCCCATGGATGTTGGGTGTTAGGGCTAAGAGAATGATCGTTGCAAGGAAAATAGCCTTCAGTTTTGACGTGGATCCAGTTCTTGCTTTCATGATCATCACCTCCAGATCTGGGTTGATTCCATGGGGAACATGGTATCCCCCGGCTCTCATTTTGGCAACAGATGGCTGAGAGGGAACATGTCAAGCAGGAGCATGACGTTGTACTCAGGGAAAAAACGTAAAGCCTCAAGCGACGCAATAGCGGGGTGATTCTCGATCCTCTCCCAACAATGGTCTTGACATACGAAAAACTTACGTATATAATCGCAAGTATGAAAATCCCTTACCTTACACCCAAGCAACGAACCATCGTGCACTTTCTCCAGGAATATTCGGAAATTCATGGAGGTGCCCCCACACAACGTGAGATTGCTGAACACCTGCACCTCTCCTCTCTGGGGACCATCCAAAGTCACCTCAAAGCACTATGCAGAAAAGGCGTTCTCCAAAAGGAGTGGAACAAAAACCGCTCCCTTCGCCTTGCCTATCCTTTTCCCGTGGAATCGGGAGGGACGGTCGAACTCCGCCTGGCAGGTCGAGTGGCGGCCGGAAAGCCCATCGAGGCGATCCTCGATTATGAGACGGTAAAGGTTCCAGAGGAAATGCTGAGCCGGGGGGAGAATTTTGCCCTTCGGGTGAAGGGGGATTCTATGATTGGCGATGGGATTTGCGATGGCGACGTGATCATTGTCCGTCGCAGTGACAATGCCGAGAATGGGCAGACTGTCGTCGCCCTGGTCGATGACCACGAGGCCACAGTCAAACGGTTTCGCCGAAATGGAGATGGGACGGTCACGTTGAGTCCGACAAACCCGGCCTATGATGAGATGGTGTGTGAAGAGAGCCGGATTGCCATTCAGGGAATCGTGGTCGGCCTTCTGAGGAAATACAAGTAATACATAGAGTCGTTATAAAATGTTCGACCGCGTTGCTCGTTCGATCACTAACGTTCGTTCGAGTTGTAAAAGATCACAATGTCTACGCGACTCCCCTTTTTCAGAATTTCATGTCACTTCACGGTTCAAACGGCTCGAACAATTTGAACGTTTTGAACAATTCGAACGTCTTCAAGCGATCCCGCTGAGCGGGTCTAGCGGGGGAGCGGGCGAGAGAATTTTTGGAGTTATTCAGTAATGCGTCGTCTCCTTCATATTTCGGTCCCTGAATTTCCAGTTGCCGTCGAACGGGTCGCAAGCCCTTCCCTTCGCAACCGCCCGTTGGCGGTTGCGACGTCCCTTTCTGGTGACGGCCGGATCGCCGTATCCTCTTTGGAAGCTCGCCGTGAAAGCGTCTTCCCATCTCTTGCCGTTGCCCGGGCAGTAAGGCGATGCCCAGGGCTGGTCGTTCTTCCTTACAATGGCCCGCTCTACCACCGTGCCTATCACGCCATGTTACGAGAATGCAGGCCTTTCTCCCCCCTCATCGAACCACACCGCTATGGCCATGCCTACCTCGATATCAGTGGTATGGGAAGACTGATGGGCCGGAGTGTCGACATGGCTTTCCGCCTTTGCAAAGAGATCCGACAAAAACTCAGGATCCCGGCACGATCCGGAATCGGAAGTAGCAAGCTTGTCAGTCGCGTGGCTGATATGGTCGCCCAGTCAGATCCGGTTTTCGAGGTCATCGAGGGTTCAGAAAGAATCTTCCTCGAACCCCTGACTGTGCGCGTCCTCACAGGCTTTGCCGACGAGATGGCACGGCAACTTCAGGAATTGAACCTTCAGATCGTGAAAGACGTCGCCGCCATTTCGGTGCAGCAAATGGTCTCAGTATTTGGAAACTTTGGATACGTCCTCTTTCACCGGGCACGGGGGATCGACCCATCTCCACTGGTCCTTCCTGAACAACCCCGAAGGCTTGAGGAGAGGGTCCGATTGAAGTACGTCACGAACGACCTGTCCATTTTGACCCGGGAAGTGATCCGAATTGCCGACCGCCTTTTAACACGGCTCAGAGAACTCGACTACTTTGCCGGGAGAGCTGAACTCACCGTTACCTATGTGGACAGAAGACGAAGCCGAAGGTCGATCCCCCTGACTCGAACCGATTATGCCCCTTTTGCATTCATTCCCATTTTCACCAACCTGATGGGGGAAACCTGTACGCGTCGCGTCCATGTTGAAGAGATGACCCTCTGTTTTACCGGATGGAGCACGGCCCAGTCCCAGATGGATCTTTTTGAACCCCCCCCGGCCAAGACCCCTCTCGTGACGGCCATCGATCGGATCCGAGAAAAATTCTCCTTTAAGAGCGTGGTCTACGGAGCGGAAATAGCATAAAACCAGGGGTCAGGATTCAGAAGTCAGGAGTCAGAATGAAGAGGGAATCTGCAAGAACCTTCCAAGATTTGATTGTTTGGCAGAAAGCCCATCAGTTAGTCCTTTCTGTCTATCGATTGTCAGAGAGCTTCCCAAAGCGAGAAATCTACAGATTGACGTCTCAGCTGAGACGGGCTGCCATCTCGATACCGGGTAATATCGCTGAAGGTTTTAGGAAGAAAAGTAAATCCGAGAAACATCGTTTTCTAAATATCGCCCAGGGCTCTGTCGAGGAGTCCCGCTATTACCTGATACTCGCCAAAGATCTTGGGCACATTGACACGAACGAATTGATGCCCCAGTTGGAAGAAGTGAGCAAGTTACTTAACGCATACTCCAAGCCTATTCTGAATTCTGACTTCTGACCCCTGACTCCTGATTTCTGACTCCTGGTGTTTTATGATCCATCTCCACGTCCATACCTATTACAGTTTCCACGAAGGGGCCTCCTCGCCGGAAGAACTCTTTACAGCAGCTCGCGAGCGAGGCATCGACACCATGGCCATGACCGACACCAATGGTCTGTACGGTCTGATCCATCAGCGTCAGGCGGCTCAGCTCTATGGGATCCGACTCCTTATTGGATCCTTTCTGGATGACAGGACAGGTCATTCGGCCGTTATATTACCGCGAACCCGCCTGGGTTACAGCACACTATGCCGCCTCATCACCCACCGTCACATGGACCAACACTTCGCTCTTCACGACGCCCTCAAGGAGGAGAACCTGGGGGAACTTTTTGTCATCTCATCGGATCTGAGCCTTCTGTCAGCACTCCCGAGGGGAAAAACCCTTTTCTTTGAGCTCCGACCCGGGTCGATCGATCAATATGGGGCTGCCCAAGAGCTCGGGATCCCTGCGGTCGTGACCAATGGGGTCACCTTCGCCCATCCCACAGGCTATGACAAACACCGGCTACTCCGGGTGATCGGCTTGAACAGTGTTTTCAGTCGACTCTCCCCAGATCTTCATGCCCGAACGGATCAATGGCTCAAAGCCCCAGCAACCATCGAAAAGGAGTTCGCCTGGGCACCCGAAGCCCTGATGAACTCTCATGCCATTGTCGATGGGATCGAGGACTACTGGGATCTCGGTGCGTGGATTGTCTCCCGGGATGCTATGGAAGAGAAGGGAGACCTCTTTCTTCTTCTGAAGCAGAAATGCCTCGACGGGGTGCGACATCGGTATGGGAACATGACCCCCGAGATCAAAAGTCGGCTCGACAAAGAACTCGACATCGTCGGTCGCAAGGGATTTGCCGAGTACTTTCTGATCATGGAGGACGTTGCCAAACAGAACTCCTACACGTGTGGCCGTGGATCTTCCGCAGCAAGCCTTATCTCCTATCTTCTCGGAATCACGCAGGTCGATCCGATACGATACGATCTCTTCTTCGAACGTTTTCTCAATGAAGATCGCAAGGACCCACCTGACATCGACGTCGACTTCCCATGGGACGATCGGGACGATGCGCTGAAATATACCTTTGAGAAATACGGTCGTGAGCGGACCGCTATGGTTGCCACGCACGTGACCTACCAGACCCGTGCGGCCCTACGGGAGGTGGCCAAGGTCTATGGTTTTGCGGGTGCGGACATTGGGCTCATCACGAAAAAGATCGGATTTTCTCTCTTCTCTGGACCGGCTGCCCCGATCGAAGAGCAGATCAGAGACAACCCCCGCTTTCGGGGAATCGACATTGACGATCACTGGCGAAGAATTATTTGCGAGGCCCAATCCATTGTCGGCTATCCGCGACACATCTCGGTCCACTGCGGTGGCGTGATCATTGTCCCCAAAGGAGTAACCCACTACGTTCCCATGGAGCTTGCCAATGACGGCCGTCAGGTCATCCAGTGGGATAAGGACGGGGCCGAAGAGGCGGGTCTCGTGAAGATGGATATCCTGGGGAATCGGTCCCTTGCGGTAATCCGGGATGGTCTGAAGGCCGTGAAAGAGAATTATAGGATTCTTATTCCCTATTCCCGCTTCTCTCCACTCCAGGACCCACGGACTCAAGAGATCATGCGCGCCGGCCAAACAATGGGAGTCTTTTACGTCGAGTCGCCAGCCATGAGAAACCTCCAGAAAAAGGCCAAAGTTGGAGACTTTGAGCATCTCGTCATCCATTCGTCAATCATTCGGCCGGCTGCCAACCGATTCATTACCGAGTATGTCGAACGGCTCCATGGCAAACCTTACGAACCCTTCCATCCAGAGGTCAGGACCGTGCTCAATGAGACCTATGGGATCATGGTCTATCAGGAGGACGTGTCTCGGGTGGCCATGGCACTGGCCAATTTCACCGCTGAAGAAGCCGACGACCTGCGCAAGGTTCTCACAAAGAAGCGAGATTGGGGAAAGTTTGCCGCCTATCGCAAGCTCTTCGAAGAGCGGGCCGAGAAGCGAGGCGTCACCCAAGAGAAACTCGATGAAATCTGGGAGATGACTGAGTCTTTCAGGGGGTATTCTTTCTGCAAGCCCCACTCGGCTTCCTTTGCCATGGTCTCCTATAAGTCGGCCTACCTCAAGGCTCACTATCCAGCCGAATTCATGGCAGCCGTTGTCAGCAACCAGGGAGGCTTCTATACCACCTTTGCGTACCTTTCAGAGGCAAACCGGATGGGAATCCGGGTTCTTCTACCCGACGTCAACCGAAGCGAGTTCCACTACCGTGCCGAGGATGATCAAACACCGGGTTCCGATCAAATGCCCCTTTCTGAAAGTCCTCCTATCCGACCGTGGATGGCGATCCGGGTGGGATTCATGCAGATCAAAGGGCTCAACAAGAAGACCACCCAGACCATTCTCGAAGAGAGAGAGCGGAGTGGTCCCTTCACGTCTCTTCAAAATCTGCTCGAGCGCGTTTCGATCCCGGAGGGAGACGGAACCCTCCTCATCAAGTCAGGTGCTCTCGATTCCCTCGAGCCCAGCTTGAGTCGTTCACAAATCATGTGGACTTTTCTTGCCCATGTCAGGAGCCACTCCACCGTAGTCCAAAAGCAAGGCACCACGGGCCATCTCTTTGCCTTTCATGGCACAGACTATCCCGCCCCCGCCCTGAAGGATTACGATCCTAAAACACAACTCCACCACGAGGCCGAGGTACTGGGGTTTCTCATCAGCACCCATCCTCTGACCCTTTACGAGCCGAGACTCAAGGGGCTTCACTATATTCAGGCCAAGGATATTAAAAACCACATTGGAAAAGAGGTCACTATGGTCGGCTGGTGCATCACGAGCCGAACCGTGATCACCAGCCATGACGAGCTCATGGAGTTTGTCTGCTTTGAGGATACAACCGCCATCTTCGAAACAAACATCTTCCCCCAGGCCTTCCGCCGTTATGCCCATCTCATCGATCTCAACGAACCCTTTGTGCTCCGGGGTCGGGTTGAAGACGACCACGGCTGCGTCACCCTGAATGTGAGCCATGTGGATACACGGCTCTTCCATAAAATTTCAAATTCCAAAAAGCCCAGGAGCTTAGACCTCAACACCGACCTGGAAGCCGGGTAAGCAGCGTCACTCCTTCGCCTCAACAGTCAAAGCATCCGTTCAAAGTATTTCCTCGCCTCAATAATCCACAACCACCCCATACGGCGACTTCCTCCCCTTGACACACAAGCCCACGCGTCCTTGATAGTCAACCCGACCGAAAGCGAGTTCCCACCATTTGAAGGTGTTAGAAGCCCTAGCGCCGGCGGCTCAATCAGGCAGGACCCTCGATTTATCATCCAAGGTCAGACCTTAATCACCACTAAACGTCTGAACCGAGCACCTTTCTCAAGTCATCTTTCAGCGTTTCGGCGGTGGTGAAGATGATTCCGTGAATTCCAAGTTTGCATGCGGCTTCAACATGCTCGCGGGTGTCGTCAATGAAAACGGCTTCGTCGGGTTTGGCACCCAGCCGTTTCAGCGTTTCCTTGAAAGCGCTGGGGGCGGGCTTGGTCATACCTTCATCCCCTGAACAGAACACCACGTCGAACAAGCTGAGCATCTTCCATTCAGCCAACCACCGACTTAACCCCGGTGGTGAGTTTGAAAGTACGGCCAGTTTATAGCGGCCGTGCAGTTTGCGGATCAAATCCAACACGCCTTCGTTGATGGCTTCATCGGCATGATAACGGCGGCGAAAGCCATCGATTTCATCAACGGTGTTTAACCCAAGCTCAGGTCCGATCTGATACCAGAATTCTTCCGTTGTTTTACGACCCAGCAGGGTATCTTGCCAGGCCTGGCTGCCAAACATGATAGGATTGATCGTGTCGGGATCTAGGCCCAATTCCACTTCGTAGGAGCGAAACAGGGAGAGTGGCTTTTGGGCGGTTATCACCCGCCCAAAATCAAAGATAATGGCTTTTATCATAGAAAATCCTTTTCGTTTAACAGCTTTTAGTTTTTCCTATTGCTTTTCGGGTGGCTTTGATCATTTTTTGACGATTGGCTTCAGACCAATTGCCCAGTGCCAGCAGTTCCATCAGGGCTTCAGAGGTTTTTGCAAAACGACATTTCTTTTTGTGAACATCTCGGAGCGCGTTGCAAAGCCAGATACAGCGAATGTAATCCGGTAAAGCGAGCACCTCGTTCTTTCTCAAGACCATATCTTCGGCCTCCGAACCTATGCCCTGCAAATAGTAACGCAAGAATCGCGTAAACTTGTCCCATTCGAGAAAACCGCTGTAAACGAGGTGCTTCAAGTGGCCTGGTCTGGGTGAGGAAAAATATATCAGCGCTTCTGCAACCTCTACAACGCGTGGTTGCCAGCAAGCTTTATCATAGTCCACAACGCCAACGATATGGTTGTCGTCAAAGATAAGGTTGCCCGCGTGGTAGTCACCATGGATAAAAAGATGTGGTAAGTCATCATGTTTATCGAAGCAGATAGTCAAGTCCTTGGCATGGGTTTCCAACTCCTGGACGATCTGCTGCATCAATACATCACGCTCACCCCCCAAGCTGTCTTTCAATTCAGCCAGGTAACCGGTCAAAAATGCCGGATCATACAAGGTGCCCGTATCTTGCAGTTCTAAGGGCTTGAAGCCTTGAACGCAAGCATGGTAATTGCCCAGTTTTATCGCGGCTTCTTGCAAATGTGCCAACTTGGTGTGTTGGAAATATGAACCCTCAATAAACTCCTGGATCTCGTAGAATTCGCCATCGAGCGCCACCAAAGTATCACCGCTGGTGGCCGTTAAGATCTCGGGCACTGGAAATCCCAGGTGTCGAAGATGGCGGATGAGTGCGTGCTGAGTAAGAATTAGGTCAGGATTACGCAGGTCTGGATGGCGGCGCTTGAAAAAGTATTGCCCATGCGTTGTTTCAATTATCCAGTTTTGGTTGACAAAGCCGCGCTCGATTAGACGGGCACTTATCAACTCACCCAAGTCGTAGTTATGCAGCACGCGCCTTATTTCATTTTCCATCTCCACTAGAATGCCATCCTGCGATTCTCTACCGTTTTGCGTTCTATATTAACTCCTTTTGATACCATTCCAATATCATCGATTCCTTGAATCCGATCGATTCGTAAAGGCGAAAAGCCACCGGATCCTCACCATCGGTCGTTAATTCAATCAGCGTTATATCTTTGTTTTTTAGGTGTGACAATCCAGCCAGCAAAACGCCTCGTCCGACGCCCTGCTTTCGGAAATCGGGATCGACCCCCAGCATGTGGATCTCACCTTTCACGCTTTGTGAGGCCCCATGCTTTTCGACAAATGTTCGGGTCCAGCAGTAGCCAATGGGACGATCTTCCAGATAGGCCACGAGGATGTCTTCTGGAGCGCAGCTGCTCAGGTTAACACGGTAAGTAATTTCTTCCGTGGTGTTGGGATTGAAGCCCCAAGCATCTGCAAAAGATCGGTTTTGGATATCGGTTAGCAGCTGCTCTTCACCGGGCTGAAGATAACGGATCCTGTAGAAGGCTTGCGTGATAGCCGGCAAGAGACGGGTGGCGCATTCTAATTCCATCCTAATGAAACGTCGAATAAATTGAAGTCCGAGACGTTTCATTAAATTCTTGCCGGCCTGGTTTGTTTGTGAGAGGCAGATTTGGGCCACTTTCAATCCTGCCTGGCGTGCATGCTCGATGGCGTGGGCAAACAGGCCCGTGGCGATGCCCTTTTTTCTCTGCTGCGGATGAACCAGGCCATCAAGCACCGCGCGGCCTATTTCCGGTTCCACAAAGACGGCGACATAGCCGATCAGATTTTGATCTCGCTCTGCGACAAATAAGTTGCTCTGCGGGCGCAACCGAGGATGCCCCAGATCTTCCGCCAGACATTGCCTCGAATTAGAACGTCCGGATCGATCATAGGCTTCCGTCTCCTTATGCAACTGGACAAAGTTGTCGAAATCGTCCGAATGGTAGTTTCGAATTATGAAAACGTTTTGGCCCATTGGTATGATCGATTCTTTGAGATTATAATAGCGGGAATGCAAACGAAAAGATTGTCTCACGTAAGCAGATAAAATAAGTCTATCTATTTCAAATAGCAACATATCAGCACTTAATAAATGGATACTTTTGCGTCTGATAGAAAAGCTGTAGGCAAAAAACATTCTTGCATACTGTGAGCATAGCCCTAAAAACTATCGTATCTTCCCTTCTAGATTTTCGTTGTTATTTTAAGACATTTAACCATGTAAATGATTTGCGCAACAGCTGAGCGGACAGGCGGTTTAGTGTGACAACAGAAGTGGACATTATGGTGTGGTGGTAACCCTCTATCCCGATGATGCCGAATATGGCGTTGCCGGCACGGTAGCGCGTTGGAAGAAAGGAGGCAAGCGGATGATCTCTGTGGTGTGCACCAATGGCGACAAAGGCAACAATGACCCCAACATGTTGTGGTGCTTTCCTCCTTGACACATAAGCACCCTCTCTCCTATACTCTCCTCATCAAAAAGCGAGTTTTTATCTCTTTGAGATCATCTCCGTCTAACGGCATCCGACAGATAAAAAATAATCATACAGTCCTCTTAGCGTTTGGTACTTTGGAAAAATCAGGATTGCCGGACCCGAACATATCCGGCACAGGCTCGTCTGAGGAACGACGAACACTCCAGTGATAGGCCTCGTTTTTTGCAGTACTACGTTTACGGTCCAACGTATGTATGCAACAGTACGTCACATTCTATCAATCGTCATTCTATTGGTATCCATACCAAGTACGGTCTGGGCGCATGCTGGCGAGCGTGGTTTCGTCATGCTTCTGCCGGCGCATCTATTCATGATCGGGGGCACCGCGGTAGTGGCGTTGACATTTTTAATCGCGCTGGCGGTGCCATCCAGGTGGGCTATCGGCAAAGCAGTCCGATCCTGGGAACTATTCAAATGGCGTGGAAATTTGGCCCTTCTGGTTCCGAGTTATTTGTCGCTTGTATTTTTGATTATCCTGATTGTTGCCGGCCATTCGGGCAGTACCGATCCATTAGCCAATCCCTTACCCATGGTCACTTGGTCTCTGCTCTGGATCGGGCTTGTGTTTACCCACGTCCTATTGGGTAATGTCTGGGTCTTCATCAATCCGTGGCGTGCTATTGACCACTTGCTTGGGTTGTTGTCGCCAAGAGCCAAAAGCGAACCTGCACCGATACTAAAATACCCCATGGCCTTTGGTTACTGGCCAGCTGTTGCTCTACTTATCGTCCTCGTTTGGTTTGAGAATGTCTCTCCGTCTCCCCAGGACCCTCAATTGCTAGCAAATGTGGCTACGGGATACCTTGTGCTGACTATCATTGGTATGCGGTTTTTCGGCAGGCGGATCTGGCTTGAACACGTGGAAGTACTCTCTGTTTACTTCCGGATGGTGTCCTGGCTTGCACCCGTCAAGTGGACCGTCGACGAGCTCAACCAAGGGCCAGCCCGCGGGCGTGCCTCTATAAACTGGCCATGTGCGCAACTCATTACACTGAAACCATTGACCATGAGCGGGACTTTATTTGTATTGTCGGCACTTGCCGCAGTGTCGTTTGACGGTTTTTCACACACCTTCCGCTGGCTTGGCCTAGTCGGGGCCAACCCACTGGAATACCCCGGCCGCACCGATCTAATCCCGTTCAACACCGCTGGTCTCATCGGCGCCTGCATTGCATTGATTCTTGCTTACTGGGGGGCAGTGGCGCTCGGGTATCCCCGGGACCGACAGGTTACAAATGAAACGGGGCTTGGCGGAAAGTTGGCTATATCGATGGTGTCCATTGCGTTTGCCTATCACGTCGCCCATTACTTGCCGGCCTTCCTGGTGGAGGCACAATACGCCATTCGTACAGTGTCCGATCCCTTCGACGTTGGCTGGGATCTATTCGGCACGGCACATATGCACATTAAGGATTCGCTACGCACGCATCACCTGTATATTGAACTCATCTGGTACGCCCAGGTAGCAGCTATCGTGATCGGGCACGTGGCGGCCATCCTAGTCGCGCACATCATTGCGCTTAGAGAAGTGAAAGCGGGTTCAGCGCCGGCCTATCGCCAGATTCCCCTCACTGTATTGATGGTTGCCTACACGTTTTTAGGGCTCTGGCTGCTTTCGGCCCCGGCAGTATGAATCACCTTACGTTGCTTAACCACCGCCCACAACAAAATAACGGCAACGAACACAATGATGGGTATGGCGTAGAGATTGATCGCCTCCCAGCCCAATCGGTGGTGGAGCTGACCGGATACGTATCTGGGTACAGCGCAAAGATTAAAAGATCAAAAATAACAGCAAGCAGCGCATCAGAAACTCAATTTTCTGCAGTTTCTGATGATAACTGCAATCGTCCGTTTCACTGATTCCCATTAAACGGAATCCCACCCTGCGCTGGACGCGTTATTCCATCTTGAAATCTTCCATACCCGAAACAAGCTATTCACCCTTCGGGCAACCCCGCCAACTCCTCTCTGACCTTGTCCGGTTCAATCAGGGTCCCCAGCCGCTCGAAGATCTCGAGGGATCTGGTTAGATACTGCCGAGCCTTTGCCATGTCTCCTTGTTGTTTATAGAACCGGCCATAACTCGCATAGGCAAACGCCAACTCGTTCTCGGCCTTGATCTCTTGAAAAATGGTGATGCTTTTCTCGAAGTGGGGCGTCGCCTGCGTCGGATTGGTCTTCAGGGCGATCTCGCCCAAAAGGCGGCGAGTGAACCCAACATAATACCTCATCACATAGCGCTCTGCCATTTCCAGGCCCTTTTCGAGCGTCTGCCTCGCCTTATCGTCCTCCCCGGTTAGCCAATACCCTTCGCCTAAGAAACACGTGAGAGGAATTTCACTTGTAATGTACCGCCCAGCTCGAAAAATTGGTAAAACCGTAGTCAAAAGCTCAATCCCTCTCGCTGTCTCCCCGGATCGGCACCAAGCCCATCCAAGAGATCTCTGTGCCCACGCTTTGTCTCCAGGCGTTGGCGCTTTCTGGAACGCCAGCTCCCCATATTCGACCGCCTGAGCCAGGTCGCCTTTCCAGGTATAGGCTATTGAGAGGTTAATGGCTACAAAAGATATCAGGCTGTTGTCTGAAAATTCCTCCGCAACGCTCAGCGCCTTTTTACCTTCTTCCACCGCCTCACCCCAGCGACCAAGATATGAGCAAGCCCTACAGGCTGCGGACAATACAAATGTATACGAGCGAAGGTTAAAGCTCTGCTCCATCGTTCGAAGAAAGTCTTCTTTTAAAGCCAGGACTTGATCGTATTCCCCCCTATCCGTATGGCTCCAACTTAAATACGCATATGCGCGTCCGGCATCTTCAGCGTTTCCCGTTCCCTGGCAGAGTTCGACCGCTTTGGTCAGGGTTTGGATGGCCTGAACATAGTGGCCCAAAAAATGATGAAAATGTCCCAAGCGGCCAAAGAACGCCCCCAGTAGTTCTGGGTTCCCTAGCTCTCTCGCCATGGGCTCATAGTGGGTTAAAAATTCGTAATACTCTGGGATCTTAAGGCGCAGCATAAACGCCTCACCCTGCCTGTCTAACGGAGAGATTAGCCGCTGCAGGTTTTCCTCGGTCTCTGGCAGGGCATCGAGAAGCGCCATGGCTTCATCAAAATAGGCCTTGGCCTCTTCCATGGCGTTCAGCTTGATCGCCTTCTGGCTGGCCATATCCAGATACTCCACCGCCTTGTCTGCGTTGGCACTGCGTCCATAGTGGTAGGCCAG
>CAYGBK010000032.1:0-26386 GCA_964348095.1 uncultured Thermodesulfobacteriota bacterium | reverse complement strand
ATAACTGGCGCCTCAAAGCCCGACCGAAAATCTGAATGAGAGCGGCCAGGTACCGATAATTTTCTGGTGCCCTCTCCGTCTTTTCGGAGAACTCGGTCAACCAGGATCGTTGACCGTGTTGAGCTCGTATGGATGTTCGGTACGGATCCCTTTGTTCCGTACCACCCGTGAAGGATCGAGCCGGATTGGCAAAGATCGTGGCGACTCAGCGTTATTCCTGCAAAAAGCCCTTGCCGAGGGAATGGGAGAATAATACCTTCTTGACAGGCCGCCTTTAATGGATGTTTATTTCTGAAGCAAATAAGCGGAATTGGTAAGAATAGCAAACGCCGCCTTTGATGGATGTATTTAACCGATTATGTCCGAATAAAAAAGAGGCCAAAATGATCTTCAATTCTTGGCGAGAATAATTGTTTAGAGGGTTCTTTGTTCGCATTTCATCCAATCTATTATCTCGGAGTGTTAGATAATGTCGCATGAAGCACATTCCGGTAGATGGGGAAGTGATTTCAATCTCCTCTAGGTTATCAGAATTGTACTTAATCCCTGTATTTTTCTGCTTTGGTATGAAAATTGCCTGACAAGCAACGAAGATTGAAAAAGAGGACCTCCTTATCCGATAAGGCAGACAAGCTCGAGGAAATTGCCTCCTCGGCTGAAAGACTAGACAGGATGATGCTGTGATGGAGAGAAGGCGCCACTTTAGAGTCCAGGCATTACATCCAATCCTCTATTACAAGAATCTCAGCTCCAGGCCCACGTCCGGTTTGACCATTAACCTCAGTTTAGAAGGAATCGCAATAGAAACTCGTCATCCGCTTAGCAAAGACGAGCTAATAGACATTTCAATAACCCTTGATTCACGACTTATGAATTGTAGTGGAAAAGTAGTATATGTCCAGGCTTTGAAAGGAAAAAGATTCCAGGCCGGTATTCGATTCAAAGAAATGTCAAAAGAAGATAGACTTTATTTGGAAAAACACATCTCCTACCTCATAGATCAACAGGATAAGAAAGCCAAGATGATAGTTTGCTGTCTCAGAAATAGCCTACATCATCATTGACTGCATTCCGGTTCCTGTCGCAGAACAAAACCGGTTATTTCTTCTAAGAAACTGCAGGCGTAAGTTCATGGTTTTTAATGAGTTCGCAACCCAGGAGTCGCGTTCTACTCCGCCCTTACGCCAGGGAAGAGGCAGTTTCTTGCGCGTATAACGCACACCACCTCTTGGTGTGCGACCCCTGCTAACTGAAATAGAAACCCACCACCCATGCCCAAAAATGACGATTTGCGATTGAAATAAACACCTGTCTTGCCGATTTTCCCTCCTACAAAGAACTGCGTAGCAGCACTTTGATTCTTCTTGACTCTTTCTGTTCTTTCTACTTAAATGGCAGGGGAGAAAGCTGAGTGGGCTTCCCGCGTACACTGGCAACCCCTTTCATGCTAAATGCCTCCCACCATGGCCAGTGATCCTCTCACAATGAGCTAAGTCGATGAAAGGAGGAAGGTCATGACCAAAGATCTGACCGTCATTCTGGAAGACCGCCCGGGTACCCTGGCCGAGGTGGGCGAGGCCTTAGGGAAGGCTGGGATCAACATTGATGGGTTTTGTGGATTCCCGTGCGAAGGGAAGGGGATTTTCCACATTTTGGTGGAGGACGCGGTTGCGGCCCGCCGCGTCCTTGAAGAAATCGGTTTTGAGATCCGTGGCGAGCGCCACGTATTAGTCCTCGAACTAGAAGACCGACCAGGCACGTTGGGGGATGTCACACGCAGTATAGCCAAGGCCGGGGTAAACATCGACCTGATTTACGTGGCCACGAACACTCGGGTGGTCATCGGCGCCGATGACTTGGACAAGGCTCGCGCTGCGGTGTAGCCACACAACTACGCACAGCCACGTGCTGTTTCACAGGTTGAGATCGAGCCAGAAACCCGGGGGACGCTCGGCGAATTCTGACTGAAATCAACGACTTTCAGTTCCCGTAACGAATAGTGGATTCTAGGCAAACCTCATCGTATTAGCCAATCAATCGTCCAATAGATTCTATAGGCTTCTCTAACAAGGGAAAAGGGTTAGTTGGCTTTCCTTTTTCCCTGGAGACTTTCTCGCCCTTTGACTCTCCATCCCTCTCGAACACCTATGGGCAGGCATGTCCGGATTCTTACACGCGCATACCAGTGGTTTGATCCCATATTCCTCCGAAAATTCCATGAAGCGTTGGTAACCCCTTTCCCTCAATGGCAGGGGGATTAACTTACTTCGAGTAGAAGCGCCAACCACAGTCCAGGGTTGGCTTTTAAAACAACTCAGGATTACGTTGAATTCCTTTGGAGGAATCTCGTGCTCCAGCTGTCTTAGAATTGCGGGTCTCATATGAAGATAGCTCAATGACACCGTTTCGATGTCCCTCTCGGCCAGTGTCTCGCAGAGTCTCTTTATTGAGACCTCATCATCCGTAAAGAAAGGGATAATGGGATCGATCCGGACCTCAACGTCAATCTTCACCCTTTTGAGCCTTTCAATGTTTTCCAGCCTTTCGGCCGGGCTGGCGGCGCCTGGCTCGAAGAGATCGCGGTATTGTGGGTTCGTCGAGACCAAACCTACCCTTGGGGTAACGAGGCCAGGATAGTGAGCGAACAGTTGGATGAATCTGTCGGGGACCCATCCCTTGGTCAAGAAAGAGAGCCCAACCCCCCTTTCAAGGAGGACTTTCATGGTACGAAAGGTAATGTCTAGAATGCTCGGGTGAGTTTGAAAAGAGTCCGAAGCGGTGTTGAATACCACCCAATCGACAACAGCCCGTCTTCTTGGATTGTCAAGTTCAGCCGCAAGCTTCTCGGGAAGATCGCGATAGAGGTGCACATGGTCATCGGCGGGAGCCTCTGGATAGCCACGGGCATAGCAGTAGACGCACATGAATTCGCAGCCCCTTGTCACGTTCAGGGTATAGGCATCCCGGAGGCATCCGAACTGGGCCTTGGTTAAGAACCGGCTCCTTCTCTCGAGATCGATCAACTCCATCAGCGCCTACCCTCACACCCGTATTTTATTGCCGGCTACTTGACCCTTAACTCAGCCTCAGCAGTCAGTTCCTTTCCTCCTCGATGATAGGTAATAGAGATGACGTCGCCGGGATTCAAGGACTTAAGAATCTGGGACAGATCACCAAGATCGTGGATGGAATGGGAGCCTATCTTAACAATGACATCTCCCTCCCTCAGGCCAGACAAATCTGCCGGCGAACCCGGCACGACCCCTGAAAGGCGGTATCCTTCCCCTCTAAAAGCGAAATCAGGGATCGTGCCAAGACTGACTTTCCGTTCTCCCTTATGCTCTCTTGGGACCTCCCGAGCCGCCTTTAGGGTCGCGGTCATGGGTTCTTCCCGGCCAGCAAGGTATTGGACGACCTCCCTGGCCACATATGCCACTTTCACAAGTCCTTCCTGGTCTATCTTATCCGCCGTATCGGTAGGACGGTGATAGTCCAAGTGAGGCCCAGAAAAAAGCTGAACAGCCGGAACCCCCGCCTCATGAAAGCTCTTTTGGTCGCCGGAACCCAGTTCTTCGGGCACAACCTCCACGTCCATACCGGTGACATAGCCTGCACCCCTGAAGATGTGTACCCACTCTCTGGCCGAGCCGGTTCCGAGAATCAGAAGTTTCCTGGCCTCCAACCGTCCGACCGTATCGAGATTGACCATTCCGATGCATCGACCTGGAGTATAGTGTTTTTGACTGGACACGTAGTACTTCGATCCCTTCCTTTCTGCCTCCTCTCCGGCAAAAGCGGCAAACACCACGGTTCGGTCAGGCTTCAGACTCTCGCCGAGCACCCGTGCAAGCTCGATGAGGACCGCCACACCGCTTGCGTTGTCGTCAGCACCGTGATGAATTTTTCCTCTGTTCCCCTCCCTCACATCAGGCCAGCCCAGCCCTAAATGGTCGTAGTGGGCGCCCACCACGACACTCTCCCCTTCACGGTCAGGATTGGTCCCAGGGATAAGGCCTATGACATTTCTCATCATGACTTTCCGTTCGGGATGTCCACCACGGTCCTCCCACGTCTCGAAGTAGCTCTGCCTTCTATCACCCCCTGGCTTGAGGCCAGCCTCTGCAAATTTCCGCGCGATATAGTCAGCGGCCTCATCGAGCTCTTCTGTGCCAAAGCCTCGTCCTTCGAGGGAGTCGCTTGCAAGAAAGCGTACCGTCTCCATCATTCGATTCTTTGAAAAGAGCGCTGGAAGAACAGCCAAAGGCTGCCGGCGGGCCAGTTTTCCCATTTCGATTTTACGACTCGGCCCACCCTCAAAAGAAAGAAAAACCGTCATCGGTGAGTCAAGGACGGGCCACCGGCCCTTGGACACATTGGCGGGTTCCGCCCCTTCAAAGGCCAAGTAGCTGTACTTGTGATAATGAGGGATTTTTCTCCCGAGGCCGGCCAAGGCGGCTGGCAGATCTGTGGCGATCCAGGTCAGAGATAGATCCTTGTTTTCCGGAAGCCTCGTTGTTAGCACAACCGATCGGTTCTCCCGCTGGATTTCTGACCCCCCGATCCGGACAACCGTTTCATTTATGGCCACATCATATTTGGAGAGTGCGGCGGCAACCTCTTTGTGAAAGAGATTCTCCCATCCCAGAACAATAACCGTACGATCCGAAGGGAGTCGCTCCAACTCATTATCGAATTTCACCTCCACGTCATCGGGGCCGGAAGCACTCAGGGATTCAGAGAGCTCGCGGTAAGTCTGAACAAGCACACTGGGCGCAGCGGACGGTAAAAGTATCGTCATTTCTTTCGCCCCGAAGGCCTGCGTCAGGGCTGGGGGAATCTCCTCCCGGTCAAGCCTACGGAAGATGTCAAACTCAGGGTCGATATCAAGCCTCAAAGGCCTGGCAGGCACACGGACCCTAAGCTCAAGGCGTTTTTCCCCCATGACAACAACAGTCTGATAGGCCCGGTCATGGCCCTCCATGGTTATCGCAACCGGAATCCGCAAAAGATAAGCACCACCCGGCTGAACCTGCTCAAGATGCGCAATGAGGATATAGCCGTCTCCTTCCACCCCGGCGTTTACCTCCCTAACCCGTATCTCAGGCGCCCCGGTTCTAGTGACCCACTGGTCAAACTCGTCCTCAAGGTCTATGGGAGAAACCTCCTCAAAGCCGTCCCGGATATCGTCAAAAGAGGCGAATCGGAATTTATTCCTTCGGTAGAAATTCCGGAGACCTTCCACAAAGAGTTTGTCTGCCATATGCATGCGAAGCATGTGGAAGAACATGAGGGATTTGCCGTAGCCCACAGCTTCGGATGAGGAGCTGTGGCGGGACCAGAATTGGACAAGGGGGAAATCTCGGCCACCGAGCACATAATCAGCGTACTTCTGAAGGGTCGTCTGGCGGTACGCCGCCCCTTTACCCACCTGCTCCTTGATAAGGTGGTCGGATAAATAGGCTGTAAGCCCCTCAGCCCAGTTCCCCCTCTCGAGCTCCGGGAAAACTCCGTTCCCCCACCAGTTATGGAGAATCTCGTGAGGGTATGAGGAATGGATGATGAAGGGAAACCGGATGACCTTCGGTCCAAGAAGGGTAAACGAGGGCATCCCAAAGCCTGTCTCCCAGAAATTCTCGATAAGGGCAAACTTTTTGTAAGGATAGGGACCGATGAGTTCTTCATACATCGGGACGTATCGAACTGTGGCGTCGAGATACCTTTTTGCAAGATCCGCATCCGGATTGCGGAGAAAGACCATGGTCTCAACCCGGCCCGTGTGCTCTCTGTATTCGATAAATTCGGCAGCGACAAGGAAGATCTCCTCCTGGGGCTCTGGTGATTCCCAGCGCACTCGGGTGGAATCTCCCTCACGAGAATGGAGGGTGCGTTCTCCCTGGCTCACTGCATCCCACCCCGATGGACCCTTAACCTGAAGGGTGAAGTTTACCAGCACATCATCAAAAACCGGATACCAGAAAGAACTTCCTGTCAGATACACCCCTTCTCCTGAAATCACGCCCGGCGTCTGTCTGAAACCCCGAGCATACTCTCTCCCATAGGGCTCAAGAGGATGGTAGATTTTCCCGCTGTATTCAAGATCGAAGTTCCGCTGACCGCTGGGGAGAGTGACCCTGAAAGATTCGATAGGGACCGTTCCCGGCTTCTCCGTCTCCCGGAGAACATGTACGTTCGGCGCAGGGGACGAAGGTTTTAGCCCTCCATGTAAGAGGAATCGCACCGGTCCCGGGAAATTCTCAGGAAGGTTGATTGTGTCCCGGACGGCTAGGCGGGACTCTTCAGGATATAGGACGACCCTAAGGTCATGCCGCACCAGTTCCCGCGCCTTCAGAGGAGTAGATACAAAGGCAAGAGCCAGTAAGACAAGGAGTCCGGGAAAAAGGCGCTTCGCGTCTCCCTTTTGGGCGTGGACAAACTCAGGGCTTTTCGAACCAGTCCGCGATAAAGATGTCTGTCGCCCGGGGTTTGTTTGGGTTTCTATTTGACGCAAACACCAGTTTTTTCCCGTCAGGGGAGAACATGGGGAAACTGTCGAACACATCATTGAAGGTTATTCTCTCCAGATCTGCATTGTCGATGTCGATGAGATAGAGCTCAAAATTGTAGCCGAACTTCTGTATATCATCATGCCAGTCGTCCATGTTACTTGAGAAAATGATCCGTTTTCCGTCCGGGTGCCATGAGGGCGCCCAGTTCGTCGCACCGTTATTCGTGAGCCTGACCTTGTTTGAACCATCAGCGTCCATGACCCAAATGTCAAGGGGAAAGGGGACGATGTAGTCCTTTTCCATGCAGCCACGCCACACGGCCAATTCCTCTTGACTCTCTGGATACCAGGCCCTCCACACGATCTTCCTACCATCTGGTGAGAACCATGGACCACCGTCGTAGCCCACTCTGTCGGTCAACCGTCGCACATTTGAGCCATCGGCGCTCATTGTATAGATGTCAAAATCCCCGTTCCTTTGAGAACCGAATACGATCGTATTTCCATCGGGTGAGACAATCGGCTCAGCATCGTACTTTGGGTTATCGGTGATCTTTTCCAACGCCGACCCGTCAGGATTGGCGACGAAAATATCATACGGGTAGAGGGGCCATACATAATGGGCGCCGTGAGGCAGTTCAGGTTTGGGAGGACAATCTCCTGGCAGGTGGCTGGTCGAGGCAAAGACGATCTTCCGGCCCCCCGGAAAAAAGAAAGAACACGTGTGGGCCCCACGGTCCGGACTCACTCTCTGCTTGTCGGTACCATCGATATTCATGCGCCAAATCTTGTCACACCCATACCCACCCCGGTTCGATTGATAGATAAGTTTCTGTCCATCCCAACTGAAGTAGGCCTCGCCGTTGTCTCCTTCGAAAGTGATCTGTGTGACGTTCTTCATATGCCGATCGACGAACCCCCCCGATCCAGATTCCATCGCGATTCTGGTATCGACGCATCCCCAAAACAGCAGAGTCGTTAAGAGGAGACAGGCAGCTTTTCTCACGGGGCCGAATCCTTTACCGAGCGGTATCAAAGGAATGGTAGGCTCTCTGCGAATCGAAAAACCACCTCGAGCCGTGGTGGAAACCGAGACAACTATCTGATTATAAGGCTTGTGTCCCAAGCAGTTCAAGCCGGTTCTTCATGGTTACGGTTATGCCCCTGCCCTTTCCTCATACTCCTGCTAGCCTGTCTCCTCCTCCAGCCCGCCTGCGGAGTGGCCCTTACCTCAACACTTTTCCGAAATCTCCTGCCCTCTGAGAGTCATCTTGTTCTTGGAAAAGCTTGCCCACGTGATGGGGACCCCGTGCAAAGAAGGCTAGGAGGGAACCGCCCCGCCTCTGCTCGTGACCCCTTTTTTGTTGACACAGGAGCACCCCGTTCCTTATACTACGTCCGCTCGAAGGAGAACGGGTTGTCCATAACCGAGAAAGCTGTGGGGATAAGTCCCTTACCTGTTAGATCGATGGAGTCGCTCGACCATGCCATCCATTGCTAATCACCTGAATCAGTTTACTGAATCTATCATTCGCGAGATGACGCGCATTGCACATAGGTATGATGCGATCAATCTCTCCCAGGGCTTTCCAGATTTCGATCCACCGGCCGAGCTGGTCGCCGCTGCCAAACGGGCCCTTGATGACGGATATCACCAGTACGCAATTACGTGGGGGTCGCCCCGTTTTCGGCAAGCTCTGGCGCAAAAGCAGCGGTATTGGATGGGACTCGATCTGGACCCGGATGCTCACATTGTCGTGACCTGCGGGAGCACTGAGGCCATGATGGTGGCGATGATGACAACCTGCAACCCAGGAGACAGGGTGATCGTTTTCTCGCCATTTTACGAGAACTACGGTGCCGATACGATCCTCTCGGGCGCAAAACCCATCTACGTGCCACTGCACCCGCCGACGTTCGAGTTTGATCCGGCCGAATTGCGCCGGGCCTTTGAGCACGGGGTTAAAGCGCTGGTCCTCTGCAATCCCTCCAATCCGACGGGTAAAGTCTTCACCCCTGAGGAATTACACCATATTGCTCAACTTGCGCACGAGTTTGATGCATTTGTGATCACAGACGAAGTCTACGAGCATATCGTCTATGAGCCGTACGTGCACACATATATCGCAAGTCTGCCCGGAATGTTCGACCGCACGATCTCCTGTAGTTCACTGTCGAAAACGTATTCCATCACCGGCTGGCGTTTAGGATACATCATTGCTTCACAGGAAATAATCGCCGGGGCCCGGAAGATTCACGACTTTCTGACTGTCGGGGCCGCTGCCCCCTTGCAAGAGGCCGCTGTGACGGCGTTAAATCTTCCCCACAGTTACTATGATCAACTGCGATCCGACTATACCACTCGGCGGGATTGCTTTCTGAGTTACCTGGATGAGGCTGGACTCAGGTTCACCACGCCGCAGGGGGCCTATTACGTACTTGTGGATATAACTGACTTTCCCAGAAAAGACGACGCGACCTTCTGTCACTGGCTCGCCAAGGAGATCGGCGTCGCAGCGGTTCCGGGCTCGAGTTTTTTCAGGGAACCGATCAAACACCTGATTCGTTTCCACTTCGCCAAGCGAAAGGAGACGCTTGTGGAAGCCGGGGAGCGTCTATTGAGGCTTAAAGAGCGGGGTTGATCGCGATAGGCTGCCATCCCAGCACTGTCCCCAGATGGCGGTCTCCCCCAATTTGGCATATTCCAACGTTAAGGGTAGAGGAGAATTTGAATCTTAAAGAACATCAATGAAGAAACTCGGCTTGACGGGACAGCGGTGGCTTAGAGCCTTTCACATATTCTTCGCCTGCGCCTGGATCGGTGCGAGCCTGTCTCTCATTCTGATGCAGATTGGGTTAAGGGCGACCGACGGCGGAGAACTCTACGGCATCGACGCCTCTATGAAGTATGTTGACTACTATGTGATTATTCCCGCCGCTTTTGGCTGTCTGGTCACAGGGTTTCTGATTTCCCTACTTACAAAATGGGGGTTCTTCAAGTTCCATTGGGTAACACTCAAGTGGGTCATAAACGTCTCGGCCATCATCTTCGGAACCTTCTGGCTAGGACCGTGGTTGAATGGTATGGCCCCGATTTCCAGGGCAGAGGGACTAAGCGCTTTGACAAACCCGATTTATCTTCACTTAAAACAGATGAATACGTGGTGTGCAATGGTACAGCACTTCGTTCTTCTTATTGCGGTTTACATTTCGATCTTCAAACCATGGGGAATGCGAAAATAAGAAAGTATTTGCGAAGAATTCTTTTGAACACTAGAGATAACGCTTCAAATCTCGACCGATGACACCAGCATATAACTCGATGTAAGGTTTCACTGTGCTCGACTCTATCTTTCGATAAAGCACCTCCTCCACCTGAAAGAAACCCGCTGATGCGGTCATATCTACCGTTATCTTTATGGGACGCTTGTCCCCTCTTTCAATCTTTACCTTTTCAATCGACGAGGCCGAATACTTGTGGATATCGCCAACTTTTGAAGCCCTGTTAAGCATCATGGGTATCCGTGCTCTCCCTTTTTCCATATCACAACCGTCTGCAATAAGAATCAGGCCAGCCTCAATTGAATACACTTGCTGTGTCGTCATGTGTCCGATAATACCCTCTATGATCATTGAGCGGACAACAATTCTCTTTGGTAAATTGTCGGAATAGACACCCACCAGGGTCCTCTCGATAACGGGAAAAGCAAACATTGCCCCGAAGCTTTCATGGTTCACTCGTCCCACCGTCATTCCAATGTCATGGAGAAGTGCTGCCACAAGAACCGCGATTCTGCTGTCGCCGATACTCCCAGAATCTTCTTTTTCGAGGGTAAGCTTGATACCAGCGGTGTCTAGAAGATCCACCATTATTAGCGCATTCAGTGCGACTTTCCGCATATGGACAGGCCCGTGATCATTGTAATGGAGTCTTTTGATGGAAACGATGTTGGCATATTCCTGAAGAGACTGCGCCTCTCTGTCATTGAGTATAATCTCTGCTGCTTTTAGGGCATCGCCAGAAAGCATTCCTACGATCTTTCTGTCCAGAACCAGCTCTTTCCGAGACTTCATAACCTATCCTCTCACATCAGGCAGATAACGACCACCTCATGCTTCCACAGGACTTCTATCTCACGTCCTTAGACCTCTAGAGGGTCAGACGAATTATACCAGCAGTCCGTATTGAAAACCAGCGTGGGGCAATCCTCTTACGCCGTTACAAAGACCTGTCCGATGAAGAGATCCCGCACGTATTGGATCTCTCCTCTAGGACATTGAAATCTCTACTAAGCAAAACGAAACAGAATCTCGAAACTAAACTGGCACTGGAGATTAAGGAAAGATAACCGAATGCGACCAAGAAAAAGACTCGACGAGCTTTCAACTACCCAAGAAAAGCCCGGATGGTTCATCGCCGTAACAATCGATCTCGGCAATGAGGCAGGCCCTTGGAGGATTCTTCTATCCCAAGGGAGGTGACTGAAATGTCACCTCCCTTTTTCACCGAAGCAATCTCCCGTTTCTTTTTGCACGTTGCCCGAAAAGGGATTTCAAAACGCGGGCCTAATATGATGACCTTCTGACTCCTAGAATCGTCCCAGTGCCTCTCTAGAGACCCAACCACGCAAATACCGCAATCAAAGCAAAGAAGATCCACTGGAACATCTTGAACATGACTTTTTCGATCCGAGACGTGGAGGCGATAATTATCTGGGTCACGGCGAAGACCGCATAATGAATAATGACAAACCAGAAGACTGGAATCCCAACTAAAGGTAACGCCAAACCCTAATGCGAGCAGTACAATTGTAGACAGAATAAGATAAGCAGAAACATAATGGAAGACACAGTGCATTACTTTTTTGGGCACCTCCTCGAAAGAGGCTTCCAACATTGGTATCAGGTACTCCTTCCTACCCATAGTAAAGTGCCCTATCGTCGTAATTGCGCCGAACAATCCCGAAATCAGAAGTAACCAGTTCATCTAATCCTCCTTTCACCGTCTGACTCTTTTTCGCAGAGCATCCTCGATGATGAGCCTCTTTACAATAAAGTGTGATCAAATACAACAGATACGTCTGAGAGTAAGCCCATCCTAACGCTGACATTCCCCAAACGGCAGACATGCCTGTACAACGGTTGTGACCTATTCAGCGATAAAAAAGCCATCGCCATATATCGCTTTGCCTGATGTTGTTAACCAGGACGACCCGTCAGGGCTTGCGGGCCAACGTATACGTCACCTTCTTCAGTGCCCTGTCACGGAGCGGAATCAGTTTCAGGTACTCCGGGTCTGAAAACGCCTTCTGACACGCCTCGGCACTCGGCCATTCGACCAGTGCAACAGCATCGGGCTTGAAGTCCCCAACAAGCGCCTCTGTTGGCGTATAGCCCGTGACCGCACCGCTCCCGTGTTTTTTGAAAATCGCACCAGCTGCCTCAATATATTGGGCTCTTTCTGCGCTACGGTCTGGATCAAACCAGCCCGCAATGATCAACACGACCTGACCCTCTTCTCTGTTAGCTGCCTCTTCACTCATACTTTAAGATCCTCCTTTGCAAGGTGGTTATCCAGGCCTTTACTGTCTGAAGCATAGCCATTGGCCCGGTGAATACGACTATATACAAGGTCATGAAGGAGACGGCTTCTCCCACCTTCAAGGTCGGCGTCACGCACGATGTGAGACCGGACACGGTAACGTCCCCCATGAGATTGCCCAGGGCGTCCAATCTTGGGTACAGCCGGTCCGCGACGTTCTTCGGGGGTATTTTCCCGAAGGCCGCTGCATTGGTAGCACGCTCCCTGCTTTTTGACAAGAGCGCATAACCCATCAAATATCTCTTGCATCGCCTGCCGTCCAGCAGCCAAACGATGTCGAAAGACCGATTCGCTCACACCAACAATCTTGGCAGACTCCTGGTTCGTAAACTGAAAGACTTCCCTGAGGATGACGGCTGCCTCCTCCTCAGGGGGTAATGAGCGGGCAACACAGGTGAAGCAGAAAGCGATATGCTCATACACATCGAATGAAAAGCCTGGGGCAGAGAGCGTTGCAAGGACCTCTTGTCTCAGACTCGGGCTTTTGCGGCATTCCTGTTCCGCCGCAACTTGTGAGTCCCAACACCATCGTTTCTGCTTACGGAGATAGTCAATACATACACGGGTCGTTATGGCGAAGAGCCAGGTACGAAAGTCGGAATCACTGCGAAAGTTACCGATCCCCCTCCAGGCCCGTACCATGGATTCCTGCAAAAGATCCCGAGCGTCCTCTCGGTATCCGACCATTCGATAGGTCAGGTAGCGTAAGCCACCTATATGTGGTTCCAAAAGATCCTCAAATGATTGCCTATCGCCTGCCTTTGCCGCTTTGACGAGTTCTGCCTCTGTCATGAACCGTCTCCTCATTGGATTAGACTAAAGGACTGAAGAAATCTGCCAAGTCGTCGAAATAATAAAACTACATAGATTGGGATCGAGTCAACCCGCGTGACTCAAGGATAGAGCCTTATCCGTCAATGTGGTCCCTTTTGGCCGCGGCAATCTCTGTGGTCAGCTTTCTTCCGTCTTCCGTGTCACATTCGAGTCTCGGAGATTAAGGCTCGAAAAGGCGCGGGCGATGCTGTTTAATGCTCCCAATACATTTGACGGCTGAGTCTATGGAGAAGGTGACAGGGGCTAACAGTCTCACAGATGTCGAGGGAATCTCAGTCGGCCATTTTACCGACTTGGAGCTTTTGACTGGCGTCACTATCGTTCTGACTGGCGATGGAGCTGTCGGCGGGGGGGTGGATGTTCGGGGAGGTGCACCGGGTAATCGAGAGACAGACCTTCTCGACCCTGTCAACCTCGTTGAAAGAGTCCATGCAGTTGCCATTTGCGGGAACAGTGGGTACGGTCTCAATGCCGTGGGCGGGGTGATGCGGTTCCTGGAGGACCGGGGTGTCGGCTTTTCCGTTGGAGATGGCAGGGTCGTGCCCATTGTTCCTGCAGCAGTTCTCTTTGACCTGGGGCGGGGCCAAAAAGAAGGCCACATTTCGGAAGAGTTCGGCTACAAAGCCAGCGAGAACGCCACAAAAGGGCCGATTCCTCAAGGGAATGTCGGAGCAGGTACCAGGGCTGTCTCTGGAGAGCTGAAGGGGGGGATTGGGATGGCGAGCGATACCCTCGACAGTGGAATCACCGTGGGCGGTCTCGTGGCTCTCAACTCCTTCGGAAGTCCAGTGGATCCGAAACGGGACAATTCTATGGACGTCACCTGGAAAAAGTCGGAGAATTTCCTAACCTCAAACCGCCCACACCACTCGGCAAAAAAGTGTCACCTCCAGTCAATCCAAAAGGAGTGGGACGACACACAACGATCGGTGTGGTGGCAACCGATGCTGACCTTACCAAGACCCAGGCAACAAAAGTTGCCCAGATGGCTCACGACGGTTCCGCCCGGGCTATCTGGCCAGCCCACACCATGTTCGACGGAGACACCATATTTGTTCTAGCAACTGGCCACATACCCCTCCCAGAGGGAAAAACGCCTTTTGGGCCGGGGATAATTGAAGCTCTCAACCAGCTCGGCGTGGCGGCGGCAGATGTCCTGTCCAGGGCAGTCATCCACGCCGTTCTCTCTGCTGAGACGGTCGGGCCGTTTCTCAGTTTTCGCGACAAGTACCCGGACTCACTCCTGGAGCGCTAAGTCCTGCCTCTGGCAACTGTAGTAAATCCCCTTGAGGACCAGGAACTTCTCAATCTGCCATCCCGATGGACGGCTCTCCTCAAAGAGGAGACTCCCCTGGCCTGTCAGGACGACGGCAGCTCTGGTACGGGCCTCCTTTTGAATCTTGGAGACGAGCCCTTTGATTTCCGCCCTCATGCCATGGTAAATTCCGGAACCGAGGCATTCCACCGTGTTGGTCCCGATAAGGGGCGGAGGCGATTGAGGGACTGGAATCTCAGGGAGGAGCGATG
The DNA here is from genome assembly GCA_964348095.1 of uncultured Thermodesulfobacteriota bacterium. Classification (GTDB taxonomy): domain Bacteria; phylum Desulfobacterota; class BSN033; order WVXP01; family WVXP01; genus WVXP01. The sequence continues at coordinate 11,918 of CAYGBK010000032.1, read as the reverse complement.
TAAAAGCAGCTAGGGCCTTGGACCGTAGGCCACCACCCAGAAGGATCTGCCCGCCCCTAAAGACCCCTTTTCTGTCCACGAGGTCAATTGTGACAGCGCTTCCGATGTCAACAGTGATTACTGGCTTTCCAAACAGAGCCGCTCCTGCCACCGCGGCCAGCATCCTGTCCGTGCCGAGAAGACCTTGCTGATAGGCAGATTTCAGGGGAAAAGGAAAATCTCTCGTAATAACGTGCAGAGCCGGCGGTTGGCTCACAGAAACCGGATCAACACCCGATAGGGCCTCCAAGATCTCTGTCTCAAGATCCTTGACCACAGAAGAGACCCCTATTGCCTGAACACCCCTGAACCGCTCTCCTCCTAGCCACGCAAATATCTGAGACCAGTACTCGGGAGGATCCATAGAGGATGGTATCTTCCGCGTCTCCGTGAGATCTCCAAGAGGAAAATAACCGGTGGTGATATTTGTGTTTCCGATGTCGATCGCGAGGAAACCCATACGATCGTCCTGAGAACCCTCTTTTGGTCGTCATCCCTCGCCGTCATTGCTGTGCAAATCGTGATGGGATGGGATGCCCGCCAGGCCTTTGGCCGACCGAACGGCATTATTGACCGCCCGCCCCAAGGCTTCCTCTGCAAGAAGCCCAATAACGTTAAGGTCGACCTCTCCTTTGTGATTTCCCAGAGAGGCAGCAAATATAACATCCCCATCAAAAGTCGTGTGGATGGGGTCGATGGTTTTCACCAACCCCCTTTGAGCCATGAGAGATATGATGTTGAGTTCTGGTTTAATGAGCGTTGCATCGACTGCAATGACGGCAAGCGCTGTATTCTGCTCTTCTCGAAAACCAAAATCGAATGCCTTTGTCATTTTTTTTGTCTTCATCTCATGAGCCGTACTGATCATCTGGTTTCCCCTTTCATCTCGCAGTCCGGCGATGGGGTTGCCCGTGTCGTAGTCGACGACATCGCCAAAAGAGTTCACAACCACCAACGCCCCCACGCGACCGAATGGGCCTTCAAGACAGACGGACCCCACACCAGACTTCATGGCCCGATTCAGGCCATAGAACTTTCCTACCGTCGCACCTGTGCCAACACCGACACTTCCCTGCTCGACAGGGCCACTAGACGCATTGGCACAGGCCTGATATCCCATGGCAGAATCGGGACGGCGAACACAGTCCCCCAGTGGAAGATCGAAAATGACAGCGCTCGGCACTCTAGGAATCTTGGTCACCTGAACGTCAAACCCGACACCCTGTTCCTCGAGATACTTCATGACGCCTCCTGTGGCATCTAAGCCGAAAGCACTTCCGCCACAGAGGAAATACGCGTGAACTTCGTCGCGAAGATGAATCGACCTGAAGAGGTCGGTGCCACGTGTTCCCGAGGCCATTCCGGGAATGAACCCTCCGCCGATTGTCTTCTTTTCGAACCGCACGACGGTGCACCCCGTCACGCACTTCATATCCGAGGCATGCCCCACCATGACACCATCGATCGCGGTGATGCCCATGTTCATGGCCCTCCTCCTCTTACCGATTTAGAAATTCCAGGATGCTAACCGCAAAGATTTTGGCTGTTTCCACCAACTGATCCGTGTCGATCCACTCGTCCTTCTGGTGGGGCACCAAACGGTCTCCAGCCCCGGTCGTAACGATTGGGATTTTTGCCCATGCGTTGATAAAAGTTCCATCGGTGGCACCGGGAACACCGTTATAGATCGGTTCTTTCCCTGTAACGAGACGGTAGGCTTCCGCCACGGCCCGCACAACTGATTCCCCTTTGTCTGTCTTCGTCCACGGTCGATCTTCAAAAATATCGATCTCCGCGGAGAAGGGAAGTCCATCGGAAAGACCCGGCTGGAGCTTTTCACGAATATCTTTCTCCCACCCTGAACTGAAATCCCGTCGCACTTCCTCCTCCACATTCTTGACGATCTGAGTGAGTTGCGATTTCAACTCATCGTGAGACTGCCCGGGAATGGTACGTGTGTCCACGAGCGCCTCGCACCCCGAAGGCATGACGTTGAGCTGTGGCTCCCCCTTGATGGGTGCCCGGAGAACAGTGGGCGTAATGCTGGGAAATCCGAGAAACGCATCCTTGCCGTAGTTCTCGATCTCACGTCTCTCGAGCTTTTTCATTCGTTGGATAATCTCTACCATTGGATAGATGGGATTCAATCCTGTCAGGGGCATACACCCGTGACTCATTTTGCCAGACGTCTTGACCCTGACCCGCAGTGCACCCTTCTGGCTGATGCAGATCTGATTGTCTTCCGGTTCACAAATGATGGCAGCATCGACTCCCTCGAGATGGCCCCTATTGATCATGTGCTTAATGCCAACCATGAGGCCCTCTTCATCCACCGGTACGGCGAGAACGACTCTCCCCTTCAGCTGCCGTTTCGACCTCTTAATCGCATTGACGGCCAGGATGGCTGCTGCCAGGTTGCCCTTGGTATCACAGGCGCCCCGTCCATAAATACGATTCCCAACGATCGATGCGCCAAAGGGCGGGTATTTCCATTCAGACTCGTCCCCCTCAGTGACAACATCGGTATGGGCCTCGAGCAGAATTGTCTTCCCCCCATCTCTATTTAGCACTCCAATGACGTTCGGCCGACCCGGGGCGACTTCTTCAATATTTACGTCCAGTCCAATCTCTTCCAATTTACACCTGACAAATTCCGCCACCCTCGCCTCTCCCTCTCCGGTTTCTGGCCGATGGACACTGGGAATGCGAATCAACTCACATGTTAACCCTATAAGTTCTGAAGGCTCGATATGCTCCAGAACATCATCAAATTCCATTCTCTGTCACCCCTTTAGGTTTTGCTCGGCCTGCTCGTTCCTCTTCTAACATTCGAATTTCCCATTCGTTGTGGAATGATTAGCCTGTGCTTCGGATGTGTCCAAAACCAGCGGGCTGTACCCCCTCCCCGCAGCTCAACCATGGTGGCGATAGTCCTGACCCCTATGTGAGGTCATAAACATGACCTTCCTTAAGGAGCTTAAGCTCTGAGTCCTCATCACTCGCTGTATCTGGATAATGGATAAGAAAGATCTTCTTTTTGATAGATTCGGGCAATCGGACAAGATCATTGTAACCTGTGTGGATGCCCTTGTGTGGACTCTTGTTCTGGAAGTCGCATTCGTGGATTATCATGTCACAATCTTTGAGAAAGTCGATCAGACTCGGATCAAAAAAGGTATCACTCGAGTATCCAAGGGCCTTGCCCCGATATGTTGCTCTAAAACCGAACGTAGGGATGTGATGTCTCACAGATCGAACCTCAACGTCGAGGCCATTGACCCGATTGGCCTTGTTGAATTCAAGGGGAAAGACGGAAAAATAATCCTCGAGTTTCGCTCTCTCGCATTCCTTCAACAGTTCTCGAACGGAAAGCGTTCCGATTCTCTCTGAAGAACCAGCGTAGAGGCTTTTCATGGCACTCTTGAGTTTCCCGGGCCAGAGATCCTTGAGTACTTCCCGAATTGAATAGACAACCGGTTTCTTTCCTCCCTGGAGGAACTTCTTATAATAAGCCATTCCTTCGAGACCATTCGAATGATCTCCATGAAGGTGAGTCACCATAATGTGGTTGAGTTTGTCCGGGCGAACGCCGATGTCTGCCACTCGATTCATCTCCTTGATGATTCTTGGCAAACCATCTGGACAGTCGACGAGGGTGAACCTTCCATCTGCATTGATGACAAAGCTACTGAAATTGTGGACTTCCGTGAAAAAATCGCCCACCCCGAGAATCTGAACCTGGAAAGTCATGGCCCTATCATATGCTAGCAGTTGTACGAGGGTCAAGTTTACCGACTTCGAGGAGAGGGGCGTCTACCTAATCCCTTCCAGTTTAATTCCGCTTCCTCTTCTTCTGTCCCACGTGGAGAATACGTCCTCTGACGCCCGCTGACACATAACTTGACAGTCTGCCTTCTGGCCTCCTATAATGGCGGCGAAATCGAGGAGACACCTCACCTTGGAGGCGGACAGCCTTGGACGTTCTTGTCTATGGATTGGTAAACGGCATGACGTTTTTCTTAATGGCCGTCGGTTTTTCTTTTGTCTACGGCATCAGCAGACTGCCTAATTTTGCCCACGGTGCATTATATGTTGTAACAGGGTTTATCACCTGGAGCTTCATGAACAACGCGGGCCTTCCCTTCTGGCTGAGCATCATCATTTCCCTTATCATCGTATCACTGGCCGGAATGGCGATATATCAGTTTGTCATGATCCGAGTCAGAGGTATGCCCATATCCGAAATTATCGTCTCCTTTGCTATTGCCCTGGCGATTCTGGAGGGATTACGTTTGCAAGGGGTTGGTGGTTTCAAAGGGTTCATAGGTCCGGGTTATGTTTTACCTCCATTCTATGACGGTGTAGTATCCACATCCTGGCTGATGATAGATATGCATCGGCTCTTGATTATCGCGGTCGGTCTACTCATTCTCGGTTTCATGTGGCTTTTCACCCACTATCATAGGATCGGACTGGCACTTAGGGCCATGGCTCAAAATGAGCGAGCTGCCTTGATGCTAGGTATCAACTCGGATCGAATGGCCAACATAGCATTAGCCATTGGTTCAGCTCTGGCTGGGACAGCTGCCGTAGCGATCATGCCTTTGGGCAATGTCAATGTTGAATCGGGATACAGTGTTCTTACTCATGCGATTGCAGTATGCGTTATTGGTGGGCTAGGGAGTTGGGGAGGGACCTTGCTTGCCGCCCTCACTTTGGGACTTGCAACGACGGTCATGTCGGCCTTTGGTGGAACCATGTGGAATAACGTACTCGTATTCGGGCTCATCATATTCATTCTGATTGTAAGACCTTCAGGACTTTTAGGGAAACAAAAGGAGCTGGAGGAGAGGGTCTAGAAATGACCCCGGAATATAGGCGCAAGGAGAGGTTGGACCGTGGGATAAAGGCACGGACAGAGGGCTTGTACGCCATTTCCTCCTGGCGTGAGATAGGCTATTTGTTTATTCCGAGAGCAGGATTGGTTCTCGTCTTGCTCATAGCACCCGTAGTAGTGCCAAGCCTTTATTGGCAAAGGGTCCTGGGTCTGGCAGGAGTTTACGCCCTGCTCGCGATTTCATTTGACTTCTTGGCCGAGCGAGTCGGGTTGGTATGTATTGGCGGTGCATTTATGATCGGGGTGGGTGGCTATATCTCCGGGGTACTCAACTACTATTTTCATCTGCCTGTCCCCTTGACGATGTTCGTGGGTACGTTTGGCGGAGCAATGATTTGCACACTACTTTGGCTCCCCTGTCTACCACTTCGGGGAATTTACTTTGCTGTGGTGACATTTATGTTTCCTTTCTTAGCTGGGAGCATCATTCTGGCAGGTGGTCTGTTCAGGGGCACTGAGGGGCTAAGCCCAATTACTGGCTTTCTCAACATATGGGTCGGAGTATATCTCATTATCGTTATCGTCCTCATTGTGACATTTGCCTTGCGAAGACTGTGTGGTGAAGATATTGGACTCGTATTCGCGGGCATAAAAGACAATGATCAGGCTGTCCTGGCCTCTGCGATTAATATCACCCGAGTAAAAATATATGCTCTATTTATTGCCACAGTAATAGGGTGTTTTGCGGGCACTTTTGTGGCTCATTTTTCTGGGTTCGTTGGGCTGTCGCTTTTTGCCGTTGACTTTACAATAATGCCTATCGCTGCTTGCATAATGGGAGGGCCAGGGACAATCGCAGGTCCCGTTCTCGGGGCTTTCATTCTCGCGCCGCTGTCTGAATTGTTACGTGGCTTCGGGCAACTTCGGGTGGTGCTCTACTCCCTCGTGCTTGTTGGGTTTATCTTGTTCAAGCCGGAGGGATTGTTGAATTGGGCGAGCCGCAGATACCACCAGTTCGAACACTGGGTTAAGGTATAGAACAAATGAATGAAGGAAAACAACCGATTATTAGAATCCGGAATATCAGGAAGTCCTTTGGCGGAATCATGGCGGTAAACGACCTGAGCTTTGACTTGTTCGAAGGGGAAGTCTTAGGGATTATTGGACCTAACGGTGCCGGCAAGACCACCATAGTCAATATTGTTACGGGTTTCCTGAAACCGGACTTCGGAGACGTTTTTCTCAAAGATAAGAAACTCACCGGAATGCCCCCATATAAAGTTGCAGAGCTCGGTGTCACAAGAACTTTCCAAATCGTAAGGCCATACCCGAGTCTAAAGACATATAAGAGTCTGATCGTGCCACTATGGTCCCAGAGGGCTCGTCGATTTGCAGGAAGCAGGGGGGGAGATAGGGATGCGGTTGCAATCGATTTGTTGGAAGAAGTTGGTTTTGAGCGAGACGCATATGTCCCTTACAAACTCGCCTCTGCGCTTCCCCTAGGGTATCTGAAGCGGCTCGAGCTTGCAAGGTGCCTCGCTCTGAGGCCTGAAGTTATTATCTGCGATGAGGTACTTTCTGGTTTAAGCATGAGCGAAATAGCGAGCATGGTTCCCCTTGTTGAACGGCTTCGCATCAAAGGGATGACCCTGGTGATGATTGAACACAGGCTGAGGGAACTCTTTAGCGTAGCGAATAGGGTTATCGTGGTCGACTTTGGCACCAAGATCGCCGAAGGCGTTCCGGAGCGTGTGATGCAAGACGAGAGGGTTAAGCGGGCCTACCTTGGGGAGGAAGTGGAACTGTGAGTGCGGTTCTCAAGGTCAGAAATCTGATGTTATTTTATGAAAACGCAGTCGCTATCAATAACATTAGCATGACAGTTGGAAAGGGCCAAATTGTCGGGGTTTTCGGGTCCAACAGCGCCGGCAAATCATCACTCATGTTCTGCATTTCAGGAATAATCCTAGACGTCAAGAAAAAAGAGGAAATGAGAGGCGGGGAGAGGATAACTCTTACTGGCGAGATCAGATTCAAGGATGAGAATGTTCTCATGGTTGAACCCAGTGACAGAGCCAGAAAAGGGGTTATCCTGTGCCCGGAAAGGCGTCTCATCTTCCCCGAGAGTAGCACAATCGAAAACTTGAGGATGGGAGCATATCTCGCAAATAGAGCCCAAGCGAAGAAGACCCTAGAATATGTGCTCCTTCTCTTTCCCGAACTCAAGAGAATCAGGAAGAGACCGGCCGGGTTCCTCAGCGGAGGCGAGCAGCAGATGTTGGCCATTGGGCGAGCCCTCATGGCTCAGCCGAAGCTGCTTCTCCTGGATGAACCCCTCCTTGGCCTGGCCCCCATAATCGAAAAAAGACTTGCCCAGGCGATCAAAGAGATCAACGAGGAAACGGGGATCACCGTGCTGGTTTCGGAACAATATGCCCGACCAATTCTGCCGATCATAGAATACGGCTACGTCCTTGAAAATGGGGGATTGGTTGCGGAGGGTTCGGGCAGAGAACTCTTCGAGAATCCGGATGTTAAAGAGGCCTATTTCGGATTGTGAATCAAAGATGATTTTGCTTTTTCTTACGCACGTTCAACTGGTGGGGTCGCTTTGTCGACTCTCTTTTGGGCCTTTCGCCGTTCCTCGTCCCTGATCTCCCGCCGTAATAGCTTGCCCACTTTCGATTTCGGCAACATGTCCCTGAACTCGATGTACTTCGGAATTTTGTAGGGAGCAAGTCGTTTTCGACACCAACTCGCCAGTTCGGGGGAACTCACACCCCTGGCATCGTCTTTCAGCACGACGATCCCCTTAATGCGCTCCCCTGTTCGCGCATCGGGCACACCAACGACACATGCGGCGATGACCGCGGGGTGATCTTGGAGGGCAGCTTCGATTTCGGAAGCTGAAACTCTATACCCTTTGTACTTGATGATGTCTACACCTCTGTCAACAAAATACAATTGCCCATCATCGCCTTTCCGTGCGAAATCATTCATTCTGTAGAAGACTCTACCATCGAGTGGAACAAACGAACGAGCTGTTTCTTCGGGTTTATTCCAGTAATGCTTAAAGGTATATTTGCAGCGGACCAGAACCTCACCCACTTCATTTTCCCGCACCGGCTCCAGGGTATCCGGATCCACAACCTTGACTTCCCTGGAAGGCAATGGAATACCGATGGATTCTGGATGAGGCTCTTGGTCGAAAGGGGAGGTGGTTGTGAAACCAACCTCAGTTGCCCCGTAACACTGAAATATGGGTCGATGAAACATCTCTCTCCATCTGGCATTGACCTCTGGAGGAAGCTTATCAGCACCACACAGGCAAAACCTGAGAGATTTGCAATCATACAACCCGGCTCTGTCGTGCTCGAGGATCATTCGGTAGAGTGTGGGCACCCCCAGGAGCAGTGTTATTCTATATCGTTCTATGGTGTCTAGGATGGCATCGATGTCAGCGATAGGCATCAACACCACTGGGTTTCCCTTGGTTAGGCCCCAGGCCATGGTCATCCCCTGGGCCATTTCATGGAAGAGCGGGTTTATCATAATTAATCGATCCTCTCCTCCTTCACCGACAAAGCCCTCGCTAATCTGACGGACCTCGCTGACGAAACTCACGACGGCAGTATGATTGGTCGGAACTCCCTTGGGGAAACCGGTGGTCCCACCGGTATAGAGCAAGCGGCTGAGGTGAGCCCGGGCGTTGATTTCAACCTCCGGGGGGTCAGGGGGGTAACTCTTCATGAGATCTTTAAACTGATATACCTCCTTACCCTTCTCCACCACGCCATGGGGAATCTTATCGAACATCGCGCCTGCAGCCCGTTTCCACCAAGGAAGGAGGTCTGCATAATTGGTGACAATAACCCCCCTCAAAGACGTCTTCGGGAAGACCTCCCTCACATAGCCACAATTCGTGTCTTGGCACAGGATGATCTCGGCCCCAGAATCATTGATCAGGTATTCAATCTCGAAAGGGGTGTAAATGGGGGAGACGGGTACCGGTGTGGCACCCGCCTTCATCGACCCAAAAAAACCAGCAATGAATTGGGGAGAATTCGGAATGTAAAGCATCACCCGATCACCCTGTCTGACACCCAGGTGAAACAGGGCGTTCGCAAATCGATCTATAAGATCCATCATCTCAGCATAGGTCCAAGTCTCCCCCAGATAGATGATCGCCGGCCTATCAGGGTACTTCTGGCACATACGATCGATGGAAGCAAAGACCGGCTCATCATATTCGATCTGTTCGTAATCACCGACCTGGCCGTATATTAGTTCTTTTGATTCGGCCATTCTTGATCCCGGTAGGCACCCATTACACTATGGCTAGGTTTATCATTTCATCCAAGGCGGCAGCTGATACGCTCCAGTGGCTATTTTGGGTGGCCAGACAGTCACCCTCTTTCCGTCCTGCCACTGAAGTGCCTGACCCACGAGGGTCTCTTCCGGATTGTCTCCATAGACGGCTTGGTGGTTGGACTTGTCAAATCTCAGCCTGCCGCCTACTGTAATCATATCCGTCTGCTCAATGGCGGTGATCAGGGCATCGACCTCCATTGTCCCAGCACGCTCAATGGCATCTTTTATCAAATAGAGAACTGTATAGCTCGGCACATTCGCCGTCCCTCGTGGCTCCACACCCCATCTCTTCTTGTAGGCATTAAAGAAAGGTTTGGTCAGTGTCGTGATTTCTTGATCAGGAAGCGTGCCACCTTCACCACCCCACTCAACCAGGTAGGCAACTTTGCCCTTGGTTTGCTCCCACATGGCAGGATCATCTGTGGGGCCAACGAAGCCGATGGGCGCGGCTGGCACCTTGTAATCATACCACTGCTTTACCAGTGTCAGGGATTCTGGGGTGTGATCCCAGATAAACAGAACCTCCGCTCCGGATTTCCTGACGTCACGCAACATCATAGAGAAGTCTGTTGTGGCCAGCGGATGGACCTCCTTGCCTACAATTTTCCAACCGTCGGCCACTGCGCCCTTTTCAACAAAGTCAGCGCTCGCTCTGGCATGAGCCGCCTCGGCGACCGTAATATACATTTTGTCGAACCCGTGCGTCTCTTTTATATTTTTCAGCATCGGGACTATGCTTTTTATCCAGTAAACAACGTTTCCGCTTGGCTTAAAGGCATATTTATAGGTTTCGAGGTTCCCCGCACTTTTCTTGTGCCAACCAGGAGTCCAGCAGCCGGCACTTATCAGGCCCAAGACCTTGTATTTGGGATAGAAATCCAATGCAGCGAGGCAAACCTCTGACATGATCGGACCGCCGGCAAGAATTTTTGCCTTTTTGTCCAGAACCAGCTTTTCCATGGCCAAAAGGACCTCACTGGTCGGTACACCAGGTTCTTGATCCCTCGTATCGACTATTTCGAGTTCGATCGGCCGCATTTGGCCACCCAGCTTGATCCCGCCGGCGGCATTGATCTCTTCCATGGCGAGTATCATCGACCTCTCACAATTCTGCCCATATGTGGAGGCACGGGGAATCGGCGCTCCAATGATAATTGGTTCAGCCGATTTCACCTCGCCACAATCCATACCAACTATGATTACCGCTAAGGCCAAGATGATGAATACTAAGCCTTTCTTCCTCATAACGGATTCCCTCCTTTCGTGGGACTCATATTCTCGTTGGCTCCAGATCTTTTCTATTGGCATTTGTCACCGGACTCTTGCAAACAGATACTAATTCTAGATCTTGTAAACCCGTTAAAACACTCCATCACTCGGAGGAGTGCTCCATGAAGGCAGATCCCGAGTGAGCGCTCTTCAAGACCGCCCTCTCAGAAACAAACTCCCACCAGAACCCGCAAGATTCTGCTGGGAGTTCGGCAAGCACAACTTGAGGTTCATTTGGTCCCCCAAATTTAGGCAGTAATTAGCTGCTTTCAAACGAAAGTTTCTTCTCGCCGTTACTTTCTTTATACCCGGTCTGAAAATACTGTCAACAAAATAATAGGGTCAGGTCTTAACATTTGACTTTGGATAGTGGTTCTGCTAAACATGGGGAGCAAAAAACTGGTAAGGAGAATCTACGACCATGGCAAGGCCCCTCGCGTTTAACATCCGGGCGCCCTCGACCATGTCACCTGCCGAGGTAATGGTCAATTCCGTTGAATGTTGAGACTTGACCCCTAATTTTTCTTGACTTAACAAAAAGGACATCGATAAACTGGGTTTCCTGGGGGGACAAATTTGCCCGCTCTGGAACAAAAACCGTCTTTTGTTCAGGAAGGAGGCCTACTATGAGGCGTACACATGTCGCAGTTTTAATCGTTTTCATGTTTCTTATTGCGTCTTTTGGAGCGGTCCACGCCGCACAACAACCGGTCTACGGCGGGACGCTCCGGGTGGCATTAGAAGGAGAACCTCCAGGACTCGATCCCACAACAAACCCCGCGGCCATTATCGACCGTGTGGTTTACAACAATCTCTTTGAGGGGTTGGTGAAGTTTGATCGCCACGGCAAGATCGTCCCTGCTCTTGCCAAAAGCTGGGACATCTCTGAGGATGGGAAGGTATACACCTTTCATCTGGAGCGAGGGGTCAAGTTCCATAATGGTCAACCTTTCACCGCGGCTGATGTGAAATATACTCTCGATCTGGCTAGGGATGCAGAGCACAAAACGAAGACCCACAAGGAGTACTACAAGGACATCGCGACGGTTGAGGTGGTCGATGACCACACCGTCAGGATCACCCTCAGTACCGTCAATTCCATGTTCTTCTATGATTTGGCCCGTGGGGACTCGGTCATCCTGCCAAAAGACATGCAACCCGAGATGAAAACTGACCCCGTCGGAACAGGGCCTTTCAGGTTTAAAGAATGGGTCAAGGGCGATCACGCCACGCTTGTCAAATTCGGAGAATACTATCGGGAGGGTGTGCCCTATCTGGAGGAGGTGGTATTCAAATTTATTGACACCACGCCCGCCAGGAATGCGGCTTTGAAGGCAGGAGACGTCGATGTCATTGGCTGGATCACCAGCCCGGAAACAGCCGTGGAATTTGACAAGGATCC
>CAYGBK010000031.1:0-62934 GCA_964348095.1 uncultured Thermodesulfobacteriota bacterium | reverse complement strand
CCTGTTTCTATGATGGAATGCAAGAGGATGGGGAAAAAGTCTGGGTTCAGGAGGACAACTGCGTCGGATGTGGCGGTTGTTTCTCTGTGTGTCCTGTTGCCGGTGCTCTCGATATTATGATCCATCAATAGAGTGCTCGTCTTGTCTCCTCATGGTGGTTATCATTACCTCTCCCTCCCCCTCGCTGTCTTTCAATGGTTAGTCCACCCTCGGGTTTTTCTTATCCCAGTCTGGGGATAAGTGGTCCGCCTCTGGGCTTCGCATAACTTGTTTCAGTTCTAAGAGACCGTCACCACATATAATTGATTTCAATTGTGCTCAGCAGGGCCATTGAACTAGCCAGGAAGAGTGCAGCGATTGAAATCCTGTTCGTTTGGACAATATAACCCTGCCAGCACTGGGAGAGACCACCAGGAGAAGGCAAACAACTCGAGGTTGTAGGCAAAGACGGAGAATCCCTCAAGTACCGCAATGCTCCGCACCTAAGCTCAAATCAGGAGAGGATGGGGCCTCGCAAAAAGCCGCCATGTCGGTGAGAAAACGCGGGACTTTCTGCTATTTGATCAGATATTGAGGCCCTTTCCACATTTCTTTTGACATTTTTCATTTGACATATCCCGGGGGAATGTTATCATCGGAAAAAATCCATTATAGGTGAAAAAAATCCACCCAGTGGAGACCTTTGGAGCTCTTCGCTATATTCCGTTGAACTATCCGACAGAATGGTGGTGAGAGCCTCAGATTATTGGACTCAGGAGGAGACCACTTTGCAAGCGCTTTGCGACCAATGACGGCTATCCAAAAACTGGCGAGGATTTCCGCGAAGAATTTTACTCACAAGGGGGTTATAAATCGAGCCATTTTCCTAGGAGGTGCTTCGTGGATTTTGCGAGTCTTTTCCGACTGGAGGACTCCGTCGCCATGGTTGTTGGAGGCTACGGGGGCATTGGATCAGAGTTATGTAAAGGATTGGCATACTATGGAGCTAGAGTTGCGGTTGTGGGAAGGAGTGAAAAGAAAGCGAAAGCTCTGGCTAGGGTGATCGATAGAACGGGAGGGGAGGCTCTGGGGTTAACAGGAGATATTTGCCATCCAGATGATGTTGCGCGTCTTGTTCAAACAGTGATGGATCACTTCGGGCGAATCGACATTATGATCAACTGTGCAGGAACCCACGCCGATCGCCCCGCGGAAAAATACGAAGAAAAGGACTGGGACCGAGTGGTTGATCTGAATTTGAAGGGGGCCTTTCTTGTCGCCCAGGCTGTAGGAAGGGTCATGATAAAACAAAAGAGGGGAAAAATAATCAATATCTCTTCCGTGCGAAGTGTGTTAGGCATTCGAAGTGGGTATGTGGCTTACTGTTCGAGCAAGGGAGGGCTGAATATGCTTACCAAGCAGTTGGCCAGCGAATGGGCCCAGTATAATATCAACATAAATGCCATTGCTCCTACTTTCATTCGAACTGAGTTGGTTTCCCACTACCTGAACCGAAAAGAATTCTATGAGAGTTTGATCAACCGGATACCGATGGGCAGAGTGGGAGAACCAATGGACTTAGTGGGAGCAACCATTTTTTTGGCCTCTCCAGCGTCGGATTTCATAACTGGCCAGATTCTTTTTGTCGATGGAGGAGTGACAGCCTGCCAATAACATAGGCAAGCAAGAAGGAGCTTTCTAAAAGATACAAATTCGAGATAGGTTTATGGCAAGGGGAGATCGCCAGCGGACTCGGATGTCTAATTCTAGGGGATCACTCGCAAACAATTAGCTGCGGCCTGGTCACTGGGGATAACAGACGATCGGGTTATTCCAGAGGAAAATTGGGAAGATAACCTACTGAAATGATTAATTGGGGTAAAAGAAAAAGAAATGAAACTTGAAGGTAAATCGGCTTTGGTGACGGGCAGTGGCAGGGGTATTGGCCGGGCCATAGCGGTGGAATTGGCTAGGGCTGGTTGTGCGGTGGCGGTTTGCGATGTTCGAGTCGAGGCAGCCGAGGAGACTGCCGCAACGATCGAGTCACTGGGAGGACGAGCCCTGGCTGTGAAGGCCGATATATCAGTGAAAGATGACGTTCTTTCAGCAGTCGAGATCGTTCTTGCGACCTTTAAGAAAATTGATACCTTGGTGAACAATGCAGGTATCTATAAACTAACGCCCTTAGAACAGATCAGCGAGGAAGAATGGGATTCCGTTATGGGAGTCAACGTGAAAGGAGCTTTTTTCTTTTCACAGGCGGTTGTCGGAAATATGAAAGAACGGCGTACCGGGAGGATCATAAATATTAGTTCCTCTGCAGCAATAAGCGGCGGTCTTCTTGCTGGGACTCATTACACAACGTCCAAGGCGGCAATAATAGGACTCACTCGGTCGATGGCACGGACGCTGGCGCCTTACGGGGTTCTTGTAAATGCCATCGCGCCTGGACGCATCGATACACCCGGGATTACGATAAGCACAGAGGAAGATGAAGCGACGATAAGACGTCTAATTCCTCTCGGGCGGACTGGTGTGCCGGAGGATGTGGCTAGGGTGACTGTTTTCTTAGCATCTGAGGACTCATCCTACATCACCGGAGCGGTTATAAATGTCAGCGGCGGTTTGCAGATTCCATAGGCTAGTGGCAGGGCGGGACACAGTTTAGAATTCGAATTTGGGTATTTCCCAATGTGTTGCCTGGAAAAAGACAGAATAGAAAGACGGTTTAGTTACTGATGAAGGCCGTTGTTGATAGACGATCTTTCCTGAGCTTCCTCTTCCGCGAGGGAAGATGGGGGAAGGAGCCATGGAGAAAATTCCTAAAAGCAAGATAAAGGGAGTCCGCTCACTGTTTGATTTGACGGACCGAACTGCAGTAATCACCGGAGGCAGCCGCGGCTTAGGAAGAGGAATGGCACTGGCTCTGGCAGCTGCAGGAGTTGACGTGGCTGTGGTTAGTCGAACCCACTCGGATCTGAATGTCGTCGCCGAAGAAATCCGAGAACTGGGCAGACGAGGCATCCCAATTTGTGCTGACGTGAGAGATGAGAACCAAGTTGAACGGATGGTTCAGCACGCTCTTAAAGAATTGAAGAGAATCGACATTCTCATCAATTCTGCCGGGACCGTTTCCATACGGCCAACTATCGAATTTCCGGTTGATGATTGGCAAAGGGTCATAGACGTTAATCTTAGGGGAGTCTTTCTCTGTTGCAAGCATGTCGGTAAAGCGATGTTAAATCAAGGGAGGGGAAAAATCATCAATATCTCTTCCGTGCGAGGTTTACAAGGACGGGCTAATGATCCAGCCTATCCTTCCAGCAAAGGAGCCGTCAACATGCTAACCAAGTCGTTGGCAATCGAATGGGCTAAGAACAACATAACGGTAAATGCTCTCGCCCCAACCTTTATAAGTACCAGCATCAATGCCACCCTGTTGGATGATAAAACCATAAAGGAATGGATTCTGAGTCGAATTCCCATGGGAAGGATTGGGGAGATTTGGGATTTATTCGGTCCGGTGCTTTTTCTTGCCTCAAGCGCATCGGATTTTATCACTGGCGAGGTAATTTATGTAGACGGGGGCTGGACGTCATTTTGAGACGCCGACGATCAGGGATTCCGTCAACTAAATTGCAGAGGTATTCGAGTAGCGCTGACACCTTCAGTTTTACTCTGGGGACTGAAAATAAAAACTTCGGCGCTCAAGATCTCCTTAAACTCGGCTACAAAGAAGCGCAAGGCTTTGCCTTTAGCAGACCGGCTCTCACACCTGCTCGATCTATGGCAGTGTATGCGATACTTTAGAGAATTCTGTTTAGATAACTCGAAAGGTGCAAGCTAGTTCTTGAAACAAGGTGAATGGGCAGAAAAACCTGATTCACAACAGAACCATAAGGCAATTGATATGACCGAAGAGGTGTTCAAATGGAGACTGAAATCATTGCAAATCTGAAGAAAGCAGTACTGGAGTATGATCCAGAAGGGGCTGCACGATGGGCCAGGAAAGCAGTGGAGGAAAACGTTGATCCTCTAAGGGCCTTGGACTGGTTGATAGAGGCTATTAGGCAGGTCGGAGATAGTTTTGCTAGAGAGGAATGCTGGCTGCCAGAATTGGTTGGTGCAGCAGACGCGCTGGAACGTGCGATGCCAATCATCGAGGAGAAGATTAGGGAAATGGGAACGAAACGGCAAACAGTGGGGACGGTGGTTATAGGATCAGTCTATCAAGACATACATAACATCGGCAAGTCGATGGTATCCTCCTTACTCACAGCCGATGGGTTTGAGATACATGATTTGGGCATAAGTGTGAAAACTGAGAAGTTTGTGGAAGCAGTGAAGGAGTACGATGCTGATATTCTAGCGATGTCAGCCCTTCTGACGACGACCGCACCGGAGGGGAAGAAGGTGATTGATCTGCTCAAGGAGGCAGGTATCAGGGAAAAAGTTAAAGTAATGATAGGCGGGGGTGCCATAACCGAGGAGTTTGCGAGAGACATTGGGGCAGATGGTTATGATCCGACAGCGCCTGGTGCAGTGCGATTGGCGAGATCCTTGCTCGGGAAGTAGGAAGAGTAGCTATGGCAATCTAGCTTGATAAATAGCCGTAGAGGAGGAGAAGGAAATGACCATGAAAGGATTTCAACGCAGTTTTAGGCCGCTTGAAATTTTGTCAGAAGGACAGGTAGAGGCTATCCATAAGGGAACGCTACAGGTTCTTTGGGAGACGGGAGTGGCATTTCATGACAAGAAAGCTCTGCAAATCCTCGCCGATCATGGATGCAAAGTGGACTTTGATACGGAAAGGGTGAGATTCCCAGAATGGCTTTTAGAAGAGTGTATTGCTAAGTGTCCTAGCACCTTTCGCGTCAGGGCGAGGGATGCTAAGAAAGATATCATACTAAGTAGTGGGGGGGCGACATATTTTGGCAGTTCATCTGGATATAGGACCGTGGACCTCGACACATGGGAGCCTCGCTCACCAACAAGAAAGGAGTTTTATGACTTCATAAAGGTTTTGGATGCCTTGCCCAATGTACATACGATAACCGCTTTTCCATATTTTGGATTTGAAAAAGTTCCTCAATGTATGTGTTTGCTGGAAAGCAATGCTGCTAAGATCAGGAATTCCTCTAAGACTCAAATGGAAGGTTCTATAGAGGATAACAATATATGGAATATAAGAATGGCTAAGGCAGCAGGGATGGACCTGTTAAGCCTTGTCAATCCTGCGGCACCTCTATCATACTATGACAACACAACAGCCTGCATTTACAGATACACCGAGGAGGAGATGCCCTTTCATCTTGCATCAGGTCCAGTTATGGGAGCGACGGCACCGGCCACTATTGCCGGCGGGGTTATAACTCCCAACGTTGAGAGTATAGCGGGGGTCGTGTTAGCACAACTTCTGAAACCGGGGACAAGAGTTTGGCTCGGAAACTATGCGAACATGCAGAATATGAGAACAGGATCCCCGGCATTTGGTGCTATAGGAAATTCCCTGCATGAGTTGGTTTTTAATCAAATGGCACGGAAGTATGGGATTCCTACATGGAGCAGTTCTTGCGCGTGGACGAGCTCGAAGGAAATAGATTTCCAAAGCGGCTATGAGCAGGCAATCGGTGCCATTCTCTCCGCTTTGGCAGGAGCTAGCTGTGTAATATTTCAGTGTGGTTTCACCCATCAACTCGTGACCCACCCCGTTAAGGCCATATTGGATGACGACGTTGCTGGAATGGCCGGGCGCCTCCTGCAAGGGGTTGAGGTAAGTGACGAGACTCTGGCTGTCGACATAATCAATAAGGTTGGACCCATTCCAGGGATGTTTTTAAAAGAAGCGCACACCAGGAAGTGGTGGAAGAATGAGCAATTCATACCCAGAGTTGCTGACGGACTCCCATACCCTGAGTGGGTAAAGGCTGGGAAGAAGAAAATCATTGATCATGGAAAAGAAAGGATGGAGGAAATCCTCTCCTCCCACGAACCGACACCACTATCTTCAGCGCAGGAACAGGCCCTTGAAGACATTCTAAAGGAAGCAAGGCAGTATTATAGGAAGAAGGGAATGATATCTGACGAAGAATGGAATCTATACCAAAAAGATCTGAGCTCACCCAATTATCCATTCGCTTGATGTGTTTGACGGTAATATTGAAAGGGATCAATAACTCCCTCCGCCCTTTTTCCAACTCTCTTGGGTGTCCTTCCGGTTACTATGAGCTGGAGAGACATACAGCCGAAGGGTTACCTTTGAGAGAAGGGCAGTGTTGACCATCATAGCACAGAGGAGGCAGTTGGCATGGCCCAGATCATAAACCAAGAAGGACTTACTCGATTCAGTGGCATAAAAGCCAGTGATACGCAGAAGCCTTTAGCGTAACTAGAAACTTTTAATCTCCTCAGAGGACGTAGGTTCCGATCTTTTCAATGGCCTATCATGGCTTCAAAATAATTTTCAGACCATCTTTGCGTCGCACTTTCTCGAATCCTGATTTCCATTCTTTTAAACTCATACGTTCTGTAATCAACGGCAAAGTCTTCACTTTTCCCCTTTCAAGTAACTCCAAAGAAAGGGCCCAGCTTGATCGCAATTGTGAAATCGCACCCGTAACATTCAACTCTTTGTAAGCAATCAATTCGTAATCAACGGTAACAGGTCTCCCAAGAAAACCAATCTGCGTGTAATATCCATGAGGTCTCAATGCCCTTAGTCCAAGGTCGATGGCATCACCGGCTCCTGAACAGTCGAGAAAAACGTCAACCCCCTCTCCTGAAGTAATCCGATTGAGAGAATCTAATGGATCATTCCTATCGACGCAAATAATATGGTCCGCACCCAGGTATTCGGCCATTTCCAGCCGCGTCTTATCAGATTCAGTCCCGAGGATGGAGACTCTCGCGCCCACACTTATTGCCAGTTGTAAAGACAACAACCCCACACATCCGGGACCTGAAATTGCCACACGGTCCTCCAAACCAATTCGAGTTCTTTCAATGACTCCGTGTACACAGCAGGCTAACGGTTCAACCAAAGCTGCTGAATCAAAATCCACGTTATCGGGTATTATATGTAGCTTGGACTCAGGAACGCAAAGATATTTTGCAAATGATCCATCATAATAGTATCCCAAAACCTCTCTGTTTGGACACATGTTAATCTTTCCTGAATGACAGTGAGAACAAAAGCCGCAAGTCTTGATAGTAGTTTCGGAGACAACCCTGTCACCCACCTTGAAACTCTTCACGTTCTTACCGGTTTCAACTATAACTCCTGAAAATTCATGTCCAATAACCACGGGTGGTCTAGTTCTTATCTTTATTGTATTGTCGTAAATATGTATGTCGGAACCACAGATTGAAGCTGAATCGACTCCTATCTTGACCCACCCATCTAACGGAACAGGATCATTTATTTCTCTGATTTGCACCGCTCCCTTTTTGTTCTGATACTTCATTAAAGCTTGCATAATGACGTACCTATAATCTCCCGCCCCTTCGAACCTCACGGATTTCCCTGAGATGTTTCCAGAATCTCTTAGTACCAAATTCTAAATCCATTTTTGTGCTAAATCCCGTCACTTATTTGTTCTATTTACGCATGTGTACTTTGAGACTTGATCTTGAAATTAACTCCACCGAGACGAAAAACCTTTACCGCTTTTCTACTCTGAAACTTATCATTGTGAACTACCATTACCTATGGCTTACAATTAGACGACGCTGAGTATATGAAACGGGTGTTTCGCCGTCAAGAAGAAAACAGATAACCATTCGACGACCTGATGGCCCAGCCTTTGCGGCGTGTGTCGGCTCTTCGACTGTGCTCATGGCAATAGTCCAACGAAAAAATCCTAGGGGAAGCAACGGAAAAAGGATGACCCTCGAATTTTCGAAGTAATTGTGTCTCACAGTGATAAGGCATACGCGGTAGTGAGCCAGCAATGGTTTTGGTTCGTGGAAAAAAGAAGGTCAGGGGAGGGCCGAGAATACGGGGCGAAAGCTGCCATGATGACCCAACCCATCGCGGTTGTCGAGTAAGCACGATATCAAATTCTAACGGTAGGATATCAAAATTCTGGTATTCGAGTGCTTTTTGCTGATTATTGGACAAATCTGACGAAAAACTCAACTTTTCTCCAAGTTCTCTATTTGACATATCTGTTCCTAGTGTCTTAGAATTGGAAAAAATCCATTAATGGTGGAAAAAATCCACCAAAAGAAGTTCATGAGCCTTCTTTGAGGAATAGGGTGTCTTACATTTTCTTTACTACTTTCGGCTAACTCATGGAAGAATCAATAGGGGAAAAACTCAAGATTGCAAGAATCAGAAAGAAACTGACCTTGCAGACACTTTCTGAGAAGTGTGGCTTGTCAAGAAGTTTTATTAGCCAGATTGAACGCGGCGAGGCGAGACCATCATTGGCTTCTTTGACAAAGATCGTTCGCGCTCTTGAAATCAGCCTTTGGTCCCTGTTTTCCGAAAACCAACAACGTCCTCTTGAAGAATCTCAGAAGACAACCAATTTACCCCATATATACTTTTCCCCAAACCTGATCGAAGGTTATATTTCTAGGTGTCAGATGGTCAAGAAAAATAGGCGAAAATCTATCATCATACCTGATTCGAATATCAAATACAGCATGGTCACTCCTGACCTTAACCGAAAAATGCAGATCTTGAACATGATCGCGCAGCCGGGTGAGGACTCTGGAAAGGGGTGGTTTACTCATGAAGGGGAAGAGTGCTGTTATGTAGTTCGAGGGAGGATTGAAATTCAGGTGGGAGATGAAGTATTCCAACTAGAAGAAGGTGATAGCCTCTATTTTCCAAGCACTGCCCACCACCGTTGGAGGAATGTTGGAGAGAATCAACTCGAACTCATTTGGACGATGACTCCACCCTCATTCTGAATAGTGCGAATTGATTACTCTGGCTCGAATATCTAAAAGAGAGGGTATCGCTGGAAGCTGAACGAGAAAACTTAGCTTTCGTACTTAACTTTTCATCTAGCTTAATTACTCAGGATTCCCATAGATTTGTATGAACGACCTAAGGCTTGAAAAAGTTACAAAGAGATACGGAGATTTGTGTGCCATTCTCGATTTCAACCTTTCCGTGCCAAAGGGGGAATATCTCTTTATCTTAGGGCCCAGTGGGTGTGGGAAAAGTGTTCTTCTGCGACTCATCGCAGGTCTTGAGATGCCCTCCAGCGGAGCAATCTATGCCCGGGATTTACGGATAAATGAAATTCCTGCTCACAAGAGAAATATCCCCGTTGTCTTCCAGAATTTTGGACTTTTCCCCCATCTGCCCGTAAGAGAGAACATTGGGTATGGTTTGAAGATCAAGGGGATCGATGAAAGTAAGAGAAGGAAAAAATGTGACGACCTGCTTGAGATGCTGAATATTTCAGACATGGCTTTGAAAAAACCTCACCAGCTGAGTGCTGGCCAGAGACAAAGGGTTGGTCTTGGAAGGGCACTGGCGGTTGATCCCGCTATCCTTTTGTTGGACGAACCACTGGGAGCCCTAGATGCCAATCTCCATATCAACATGCAATTTGAATTGAAGAAAATCCAAAAAGAGCTGGGCGTTACTTTTCTGCAAGTTACGCACAACCACAGTGACGCGTTGGCTGTTGCAGATAGGATTGTCGTCATGAACCGAGGTTCCATTGAGCAGGTCGGGACTCCGTCTGAGATATTCTCAGCTCCCATGACTCGTTTTGTGGCAGGAATTCTCGAAAGCAACAATATCTTTGATGGAAAAGTGATTGGAAAAGAGGGGGAGTCTATGATCGTAGACACACAGATGGGTCGATTTTTCGTTCCTGTCCGAGAAGCATATCCTCCCCTGAATGCTGACGTTACTTTTGTGGTCCGACACGACAGACTTTTGATTAATCCCAGCAGACTAGACGCAAACACCTTCGAGGCTGAGTTTAAAGGAAGGACAGTTCAGGGAAGCCTTGCGATTTATGAGTTCCTGTCGAAGGATAGATCGTTGAAAGTTGAGACACATCTGAGTGCAGGACTGCTTAGCGCCCGCCCCGGGGACCGATTCACCCTCGGATGGATCCCATCCCATGGTCACCTCCTGCCTTTGGAGAATTGACAGATCAGGGGCCTTTATGGAGAAATACGACGTTGTTTTGGATTCGGTGACGAAGCGGTTCGGGAGTGAGACGGCCGTGGATGGGCTTTCGCTTAATGTACCTAAAGGAGAATATCTGTGCATGCTCGGTCCCAGCGGATGTGGCAAAACCACCACTCTTCGTATGATCTCTGGGTTCCTGAGACCAGATCAGGGGAATATTTATCTGAATGAAGAACTGGCCAATGATATCCCTCCCCATCAAAGGAGCACCTCAATAGTATTCCAAAGCTTCGCCTTGTTTCCTCATCTCAATGTCCAGGATAATGTTGCTTTTGGTCTCAAAATGCGTCACATTCCGAAGTCTGAGAGAAGAAGTAAAGTCGATGGAATGCTTGAGCGGATGGGGCTAACGAAAATGGCAACAAAAAGGCCGGAAGAGTTGAGCATGGGCGAGCGGCAGAGGGTAGCCTTGGCGAAGAGCCTCATCATTGAGCCACGAGTGCTTCTTCTGGATGAACCACTGAGCAACATTGACGTGACCTTGAAAAACAAGATCCTCATGGATATCAGACTAATACACGACCGATTGGGACTGACTTTCATCCATGTGACACACGATCCTGAGGAGGCGATGGCTAATGCAGACAGGATCCTGTTGATGAACAAGGGGAAAATCGAACAGTTGGGGCGCCCCGGAGAAATCTTCGACATGCCGAAAAATAGATTTGTGGCGGAATTTTTTCAAAACAGTAACATCATCGACGGGGTAGTGGAAAGGAGTCAGGGGGAAAGGATCTTTGTTGACAACGACCTGGGGCGCTTCGAAGTATTTGCCCGTCAAGAAAAGCCGCCCCTAGACAAAAAAGTCAGCATTGTCATTCGGCATGACAAGGTGAGGTTAGGCACGGGGAAAGAGACAGAAAACAGAGTCGAGGGATCTGTGATAGGTGAAGAGATCGTCGGAGCTGTCATCACTTACGTCTTACGCCTCAAAGAAGAGAAGCTATTCAAATTTCAAACTCATATGAGTCTTGCCACACCACAACTTCAACCGGAGCAGAAAGTCACTGTGGTTTGGGATACCAAAGATGCCATCCTCTTAACGTGAGGAAATCTCACTATAGAAGGGAGGGATGCTATCCGGCATTCAACACGTTCAGACGTTTTGTAGATCAAAAACCAGGAGGTGTGATATGTCTCTTATCAAGAGGTTATGTCATGATTTTGAACATGGAAAAATCACTCGGAGAGAATTCATTCAAAGAGGACTCAAGATGGGCCTCACGGCGACGACTCTGAGTTTTTTGATGTCGCATTTGGATCCACAGAGGATGGAAGTAAATGCTGCGGAAAGAAAATTACGAATCATTAGCGCAGGGATTGCGATTCAAGAGCCGCACTTAAAGAAATTCTCAGAAATGACTGGCATTGAAGCTGAAGGAACACCGGCAACCCTTTTCGGAATGTTGAACAAGTTCATCACGGGGGGATATAGGGTCTATGATATCATTGACGAAAACATGAGCTACATGCCGGTCCTATGGGAGACGGGTCTTTTGAAACCTATACCAGTCGACGCCATTCCAAATGCAAAGTATCTTTTGGACATCTGGAAGGATCCCAGCGCTCCTGGAAACTGGAAAGGATGGCCTCTCTCTCAAGTCTACACTGACGCGTCTCAAAAATACTTCAAGGGCGTGCCACGGTTTATGAATTTTGAGGCTTTTGGTTTTAATACGGATAAAATCCCTCCAGAGACCAATTCATACGGAGCCATTTTAGACCCAAAGTACGCTGGGAGGTCAGCTGTTTGGAATGACCAGGTCTGGACAATGAGCTGGGTGGCCGCCTATTTGAACCACAAGGGTGTGGTCAGCGTCGATAACGTCACCGACTTAGACCAGGCATCGGTGGACACGGTCATCGAGTTTTTGATCGAAAAGAAAAAAGCTGGGCAGTTTCGTGCCTTCTGGGACGATTTTGGCCAGATCGTCAACCTTATGGCCAGTCAAGAGGTATGGATTGCTGATTGTTGGAACCCTGTTATAGAAGCGGCTAAGAAATCGGGAATAAACGCAAAATATGTGAATCCCGTTGAGGGCAATCGACCATGGTTCCACAGTGTGGCCATGTCAAAGGATTGTAAGAACCCTGATTTGGTTTACGAATATGCGAACTGGTCTCTTGAAGGATGGTTCGCCGCACAGGTTGCAGCCATTGGGTGGTATGGGGCCACGGTAAAAGTCAAAGATTATCTTTCAAAAGAGGACTATGACTTCTGGTACGAGGGAAAAGGGCGCGACACCGGGTCATTTATTGAAAGATCAAAGAATATCGCCTGCTGGCCCCACTGGCCAAAGGAAGCTGATTACTATCTTTCCAAATGGATGAATTTCCTAGCCGCATAAAGTTCTGGGGTATCTAGAAATTCAGACGTGGCCGTGAATTCTACATCGCGGCCACGTCTTCAGCTATATTCTAGGAATTTTTGATGGCCTCATTTGTTAGGAGGAGTATTATTGCTTTCGATATAAAAAGCGACCCTATGGTGGGCCGGCCAATCAGGTTATCTAAGGACGTTGTTTTTGGTGCTTTCTAAAGGAGCAGTTCAGGATGAAATCCAAAACTCCATATTTGGCCATTCCCGGCACGGTCTTTGTGGGGGTGAGTTTAGGTCTCGTCATTATCTACACGCTCGTGGTCAGTTTCTGGTCCATGAAAGGCTTCATCATGGTTCCCAGCTGGACTTTAAAAAACTACGTGGAGATCTTCTCGAACTGGCTTTTTCATTCGACCATCCTGTTCACTATCAGAGAGACTTTCATCATTCTTGGCATTATTCTCATCATTTCATACCCCGTTGCCTATTTCCTGGCAAGAGTAATCAAGAGCCAGAGACTAAAGCTGATTCTTTTAATGCTATGTATCATTCCCTTCTGGACAAGTTATGTAACAAGGATGGTCACATGGATTCCGATGCTGGGCAGAGAGGGTTTGCTAAACGGCATCTTGCTAGCCACGGGAATAATCAGTGAGCCCGCAAGCATTCTACTTTTCTCGGAACCAGCTATGATCTTTGTGATGGTGTTTTTATATTCAGTGTTTTGCGTGGGCCCTATATATTTTAGCATGGCTCGAATCGATGAGGAGGTCATTGAGTCTGCCAGTGACTTAGGAGCGGGAGGTTTTCAGACCTTTTTTCATGTTATCGTTCCTTTGTCTCTTCCAGGAGTGGCGACAGGAGCGTTTTTTGTCATTGTTATGGTCATAGGCGAATATGCAACGCCAGCGATAATTGGTGGAAACAAATTCCCCATGCTCGGAAATAATATCATGGCGCAAAGTTTGATTCTTCAATGGACTTCCGCTTCGGCCTATTCGATAATCCTCATGGGATTGACATTGGCCTTCGTCATTATTCTGTTTAGGCTTATCAACATCCGAAAGCTATTGAGATAAAGGTGTGCAGCTGATGAAGGGTAGAATGACTGAGATCCTGCTTGGAGCGTGGGCGTACGTCTTTATCTTGATTCTCTATGCCCCTTTCTTTGTTATGCTGATTCTCTCTTTCCAGGGACCTCAAGGAGCCCCGACTTTTCCCATGAAAGGTGCGAGTCTCTTCTGGTACAAAAAACTTTTGGGTATTACCGTAAGCGCTGCTGAAATTGCCAGAGCTGCTGATGAAGGAACGGCACTCGGGAGTTATTGGGGACCCATGTTGAGGAGTGTCGTTTTAGGATTAATGACCATGTGGATCTCAACAATTCTCGGGGCCTTGGCGGCGATGGCATTCCGAAAACCTTTTAGGGGTTCGGGCTTTATTTTCTATTTATTTCTCCTGGGGCTTATCACTCCGGGCGTTTGTGTTGGTTTGGGACTGGCCATGTTTTTTCAGAAAGTAGGGATTGATCTCGACTGGTATACAACGGGATTGATCGGTCACCTTATTTGGACGGTTCCATTTACCTTTCTGATAATGCTCATGACGTTTAGCCGGTTCGACACAACCGTAGAAGAGGCAGCTAGCGTCTTGGGCGCCAGTCCATGGGTCTGCTTCCGCACGGTGACGCTTCCAATTATCGCTCCTGGAATTGCCGTATCAGGCCTTTTTGGATTTACCCTCTCTTTTGATGAATTCATCAGAACCATCTTTTTAGGAGGTCCTCAAAATACCCTCCCCCTCCTGCTATTGGCCTCTCTTACTGTGAGGGTGACCCCCAAGCTATACGCGTTAGGGACGGTAACGACGGTATTCTCCATTCTTATCGTGGTTGGGTTTTTACTGTATTTAACTCGTAGACGACTTTCGACATGAACTTTTCTCGGTGCTGCACAGACCCAAGCAAGAAAAGAGAAATCCTATAGAAAGGACGTCGTGTCCCAGGTTACTGAAATTTCACTTAAAGACCTCCGCGCTGGAAATCCTGGCACATAGATCAAAATCTCTTTCAACGGCATCGGATTCTGGCACAGGATGGTGGACGGGACGGATCTAGTTTGATGGGGAGTTGGAGATCTCCTTAACTGAAATAGCACCTTGGAATTTGGAGGGAGATACTTCGAAAAACTGGAAAATATATCCTAGTGTTGCCAAAAAACTGCTTAGTCACAAATAAGGAATAAAGGAGGACATCATGGCAAATTGGAGAATCCAGGCTATTCCATTAGGCGCTAATTTTGTGATTAAGGATCGCCTTACCCTCGGGATCGATCCAAACTTGCAAGTTTGGTACCCATATTTGTCTTTCTTAGTGTTTGACGAGAAAATCAAAATATTGGTCGACTGCGGAATCAGTGAGAACTTCATCATTGACGGGAAAGCCTGGGGAGGATTCCCTGGAAAGGGTGGAACAGAGTATGCTCTCAATGAATTTGAAAAAGCCAAAGTAGATCCGAAGGATATCGACATCGTTATCTACACTCATCTTCATAATGACCACACTGGTTGTTGTCACCTATTTGATCGGGCCACCCATATTTTTCAGTGGGATGAGTGGCAAGAATTAATGGATCCGTTGCCCTCGATGAAGCTTCGTAGAGATTTTGACCCGGAAGTCATCCCGATTCTTCAAAAAATGGAATGCCGCAAAATTGACGGCGATCTGGAGTTGATGAGAGGCATTACACTTTACAAGACGCCAGGGCATACGGCAGGCAGTATGTGCTTGGGTGTAGAAACTGCAAAAGGAACATACTACCTTCTTGGCGATACGGCCCATACCTACCAAAACATCTTTTCTCAGTGCTCTGAAATAATCACCATGGAGGGAGAGAGAATTAAAATTACCCCCGCCCCTGAAGTCTATGGTCATTTTGTCCCATCTTCTTTGGTCTACGATCATTACTCGTGGTATAGAAGCATGTACCGCCTCCGGACTCTCTGCCCGTCCATGGAGTTCGTGCTCCCGGGTCATGAAACAACGATATCTGGAAAGACGTTTCCTGAATGAAAGGTTTATGGCGAATCGCTGAGCTCGCATAGCCTTCCGTGGCACTGGACGGATCGGATGACATTCCTTGCTAACCTCAATCGGGGATGAGGTTCTACCTTCTTGGCAAGGGCAGACACAGCCATACGAACCGATTTTGCCAACGTAAAGGGGCACCAGCATATTCTGTCAATCCAAGGGTCTACGCAGCACGGCTGAATATGAAAAGCTGCTGGGTCAGGAAGGCAATGATGGTTTGGACTTGGTCACCTTACCCTAAATCAAATTGACACTGCTCGGGGTCAGAAAAGTGGCGCATAAATGGAAGAACTCGTGAATCGAAGCGTGATCATCCGGTGATCGGAGTTATTCATTCTCTCAGTATGTCTGAATACTTGCCTATCACACCTCAGAAAATTGCCAGAGAGGCGATCGCAGTTTGGAATTCGTGAATCACTCGTGCCTGATTGGCAGGAGGAGGCCTCAACCATGCAAAAAGTTACCCGAAACGTTTTTGCCGAAACCGGAATCAGGGGATGTAACCCCGGCTATGTTGTCACGTCCGACGGTGTCGCCGTCATCGATACACCACAACTGCCGACCCACGCTGTCAAGATGCGCCAAGAAGCGGAGAAGCATGGTCCCATCCGTTACCTTATTAACACCGAGCATCATGTGGACCATATATTCGGTAATTATTTTTTCCGGGGAGCGGGGGTTGTGATTTCACATGCTGAGGTATACAAAGACTTCATGAGGGTGGCCCCTAATCTAAATCCCTACGCGTACGCCAAAGAAGCGATCCCAACAGATGATCCTGAAGGGGCCTCGCTTTTTCCCGACGAAGAAACCTATTTCGCCAATCCCAATAAGCCGACTATCACGTTTGATGAAAACGTGACCCTAAATTTGGGTGACCATACCCTCTACCTGATCAACACCCCGGGTCATTCCAAAGGACAGATCGCCGTCTATATTCCAGAAGAAAAAGTGCTCTTCACGGGCGATACTATTTTTAACCAGTGCCAGACGTGGTTTTATGAGGCCGATCCGGATGCATGGCTCATCTCTCTTAAGTTTATTGAGTCCCTAGATGTGGAGTTTATCATTCCTGGTCATGGTGCTGTCTGCACAAAAGAGTATATTCCAGTTCAAAGCGCTTTTATTAGAGAATGGGTTACTGCGGTCGCCGTCGGCATCGCCAAAGGTTGGAGTAGGGATGAGTGCGTCAAAAACATCAGTTTTCTGGACCGCTTCCCCGTCGACATCGGTCAGGAATATATGGGGCCCCGAGTTCAGGAACTCAATGTGATGGCCCTTTTCGATTATCTCACGGGAAAAAAACTGTGAAAATGGTAGGGTCCACCAACGAAGTGGCTCGATAGCAATCAGTGGAATTTCGCAGAATATAGGAGAATTTCCCCTCACTAACCCTGGATGTTCTAACAGAATCCAAGTCTGGGGAACATGTTGGGGTTGACATATCATTTAGAAATTTGTGGAGTTTTCCCGGGAGGTACAAGCGTTCTCAAGCATCGACCGATCTAGGGAAAAGAAGAGGGTACCCTGAGATGCATCCGGTTACCATCTTCCTCGAGCAAAAAATCATTGACTGTTCTCGCTGCATCAGAAACGCCAGGCAGGCTTGGGCGCGAGTTGTTTCGTAGCAATTTGGCCAACGACTATGTTGGAGACCTTTAGCTGGTGAAGAAGAGGGGAGGAACCCTTCTGAAACGCGAAACCTTTAAAGGCCTATTAGAAATCAAGGGAAACGTGGACTTGGCCATCTTGGTAATTCTTGGATCTCCTGTGCCGGTGATTGTTAGGAGGCAGGCGCCCCAATGATTTAACCACAGAGGTCTGGTGGAGTCTTTCCCATCCGTTCGAATCCTCCCTGATAGGCGAGAGTGCCGAGGATCTTTGCGTAATCTCTAGGCATCAGTTTCAGCAAATGGGTGCATGTCCGCTACGGTAGGAGACTATTCATAGGCCCCACTTGCAAGTTATCCATGAATCAAATCAATAATGCTGCTCTTGTCATGGGGATCGGCTGTGTTGTTACCTTATACGTTGTTCTCCAATCGAGGCTCGGAGTGGGCCTTATGGCTACGCCGGATGATGAAGCGGTCTCCGAAACCCTCGGCGTCGAAATATTTCGCTCAAAGCTTTAGCGCTTTATAATCGGCGCATTCGTCACTGGTGTGATTGCGGGTTTCTTTATCCCTGTCAGATCTCCATTCAGCCATGCAAGGCCTTGGCCTCGGCTGGACGGTTCGCCTGGTGGTAGTAGCTATCATCAGGGGATTGGACCTATTGAAGGCTCGATTTTTGGCGCTCTGTTTTTGATTACGCCGACAGCTTTTCAGTAATCACGTTAGCGTTAGCATACTCCTTATAGGATCTGCCGCAATCATCGTCATAATTATCACCACTAAATGGATTATGGGGACGATCCAAGAGGGACACGGCTTCGAGATTCTCTCAAGAAGGCGAGATTAGAGTCACCGAGACAAGCTTTTTCTCTGTCAAGCCGTACTGAGTAGGTGGGGTCCTAGGTTTTCTCGATGGAAAGGAGGGAGGAATGCCAAACAACCCTAAAATAGGATGGATTGGTTTAGGAAAGATGGGAATTCTCATGGCAAAGAATCTCGTCAAGGCAGGCTATACTGTAAAGGTCTGCAACCGAACCAAAGAGAAAACCAAGGAATTGGCCGCAAAGGGTGCGCAAGTCGCAAGTTCTCCAAAGGAACTCGCTGCTGATATGGACGTCATCATTTCAATGATTTCGGATGACCTGGCTCTGGAAGCCGTTTCGGTCGGCCCGAATGGCGCGTTTGAGGGGATTAAAGCGGGGGCCATATACGTTGATATGAGCACGGTTTCGCCTGTGGCATCGGGCCGCGTCGCTCATGTGGCGGAGAGTAAGGATATCAGGTACCTGCGAGCTCCGGTTTCTGGAAGCACTACCTTTGCGGCAGCGGGAACGCTAACGATCTTCGCTTCCGGTCCCAAAGATGCGTATGACAGCTGCGTGGATATTTTTGGCGTCATGGGTCAAAAATTCTTCCACGTGGGCACTGGAGACGAGGCCCGATACCTCAAACTCCTTCTTAATATGATGGTGGGCATCACGTCAGCGATGACAGCCGAGGCGCTTATATTCGGCGAGCGGGGAGGTATGGAGTGGACTCAAATGGTCGATATCATAACCAACAGCGTCGTCGCGTCCCCACTAATTGGGTATAAGGCTCAAATCTTGAAGGATCGCAACTTCACTCCCGCCTTCACCGCGGATCAGATCGCCAAGGACTTTGACATAGCTCTTGACACGGGCAGAACCCTAGGCGTTCCCATGATGATTACGTCTCTGGCTCGTCAGTTTTTCGGAGCTATGAAGGCCAAGGGGAAAGGGGATATTGATTTTTTCGGGCTGGTCACCCTGATGGAAGACTTGGCAGGAATCAAGTCTTAGAAATCTGTTAGGACCTCGTCGGTCAGAGACCATCCTGAATCCCAGAATTTGTGTGCCCTTGTTGTCCTGATAAATAACTTATGGACGCTGGCGTCGAGATCGGACTATCATATTTTTTCGACCTTGGATGAGTGTCTTGGATTTGGTAACAACTATTCAGAGGGATTGACCGATGAGGAGTGGATCGATCGGGGACTGATTCTCATAACGAGCCCAAATTCATCAGCAGCGAAAACACCTTGGGAAGTGATGCTGACGACCCTAAGATCCTCAGAAGTTATCAGAGAGACTACTTTGGACCTCGTGAAGATCGGGGAACTCCGATCAGAGGCGCGTTCGTGTTGTGGGAGTAGGCAATTTTGAAACCTCGACCAGTCAACTCGCCGGGTTCGAGGAGTTGAGAGCCTAGGATGAGAGACAAAGTCGCGTTGGCGGGGTGATGGACAGAATGGGTTAGAGGTTTGGAAAGGGCGTTTGAAAAGGGGACCATAACTCTTTCCGGTTCGCCCTGGGTTTCCGGTTGTCACACGTGAGCCTTGACTCTGACCTCTGATTCCATATTAACTTTAGGCGGTCTTTCTGGTAGTCTTTTCCAAGAGGGGATTGAGTCTGCCCCGAAAGTTATTCATCCCCTACACCAAGGGAGAACAATGAATCATTCCATAAGGCTCGTTTGTGCGAATTGGCTTCGGCCGTGAGAACTTGTCACCCCGGATCTACTGTCAAGGTAAGACCGATTAACTTAGAGGCCATTATAAGCCTGTTTTGACAGCTCTTATTGTCGAACAAGGGGGGGTTAATGTGAGACTGACAAAGAAATTTGCACTTCATTTACTGGAAAAGATGTTAGAGATCAGGTTCTTCCAGGAAAAGATTTAGGAAGACCATCTGTGTCATCCGAGAGGGGAAAAGAGAAACCTATAGGGCCAACAATACCATCATTGCCACAGGTTCAAATGTTGCAACCATCCCGACCGTTACCTTCGACGGTAGGAACATTCTCTCTAGTGATGAGATATTCGGTATTGAGAAAATCCCCGAAGACATGGTCATTGTCGGTGGCGGCGTTATCGGGATCGAATTCGCCACAATCTTCAACGCCCTCGGAACTCGGGTGACAGTTGTGGAGATGCTCCCGAAGATAGTTTCCACAGAGGACGAAGAGATCATCAAGGGACTCAAGATGCTCCTCGAGGGAGAGGGAATCAAGATTCTCACCGGTACCCGGGTGACGGGAGCATCTGTTTCCAGGGGTAAGGTTAATCTCAAGGTCGAGGAGAGAACAGGAAACCAAGAGCGAATTACGGCAGAAAAAGTTCTTATAGCGGTTGGTCGGGCTCCTAACACTGAAGGGCTTGACATCAAAAAGATCGGCCTCGAAATGGACGGTGCCTTTATCAAGGCAAATCTGCGGATGGAAACCAATATCGACGGCATCTATGCGATCGGCGATGTCATCGGAAAGGTGATGTTGGCTTATGCTGCCTCGAGAGAGGGAATTGTCGCGGCAGAGAACATCACGGGACAATCCCGACAAATTGACTACCGAAGAATTCCGAGCTGTATTTACACATTCCCTGAGGTGGCCTCAGTGGGTCTCAGCGAGAGGGAGGCACGAGAGAAGGGCTTGGACGTCAAGGTTGGCAAGTTCCCCTACCAGTGCAGCGGTAAAGCCATGGCCATGGGAGAACCAGATGGTCTTGCCAAGATCATTGCAGAAAAGGGACTTGGAGAGATTGTCGGCGTCCACATTCTTGGTGAACATGCAACCGACCTCATCGGGGAGTGTCTCTTGGCGATGCATCTTGAGGCTGCAATCGAGGACCTGGGCGAGGTGGTAAAGGGCCATCCTACTCTATCCGAGACCATCATGGAGGCGGCCCTGGATTGGAGCGACCGGTCGATCCACTTACTTAAGAAGAGTTAAGCTGAGACAGAATAGCTTGGGAGAAACATTTCTTCCAGGGTCTCTTACGGCTGTATTCATTGAATGTTGCTTTTAGTGTGGGATTCGCCCGCCAGAACGATGCCAGTCCAGTCGAGCGAGAAAGTAGCAAAGGCCTGTATCGAGCGCTCCATCACGTCCAGGGCATGGTCCCTCGTCACATCAAAAACCTTTACGGGGAGCGAGTAATCAGAGACGGCAGCGTCTCAGAGTCAACTTTAATGATGCCTAGCGATATGATGTACTGAAGTCTTTTCCTAATGTCCTCAGCCAATGCCATCTTTCACAGGTTTTCATAGCACAAACAGGGCCCTTCTGATTGATTTCAGGAGTTTTGCTACAAATGCAACCTAGGCAGCAGGGACGCTGCCATTAGGGGTGAGGAAAATTGGCCAAACCATGACGTTTGACAAACCCTCTTTTACCGAGAATGATACCCTTTTTGGGTGTGATGAGACCCCCGGAATCGTGGCAATGGAAGTGGAAGGGAACGACACGATTCGCGTTTTCAGAAGGGAAGATGGGCGGCTTGTGTCGGAATTTCAACCTTTCCATCCCTTTTTCCTGCTAACAGAGACGTCACTTCTTGGGGGCATTAAATCATCGCCAGAGGTGACGCCCCTTGAAGGCTCTGGGACTTACAGATTCCGGGTGAACTTCGATTCATGGCGAGAGATGGATCGGGTCAGGAAGGCACTTTCCAAAAAAGCCGGGCTTCCTGCTGGCCATCCAGACTCACCTGTCTATGCTCTCAGCGATCCAATCCAGCAGCATCTTATTGCAACAGGACAGACCCTCTTTAAGGGAATGCCTTTTGAAGGCCTCAAAAGGGTGCAACTCGACATTGAGACTTTCTGCCCGGAGGGTTACGAGTTTCCAAACCCGAATCGTGAGGAAGACCGGATCATTGTGATCTCTTTTTCAGACAATGCCGGGTGGGAGAAGGTTATCTCTGGCAAAGATCTGTCAGAGAGGGAGATGCTTGAGGAACTCGTTCGGACGATTGAGGACAAGGATCCGGACATCATCGAAGGGCACAATATCTTCAACTATGACTTGGACTATATCTCTCGTCGGGCTAAGATGCATAAAGTCCCCCTGGAAATCGGGAGGGACGGCATGGCGGCCAGATCTCGATCCTCACGGGTAATGATTGCGGAGAGGACTATCAATTACTCCCGTTGGGCCATTTACGGCCGTCACGTGGTCGATACCTTTATTCTGGCTCAATTCTATGATGTGGTAACCCGTGAACTGGAAAGCTTCGGACTGAAGGAGGTGGCGAAGCAATTGGCAGTTGCGCCTCCGGAGAGAACGTATCTGAATGGAGACGAGATTACCCGGACCTACATCAACGACCCGGAGAAACTCCACCGGTATGCTCTGGACGACGTTCGGGAAACAGGGGCCGTGAGCAACCTACTCAGTCGGAGTTATTTTTTTCAGGCCCAGATTTTTCCATTCTCATTCCAGAACGTGGTTGTTCGTGGGAACGCTGCCAAAATCGACTCCCTTTTCATTCGTGAATACTTGCGGCAGTGCCATGCCATTCCCAAATTGGAAGAACCCCGTTCATTTCCCGGCGGTTACACCGACATTTTTTACGAGGGGGTGGCGAAGGGGGTTGTTTACTGCGATGTGAGATCTCTCTACCCATCGTTGATGCTTGTCGAGGGGATATGGCCACGAAAAGACGAATTGGGAATTTTCTCACGCCTCCTTGCTGACTTGAGGGAGTTTCGTCTCCAGGCAAAGGACATGGTCGAGGAAGCCAAATCGTCAGAAGAAAAACAGTCTCTCAATGCTCTCCAATCGACTTTCAAGATCCTTATCAATTCGTTCTACGGCTACATGGGCCATGGGCAGTCTCATTTCAGTGATTTTGATCAAGCAGAAAAGGTTACGGCACGGGGAAGGGAACTCCTACAATCGATGATTGAATGGTTACGGAAGAAGGGATGTCAGGTCATTGAGATCGACACGGATGGCATCTACTTTGTTCCGGGTCCGGATATCAGAACAGCTCGTCAAGAGGAAGAACTGGTTGGCCACCTTTCGGACACCATGCCGGAGGGAATCCTTGTGGAGTATGGCGGGCGCTACAAGGCCATGTTTTCCTATAAGATCAAGAACTATGCCCTTCTCGACTACGACGGAAATCTCAGGATCAAAGGATCTGGGCTTCGGTCTCGGGGATTGGAAAAGTTCCAGCGTGTTTTTCTCGAGGACATGATCTCACGATTGCTTTCCGGAAAGAAAACAGAGATCCCCAAACTGTTTCAGGAATACTCGGAACAGCTTATTCAGCACAAGTGGGACGTAAAAATGTTTATGAAGACAGAGATGCTCCAGGAGTCCCTTGACAGATATAGCGAGAAGATTCAGAAGGGTGAAAGGAATCGAGGCGCCGCCTACGAACTAGCGCTGAAGTCCGAGAGGCGGTACCAACCTGGCGATCAGATCTCCTATTATGTGACCGGGGATTCGGAAAAGGTTCAGGCCTATGACCACTGCAGGCTCGCAAGAGAGTGGGATCCAAAACATCCGGACCAAAACGTCAGGTACTACCAGAAAAAGCTCAAGGACCTCTACAAGAAATTCTCGGTCTTCTTCGAGAATGAGTCCACGGCTTGAGCAGTTCAGATTCTACGATGTCTCCGATCGACCGGATCGAATACCCGAGAGAGACAAGGACCCCAGGGTGGTGGAGACCAGAGACCTCCCAGTGACCTCGAAAGAGCAAAGTCCACCCAGTAGCCTTTACGTCACTTACTGACCCCATGGAATATCTCACTGCCTGCTCCAGGATAAACCTTTCGCGCCTCCAGAGGGGTGGGCTGCTTAACAGAAGGCCATTTATCAAATTGTGGTTCCGGCCCCTCCCGTGTGACTTCTGAGGGTTCATGATCTCCCATGTTGGGGTGTCTTCGTATATCGATGTCCTCTACATTGTGGCTAAACTCGATGGGAATGCCATTAGGATCAAAGGCGTAGATAGAATGGATAAAGCCATGATTGATCACGTCCGACACATGGAAGCCCGCCGCCGATAGCTTGTCTTTGAGATTCCAGAGATCTTCCTCCGTTTCAACCCCGAAAGAGACGTGGTCGAAAACGAAGGGTCCCGCGACCGGACGTCCGTGGTCCTTGTGGGAAACTGGGTCCACACCCGGCCATTCAAAAAACGCAATCAGATCGGTCTCCGAAATTTGGAAAAAGTAATGTCTGTAGCCTTCTCTTCCGAGTCCAGCGACTAACCGCATACCCAGCAAATCTCTCCAGAATCGGATCGTTTTGTCCATATCCCCCGTTGCCATTGCCAAGTGGTTAATACCGTTAAACTTGATCATTTTGTCATTTTCCTCCTAGGCGTCGTTATCACCAGATTTGTTTTGACAGGACGTAATGATTCTTATCATGTTTTGTCCGGGTGCTGCCAGGTGTCACCTAAGCCGAATTCCACCGCCTAGCTTCTAAACCTCCCTACGGTGCGACAGAGATTCAGCTTTCTGTTCAATCGAAAACCCAAGGATGGGGCGACTCCTGAGACGGGTTGTTCGGACTGAAACAACATCCTTGAGCGGCCATCGCGAAATCTCTGGGGTCCCGGCGCGGCAAAGGGAACGTCCCCAGAAGGGTCAAATTGAACGCTAAGGGCCACTTCGTGCCCAGTTGTTTGATCCGCCGCAGGCAGAGCGTTTGGAAATTCGAGCGGGCAACGGCCTCAGCAAGAACCAGAGGTTTAACTCAATGAGTGGAAGGGGCTTCTCGCAGGGAAAGCGTGGAAAGGATGGTTTTGGATTCTGGCTAAAGGGGAGATATGACTTCCCACGAGGTGCTCACTGCCGCCCCTGTTTCCACCGAGTCCCTTCATCGCAGAAGTCCACAATGTCACACTGATCGTGTTTCGGCTTTCGGGCCACACAGATGGCTCTGCCATGGAGAATAAGAAGGTTCGAAAAGAGAGTCCAATCCGATTTCGGTACGATGTCCATCAGATCAAACTCAATCTTTTCAGGATCGGTTTGTCGGGTCAGGCCGATTAGATTGGACACCCTTTTGACGTGCGTATCGACAACGATTCCCGGAATGCCAAAGGCTTCACCGAGGATAAGATTTGCCGTTTTTCTTCCAATCCCCGGAAGGGAGACGAGATCCTCAAGCCGGTCTGGAACCACACCGTTGAATCGGTTGACTATTTCGGTGGAGAGGTTTTTGATGGCCTTGGCCTTGTTTCTGAAGAAACCTGTCGGGCGCACGTCCTCTTCAAGCTGACTCAATTCGGCCTCGCCATAATCCCTGGCAGATCGGTATTTTTGGAATAGGTTTTCAGTCACCTTGTTGACCCTTTTGTCGGTGCACTGGGCGGAAAGAACAGTTGCCACGAGGAGCTCGAGGGAGTTACTGAAACGAAGGGCCGTTCTGGCGTTGGGGTATTTCTCCTTGAGAACTTCGATGATTCTCAAAACCCGCTCTCTCTCATCCTTCCACATTTCGTGCTCCTTTCCGTATGAACTCACTCTCTGTGTTATAATTGGCTGTCACTGAGAAACATTCTTGGAGCCAACACGAAGGAGTTTTGGGGTACCCGTCTCGGCGAGGGGAGTGTTCCCGAAGAGACGAATTGATGGCTATGCGCCACTGTGTGTCCCATTGTCTGGTCCGTCGCAGGCGGAGCGTTTGGAAATTCGAATAAAACCAGCCCCCTGCACGGGTCAAAACTCCGACCAGGGAGCGAAGCGGATGTTTTCCATTGGCAACAGATTAGCGGCCACTCACTAGAGAGCACACATGCTTCTCTTAAGCTTTAGATTGGAAAAGGGACCCTGCCTACGTTGAGGCTAGAAGCCGGAGACTCCTCGCCGTAAACCTTGAAACAGGCTTCAGCCGAGCGGCATCTCGCTCGGCGTGTCCATCTTTTAATTAGCATAGCAAGAAGGCGATGTCCACAAGGAGACTAGGATGAGCGGTACGGGTGCTCATAGCATTTTGGCATTTTTTGTAATACCATTTAATGTGAAGCGCAGGATAGGGGTCAAATTCAGAAGAGGGGTCATCATGAAGAAATGGGAAGGAATTCAGGACACATATATTGAATCTTCGCGTGGTGTTTACTCCGATGATTGTATCGCAGCTGTTAGGTGCTCATTATACCTGCCTCTCGTACAGCCGGGCGCAACGGGACCGGACGGACGGCAAGGAGATTCTTGAGAACGGTCTGTCACACTTCCTGACAGTGTCCGTGTTGATTGAAGAATCTATCGATGGCCGTGATCAATTGGACAAAGGGCAGCTCATCGTTCGGCTCAAGACTATGAATTCAACTGGGTAGCAGGTGGGTCAGGAAGAGGTCAGATGGATGAAGCGGTTTAAGTTTCTCGATCATACGGGCGATCTTGCGATGGAGGTATACGGCCAAAACCTGACTGATCTCTTTGAGAACGCTGGCCAGGCACTTTTCTCCGTGATTACGGATCCATCGGAAGTTAAAGACAAAGTAGAACGAGAGGTTGACCTCACCTATGATGAGCTTGGGACTCTGATGGTGGATTGGTTGACCGAGCTTCTCTACCTCCATGATGTGGAGGGTCTTCTCTTCGGTAGTTTTAAGGTAGGACATCTCGGGGCGGGACAGTTTCTGGCCAAGGCATGGGGAGAATTCTTCAAAGAAGAAAAACACCTTATTCGAACAGAAGTGAAGGCTGTGACCTTTCATCAACTCGAAGTCACGAAACAAGGAGGCACCTGGCGGGCACGGGTGATCCTGGACTTGTGATGCCTGTCATGGGGTCTCTCGTCAGCTCTCCCGCCATGGCAGGATCGTGAGCATGGCGCACGTATCAGACTGTGAATAGTTTTTCTGACTTTTTTGAAGGGAAAATCAGAGTGAACCCTTCTCTCACGTCCTCACCTCAAGAGCGCCAAGTCCCTGTGTGTGCTGTGAGAGATGGAGATGTGTCTAATAGTCGGATGAAGCCGGCTTACAGGAAGGGTGTTGATGGTAAAAGGAGGTCCCTACGATGGGTGACGTAAAGATTCAAAAAATGGATGATTTCAGGTGGCGCATCCCCCGGGAGGGGAAAATGCGGACCCATGGAGTCGTCTACGCTGACGATAAGATGATGGACTCCATAAGGAAAGATCAGAGTCTAAATCAGGTGAGAAACGTCGCCTGGCTTCCTGGAATTGTGGGACCCTCCATGGCGATGCCAGACATCCATTGGGGATACGGCTTTCCTATCGGGGGTGTGGCTGCCTTTGACACAAAGACAGGCGTTGTCTCTCCAGGGGGCGTTGGCTATGACATTAACTGAGGCGTTCGGCTCATGCGCTCAGGTTTGACGCGCAAGGATATTGAAGGAAGGATCAGGGAACTTGTTGACAGCCTCTTTGTTAACATCCCATCAGGGGTTGGTTCGAGCCGCAAGGATCTTAAACTGAGCAATTCAGAGGAAAAGGCTGTCCTAACCCAGGGGGCACGGTGGGCCGTTGAACGGGGTTTTGGAACGTCACGGGATTTGAAATATATCGAGGAAAGGGGCTGCATCGCGGGTGCAGATCCAGACAAAATCTCGAGGAAGGCTATGGACCGTGGACGGCCTCAGCTCGGGACCCTTGGATCGGGGAACCATTTCGTCGAAGTCGGATACGTTGAGGAGGTCTTCTCTCCTGATAAGGCACGAGCTCTCGGTCTCGAGAACGACCAGGTGACTGTTATCGTTCACACAGGATCACGAGGTCTCGGCCACCAGGTGTGCGATGATCACATCCGGGTGATGCTCCGGGCGGCGAGGGATTACGATATCGAACTTCCGGACAGACAGCTCTGCTGTGCTCCCATCGCGTCTCCGGAAGGTCGAAGCTATCTCGCCGCTATGGCCGGGGCAGCAAACTTTGCCTTTACAAATCGTCAGATGATTACCCACTGGGTGAGAGAGACGTTCGAACGGATGCTCGACAAGGGCTGTCGGCTGGATCTGGTGTATGACGTCTGTCATAACATGGCTAAGATCGAAAGCCACCTCATCGATGGCAAACCCCGGGAACTTTGCGTTCACAGGAAAGGGGCCACCCGGGCCTTTCCTCCCGGCCACTCAGAAATACCTGAGGACTACCGGGGGATAGGACAACCCGTTCTCATCCCTGGTGATATGGGGAGATACTCTTATGTTCTGGTGGGGACAGAGATGGCTTACGAGGAGACGTATGGAAGTACGTGCCATGGGGCGGGCCGTCTTATGAGCCGGCACCAAGCCAAGAAGGTGGCGAGGGGGCGAGCCATAACACGAGAATTAGAGGACAGGGGCATCTATGTGAGAGGAGCCGGCCGGAGCACGATTGTCGAAGAGATTTCAGAAGCCTACAAAGATGTAAACGATGTGGTCCGAGTGGTTCATGGGGCGGGGATAAGTGAGAGGGTGGTGAAGCTTCGCCCACTCGGTGTGATCAAGGGTTGATGATACGGTGGATCTACTCCGTTTTCTCTGTCCCGTTCTCCCACAATTCGTATTCTGTTGAAAACCTGGATTCACAGGGTGAATTCTCCTATCCCTTCGCTCCCGCGCTCACCGGGTGAGCCTTTTTCCGCCGCCGCGGGGATTGTTCTGTTCATAGCCGTCAGGGACAGGAGCATCCCCGATGGATTGAGAAAGCGTTCACATCCATACGGGTTGACTCCGGATCTTTGGGGAACTCCAACTCATAATAGGCCGCTGGCCTTGCGAGCGAAAAGAGATCCTGTTATCTTTCCGACAGAAAACATAATGGAAAAGGGAGACGCTAAGGTTGCCGAGAAATGAGCTGGGGCTCTTAAAGAAGATCTTGACCACTGTCGGGGGCATCTGCCTGATCCTTTTAGGAATTGTTGGGCTTTTTCTTCCTATATTACAGGGGATTCTTTTGATAATTGCAGGACTTGGGCTCTTGTCAATCGGCAATGAGCGAGTCAGGGACTGGGTCGGGAGGTTGAAGAAAAAGTACGGTTGGGGAGAATCCGGTTTCAGAGGGATGAAAACCAATTTCTTTTCCCGGAAGAGGTCAATCGAGAATCCGGAAAATGGGGGGGTTAGAAAAGAGAGCGAATAATGCGAGGTAGCAGATCGGCGGACCGGAAAATCTTATGCTTTCCACAATGAGGCATATTGGTTTTGCTTTTGCATTCTTGACAATCCATCAAGATCCTGATTCCTTCATCGAAATCTTGAACAATAGCCTGGTAAATCGCTTTCTTTCTCTCAGCTTCGACAAATTGGGTTGTCAGCTTGGAGAGAAGGATCTTTGCAACCTCACCCCTGGTTTTTTTCTTGTCTCTTAAGGACAGGAGGGTCTTGATTTCTTTGAGACTCAGGTCCAGAGTTTGAAGAGACAAAATGAGATGAACCCTGTCTGTGGCCTCTCTGTCGTAAAGGCGAAAGCCACCTTTGCTCCTACTGGTAGGAGCAATCATTTTCAGTTCTTCATAATAGCGAATCGTCCGCATGGAGACGCCGGTCTTCTTGGCGACCTCTCCGATTTTCATGAGCGTGTCTTTTTTGACCACCTCCGGCCTCCCGACCTCAGTCCCTTAAATATAAAAAACAAGTTCATAGAGTTTCAAGACCGACCCCAAATACAGCCCGAGAATTAGGCCGAGACTTGCTCTCCAACTGACTTTCTGTTACTATCGCAAAAAGCTCTATTTTTACGGGATATTAGATGGGACCAATGGGAGAGGTCTCTCACCGAGTCGATGGGCAGGCCTTTTAGAGACCTCGACGTAGGGGGGAGGGTTCTATGAAAGAGGATTTTAGAATCCTGGTCGTCGATGATGAAGCAGATGTCCGTGAGACTCTCTCCGAAATGGTTGGGGGCCTCGGGTATCAAGTTATGGCTGCTGAGAACGGTGCCGAGGCCTTAGACAGAATCAAGAAGGAGAAAGTTGATCTGATCATCACAGATCTCTCCATGCCCAAAATGAACGGTTTGGAGCTGATTGTCAACGCAAAACGAATCAATCCCCACATTCCGATTGCTGTGATCTCAGCATTCGGGAACGTGGAGAACACGACCTTCGCCCTTACCAGAGGAGCCTTTAATTTCATTTCCAAGCCCTTCAAGATATCTCAGGTTAAGGAGCTGATTCGAAAGGGGAAGCGGTTGAGGGAGCTAGCCCTTGGGACATATGCCCTTATGGAGTGGGTGCATAGTCGGACAGAAATGGCTTTCCCTAGCCAACCCAAGCTGTTCCCCTCTGCCATTCTCTTTGCGGTTAAGGAGTGTCAGTGGCGAGGTATCGAAGATGAAACACGCCTGGAAAATGTTGCAATTTGCCTGGAGGAGTTGCTAAGTAATGCCTTCGTCCACGGTAGCCGGAAGGACGAAAAGAAACAGATAAAAGTCAAAATGATTTTTGATGCTGAGAAGTTCGTCGTTTCTGTAAAAGATGAGGGTGATGGGTTTGACGGACAGAACTACTTGGAAAGGATACGGCAGGAACAGGAATCTATCCCAGAGAAGCGGGGGCTTTTTATTGTAGACTTTCTGATGGATGAACTGCAATTTAACAAGAAAGGCAATGAGGCAACGGCAGTTATATATCGGGAAGACAAAACGACAAAACAATGATTCAGGACAGAAAGCCAATCGATGAGAGCATAGCAATCGATCTGGTTCTCGAACGATGGCGGCGATCCCCGGACATCTCACCGTGCATCATGAGGACTGAGAATCTTCCTGGCCGTAAAGGACAATGGGTAGATTTTCCGCCCTTTATCCACAATGATCTCGTTTCGGTTCTAAAAAAAAGAGGCATTTCGAGACTCTATTCTCATCAGCGAGAAGCCGTTGAGACCGTCCATGCTGGCAAGGATGTGGTAGTTGTAACGCCAACCGCTTCAGGAAAAACACTGTGCTACAACCTCCCTGTCCTCAATGACAAGGTGAACAATCCCGGGTCTAGGTTCCTCTACCTCTTTCCAACAAAGGCCTTATCCCAGGACCAGATGGTTGAAATTCATGCACTCCTTGGAGAGCTTTCCTGGCCGCTGAAAGCTCATACCTATGACGGGGATACCCCTGATGAGGCGCGTCGTACGATCAGATCGCAGGGAGACATCGTAATAACCAATCCGGATATGCTCCACACGGGCATACTTCCCCATCATACAAAATGGGCCGGATTCTTTCAGAATTTGAAATATGTGGTTATCGACGAACTCCATTTCTACCGGGGGGTACTGGGATCCCACATGGCCAACGTGATTCGGCGGATTCATCGAATCTCTTCCTTCTATGGCGCTAAGCCCCAGTTCATCTGTAGCAGTGCGACCATTGCCAATCCGAAGGATTTGGCCGAAAAGCTGGTCGAAAGGCCGATGACGCTGATTGCAGACAATGGGGCACCCTCGGCAGAGAAAACCTTTATCTTTTTCAATCCCCCCATTATTAACAAAGAACTTGGAATTCGAGGAAACCATTTAAAGATCGCAGAAAGACTCTCTCTTCCTCTTCTCAAGGAAAAAATTCAGACTATCATTTTTGCAACCAGCAGGCTGAATGTGGAGGTCCTGACGAAATATCTGAAGGACCGATTTGCCAAGGATAGCAATCTCGGACAGAGGATCAGGGGATATAGGGGAGGCTACCTTCCCAACATGAGGAGGGAGATAGAAAAGGGACTTCGCCAGGGGAGCGTCCTTGGTGTAGTTTCTACCAATGCGCTGGAACTGGGTGTCGACATTGGGTGGCTGAACGCATGCATTATTGCTGGCTATCCCGGTACAATCGCAAGCACATGGCAGCAGGCCGGAAGAGCCGGGCGGCGGTCGGGAAGATCTCTGGCTGTCCTGATTGCCAGGAGTTCTCCGTTGGACCAATTCATTATTGAGAATCCGGACTATTTTTTCGGAGGAACTCCCGAGCACGGCCTCATTAATCCTGACAACCTTCTGATACTCGTAAGCCATATCAAATGTGCTGCTTTTGAGCTTCCATTTCAAGAGGGCGAGGAATTCGGTGGGGAGGATCTGAAACAGATACTGGAATTCTTACGTGACAAGGGGGTGCTTCACAAGTCTGGAGAACGATGGCACTGGACCCAAGATGCTTATCCTGCGGACGAAATAAGCCTCAGGAGTATTTCTGAGGAGAATTTTCTCGTTATTGATACCACAAAAGAAAAAGGACAGCCCGCCAATCGCGTAATCGCCGAGGTGGATTTCGTCGGAGCTCATACCACCCTGTATCCAGAGGCAGTCTACATGTGTGAGTCCGAACTCTATCAGGTGGAAAAACTCGACTACGACCATCGGAAGGCCTATGTAAAAAAGTTCCACGGAGAACACTATACAGAGGCACTAACGTACACGGATATCACCATTCTTGAGACCTTCGAAAAGAGGGAGCAGCATTCCTATACCATTGAACACGGCGAGATAAAGGTCACGAATAAGGTCGCCGGTTTCAAGAAGATTCGGTTTCGCACTCTCGAAAATTTGGGATACGGGAAGGTGACCCTCCCCGATCAGGAGATGCATACCACTGCCTGCTGGTTCGTTTTTCAAAAAACCTCTCTGGAGGGCCTCTCGCTGCCCCGGTGGGAGATTATTGACGGCATTCTTGGAATCTCTTATGCCCTGCACGCTGTTGCCTGCCTACACTTGATGTGTGATCTTCAAGACATTCAGCGAAGCGTTGGAGATCGAGGAGCTCGTTGGTTTGTGCGGCTGTCGCGAGAGGGGAAGGGCCTGTACCGATCTGGAGACGGAGAAGATCGACTCTCTCCAGAGGAGATCAAGAAATTTGAACCCACTATCTTTCTCTACGAGAGCTATCCGGGAGGCGTGGGGTTTAGCCCCCAAATTTTCGATGACAACGAGAGTTTGCTCCACGATACGCTGGGTCTTATCTCGAAATGTCCATGCCAACATGGGTGTCCGTCCTGCGTTGGTCCAACGAAAGAGGTGGGCATGAACTCGAAGAAGGTGGCCATTGCGTTGTTGAAGCGGATCTTGAAAGGTTCGGTCGTGCAGAAAAAGGACAGCCGAGTTTCACCGTAAGGGTCAGGTTTTCTGGTATGCGGTATCTGGTGGGATGAGTAGGGTGTGTGGGAATCGGAATATCAACTGAGAAAATAGGGG
Organism: uncultured Thermodesulfobacteriota bacterium; assembly: GCA_964348095.1. GTDB lineage: Bacteria > Desulfobacterota > BSN033 > WVXP01 > WVXP01 > WVXP01. Next base: position 29,888 of record CAYGBK010000031.1, on the reverse strand, counting down.
AAGAATGACTTGCAGACCTGAAATCGCAATCCCATATCGAACTTGTAGATAGCATATTCTCAGGGTGGTCATGGACCTCAAAGACCGGTTGGAAAGGTTGCATTTGACCTCTGCTAAAGCAAGCAGGCCTCGCGAAGAGACGATTTCAGATCTAAAGAGAAGACTCGAAAGACTCGTCGATCCTCGGAGACTCAAAAGGACCGAAAAGGAGGTAATTCCCATTACCGAGTTGGTCGACGGTGAGGAGGTGGTGACGCCTTATGGAACGGTGTTCATGAGGCAACAGGTCTATGGCTCGGGATATCGTCATGGAGAGATGCTTCTCGATCGTGTGATGGAGATTCCTGTTTATCCAGTTTCATTGCTCTCAAGGGATGAGAACCTGAGAGACCTTGATTTCTCTCAAACCTTGTTTCTCGATGTGGAGACGACTGGTTTAGCCGGTGGAACGGGAACATATGCATTTATGGTCGGTGTGGGTTATTTCGAGCAAAGCCGGTTCGTCACCCGACAGTTTTTCCTGAGGGATTTCTCAGAGGAGAGGGCAATGCTCTGGGCGCTTGCTGAGGTGGCCAGGAGGTCTCGTTTTCTTGCTACCTTTAACGGCAAAAGATTCGACATTCCCCTGCTCGAGACCCGGTTTATCATCTCACGTATGGAATGCCCCTTGAGTGGCCTGCCGAATTATGACTTACTGTTTCCCTCTCGAAGAATTTGGAAGGGAGCCTATGACGACTGTCGGCTTGCCACTTTGGAGTCAGGCGTCTTGGGCATCTATCGAGATGACGATGTTCCGAGCGAGATGATTCCTACCATCTATTTCGATTATCTCAGCAGTGGGAACGGCAATGAGATTCATCGCCTTTTCTATCATAATCGCTTGGACGTTCTCTCGCTGGTGACTTTAGCAGCAAGGATTCATGAGCTGGTTCATCGTCCCCAGACGGCGTCAAGAAGTGAGTGGTTTGAATCATACTCACTCGGAAAACTTCTCGACCGAGTCGGGAGGAGGGGAGAAGCCATCGAACGTTTCCATGAGGCCTTGAGGTTCTGTAGAGACTCTCAGGAATGGGAAATCCTCAAATCCCTTTCCCTGGCCATGAAGAGAGAGAAACACATGGACGAGGCGGCCTCAATCTGGTTGGAAATGATTTCCCTTGACAGAGGTCGTGAGCTTTTCCCCTACAAAGAGCTTGCGAAATTTTATGAACACCAGGTGAAAGACTATAGGGAAGCTATACGATGGGTTGGAGAAGCCTTTGAAAGATTGGAATTCCTAAGCCCCATGGAGCGAGAGGCCCTCGGACACCGGCACCGACGCTTAGGATCTAGAATAGAGAGGAAACGGATAAAGGACAAGAACGAAGGCTAGATGGTTTACCGGCTCACTCTCACGATGATGATCCCGGGCATGACCGAATTGTTTTTCCTGAAACAAGGGGCAGGGAGAGATCCAGTGCAGCGTCCTCGCGGGCAGTCCGGGACAGGAGGCGGCCATACAGGTCAATAACTCGATGGGTGATGTTCTCCCAAGAATACTTTGAGGAGTGTCGAACGCCCTTTCTGCCCATGAGGGCTCTGAGAGAATCATCCTGGAGAAGCAAATCTATCTTTTCCGCAAGGGCCGTTGGGTTTCCTTCGGTAACCAGATACCCTGTCTCCCCGTCTTTGATGATGTCGTTCAAACCTCCCACTTTTGATGCAATCACAGGGGTCCCGCAGGCCATAGACTCCAGTGCGACCATACCAAAGGACTCATAAAGAGAAGGCAATACGCAGATCTCCGCAGTGGAATAAAAGCGGGGAAGAACGTGTTGCGGTTGAGCTCCGAGAAACTTGACCATGGCGGTGAGACCCAGCTGTGAGGTCAGGCCTCTCAGCTTCCTCATCTCCCCGTTGGCAGAATCCCCACCGTTGTCCAGGTCCCCCCCGATGATGAGAAGACAAAAATCATCGAGATGAATCCTAGATTTCTCGATCAGAATAGCCAGAGCCCTAAGAAGGGAGTCCAAGCCTTTGATAGGTTGAATTCTCCCGACGAAGAGAATGACCCGGCGCGAAGGCATGGTGGGGTAGTCCCGTGTGGTATCTCTTGGGAGGGTGTTGAAAAGGCCCAGATCGACGCCACAGGGAATGATCTCAATCTTTTCTGGGTCTGCTCCATAATACCACACCATGTGGGCTTTATCCGCAGCGCTAGACGCCACAATGAGATCACAAAGGGTCATTAGTTTCCGCTCGATGAAAACTCGCAGATCTGTCTCCCTGTCCCCCTCGCTTCTCGCCACCATATTTTTCATCATGCCGAGGGTGTGAAACATATGGGCAAGTGGGACTCCAAGGTCTCGCATAAGTTTCAGTCCGGCCCATCCAGATAGCCAGTAGTGACTGTGAACTATATCGTAACCCGTCCTTTCTGTGTGGACAAAATCGGCGATTCCCCGACAAAACTGAGGCAGGTGAACCCAGGTATGGTTTTTGTCATAGGGGGCCTCAGGTCCAGCTGGAATGTGAATCACCCTGGCTTGAGGGCCTAAAGGGACCACCCTGTCCACCTTGGGATTTTGAGACCGCGTGAACACATCGACACTGATCCCTTGACTTCCGAGCTGCCGGGCTACCTCTCTGACATAGACATTCATGCCCCCGGTCTCCTTTCCGCCAAGGGCAGCCAAGGGGCATGTGTGGGCACTAATCATAGCAATCCGTTTCAATGAACTTTCTCCTATTGCCTGTGGATCGTGTATCTGTAGATCTCTGAATCCTTCGCTCTAAATCGATATTTGTAGGATTCGTTTCCTCTTAGGAAGTCGTAATTCCGTAAACCCCTCTCAATAGCATCCTGTATGGAGTGGCTGATCAAAACCCACCCAGGACTCCAGTGGCCAAACTGAGGGTCATACCCGGAATTGTAGACGTATACGGTCCCTCCATACCTGAAGTTTAAGAGACTCGCTAGCTTGCTGTGATTGGCCTCCAGAAAAGAGAGCTCTAGCCATCCCGCTTGCAGGAAGGTCCAGGCCATCTCCCTGAAAAACCGCGTTTTTTTCTGGTCCATAAATGCCATTTTGCTTGTGTCACTTTTTCGATGGAGTTCCAAAAAGGCGTCGATGCTTTTAGAGAACGACGCAGAGTCGGCGGTAACATACCTGTATTCTTCTGCCTCCCTATGAATCTTGTTGATTTTACGTCGGATTTCATGACGTTCTTTTTGGGTCATCCCTGCAAGAAACTCCTCCCAACTCGACGGGAGCGCCGTCTGTGGGCAGACATCTTCCACAGTCAAGTTCTCTCGGAACCCCTTGCGGCTGCATCGGTCTCTGAATCCTTTGAGAGTCGGTGAATTCTCTGGGAGACAGTGGAGGTCAACCTTATCCCACAGTTCTGGATGAGCGCCCAGGAATTCGACCAATGCCGAATAGAACGGGGGTTCCTCTTCCCGGCAGACGATGAAGTCGAGATAATCGGAGAGGTCCGTGCTCCCAATGAACTGGAGGCGTTTTCGATTGCCTTCGTCTAGATCACAAAAAAAAGGCGCTATTCCGAGGACTTCATTCCCGGAATCTCTAACGGTAAGGAGTAAGAGCCGATCGGCGTGGCCGAAATGTTTCCACCATAAATGGTTCCACTCCCAAGTTTGAAAGACGGTGTTGATGGCACTCCGTCCGAGTAGAGCCGTCCACTCCTTTCTCATGCCCCCTAGCTCTGAGGGGTCCCGATGAACCAGTAACGTCACCGCAGTCGCTGCCATCCAGATCCTCCAAAGGAGTTATGGACTCCTTTGAAGCTATTCCGTAAACCATAACATAGCACTCCGACGAGGTGCAATGGGAAAGGGAATTTGCGAATTCTTCTCGAATTCATGGAAAATTGACAGGACAGGTTCTTTGCCGCTAAAATATCTGTGAGTCAAGAAAGGCAGGGAGTGGAAGTCATGCGATCTCCTGTTCCTCGACTGAATCGCTTCTTTCACTGGCTCATGCGCAGGAGTTTTCAAGATCTCAGGATCAAGGAACCAACAGTGGCGCGCTATATCTCGGATCTTTTGGCCGAGTTTGCCCGCACCGACAATCTTTACAAGATCAGAGATGTGCAGGGCAAGAGGCTAGAAACTGCAGTAGAACTGCTTCTGGAGGCTCGATTAACAGAAGAGATCGGTTCAGACCTCCAAAAGGAGCGGGAAATCTACAAACATACCGGAGATTACATTCTCTTCATGTCAGGAGTCTTCAGAGAGTATGTCCAAAGAAAGTCAATTCTTGGGATCTATCTGCAAGAAGGTGAACGGGCTTATCAGGCGGTTTTTGACAGAGATATCATTCTATATCGGCCGGCATATTTGTTTCTCGAACTGGCAAGGCGATTCGAATATTATTCCGGGGCCGTTCATTACATGAAGAAAACGTTTTTCAAAGAGGGTGGAGGCGAGGACCCCTTCGTGGACTTTGCAAGCCAGCTGGAGGGCTCGGCCTGAAGGGGGGCGATAGAGGAGGGAACGCCATGCCGAACTACGATTACCTCTGCAAAAAATGCAAGAAGCTTTTCACCATGGTCCTGACGCTGAGTGAGTACGAGAATGGAAAAATCAAATGTCCCCACTGTGGCAGTGAAAGACTGAAACAGCAGATTACAACGTTCATGACCAAGACATCCCGCAAAAGCTGACAACACAGAATGCTTACCCTTTCCCTTTCTTTTGTCTTCTGGCCGGTCGTCTTGGTAGAGTAATACCGGTCCTGTTACATGGAGCACGCACGGAGGGCTCAGCAATCTGCCGTGGCCAGAGCATCATAGACAATGTTCGACCTCAGATTTCCAGGAGGTCAGAGGACCGGTTGAACGCGTTCTGAGGGCACTTCATGATTTCGGTGCAATGGCTACCCTCGCTCCGTGTGCTTCCACGGGCAAAATGAGCAGCTATGGGCTAATCCTGGCAGGTTGGACGACGGGATAACGGTGAGCACTAGATGGTCGGTACTTGCAGATTATGAGCTGTGCTATTGAGCTTTCGGTTTATGCTCGGAGATTCTCGATGAAATCGTTCCATTGCTGTTTGGATTGATTGCTATCTGGCTCAATGAAATAAACCCCGGCCTTGAAGTTAGGAGGTGGAGTTCCGGGGAAGAAGATATTGTACCAGATAACGGTGCCAGCCATTGAAACTGTGTTGCCCTTAAACTCGACGGTTACGTCGATCTTCGGACCCTTCTGAGACGTCGCCATAAAGGGCATCAAATAAGCCATATCTTCGGCTGAGAGCATCGTATCGATAGTGAGACCCTCCATAGCGATATCATAGGTCTCGCCGCTGATACTGTGGCCTCTGGATGATGGTGCTTTGTGGCTCGTCCCTTTGGATTTTGACTCTGACATTGTGAAGGAGACGGGTAACCTGATCTTCAGCCGGCGGTATCGTCTCCTCTCTCCCGTCGAATTTCCCAAACCTTCTGAACTCAAATCTCTCTCCTCTCGTGCCTCTGAAGAGGGTAAGACAGAGACTTAGAAAGAAAACCCCGAAAACCGACAGTGCTTTTCTAACTCAAATAACGGATTTTGTCAAATGTGGGCCTGATGAGAACAATTAACAAAGGATATAGTGGGCTTCAGAGGATCACCACAGAAATGTGAGCCCATGGGGGAGTCCCGTGCCTGTTGGTTCTTATGATTACTGACAATTGCCGGCGCCGACACATTCGCTCGGTTCTGACAGATGGTTAACCTCCTGCTCTTTTACCCCGACCGTAAAAGAGAACTCCCCCTGTGGATCGCTGTCTTAGGGTAGGACATTGTGATATACTCACGGTAGTCTTTGGACAGACGGCATGTCGAAGAAGATCAAACCTTTCCTGGATTTTGGCGGGTACTGTGAGGGGAAGATGGTCAGGTTCGTAAGGTTTGCCAGCCTTTTCCTGGTTGTGGGTGTTCTTGTATCGGGATGTGAAAGCCTCTTTTTCCGGGAAGTCCGTGAACCGAAAGATGCCCTTGTCCGGCTAAAAGAGACTCGATTTCCTCGATTTTTTGATGACCTCGACAAGTTGTCACTCAAGGAGGCTATTCAAGGAAGTATTGGATACTTCAGGTCCCGGCCTGAGAAGCACCAGGTTATCTTCGGACCAGATACCTATACGGTCTCTCATGTCGCATCCTCTTTGGAGAGTTTCTTGGCCCTTCTGGATGAGGCTCGGACTCATGAGGAATTTGAGCGTCTTGTGGCACGGCATTTCCATGTCTATCAGTCGGTTGGTCATGGATGGCGGCGACAGGTTCTTTTTACTGGATACTATGAGCCTGTCGTGAAAGGTAGTCTGATTCGTCAGGAGGGCTATCCTTTTCCTCTGTACCGAAGACCGGATGACATGGTTGATGTATGGCTAAGTGAGTTCAGTCCAGAATTTAGGAACAAGAGGATCATGGGAAGACAAGAGGGACAGAAACTCGTCCCCTATTACAGCCGAGAGGAAATCAACGGTGGCGGTGTGCTGGAAGGGAGAGGATATGAAATCGCCTGGCTGGCCGACAGGATCGACAGATATTTTCTGCAAATTCAGGGGTCAGGGATTGTCAAATTGCAAAATGGCAATTACCTGCGTGTCAATTACGCAGCGTCCAATGGGAGATCTTACCGAAGCATCGGGAAACTGCTGATAGAACGGGGGGAAGTGAGCAGGAAGGAGATGTCCATGCAGCGAATTCGCTCCTATCTTCAGGATAATCCCGACAAAATGGATGAGACTCTCTTCCACGACCCAAGTTACACGTTTTTCCGCGTTGTTGAGAAAGGTCCCCTTGGAAACATCAATATCCCCCTGACGACTGGTCGGTCCATTGCCACGGATTCGAGGCTTTTTCCGAAGGGTGCCCTTGCTTTTATTATCACGGAAAAGCCCGTAATTGATGACAAGGGAGAGATAACCGAATGGAGTCAGTTTTCTCGTTTTGTTGTCAATCAGGATACAGGTGGGGCTATTCGCGGCCCTGCCCGAGTGGATTTGTTCTGGGGTGAGGGTGAGGTGGCTGAGATTTCCGCTGGAAACATGAAGCAGAAAGGAAAACTCTTTTTCTTGATGGCGAAATAGAAAGAGGTTGAGAGGGGTTCTCCAGGAGTTCCCCCGTTTTGAGGTAGCGTTCCGGTATAATTTTGATTTTGTTGAAAAACTCGGATTTACAGAGTGGATTCTCCTATCCCTTCGCTCCCACGATCACGCGGTGACCTTATCGCGGCTCGCAGGTGGGGAAAGCCTGCCCCTTCCCTGCTCTAAAGGCGGGGCCTTCCCCTTCCTGCTCACCTTCGATAGATACCCCACCGCTTCCTCTGACGTCGCTCAAGGATAAGAGAATCCCCCACGGTTCGGGAAGGTGCTCACATCCTTGCTGGTTGACGTCTAAATTATTGGGGAACCCCCAAGAATGGTTTTCTGATTGTTTTCTTTGGTGGATTGTGATAGGTACTAAGTCGATTGGAGGAAAGATGGACGACAGTGACAGTAGCCAAGGATTGCAGGAAGAAAGGGGGGATTGATTCGGAAAAACCTCTCGAGAAGGCCCCCTTCTTTTTCCTGCCTTTCTGAAATCCTTTCATCCCGTCGAAATCTCACATATTCGAACTATTGGAGCAGTTTTTGGATCCCTATCGATCGTGTTACGATCAGAGGAGGAACCATGCAGGGTGCTCTTTTCATCCCAGAAATCCGGGAATTGATGGCGACCAGAGATCACGAGACGATTCGGGAGTTCTTTACAGACCTTCACCCAGCCGATGGAGCCGAACTCGTCTCGGGTTTGGAACCTAATGAAATTCTAGACATTCTTGCCATGATCGGGAACAAAACGTCTATCGAGATATTTGAGCAACTCGAGCTGCCAGTTCAGAAGGCGTGCCTAGAGGAGGCAGAACCAAAGGCAATTCTGCCTTTCATCGAGGAAATGTCTTCGGATGATCGGGTCGACCTTATCAAGCAGGTAGAGCCAGAGATGGCGGACCGCTTAATGCCTCTCCTGGCCCAGGCGGAGAGGGACGATATCAGGCGTCTCCTCGCATATGAGGAGGGAACTGCTGGGGCTATTATGACCACAGAGTATGCATCTGTCGAGAAAGGCATGATGGCAGAAGAAGCTCTGAATCGTTTGAGAATGCAGGCTCCAAACAAAGAGACCGTCTACTATGTTTACGTTGTTGACCAGGATCGACGGCTCAAGGGCTTTGTTACCCTGAAAGATATTCTCCTCGCTCGGCCGAGCCAGAAGATAGAAAACATCATGGAGGAGGATGTGATTAGTGTCTCCATTGGCGAAAACGTAAAGGAGGTGGCAGACAGAATATCCCATTACGATTTCTTGGCCATTCCGGTCATCGACAACGACGAACGTCTGGTCGGGATCGTTACCGTGGACGACATTTTGGATGTGGTGGAGGAAGAAGCCACAGAAGATATTTATCACATGGCGGCCGCCGGGAAACCTCTCGACTACCTCAATACAGGGATATTCAAAATTGCACGAGAGCGGATCCTCTGGCTTTTTATTCTCGTTCTGACAGGATTTGTGGCAGGGGCGGTGATGCAGAGATTTCAGGATAAGCTGACGGCAGTCATCGCTTTGGTCTTTTTCATCCCAGTTCTTTCGGGGACAGGGGGAAATGCAGGGACTCAGACGACGACCGTCATCATTCGCGGTCTTGCTACAGGTGAACTAGAGATGAAAGACATTTTCAGGATTCTATCCAAGGAGATTCGGATCGCCCTTCTCGTGGGTCTTGCCATGGGTGTCCTCACGGCTGTTCGTGCGATTCTCACCAGCCCAGAACCGAATCTTGTCATCCCTCTAAGCCTGACTGTTGGGCTGGCCATGGTGGGATGTGTCTTGCTTGCCATCTCTGCTGGTGCCATTCTACCGATCATTCTTAAGAGGATTGGCTTGGATCCCGCCCTGATGTCTGGCCCCTTTATCAGCAGCATCATGGATGTATTCACGCTGCTCCTTTATTTAAGCCTCGCTGTGGCTATCCTTCCGAGATAGGGGTGATTACCCGTCGGTGCCTGGAAGGATTCGCGCTCCCATCAGCTTACCTCCTGTCGACATAGGGTCCGCTCAAGATCGAGGGCGATACCTGACCTATTATTCAATTGAATCGACTGCGTGATATCTCATCCGACTCAGCGGCGCATGGAGGTTTTCAAGAAGCTGGCTTGGCAAATTGAAAATACCCGAAGGCCAACGCAAGCATTAGATAGATTACAACCGTTGACCATCCAAGGGCGTTGACGACATTGCCAAGCTGACCAATGAGAGCCACGATGAAGCTAATGCAATCACCGATGAAGATGGCGAGGACAATTGCTCTCCGGGCCTCTGAGTCCGTGGCTTTTCTGGCCGACCACGATAAAACGGCAAACGCGATGAGGGCGGCTCCAAAGAGTTGTTCGGTGTATTTTAATGGCGCGTTCGGCTCCGGGCCGTATAGGGACACAATTTGGTTGGGCACTATCACAAATGCAATTCCGAAGGCCGCCGCTAAGACAGCATTTATGGCCAGTAGGGTACTGAGCTTCATCGGATTCCTCCTTTCATGATAGAGTTGCCGATCCATTCGGCGGGCTAACGATTGTTTGGCCTGAGGAATCTGTGCATCGCTCCATAAAGTTAGAGAGATTTGAGTCCTTGAGACAGGATTCAAGGCCAGAAAGATGAGCACTCAGCATGAGAGAGGATACGGGGTATGTGAGAAAGCCAGCCCGGTCTCTGCTTTTCGATTGAAAGATAGGAATCAATAGAAGTCAAGTAGAATCCATTCCTCCCGACGGTGCACATCGTCGATGGAATTATCGGGTTAGACTCAATTCTGACTTAGGATGTTTGAATTGCAGGTAAGATCGGCTATTCGATATCTGACGAGCTAAGCATCAAGGTGGATTGAGAACCAGTATCCTTCAGCATTTGGCAGGTCCAATTTCCGGTCTTTCGTCTTTGGACTGCTGGCCCCTCCATACTGTGACGAGGGCCGAGGGGCTCTTTGTAAACCTGAGGATATTTAGAGGATTGGAGAATTTGAGTTTTGATATTTCGGATCCCGATTTGATCCCTCTACGGGGATGCTTCCCTCGTGCTTCGGCTGTCAGATTCTGACATCTCATTAGGTGTGATCAGTTTTGGTGTGGTTGTCGTAAAATAGTTTTGGGATGTGAACCTAGGGAGTGTTTTTCCCCCTGAGAAGGGTCACCCTTGGGGCTTTGGTTTCCGGATTTTGATCGACGAGGACAGGTGTCTGATAGACTGCCTCGATATTTTTCTTCGTTATCACATCGCCTGGTTTTCCCAGAGCAAAGACGCTCCCCTCATTCAGAAGAAGGATATTCTTGCAAAACTCTGAGGCCAGATTGATCTCATGGCTTACAGTCACGATGGTTATGCTTTTCTCGGTATTAAGGGTGGTCATGAGATTGTAGAACTGAACCTGGTGGCGAATGTCCAGATTGGCTGTCGGCTCATCCAAGAGTATGAGGTCTGTCTCCTGGGCGACGGCACGAGCAATAAAGATCCTCTGTTTTTCACCACCACTCAGTTCATTGAAAGGCCGGTGGGCCACCTCCAGCGTATCCGTCAACTCCATAGCATTTGTGGCAATGTCGAAATCCCTCTTTCTCTCAAACTGAAGACCTTTCAAGTGAGGAGATCTTCCCATCAATACGATCTCGAGCGCAACGAAAGGAAAATTGATCTGTGTCTCCTGAGAGACGACGGCTATTTTTCTCGATATCTCCTTTCGAGTCATCAGTGTGAGGTCTTTCCCGCCGATAAGAACCTGGCCTTTTTGGGGAAGAACCAATCGGTAGAGGAGTTTCAAAAGGGTCGTCTTTCCAGTCCCGTTGGGGCCCACAATCCCAAGGAAGTCGCCTTTCTCGACGCTAAAGGCGAGATCTTGCAGAATCCAACCATCGTTGTAACGGAATGACAGGTCTTTAGTCTTGATCATACAAAAGTTCTCAAGGATAAGAGTTCAGGCTCCACAAGTCCCAAGTCAGAATACTCCCAGGATGACGTTGAAAAGGTCAAGTCCCTTTCATTCTGACTTCTGACTCCTGAATTCTGACTTCTCCTCTTCAAACTCACATACTCCGTGTCTTCAACAAATAGATAAAGAAGGGTGCGCCGAAGGCTGCCGTGATAACGCCGACGGGCAGTTCGATTGGAGCCAAGATCGAACGAGCGAGGGTGTCGGAAATTACCAGAAACGCAGCCCCCCAGAGGCACGCTGCTGGAAGCAGAAGTCTATGGTCAGACCCGAGGACGAGTCGAATCATATGGGGAATCATAAGACCCACGAAACCGATGAGCCCGCATACGGAAACTGCGGCTGCGGTGACGAGGGAGGCCAGCGCATATGCGTATTTCTTAACCCGTTCTACGTCAACTCCGAGTTGGAGGGCTTCGTCCTCTCCCGCCACGACCAGATTTAGCCGCCGGCCGAGCAAACCGGCTAGGAAAATCCCTGCGAGGATATAGGGAAAGACCAATGCCAGAGCCCGATAATCGGCGAAACTGAAATCCCCCATCAACCAGAAGATAATGCTATGGAGTGCCTCAGTCCTGGAAATAGAAATCAAGAACATGAGGACGGCACCAAAAAAGGCGTTGATGATGACACCGGCCAAAAGAAGGGTGTTTGTGTGAACTCTTCTCCCCATTCTTCCGACGTTGAAAACAATAATCACTGTCCCGATGGCCCCCAGAAAAGAGGCGAGGGGAAGCCCAAAGGACGTTGCAGAGAGCCCTAGAAGCATAGCGAAAACCGCCCCAACTGCTGAACCACTTGAGACGCCGAGAATGTACGGATCGGCCAAGGGATTTCTCAAAAGGGCCTGAAATATCGAGCCTGCAAGCGAAAGGGCAGCCCCGACAAGTGCTGCCAAGAGGATTCTGGGAAGTCGGATGGATAGGATAATCGTCGCTGAAATCGGTCCTGGATCTGCGTCGCTAGCTCCAAGACCCCAAAGGAGAACCCTTGATACGTCGGCAACCCCGATAGGGACTGTTCCAAAAGAGAGACAAATCAACATGATTGCCACGAGGACAAGGAGAAGCACTAAACTGACAACGATAAATCGTCTGAACGTAGCGATCATTTCTATCACATCCATGCCATCTCTGGCATGGCGACGGCATATGCCCTTTGGAAGAGCAAGATTTAGATTTTTGGCCAGAGTATGTATTCACCAAAGGGCCACGAAGAACCCTGAGTCCCCCCTCCCGGAATCGTGTGCCGGGGAGGTGGAGGCAGCCGAAACGTATCTTCCCTATCGGGCAAGAGTCCTGAATTTCCAGCAGGAATCGGGTATTTTTGCCAAACCTATTCTTCCGATAGGCAGAAAGGGGAAGACTCCGTAGCCTCTATGCCTCAGTGGTAAATACAACCTGCAATAAGATAGGTCAGCACGATGATCAACGAGAGCACTCAACCATCCCCAGGTGACTCTCATTTCTCAAAAGCTTCTGGATGGATCATACGTGCCATCTGTTCGAGGCCCTCGATGATTCTCGGAGAAGGGCGGTCGATCAGATCCGAATCCACAATATAGAGCCTTTGATTCTTTACAGCAGGAAGAACACTCCATTTGGTCCAGTCTTGACGCCATTGGGAGTGGTCTGTTTCGGTGTACATGGAAGTGATAATGATCACTTCAGGCGATTTGAGAATGACTTCCTCCAGGCTGTAGCTGGGATAGGGTATCTTCTCGTTTTTTGCTATGTTTTCACCCCCAGCCATAGAGATCAGGTCGTTGGCAAAGCTGCCCTTCGACACGGTGAAGATAGGGTCCCGGCCGATCTGGAGAAATACGGATGGCCTTTCTCGTCCCTGCACGCGCTGATGAACTCGTTCGATTCGATTCCTCATTTTTCTGACAATATGTTCCGCCTCGTTTCCTCGTCCAACGACGCCTCCAACGAGGTGAATGGTTTCCAGGATATCGTCAAAATCTTTTGGATAAACAACAAATACGGAAAAACCCATGCGGGAGAGTTTTTCAACCTGGAGTCTTGAGTTGCCAGCGCCCGTGGCGAGGATCAGATCAGGTCTGAGATCGATAATGGCTTCGAAGTTTATAGCCACATAAGAACCGACCTTAGGCTTTTGCGTGGCTGGTGGGGGAAAATTGCTGAATCGGGTGACGCCGACGATCTCTCTATCGAGGCCCAAAGCGAATAGGGTCTCCGTAATGTCTGGTGCAAGAGACACAATCCTCTTGGGGGGATAGGAGACGGTCACTTCCCTTCCGATGGCGTCCCGAAAAGTGCGTTCCTCTGCCTGGAGAGGAGTCGGCACCGTCAGGGAAAGTCCCAAAACCCAGTACAGGCTTGCTAACCTGACGGGACGTCGCCCTATGGAAGAAAGAATCCTAGCCACTGCTTTTCCTTTCTAGCCGAAACACTACGGGCACCTTGACCTTCATGGCTATCGGCCTGCCCATTTTGGTTCCGGGTTTGAATTGCCACTTTCGAACGGCTCTTAGCGCTGACCTATCGAGGATTGTATGGCCAGATGATTTGAAAATTTCAACCTCTCCAACAGAGCCGTCGGGCAGAACCTCTACCCATAGAATGACCGTTCCCTCTTGACTTCTCGAAACTGCCATCCTCGGGTATCGGGGTTTTGGGTTGACTGCATAGTCAGGGACGGCTTGTATGATCCGAGGCGCTCCACGATCAGTACTTGCCTGTCGAGGAGTTTCGGAGTTTTTCTTCTCTAGGTGGAAAGCCTCTGCTGGTTCGATGAGGTACTTCCCGACAGGTGGAGGCTTGTTTTTTTGAACGACTGGCCTCACAATTGGTGACGGAATTTGACTAACTGACGTTAGCGACTGACTGGGCTTGACCACAGGAACCTTATGGTTTTCAGGAGACTGGGTGGTGAAGTTCGTTTCTTCGAGAATCGCTTTGGTATTCCGTATCGGCCTCGGTGAAGGAATAGCCTCGGGAAATGACTTCTTTTCGATTAGTTTATCAGCCTTTGCCGCCAGAGGTGACCGTTCAAACCGTTCCTTGAGGACAGGTCCTGCGGTCATTTGCTTCATCTCTGCGAGTACGGGACGGAGGTTGGGAGAGGTCGTCGGGCTCGGGGCCCTCCGGCGGCTATCCTCTCGATAGGTCGTCTTGATTATTGAGAGATCGAGTGGTCTACGGAGAGACCCGGGGTCGGTGGAGTCTGGTCGAATAGGGGAGCTCACCCACAGAATAGTGCCATGGAACAACAAGGAGATGATGACGCCAAGAATGATGTCACGGTTCATTAGCTTTTTCTCGTGTCGCCAGAGACACTCTGGTCAATCCGGCGGCCCTAACCCTGTCAAGCACCTCGATGATCATCTGATACCGAACGCTTTGATCGGCATTGATGAAGACCAGGTGTTCAGGATGGTCCTCCTTTTCTCTCTTTAATTGATCCAAGAGATTTGGGAGAGGGATTTCTCTTTTGTTGAGAAATATCTTCTCATCTCCGGTGATACTTATAGAAAGATAATCCTGCCTGTCGATTCGCCCTGTTTCTGAGGAAGGCAGATTCACCTGGATTCCGCGATGAACAGTCATGGAGAGCATGGAATAGATGAAGAAAACCAGAAGGAGGAACATGCAGTCGATGAGGGGAATGATTTCGATTCGGGCTCGTTTCTGAGGCTTATCGCTGAGTCTCATCCTAGGCTTTCTCCTCGGGACTAGAACTCACTCCTCGATTCAGGCCCTTTTCAAAGGTGATCTCTAGGCTGCTAGCGAATTTCTCCATTTCCTTTGAAAAATTCTCGATTCGAGAAAGGAAGTAGTTGTATGGAATCAAGGTAACAATGGCCACGGCCAAGCCTGTAGCCGTGGTGATCAGTGCCTGTGCAATTCCTCTTGTGACGACTTGAGGTTGGGCAATCTCAGCGAGCCCCAGAATATCGAATGAGTTGATGATCCCTAGGACAGTTCCAAAGATACCGAGTAGTGGGGCTACAGTGATAATTGTATCAAGTATATTGAGATACCGTCTCATTCTTTTCACGGCTTCATCCGCTCCCATTTCAAGGGCCCTCGGCAAGGAATAGTTGCGATGGGCGATCCCGTTGATCAGCATTCTGACGATGTAATCCCTCGACTTTTTCCCAGCCTGGTATGCCACATCGTACGCACCTTGCTCGGCGAGTTCGAGTATTTTGAACACCAGAGGCCTGTCACTGATACGGCTCATTCGCAGCCAGAAGATAGCTCGTTCAATGACGATGGCCAATGACACAACTGAACATACGAGGAGGGGATACATGATGGGCCCCCCCCGTGAGATTAAGTTGACCATGAACTATACCTAAATAAAAAAGCCGGTCCCCAAAGGGCGACCGGATCCGCGGTGTATGAGACTCTTCGCTGTCTCACCCCTCGAAGACAACGGTGAACCATGTCCAGGCAGGTCTTCTGGCTTTCCCGATTCCTTCGATCGCCTTCCCATTCCACATGGTGCGGAACAGTGGCTTCAAAACCTTATTAGTGGTAGGCTTTCTCGCTTTCCCTCGCAACGTCACCGAGGGACGGGATCACAGCGGCGGGTCCGCGACGGATTCTCACCGTCTTCCCTCTTAGGCCCTCCTTGGAGCCACCTGGACACAACTCTGTATTGTTCTTAAGTATTTCATATTAAACAACTCCGAAGGACCTGTCAAGATGTGATCCTCCGGCAGCCTGTCCATTCACACTGAGACTCAAAAGACAAAAGACAGAAGTCAGAAGACAGGAGTCAGAAGTTGGAATAAAAAATCAGGCGTCCAAATTCAGGAGACAGAAGTCAGAATGAATGGGACTTGACCTTTTCAGCCCTATCCTGGGATTATTCTCGCTCATGACTGGTGGCTTCCGATTTATTATGTCTGACTCTTAATTTCTACCGCCGGATGGCTCCTTGTCAAACGCCGCGTCAACTAGATCGAGGAGTCGCTGGGGCGCGATGGGCTTCGGAAGAAAGAGGTCGGCCCCTGACTTCAGGCCTCTCTTTTGATCTTCTTCCCCGCTTTTCGCGGTGAGCATAATGATGGGAATCGTTGCGTACCCTTTCATGGTTCGGATCTTCTGACAGAGCTGATATCCGTCCATTTGAGGCATGACTATGTCGAGGATCAAGAGATCGAATACGTCCCTTCTAAGGGTCTCTAAAGCCCCAGGTCCATTCGAGGCCGTTGTGACGTCGTATCCTCTTGGCGAGAGCAGTTCAACTAAGGCCGCAAGAACAAGTTCATCATCGTCCACTACGAGAATTCGTTTCGACATCTTTGCCTCCTCGAGGGACAGGCAGAAAGACCTTGAAGGCAGTCCCCTGCGCTTCCCGGCTGTCGACTTCAATGCGCCCACCATGGTTCTCAATAATTCCATAGCATATGGAGAGACCGAGTCCCATCCCCTTCTTGACGTCCCTGGTCGTAAAGAAGGGTTCATAGATTTTCTCTAAGATTTCCTTGGGAATACCCGTCCCGGTATCACTGATGACAACCTCAACTTCTTGCTGGTCCCTTGTTTTCAGGAGATTTGTTTGAATAGTCAATCTCTTGCACCGCTCTTGGGTCTCCATGGCATCGCGGGCATTTGAGATCAGGTTGAGGAAGACCTGTTCTAGTTGATTGGAATCCCCGAGGATCTTCGGAAGATTCGGAGTCAGTCTTTTCGTCGTGGTGATGTTTGAATTAAGAAGTTGTTGCTCTACGAGCACGAGGGCATTCTCAACGGGGAGATGTATATCCAAAGGCTCAAGTTTAGCTCTGGCCTGACGAGAAAACTCTCTCAAGTGGTTGATGATTCTTGCCATTCGCCGATTGCATTCTTGCACGAGCTCCACCCGGGTCCTATTCGAGGAGTCTTCATGGAGGCTGTCATGAATGACATGCAGGATCGCATCTGAGGCCATCAAGGGGTTGTTCAATTCATGGGCAACCCCGGCCACAAGATCCCCAAGAGCCCTCATTTTGGCGGCCTGAATAAGGTATGCTTGTGTCTTCTTCAGTTCAGCGTCCAACCTTTTTCGTTCTGTAATATTCCGTACGATTCCCTCATAACCAATCGGTTTGCCTTCAGAATCGCGGATGAGACTGGACGTAATAAGTACGAAGATTTCCCTACCATCTTTCTTTTTCAGTTTCTGTTCAAATTCTTTTACAAAGCCCTCCTTCTGAATCTCTTTTTTCATCTTTTCCCGGTCTTTAGGGTTGACATAGAGGTCATGGGAGATGTTGATTTTCAAGAGTTCTTCTTTGTTCTTGTATCCAAAGAGTTCGACTGCGGACTGATTCACATCCAGGAACTTTCCCTCCACGGTCGAGATATAGATTCCGTCCTTTGAGCCTTCGAAGAGACGACGATACTTGGCCTCAGATTCTATTAACTTGGCCGTGCTGTCGGCCACAATGTGTTCAAGTTTTTGAGTTTTATCCCGATCTCGACGGACCATGGTTCTCAGTATACAACAAGTCGTGAAAAAATCCTTACCCAAGTAAAAGAAACCCCGCCATCCCGTGGAGCAATGGCGGGGTTCCCAGCATTCAGCCCTCTTCCGGTCCTACAGGTTCCGTGTTTCTGCTAATTGAACTTCTTCACTCTCACCATACATCTCATGCGGTTCTTCTTCCTCATATCCCTCGATGTGAATCTTAAGATCCACATACTCATTGAGGCCAGTGCCGGCAGGGATCAGACGTCCCATAATTACGTTTTCCTTGAGGCCTCTTAGGTAGTCAGTCTTTCCGGCGACAGCTGCCTGCGTGAGAACCTTAGTGGTCTCCTGAAAGGAGGCGGCAGATATGAAGCTGTCGGTGATCAGTGACGCTTTGGTGATACCCAAGAACAAGGGTTCTGCGATGGCCGGCTTTCCTCCCTCGGAGAGAACTCTGGCATTCTCCTCCTCGAAGACGGTTTTTTCCACTTGATCGTCGACCAGAAAGCTCGTGTCCCCTACCTCCTTGACCCGCACTCGTTTCAGCATCTGACGGACTATGACCTCAATATGCTTGTCATTGATCCTAACCCCCTGGAGTTTATAGACTTCCTGGATCTCATCCACCAGGTATTTGGCCAATTCTTTGTCTCCCAAAACTCGAAGAATGTCATGGGGGTTGGCTGGCCCATCCATCAAAGGTTCACCGGCCTTTACAAAATCTCCTTCATGAACGCTGATGTGTTTGTCTCGAGGAAACGAGTATTCCCGAGGTTCTCCCACCTCCGGCGTAATGATAACCTTCCGTTTGCCCTTGATATCTTTGCCGAAGGAGACCATTCCGTCAATCTCACTGATGACGGCAAACTCCTTAGGTTTGCGGGCTTCGAAAAGCTCAGCAACCCGAGGTAGACCTCCTGTGATGTCCTTCGTTTTTGTCGTTTCCCTGGGAATCTTAACGAGAACGTCTCCTGCCTCGACCATATCTCCCTCAGTGACCAGGATGTTGGACCCTACGGTGAGGAGATACCGAGCGGCTGCGTTCGAATCAGGCAGGTGAAGGGTTCTGCCCTTGTCGTCCTTGATAGAAATCCGAGGGCGGAGATGGGGGTCTTTTGGCTCCGTTATCACTTTGCGCGAGAGACCCGTGAAGTCATCGACCTTTTCCTGCATGGTAACGCCTTCGATAATATCCCCGAATTTCACACGCCCTGAAGCCTCGGTCAGGATCGGAATTGAGTAGGGATCCCACTCGGCGAGCATCTGACCGTCTTTAATTTTTTGACCGTCCTTTACTTTCAACTTGGCCCCGTAAATGACCGAATAACGTCGTCTCTCCCGGTTTTCTTCATCCAGAATGGCGATCTCCCCATTTCGATTCATGACGATGAGATCGCCCTCTCTATTTCGTACGGTTTTCAAGTTTTCGAACTTAACCTTCCCGACCATCCTCGACTCTAGTGCGGTCTGCTCGGCGCGGCGGCTAGCAGTTCCACCAATGTGGAATGTCCTCATGGTCAGCTGTGTACCCGGTTCTCCAATAGACTGGGCAGCGATGATACCGATGGCTTCTCCCACGTTGACCAGCCGACCTCTGGCGAGATCTCTTCCGTAGCACAGGGCACAAACACCACGCCTCGACTTGCAGGTCAGAACAGAGCGGATCTTAACGCGGTCGATACCAGAATCGACTATGCGTGTCGCCACCTCCTCATCGATCTCCTCGTTGCCTTTCACCAACAATTCGTTCGTGAAGGGGTCTTTGGTATCTTCCAGTGCCACACGGCCAAGAATCCGGCCGGCCAACGGTTCTATGATTTCACCGCCCTCGATCAGGGCCGATGCGTTAATGCCATCCATGGTTTCACAATCATATTCGGTGATAATCACGTCCTGGGCCACATCCACTAAGCGTCGAGTGAGATAACCAGAATTGGCCGTTTTCAGTGCCGTATCTGCCAATCCCTTCCTGGCACCATGGGTAGAGATAAAGTACTGCAAGACGGTCAACCCCTCTCTGAAGTTCGCGGTAATTGGAGTCTCGATGATCTCTCCTGAAGGTTTTGCCATGAGACCCCTCATCCCTGCCAGCTGCCTTATCTGCTGGGCACTCCCTCGAGCTCCAGAATCGGCCATCATGAAAATCGGATTCATGCTCGAAACACGGACCTTCTTGCCTTTTCTCGTCGCTACCTCCTCTGTGCCTAACTCTCTGAGCATTACGTCTGCGATTTTCTCCGTCACTTGTGACCAGAGGTCGATCACCTTGTTGTAGCGCTCACCATCAGTAATGAGACCGTCTGTGTACTGTTCTCTAACTTCCTGAACCTCCTTGTTGGCTTCGTCGAGAAACCTCTCTTTGTTAGGAGGGATTAACATGTTGTCAATACACATTGAAATTCCGGCTTGTGTCGCGTATTGGTATCCCAGATTCTTAACACGATCGGAAAGAATGACAGTCTCTTTCTCTCCAGCCACTCGGTAGGTGTAGTCAATGAGGTTGCCCAATTCTCCCTTGTTCATCACCTTGTTGATGATCGAGAATGGAACCTCCTCTGGAACAATTTCACTCAGAATGATTCGGCCCACCGTCGTGTCAACCACTTCGCCGTTCATGCGAACCTTTATTCCCGCATGGAGGTCAACGACACCGCCGTCGTAAGCAATGCGAACTTCTTCGGGGTTCGAGAACACCTTCCCTTCCCCTCTCGATTCAGGCCGCTGCTTCGTCATATAGTAGATCCCCAACACGATATCTTGTGTTGGTACGATGATCGGCTTTCCATGGGCAGGAGAAAGGATGTTGTTGGTTGACATCATGAGAACCCGAGCCTCGGCCTGAGCTTCCACAGAAATTGGGATATGAACAGCCATCTGATCCCCATCAAAATCGGCATTGAAGGCAGAGCAAACAAGGGGATGAAGCTGGATCGCCTTCCCTTCGATCAGGACAGGTTCAAATGCCTGTATTCCAAGCCGGTGCAAAGTGGGAGCCCGGTTAAGGAGAACCGGATGTTCCCGGATGACCTCATCCAGGACGTCCCAAACCTCGGGCTTTTCCTTTTCCACCATCTTTTTTGCACTCTTGATGGTCGATACCAGACCTTTCGTTTCTAATTTGTTGTAGATAAATGGTTTAAAAAGCTCCAAGGCCATTTTCTTGGGAAGGCCACATTGATGGAGTTTCAGTTCTGGCCCCACAACGATAACCGAACGTCCCGAGTAGTCGACGCGCTTGCCGAGCAGGTTCTGGCGAAACCGTCCCTGTTTTCCCCGGAGCATATCACTGAGAGACTTTAGGGGTTTTTTGTTGGCGCCAAGAATCGTGCGCCCCCGCTTTCCGTTGTCAAACAAGGCGTCGACAGCCTCCTGAAGCATTCTCTTTTCGTTTCGAATAATGATGTCCGGTGCATTCAGTTCCAGGAGCCTCTTGAGGCGGTTATTACGATTAATCACTCTTCGGTAAAGATCATTGAGGTCTGACGTGGCAAACCGTCCTCCATCCAGGGGAACCAGTGGTCTCAGGTCTGGTGGAATCACGGGGATGACCTCCATGATCATCCATTCTGGTTTGCTCCCAGAATCTCTAAAAGCCTCAATGATTCTGAGTCGCTTCGCGAGTTTTTTCTTCTTGGCGTCAGACGTCGTTTCTCGCATCTCTAGACGGAGCTGTCCCGAAAGCTCCTCCACCTCAGTTGAGGCCAAGAGTTCTCTCACTGCCTCTGCACCCTGTCCAACGACAAGATCTGGGAACTTCTTGGTGGCTTCCCGGCATTTCTCCTCTGCGAGGAGCTCACCTTTCTTGAGGGGGGAGCTCCCCGGATCAAGGACAACATAAGCTTCAAAGTATAGAACCCGCTCCAAGTCCCTGAGGGTTATGTCGAGGAGAACCCCGATTTTGCTCGGAATGCTTTTCAGAAACCAGATATGAGCCACTGGGGTTGCCAGCCGGATATGGCCCATCCGTTCACGGCGGACTTTGGACTGAATAACCTCGACACCGCATTTTTCACAGACAATGCCTCGGTGTTTCATGCGCTTGTACTTCCCACAGTTACACTCATAGTCTTTTACGGGGCCGAAGATTTTGGCACAAAAAAGCCCGTCCTTCTCGGGTTTGAATGTCCGGTAGTTGATCGTCTCCGGTTTCTTGACCTCCCCGTGAGACCACGACTCGATTTTCTCAGGAGAGGCGATGGAGATTCTTATTGCATTGAAGCTTAAAGGGCTTTTTGGCTTTTCGAGAAAGTTGAGATAGTCTTCCAAGGCATCCTCCCTCTCACAAAGTCTTGGAGATGTTGGTGTTTATCCACTCAAGCGACTCGCAGTGGCCGCGTACAGGTTATTTTCATCGTTACCGTGTTCCCCCGAGGATGTCGCGGAAACTGGCTGTTATGGATCGGTTCATTGTTGATCCTTCGCACTTTTGTCTTCGAGGAGTTCCACATCGAGGCCGAGACTTTGAAGTTCCTTGACCAGGACGTTGAATGATTCTGGCAACCCTGGTTCAAGGATATGTTCACCGCGAACGATTGCCTCGTAAGCTCTGGTTCTTCCTCCGACATCGTCGGATTTAACAGTGAGAAATTCCTGAAGAGAATGAGCTGCTCCATAAGCCTCGAGAGCCCAGACCTCCATCTCTCCCAATCGCTGCCCACCAAACTGCGCCTTTCCGCCGAGGGGCTGCTGAGTCACCAGGGAATAGGGGCCAATCGATCTGGCATGAATCTTTTCGTCTACAAGATGATGGAGTTTCAAGAGATACATGTATCCAATTGTCACCTTCTGGTCGAAAGATTCCCCGGTTCTGCCATCGTAAAGGGTTGTCTGCCCCGTGATTGGGAGATTGGCTTTTTCAAGGGTTTGTTTGATTTCCTCTTCCGAAGCGCCATCAAAGACTGGAACAGCCATATAGACGCCCTGATTTATTTTCTTCGCAAGATCCACGATCTGCTCATCACTGCATTGGCTAATATATTTGTCGACCTCCTTAGATTTGTAAATGGATTTT
The DNA here is from genome assembly GCA_964348095.1 of uncultured Thermodesulfobacteriota bacterium. Taxonomy (GTDB): domain Bacteria; phylum Desulfobacterota; class BSN033; order WVXP01; family WVXP01; genus WVXP01. The sequence goes on along the minus strand of CAYGBK010000031.1, from coordinate 7,440 downwards.
ATTTGTTTTCTCAATGAATTAGGACTATAATCCTTCTCCAGGAATTTCTGGATCTGCGCTCCGAGCCCCCTGGCTGCCCATCCGAGGTGGGTTTCCAGGATCTGTCCCACATTCATCCGGGATGGAACGCCGAGAGGATTCAGAACAACCTCAACCGGAGTGCCGTCTTCTGTGTAAGGCATGTCTTCTTCTGGAAGAATCCGTGAGATGATCCCTTTGTTACCATGTCTCCCCGACATCTTGTCGCCTACGGAGAGCCGGCGCTTAATTGCCACGTAAACCTTGACAGTCTTTATGACGCCAGGTGGGAGTTCATCCCCCAGCCTAAGCTTGGCGATCTTTTCTTCAAATTTCTCCCTCACACGATCCATCTGAGCTTCGGCGCCTTCCAGAATGTCTCTGAGCCTCAGCTCAACCATCTCGTTGCTGACCGGTACTTCGATCAACCTCGTCGTGGGGACAGCGTTAAGAGCCTCCAGGTTGATCTTCTTGCCAGCCTCTAAAAGGACGGCCTTGGATTTATGGTCAACCAGCCGATCTGCCAGTTTCTTGCCAACAAGGAGCCGTTCCATCTTTCTTCTGGCGCTCTCATTGATAATCCGGATTTCATCAGATTGATTCTTCAACAACCGGGCTTTTTCCTGATCCTCTATGGCCTTGCTTCTCTCATCCTTTTCAACCCCCTTGCGGGAGAACACCTTCGCGTCGATCACGATGCCTTCGATACCATGAGGGGCTCGGAGGGAAGTATCCCTTACGTCACCGGCCTTTTCACCAAAAATCGCCCTGAGAAGCTTTTCCTCTGGAGAAAGCTGTGTCTCTCCCTTGGGTGTAACCTTACCAACTAGAATATCACCGGGGGCTACCTCGGCACCTATCCGAATGATCCCGCTTTCGTCCAGGTCCTTTAGCGCTTCCTCGCCGACGTTAGGGATATCTCGGGTAATCTCCTCTTTACCGAGTTTAGTGTCCCTGGCCGTACACTCGAGTTCCTCGATGTGGATCGACGTGTATGCGTCGGCTTTCAGGATCTTTTCGCTAATGAGAATCGAGTCTTCGAAATTGTAACCCCCCCAGGGCATAAAAGCGACAAGGACGTTGCGGCCAAGAGCCAGCTCACCCATGTGAGTGGCCGGACCGTCGGCGATAATCTGTCCAGTCTCGACACGGTCTCCCTTGGTGACGATCGGTTTTTGATTAATGCACGTGTTTTGGTTTGACCGTTGATATTTCACCAGGTTGTAATTGTCTACGCCTGGATCAGTGTCATCCTGGACCTGATCACAGCGGACAACGATCCTTGAAGCGTCCACCTCTTCAACGATTCCATCCCTTTTGGCCACCACGGTCACCCCTGAATCCTTGGCCACGATCTTTTCCATTCCCGTCCCCACCAGAGGGGCGTCGGTTATTAGAAGGGGCACTGCCTGACGCTGCATGTTAGATCCCATGAGCGCTCTATTGGCGTCGTCGTGCTCCAGAAAAGGGATCAGAGAGGTCGCCACGCTGACGAGCTGTTTCGGAGAGACGTCCATGTATTGAACCTCCTCAGGCGTCACCATGACAAATTCTCCTCCCTGTCTCGCGGAGACAAGGTTATTCACAAAGCGTCCCCTCGCGTCCAAGGGGGCGTTCGCCTGAGCGATGATGGCATCCTCTTCATCCAGGGCGAAGAGATACCTGATCCGGTCGGTGACCCGGCCGTTGACGACTTCTCGGTAAGGAGTTTCGATAAAACCGTAATCGTTTATCCTAGCATGGGTGCTGAGGGAGGTAATTAGCCCAATATTCGGTCCCTCTGGTGTCTCGATAGGGCAGATTCTGCCATAATGTGTCGGATGGACATCGCGGACCTCAAATCCGGCTCGTTCCCTCGTGAGCCCCCCAGGCCCTAGGGCGCTCAACCTCCTCTTATGGGTAATCTCGGACAAGGGGTTGGTCTGATCCATGAACTGGGACAGCTGGCTGCTTCCGAAGAATTCCTTGATGACGGCTGACAAGGGTTTTGAGTTAATGAGATCGTGAGGCATAAGCGTTTCAATCTCCTGGAGGCTCATGCGTTCACGGATAGCCCTTTCTATTCGGACAAGGCCAATATGATACTGATTCTCCAAGAGTTCACCTACAGTCCGTACTCTTCGATTTCCCAGATGGTCTATATCGTCTACCGTGCCTCGGCCGTCTTTTAGATTTATGAGGTAACGGACGACTTCCACTATATCCTCGCGTCTTAGAACTGTTTCATCCTCTGGTACGTCTTTAAACCTTAGCTTATAGCTGAGCTTCATCCGTCCGACAGGGGAGAGATCATACCGTTCCGGGTTGAAAAACAGGTTATAGAATAGATTGGTTGCCGTCTCCAGTGTTGGAGGATCCCCAGGGCGCAGACGTCGATAGATTTCAACAATGGCCTTCTCGGTCTCCTTCTGCTGGGGGAGTTTGCTCGGTTCAGTTTGTGCCAGCCTTTCCTTTTCCTCCTGGGTCAGCGAGAGCTTATCCATGGCCAGGGTGTCCCTCAGAGAGGAGCTCACCGTGATGTTATCTATGAAAAGTATGTCGAATTCCGGGATCTTGCGGTTCTTAACCTCGCGGAGATGGTCCTCCGTGATCATTTCGTTACACTCTGCAATAACCTCACCCGTCTCTCGGTCAACGAGTTCCTCGGCAAGATAGGTGTCCAAGAGATCCGACTCAGTCACGACCAGCGTGTTGATGCCTGCGGCTTCAAGCCGTTTGATCATCGCCTTGTTGATTTTTCGTAGTTTCTTTACAATCACCTGCTTGGTTTTGGGATCAACAATGTCTGCGTGAGACCTTTGCCCTTCCAGAAGGTCAAAAGGGACCTCTTTGACAAACCTGCCGTCTTTGATGCGGACTTTTTCTCGTTGGTAGAAATAATCGAGCAACTCTTGCGTCGAGTAACCCAGTGCCTTCAGAAGTACCGTCACAGGCAGCTTCCTTCTCCGGTCGATTCGGACGTGGAGAATGTCTTTGCTATCAAATTCGAAATCGATCCACGACCCTCGGTAGGGAATTATCCGAGCGAAGTAGAGTAACTTTCCCCCACTCTTTCCATGATCGTGATCGAAGAACACCCCGGGAGAACGATGGAGTTGGCTGACGATAACCCTCTCTGTGCCGTTGATGATGAAGGTGCCGTTGGCGGTCATGAGAGGAATTTCACCGAAGTACACCTCCTGCTCCTTCATCGCCTTGATATCTCGTCTTCCTGTCTCATCGTCGATGTCGTAAAGGACAAGGCGGAGGGTTACTTTGATGGGTGCCGCAAAGGTGGCTCCTTTGAGAACGCATTCATCAACATCGTACTTCGGCTCTCCCAAACGGTAACTGACAAACTCAAGGGAAGCGGTATCGTAGAAATCTGTGATCGGGAACACATTTTTAAAGACACCTTGGAGCCCTACATCTTCCCTTTCGTCGGGCGGTCGATCTTGTTGCAAAAATCTATTGTAAGACTTGATCTGAATGTCGATTAAGTTGGAGATACTTGCGACTTCTTTGATCTTTGAAAAATCTTTTCGAAGCCTTTGACTGTTACCTGTCCACATAATTAAAAATCAACCCCTTTCATCTTACTTGGAAAAGGTTTTTTTTCTATTTGCCAAATGGGATCTGATAGGAATCATTTGACTTCTACTGTCCCCCCGGCCTCTTCCAGCTTTTTCTTTACTGCATCGATTTCTTCCTTAGGGATACCTTCTTTGACTGTCTTTGGGACTCCCTCCACGAGATCTTTGGCCTCCTTCAGACCGAGGCCTGTCAGCTCTCTGACCACCTTAATCACCTGAATCTTCTTATCCCCGTAAGACGTCAGAACGACCTCAAACTCACTTTTCTCTTCTTGAGGTGCTGCCTCAGCCCCTCCAGGTGCTGCGGCGGGGCCCATAGCTACGGGTGCCATTGCACTGACCCCGAACTCCTCTTCAAGTTCCTTGACAAACTCAGCGAGTTCAATGACGGTCATGTTTTTTATGAAGCTCTTTACATCTTCTTTTTTCAGTTGTGCCATGCCCTTCTCCTTCCCAGATTATGTGAGATTATGATTTTCAAAGAGGTAGTCCGAGGTCTCCTTATCCTGCAAAACCGCACGGGGTTCCTATCCTTGTTGTCTACCAATCGCGTGAAGCACCTGTAGGAGTCTCTGTAAGTTTGCAGATAAGACAGTGACCAATTGAGCTGGTCCGGCGCCGAGGACCGACATCAAACGCCCCATCAGCACTTCGCGACTCGGAATCCCAGCAAGTTGCTTAACGCCCTCCCTGTCGATGAGCCTTCCCTCAACCAAACCGCCTTTGATCTCTAAGTTTGGTTTATTCTTACTGAATTCCTCTAGAATCTTTGCAGGGGACACGGGATCATCATATGAGATGGCCAGCCCTGTCGGCCCATTGATCAATTCGATCAAAGGTTCCAAGTTGGTTTCCTTGAACGCCAATTTAATCAATGCGTTCTTTACGACACGGTACGTGATAGAGGCATCTCGAAGCTGATTACGGAGAAGATTTATCTCCGCCACATTTAGCCCTCGATAGTCCGTCAGGATGGCTGTCTTTGTCCCTTCGATTGATCCTTGTAGCTCTGAGACAATTCGCTCTTTATCTTTCCTAAGCAAAGATGGCACCTCCCCATCACGAGTTCATTTCACCAGATTGCGCACCTCAACCGGGTCGACCTTGATCCCCGGACCCATGGTGGCTGATAAGGCAATTCCCCTCAGATATATCCCCTTACTCGTCGGAGGTTTCGCCCGCATGACGACCTCTAAAAGCGATCGGGCGTTTTCGGTGAGTTTTTCGACTCCAAACGAGACCTTCCCAAGCGGTGCGTGGACGATGCCAGCCTTTTCTACCCGGAACTCCACCTTTCCCCCCTTGATTTCCTTGACAGCTCTCGCGACATCGAAGGTGACCGTTCCGACTTTCGGATTGGGCATGAGTCCTCTGGGCCCGAGAATCTTTCCCAGCTTTCCCACTTGCCCCATCATATCGGGTGTAGCAACGGCCTTGTCAAAATCGAACCATCCGCCTTCGATTTTTTCGGTTAGATCTTCAGCTCCCACATAGTCGGCTCCAGCCTCTTCGGCTTCTTTCGCTTTCTCCCCTTTGGCAAATACGAGGACACGACTGGTCTTTCCTGTTCCATGAGGCAAGACCACCGAGCCTCGAACCATCTGATCTGCTTTTTTTGGATCAACTCCGAGCCGTATGGCAATATCGACGGTTTCATCGAATCGGGTATGGCTCGTCTCTGTCAGCAGCCGAAGTGCCTCCTCCAATTCGTACTTCTTCGTCCGATCTACCTTATTCCTCGCTTCAATATAGTTCTTTCCTCTTTTTCCCATGGCTTTTCACTCAATCTCAATCCCCATACTCCTGGCTGTTCCCTCAACAGTCCGAATCGCCCCCTCCAAATCGATTGCATTTAGGTCTGGCAGCTTGATCTTTGCGATTTCTTCAACCTGGCTCTTGGTTACCTTCCCCACTTTCTCTCGATTGGGCTCGCTTGATCCTTTAGCGATTTGGGCTGCCTTTTTGAGAAGGATAGAAGCAGGGGGGGTTTTGGTAATGAAGGTGAATGATCGGTCAGCGTAGACTGTAATCACCGCAGGAATAATTGTTCCCTCTTGCCCTTGTGTTTTTGCGTTAAAAGCTTTACAAAACTCCATGATGTTGACGCCATGCTGCCCCAAGGCAGGTCCAACAGGGGGGGACGGATTTGCTTGTCCTGCCGGGATTTGTAATTTGATCATACCCAAGACTTTCTTCGCCATAACCAATCTCCTGCTAAGTGTCCGGACTGCTCCCCCCCTCGGAAGAGCTCTCCATTTAAGGCAGTTGCCTGTTGTCGGCGGTCAATCGCATCGTATGCCTAAACGTTCGGTGACGAACCCGTGACGCTCTCCGTGAAAGTATCTTCTCCACAGTGGGCAGAGTCTGTTATGTGGGCGACGAACCGCGAACACGACCTGGTTGCTCCTCATAGTCACTGAGAGTATCTTGATTCGTTTTCCAGGCGACCCTGTTCAGAGATCTCCTAAGGCTTACCCCAGGAGAGGGGAGCCAAAAAACTATCCTTTCTCAATTTGAACGAAATCGAGTTCGACAGGAGTGGCCCGCCCAAATATAGAGACCAGAACCTTCACTTTTCTCTTTTCTGGTCTGACTTCTTCCACCGTTCCAACGAAGTTCACGAATGGGCCGTCGATCACCCGGACAGTGTCGCCTGCAGAAAATGAAACTTTTGGTTTCGGCTTCGAGACGCCTTCCTTGATTTGGGCAATGACTCCTTCAACCTCGTGCTCAGAAATTGGCGTTGGTTGCGTGCTGTGCCCGGCAAAGCCAGTGACTTTTGGTGTACCCTTCACGATGTGCCAGGTCTCGTCGTTCAACTCCATCTTCGCGAGGATGTATCCCGGAAAAATCTTCCTCTGGGAAGTTCTCCGCTTGCCCTTTATGAGTTCGACGACCGTCTCCGTCGGGACCAGGATCTCGTCAAAGAAATCCAATTTTCCAAGGTTCTTGATGCGTTCCTCAAGGCTCACTTTTGCTTTGTTTTCGTACCCTGAATACGTATGGATCACATACCACTTCTTTGCCATGATGCTCTCTATAAGGATTCAAGAATAGATTGCTAGAGAAGGGTTATAAGACCAATCGAATCAGACGAGATAATCCGACATCGACGATCCCCAAGAAAAAACCGAAAATAAAGATCGAGATCAAAACGATGATAGTGGCGTATATGGTATCCTTTCTGGAGGGCCAGGTGACCTTTTTCAACTCGATTTTGACCTCTCTCAGAAACTGTATGACTACATCGAATCGACTCATCTTGTCATCTCTATGAAACAGAGTGGCAGGCCAGGAGGGATTCGAACCCCCAACATCCGGATTTGGAGTCCGGCGCTCTATCCGTTAGAGCTACTGGCCTGTATGTTTTGGTTTTTCATGCGCCATTAATGGAGCGGTGGACAGAGGTTTTTTAACAATTCTTCCGGAATCAGAGGAACCTGGGATCTTGGGAGTGATTTGGGCCCTCACGTAAGGTGCCCGTGACTATCGACCACCGGCCTTCTGACCGATCATTTCGTTTCCTTGTGAAGCGTGTGCTTCCGACAGAACCGACAATACTTTTTGAACTCCAGACGATCCGGGGTCGTTCGCTTGTTCTTCGTTGTCGTATAATTTCGTCTCCTACATTCCGTACACGCCAGACTCACTATGTTTCTCATTTCAACTCCGAAGGGTCTGACCTTAGCAAGGCAACTCCCAGTGCCTCCCGCCGAGGACTATATGTTTACTCCATCACATCGCTGATGACGCCGGCTCCGACGGTTTTGCCGCCTTCTCGGATGGCAAAGCGAAGCTCCTTTTCCATTGCAATGGGGGTGATCAACTCCACCGACATCGATACGTTGTC